>DATHMP010000028.1:0-21199 GCA_035487015.1 Occallatibacter sp. | reverse complement strand
TTCGGTGCTGCTGAGACCCACGACGAGCAGACCGCCGACGGCATGGCGAAGGTGGGTAGTCATGCTTTCTCTTTCAATTCCTGCTGCAACTCTTCCAGCAGATTGAGCGCCTGCAAAGGCGTGAGAGCATTCACGTCGACGGCTTCAATGCGATCGACGATGCGCTGCGAAAGAGGCGTGAAGATGGTCAACTGCATTGGCTCGGGCGTAGTTTCGACCTGGACGCTTTGCCGCTCCTGCTTCTCATGCTGACGTAGAACATGTTTTGCCCGTTCAATGACAGCGGAAGGAAGACCGGCAAGTTTGGCGACCTCGATGCCATAGCTCTTGCTGGCCGCGCCAGGCTCGATGTTGTGGAGAAAGACGATTCCACCCGCCGCTTCTTTGACGCCAACGCGAAGATTGCGCACTCGCTTGAGTTTCTCGGCAAGCATCGTGAGTTCGTGGTAATGCGTGGCGAACAGTGTGCGGGCTCCGACCTCGGCGTGGAGAAATTCGACCGTAGCCCATGCAAGGCTCAGGCCGTCGAACGTTGCGGTGCCGCGGCCCATTTCGTCGAGAAGAACCAGAGAGCGTGCCGTGGCGGTGTTGAGGATCGTGGCAGTTTCGGTCATCTCGACCATAAAAGTGGAGCGCCCGCGGGCAACATTGTCGCTTGCGCCAATGCGGGTGTAGATGCGATCGACAAGCCCGAAGCGAAGACTCTCCGCGGGCACGAAACTGCCCATTTGCGCGAGGAGAACGAGCATCGCGCACTGACGAAGGTAAGTGCTTTTGCCGCCCATGTTGGGACCAGTGATGAGTAGAAGACTGGGCCCCGCTTCGCCCGAGTTCAGGTATACATCGTTGGGCACGAAGCGGCCTTCGCGTGTGTCTTCCATCCACTGCTCGATGACGGGATGGCGCGCTGCCACCGCTTCAAGGATGGGTTCATCGACCAGGACTGGGCGGGAATAGCGTCGAGCGGCCGCGATATGCGCGAAGTTGGCCAGGAGATCGGCCTCGGCAACGAGGGCGGAGGAACGGCGGATGCGGCCGGCGCTTTCGAGGACGAACTTACGGAGTTCCGCGAAGATGCGCTTTTCAATTTCGATCGAGCGATCATGCGCAGTGAGAATTTTGCGCTCGTATTCCTTGAGCTCCGGGGTGGTAAAGCGTTCCGCGTTCACCAGAGTCTGCTTTCGTTCGTAGTCGGCCGGCGCGTGCGCAAGGTTCGACTTGGTAATCTCGATGTAGTAACCGAAAACAGAGTTATAGCGAACCTTGAGCGAACCAATGCCCGTGCGATCCCGTTCGCGGCTTTCGATCGCGGCGATCTGTTGACGGCCGGTCGTAGAAATGGTGCGAAGCTCGTCGAGTTCGGCGTCAACGCCGGTTTCGATGAAGCCGCCGTCAGACATGGTGAGCGGGGGCTCGGCGTTAATGGTGGAGATGACACGAGTCGTTACGTCTTCAAGGACGTCGAGGTCGTTCGTGAGCGTCTTCCAGAGCGGGGATGTCAGCGCACCGAGCGCATGCTGCAATGCCGGCAAATGAGAAAGGCTTGCGGCGAGGGCACGGAGATCGCGGGGGCCTGCAGAGTCAAGGCTAAGTTTAGCCAGCAGGCGTTCAAGATCGAGAATGCCGTTGAATGCGCGGCGCGTTTCTTCGCGTTTGAGCAGGTCGCTGCGAGCTTCGTCGACTGCGGCGTAGCGGGCC
Organism: Occallatibacter sp.; assembly: GCA_035487015.1. GTDB lineage: Bacteria > Acidobacteriota > Terriglobia > Terriglobales > Acidobacteriaceae > Telmatobacter. The sequence goes on along the minus strand of DATHMP010000028.1, from coordinate 19,501 downwards.
TCAATTGCGGCTTGCTCGATCAGAGGCCGAAGGATGGTGGCGCGGAGAAGGCGCTTGCCCATCGGCGTTTGGCAACAGTCGAGCGTATGGAAGAGAGTGGTGCGCGTATCCTGACCGGCGAAGAGTGGTTCTACGAGTTCGAGATTGCGGACCGTGACCTGGTCGAGTTCGAGAGCAGTGGAGTGCTCCTGAAAGCGCAGCGAATCAATATGCAGAGCATCGTTCTTTTGCGTGGTTCGGACGTAGTGGAGGACGGCGCCGGCGGCAATGGCCGCGGGTTCGTGCCCAACGAGGCCAAAGCCTTCAAGGGATTTGACATGCAATTGGCGCGCCACCAGGGGCACCGCGAAATCGTGGGTCCAGACCCAATCTTCTACGCGCGTAATGGCCCGGACCTTTTCAAGCCCGGCGGGTGCCGAAGCGGTTGAGGCCAGAAGAACCTCGCTGGGCGACGCGAGCAGAAGCAGATCCAAAGCCTGCTGGAGCGCCTTTGTGCCGGTGAATTCTGCAACGCGGAATTCGCCTGTGGAGACGTCGAGGAGCGCAATGGCGCAGGGTGCGGAGTTTGGCTGCCGGCTTTGGGGCGCGCTCACAAACAACGCGCCAAGAAAATTGTTCTGTTCCTGCCCCAGTGCAGAGTCGAGTGCGGTGCCGGGTGAAAGAACACGTGTGACTTCTCGGCGGACAATCTTTTTCGTCAGCTTCGGATCTTCCATCTGATCGCAAATGGCGATGCGAAAGCCGCGGCGCAGCAAGCGCGCGAGGTAGGACTCAACGGAGTGATAGGGAACTCCGCACATCGGAACTTGCTTTTCTCTATCGCGCGCAGTGAGCGTGAGTTGCAATTCGCGGCTCGCTACCACTGCATCGTCGTAGAAGAGTTCGTAGAAATCGCCCATGCGGAAGAAGAGAAGCGCATCGGGATTTTCGCTCTTGGCTGCGGTCCACTGACGCATGAAGGGCGTGAGTTCAGCCGGCGCATCTTTCGGAGATTTCAACAAAGGAATTCCGGCAGCGGCCACGTTATTTGGGTTTGAGGACGGATCGCCGTGCAGCGAAGGAAACTCCGCGCCTGAGGCGCGCGCCAGGTCCTCCAGCACATCCAGTTGTGTCTCGTGAGTCACGCTGACCAACAGAGTATCGTGTTCGCACCGGCAACTGGCAGGTATCACTGAGGTTCGGTCCGGAACTTCGCGATTTCTGTGGATTTCGTGGGGGTTTTGTTGGGAGAAGAACAGAGCGGAAGTATCATACGTCCGCTAATGTGTTGAATGAGTTGAGCCTGCAGCGCAATGTGGGCTTGCGAAGTGCGCGGTTGTGAAGCGAATACATTTTGAAGTACCTGTCACCGGCGAGTTTGTTTTGCAGTGGCTGCAAGAGCTGTTGAATGAGTGTTGTTCCCTTAAGTAATGGATTTGATGTTGAAAAGGGTAATCCGCTTTTCACTCGAACGGGGAATAGCTTTCGCGCGTTGAAACGACCTACTCTTGAACACAGGAAAGGCTGGGAGCAAGCAGCATATGAGAACGATGGTTTTGCGAGGAGACGGGACGCGTCAGTCAAGAAATGCACAACCCGTCAAGGTGCACAGGCATCTATCAAAGTGTGCGGAGCCGCTGTTCGGAACGGAAGCTTTCAGAACCATCAGCTTCCTCCAGGGCAACCCAGTACAAAAGGTGACATCATGGCTTCCCCGATGATGGAACATATTCCGTTGACGTCTGCGTACCTTTGCCAGGATTGCGAGTGCATTGGAAATTGCGCGACGAGTTGCCCGGCTTGCGCTTCACGCGCATTGCTGGCACTCGCAGGCGTCTTGAATCGCGAGGCTGCTTTGCATGTCTCCGCGATGGCTTACACACTGCCTGAATCGATCGCGCAGGCACGCGCGGCGTAGGACTGGTCGCAGTTTCTAGCCTTGCTGTACGGTGGTAAAGGCGAGGAAACGCGACAGCTCAGGCATAAAAACTTTGTGCAATTCTGCAGGTATCGGGCTCTGTAGCGTGGAGCCCACGCGGATCGTGTGCGCATACACCTGCTGCCTTTGCGCATCGACCTGCTGCTGCAGTTGCCGCGTTCGCCTGTGCGGCCGTTGACTGCGAGACTACCCGGGCCGAAAATCCGCGGCAATTTCTTCTTGCGTGGAAAGAACGCCCAGTTAGTCTTTCGTCTATGAGCAAGTCGAAGGCGAAGACGGACAGCTTCTACCTGATGCTGCTGGGCAGTGTCGCGTTTGTCCTCTTCGGCGTCGTGCTCATGAGCGCAGATCGCGTGCCGCTTCTCGACTATCGAACGGCATACTATGCGGGCGATTGCCTGGTGCATGCGGGTTGCGATCCCTACAGCGTTGCCGACATCGATGCCCTCTATTCCCAAAAAGTAGAGCGGTTTCCGGTATCCGATCGCAATCGCCTGATTATCAACCACAACATTTATCTTCCCTCGGTCTTTCCGTTCACATTGCCGCTGGCCCTGATGCCGTTTGATGGGGGGCAGGCGCTTTGGCTTGTAATGATTGTCGGCAGCTTTCTCGCGGCGTGCTTTCTGATGTGGGATCTTGGGTGCAGACACGCGCCCCTGTTGAGCGGATTGCTGCTTGCGTTTTGCCTGGCGAACAGCGGGTCCCTTATTTATTTTGGCAATCCTGCGGGATTTGTTGTTCCTCTCTGTGTCATTGCGATCTGGTGTTTCGTTCGACAACGCCACGAGTGGATTGGCGTTGCCTGCCTTACAGTCTCCCTTGCCTTCAAACCTCATGACGTAGGGCTGATCTGGCTGTATTTCCTGCTCGCTGGGGGAGCGCTTCGCAAGCGGTCTCTACAGACGTTTGCCGCCATCGCGGTCGTCAGTATTTTGGGCGGCCTCTGGGCATTTCATCTCAATCCGCATTGGCCGAACGAATTCAGCGCTAATTTAAGTGTTTTCTCTGTGAGAGGCGGAATGAATGATCCCAGCGCCGGACATGGGACGCTGGTGCTCACCAATCTGCAAGCCGTAACCAGCTTTTTCTGGCCTGATCCTCACACCTACAACCTGGCTGCCTACCTGATTTTTCTTCCGTTTCTTCTTGTGTGGATGGTTGTCGCACTGCGAAAGCCGGCCACGCAAGAGAACTCATGGTTTGCGCTGGCGGCGGTCGCCTGTTTCAGTCTGCTTCCCATCTATCACCGGCAATACGACGCAAAACTCCTGATTCTCGCCATTCCTGGATGCGCGTTGCTGTGGTCGCGGCGTGGCAGCATCGGATGGCTCGCGCTCATTGTGGTCTGGGTTGCATTTATCTTGAATGGAGATTTGCCGTGGGTGCTGTTTCTCACGGCGGTAAATCATTTTGGATTGCCCACGACGGGTTTTTGGGGACGCTGCGTAACAGCTGTCTGGGATTTTTCAGTGCCGCTCAGCCTTCTGGCGGTGGGCAGCGTCTTTCTCTGGGCCTACGCGAAGAGTGCGCGCGTTGAAGATACAGGAGCTATGCCGGTTGCTTAAAGTCGGTGTGCTGCACTGAGCAGCAGCCGATTCCTTGGTACGCGTTCTATAATGAAGATGGTGAGTCTCGCCCTCAGGCTCTCAGCCGAGTCTGAGGGGGTGCCTGCCGAATTCATACCGGTGCCTTCCCTTTGACTTCAGCGAACGACGCAATCATTATCCGTGGCGCACGGACCCATAATCTGAAAAACATCTCCTGCGAGATACCTCACGGTAGGCTGACGGTGGTGAGCGGCGTGTCTGGGTCGGGCAAGTCGTCGCTGGCTTTCGACACCATCTATGCCGAAGGGCAGCGGCGGTATGTCGAGTCGCTTTCGGCGTATGCGCGGCAATTTCTGGAGCGCATTGAAAAGCCGGATGTCGATGAGATCGATGGGCTGGCCCCGGCAATCGCCATCAAGCAGAAGAATACGACGCGGAATCCGCGATCCACGGTGGCCACGGCAACGGAGATCTACGACTATCTGCGGCTCTTGTATGCCCGTTGCGGCGAAGTACATTGCATCTACTGCGACGGATTGGTGAAACGGGACTCGATCGATGAAGTGGCCGCGGCCATTCTGGCGCTGGATGAGGGAACGCGTCTGCAGGCGTTATTTCCGGTGCGGCATGACGTTGTAAGCGAAGCCGCAGAGAAGGCCAAGGCAAAGCCGGCGAAGTCCAAAGCAAAGGCGAAAATCGCTGCAAAAGAGAATGAACCGGAGCGGGTTTCCGATGCGATGAAAGCGCGCCTCCTCGATCTGCGCAAATCGGGATTCAACCGGCTCTATCAGAATGGGCAGATCTTCGAGTTCTCGACGCCTGAGTCGCTGCTGGACGTCGACTTTGCGGCGCCGCTCTATGTGCTCGTCGACCGCATCGTCGTGAGCGGGGAAAATCGCGCTCGAATTGTCGATGCGGCAGAGACGGCCTACCGGGAAGCCGATGAGGTTGTGTTTGAAGAAGCGCCGCGCGATGAGACTGCGCCCCGCATTCAACATCGCTTCTCGGGCGCCTACGAGTGCACGAGTTGCCACAGGCCGGGCAAGGAGCCCGAGCCAAGGCTCTTCAGTTTCAACAACCCCTTTGGGGCGTGTCCGCGCTGCCAGGGTTTCGGCAACACTGTGGACTATGACTTGAACCTTGTCATTCCCGACAAGGGATTGAGCCTGAACGAGGGGGCGATCGATCCCTGGAACCGGCCAAAGTATCGACCCTGGTTTACAGACTTGAAGAAACAGGCGAAAGAGTTGGGCGTTCCTCTCGACACTGCGTGGCGCGACATGCCGGAAGCAGCGCGGGAGACGGTGCTTCGCGGAAAGGGCAGCTTCGCCGGAGTACACGGATTCTTTGCCCAGATGGAGCGGAAGAAGTACAAGCTGCACGTGCGCGTAATGCTGAGCAAGTATCGCGGGTACGCGGAATGCCCGGATTGCCGGGGACAGCGCTTGCGGGCTGAGGCACGCGCCGTCCGGCTCAATGGCCAAAATATTTGCCAGGCCGCGGCACTGACGATTGCGCATGCGAAGGAATTCTTTGATGCGCTGGAGTTGCAGCCGATGCAGGCGGAGATTGCGGGCCCAATTCTGGAAGAAGTGCGGCAGCGGTTAAGTTTTCTGGATGCCGTGGGGTTGGAATACCTGACGCTGGACCGGTTGGCCTCGACCCTGTCTGGAGGAGAAGCGCAGAGGATTCAATTGGCGACATCTCTGGGCTCGCGATTGGTAGGCACCCTTTACGTGCTCGATGAGCCGTCGATCGGACTGCACACGCGGGATACGGCCCGCCTGATTCGCATTTTGAAGGAGCTGCGCGACCTGGGGAACACGATCGTTGTGGTGGAACACGATGCCGACGTATTGCGCGCGGCCGACCATCTGCTGGATCTTGGGCCGGGCGCAGGCGAGTTCGGCGGCAAGGTGCTGGCTGAGGGCGCATTGGCGGAAATAGAGGCGAACACGAATTCGCTCACGGGCAGATACTTGTCAGGCAAGATTTCGATTCCCGTGCCAACACGGCGGCGCGCGCCGGGCAAAGAGAAGCTGGTGTTGCGCGGGGCCGAAGCCAACAACCTGCACAAGCTCGATGTCGATATTCCCCTGGGCATGCTGGTGGCAATCACGGGAGTTTCGGGATCGGGTAAATCGACGCTAATCCATCATGTGCTCTATCGCGCCGTGGCGCGCGCGCTGGGGCAGACCGAGGGTGCAGACCCGACCGGATCCTTTACGTCGCTCAAGGGAGTGGAGCGGCTCAATGATGTGGTGCTGGTGGATCAGACGCCGATCGGGCGGACACCGCGCTCCAACCCGATCACCTACATCAAGGGGTTTGACCTGGTTCGCGAATTGTTTGCATCGCAGCCGGAGGCGAAGAGGCTTTCGCTGACGCCAGGGCATTTCTCTTTCAACGTGCCGGGCGGACGCTGCAACACATGCGAAGGCGACGGTACCGTAACGGTGGAGATGCAGTTCTTGGCGGATGTGGAACTGCCCTGCGAAGACTGCAACGGCACGCGCTACCAGCAGCGCATTCTGGAAGTGCAGTACAAGGGCAAAAGCATCCACGAGGTGCTGCAGATGACTGTGAAGGAAGCGCTGCGCTTCTTTACCGGGCAGACGCGCCTGCTTGAAAAGCTCGCCGTGCTGGATGAGGTGGGGCTTGGCTATCTGCGGTTGGGGCAGTCGGCTACCACGCTCTCAGGCGGAGAAGCCCAGCGCGTGAAGCTGGCGGCGCACCTGGGGCAGGTGCGGTCGGCAAATGCCAGTGCCAAGCCATCGCAGGCGAGCCGGGTGCTTTACATTCTCGACGAACCGACGACGGGGTTGCACTTCGACGATGTGTCAAAGCTGCTGACGGCGTTTCGAAAATTGATCGACAGCGGTGGCTCGCTGTTGGTGATCGAACACAACCTGGACGTGATCAAGTCGGCCGACTGGGTGATCGACCTGGGACCCGAGGGCGGCGAAGGCGGCGGCAGAATCGTAGCTGAAGGAACGCCGGAAGAAATTGCCGCCAACCTGCATTCGCACACCGGGCAGTGGCTGGCTCGGGTGCTGTAAGGCAGCGTAGCGGGCTCGACCAGCCAAATTCGCCCACCTGTGGAAAACTTGTCAAGCCCTAACGCCTGTAACTCTTCCGATTTCAATCGCTTGCATTTGCATCCTAATTACCTCGAAAGGCGCATACTGGGGTTGAGCTCGAATCTCGTGTGGCAGGATCATGCGGATGCAGAATGACTCTGCCAACCGACCCTCTCAAAAGTGCATTTCGGAGCGCGTTGAACGAACGCGGTTTTTCGCAGTTTTGGAGAGGGCCAATTTTGGTCAGAGCTTAAGGGTTCAAGTGGTTTGGGTCGGAAAGGACGCGACCCACCCCCCACTTTTCATTTTTCCCTGTGAAACTGTGAGACTGTGGGAGCCTTCGCAAGCTACATTGCAACAAGTGTTTGCGGACAAAAGCTCAAGAATCCTGTGAAACTGTGATCCTGTGAGACTGTGATCCTGTGCAGGGCCGTCAGCATGGGCGGAGCATGCTCCTTAAGCCTCCGGCTTGCCGTCGCGCAGACGCCGGATGCCAAGTGGGTTTGCATCCTGCAGTTCCGGTGGAAGCATGGTCTGCGGGAAACCCTGAAAACAGACAGGCCGTGCGAAGCGATAGATCGCCAGGCTGCCCACGGACGTAAAGCGCGGGTCGGATGTCGATGGATACGGGCCACCGTGCACCATGGCATGCGTCACTTCGACGCCTGTCGGATATCCATTGAAAATGACGCGGCCTGCCTTTTGTTCGAGGATGCGAATGAGTTCGCCGTTGGCAGCGAGGTCGGCTTCGTCTCCGAGGATGGTTGCGGTGAGGTGGCCGTCAAGCGCGCGAGCGGCGCGAAGATAATCCCCGGCGCGGTCGCATCGAACGATGAGCGTATTGGGGCCGAAGATTTCCTCGGATAGTTCCGGCTGTGCGAGAAATTCATCGAGACTCGCCGTGTAAACCTGTGCACCGGCGAAGCATGTCGAGGAGGCGTCCGGTTCTTTGGCCTTTGCAGCGATAGCGACCTCTTCGGCACGAGACGATGTGGCGCGGGCATATTCGCGTGCAATGCCGGCGGTTAGCAGTGTGAACGGCGCCGAGGATTCAACGAGTGCGCCGACTTCTTGCAGCATACTGGTCGTCTCGGCGGAATCGGGCACGAGTACGATTCCAGGCTTGGTGCAGAATTGGCCCGCGCCGAGAGTGAACGATCCGAAGAGCCCTTTGGCCAGTTCGGCTGGGCCTTTGCGTAGTGCACCCGGGAGTACGAAGACCGGGTTGCCGCTGGACATCTCTGTGAAGCAGGGAATGGGGTCTGGACGCGCCGCGGCGAGGTCCATGAGGGCACGGCCTCCACGCAATGAGCCGGTAAAGGTGACAGCGCGAACCAGCGCGTGCTTCACCAGCGCTGCGCCGACTTCAATGCCCGCGTCGAACAGCATGGAGAAGACGCCGGCCGGCAAGCCTTCGGCCGAGAGAGCTTCGGCGAGGATCGCCGCTGCGATCTCGCTGGTGCCGGGATGCGCGGGATGCGCTTTGACAATGACGGGGCAGCCTGCAGCGAGTGCGGACGCGGTGTCGCCTCCGGCAACGGAGAAGGCAAGAGGGAAATTGCTGGCGCCGAAGACGACTACCGGCCCCAGCGGACGAAGCATAGAACGGATATCGGGGCGCGGAAGCGGTTGGCGGTCAGGCAGAGCCGGGTCGATGCGTGCCTGGACCCAAGAGCCTTCTTCTACGACTCCGGCAAAGAGACGCAGCTGGCCAGAGGTGCGGCCGACTTCGCCGAGAAGGCGCGGCATGGGGAGCGCAGTTTCAAGATGCGCTCGTGCTGCGAGCTCGTCACGATGGGCATCGAATCCGTCGGCTGCACGGCGAAGAAATGCGGCCTTGGCTTTGCCGCTCGTCTTTGAGTAGATTTCGAATGCCTCGGCAGCGCGTTTTGCTGCCTCGTCGACGTCCGAATTGGAAGCGGAATAGAAAAGAGGCGCGAGCAACTCGCCGGATTGAGGGTTCGTCGCCTGAAAGCTTTTGCCGGTAGAGTCGCCGCGTCTGTCGGCGAGAAACGAGAGTCCAGTGAGATCCATAGTCACTTCGGATTATCCCGCATTCCGGTGAACGCCGCACATTTCGAGCGCGCTTTAAGCGGATGCTTGTTTCGTGGATGGCAATTACTCTGCGACGACGGGATTGGTTAGCGATCCGAGGCCCTGAATGGTCACCGTCACAGTTTCGCCGGCCTTGAGCCAGCGCTTTGGCGTGCGTCCCATGCCCACGCCGCTGGGAGTGCCGGTGGACACGATGTCGCCGGGCAGAAGCGGCGTAATCGAAGAGATGTATTCAACGAGCTGGGGAACGCCGAAGACCAACTCGCGCGTATTGGAATTCTGCAGCACTTCGCCATCGATGGAGAGGCTGATATCGAGCGCATGGGGATCGGCAATCTCGTCTGCGGTGACGATGGCCGGGCCGAGCGGGCAGAAACTGGGAAAGCTCTTGCTGAGCGACCATTGCGTCGTGGCGAATTGCACATCGCGCGCGCTGACGTCGTTGACGATGGTGTAGCCATAAACGTGTTCGCGCCAGGCTGAGGCTGCAATGCGGTAGCCGCCCTTGCCGATCACAAAAGCAAATTCCGCCTCGTAGTCGGGCTGCGTGGAGTTGCGAGGCAACACAATCGGTTCACCGGGACCGATGATCGCCGGAGTCATCTTGAAGAAGACGACGGGAGTTTTCGGAATCTCCATGCCGGACTCTTTGGCGTGGTCGCGGTAGTTCAGGCCGATGGCGAAAACGCGTGGCGGATTGTAAAGCGGAGCGTGCAGTGTGATGTCGCCGAGGCTGTGAACCGAGATGGTGCCGGATTTTTCCAGCCGCGTGAAGCCAGCCCCGACGGCGGCCAGTGCGTCGGGATATCCGGCGCCGCTGAGGTCGATGACGAGATCCTCTTCCTGCATGAGGGCGCCCGGGCGAATCGCACCTGCGGCGACCGAAAAAGAGACGAGTTTCAAGAGATCCTCCGGTTCAAAAGGGAAGCAAAGAGTGATGCAAGCGTCAGGCCGCGGTCCAACCCCCGTCGATGTTAAAGAGTGAGCCGCTCACGAAGGCTGCTTCGTTCGATGCCAGATAACGCACCATGGAAGCCACTTCTTCGGGCTGTCCGAGGCGGCCGACGGGCTGGCGCGCTCGAAGTTCGGCTCGCGTCTCTTCCTTGTTCTCTTTGTGAAACTTCTCGAGGTAGCCCTCAACGAACGGGGTCTCGACGGTTCCGGGGCAAATGGCATTGACGCGCAAGCTTTTTGGATACTCAACCGCGAGCTGGCGGGTCATGGCGAGAACCGCGCCCTTGCTCGTGCAATAGGCGAAGCGCTGCTTGATGCCAACCTGGCCGGCAACCGAGCCTATGTTGACAATGGTTCCGACAGGGCCGGCGTTGTTAGCAGCCGCGAGCAGAAGCGGTAAAAATGCGCGAGTCACGAGATACACACCGCGAACATTCACGGTGATGAGGCGGTCGAAGTCTGCTGGCTCCGTGGCTTCAATGGAACCTACGTGACCGATGCCGGCGTTGTTGACCAGGATGTCGAGGCGGCTGAGTCGGGCGACAGCAGCGGAGATGGATTCGGGGCTGGTGACGTCGAGACGCAACGGCTCCGATGAGCCAACGCCCTGGGCAAGTTTCTTTGCAGCTTCGAAATTGATGTCGGCGATCCAAACGAATGCGCCGGCACGGACGAGTTCTTTGACAGTGCATTCGCCAATGCCGCTGGCGCCGCCTGTGACCAGGGCGTGACGTCCATCGAGCCGGAAAGGCGCCGAGTCCGCTGCTTGCTGCTGAGTGCTCATGAGAAATTCAGTCGCTTTCGACAAGTCAAACGTGAAGCACTCGAAGTATATCGCGTGCAGCGAGTGAAGACTTTTTCTTGAGGGCCACTTCTATCGCACTTCTGCAGACATCTCTGCGCGTACTCCCGCGAGAACACTCAAATAGGCGCGTGCGGTTTCTGTGATGGTCTCAGGATGCCCCTCGTCGATGGCGGCGAGGTTGACGAGGTCGTTGCCAACTCCGAGGGCGCGAGCGCCGGCCTTCAGAAAACTTTCAGCGGTTTGCAGTGTTACGCCGCCGGTCGGAATCAACTTGAAGTGCGGGAAAGGAGCGAGCAGCGATTTGAGATAACTGGCCCCGCCCATCGCAGAGCAGGGAAAAATCTTCACGTAGTCGGCGCCGGCATTCCAGGCAGTGATGGCTTCAGTGGGTGTGAGCGCGCCGGGGATGGAAACCTTGCCCAGGCTCCGAGTTCTGGAAACAACTGCAGAATGGAAACTGGGACTCACGATGAACTCAGCCCCCGCCGCAATCATGGCTTCTGCCTCGTCCGCGGTTGTGACGGTGCCGGCGCCCAGCAAAAGTTGCTCGCCATATTCGCTACGCAATTCGCTTAAGAGATCGACCGCGCCGGGGACGGTCATGGTCACTTCGACAACATTGACACCGCCCGCGAGCATGGCCTCGACGACGGCGTGCGCCTGCGCTGCAGACTTTGCTCGGAGGACCGGAATGAGTCCAACGCGCTCGATGATCTCTTTTGTCGTTTCTTCCATCGGACTCCCCTAGCGCGCGATGCGCGCCGAGCCGCCTTTCATGGCGCGCTCCACCTCGGCCAACGTTGCCATGCTGGTATCGCCGGCTGTGGTCATGGCAAGGGCGCCGTGGGCAACGCCACAGCGCAAAGCCCAGTCAATCGGTTTGCCGGCGAGCAACCCGTAAATCAGGCCCGATGCGAAGCTGTCTCCGCCGCCGACGCGATCGAGGATGTCGATATCCCGCTGCGGCACGTGGACAATCCGATCTTGATAGAGGGCGATGGCGCCCCATGCATTACAGCTCGCCGTGTGCGCCGTGCGAAGGGTGCTGGCAACGAGTTTGAGATTCGGATAAGCAGCAGCCACATCGCGCAGCATTTCTTCGTAAGCGGCAACCGGCAACTCATCGAAGTCCTCACTGACGCCTTTGATTTTGACGCCAAGCATTGCGGTGAAGTCCTCTTCGTTTCCGAGGAGCAGGTCGACTTTGCGCACGAGCTCGCGATTGACTTCCTGCGCCTTGGCCTTGCCGCCGATCGACTTCCAGAGGGAATCGCGAAAATTCAGATCATAGGAGACGGGCGTGCCCGATTTTTGAGCGGCGTCCATGGCTTCTGCTGCGACCAGCGCTGTCGACTCCGACAGTGCGGCGAAAATTCCACCAGTATGCAGCCACCTTGTGCCGCTTTTGGTCCCCAAGATCGAGTTCCAGTCAAAGTCGCCGGGTTTCACTTGGCTGATGGCGGTGTGGCCCCGATCGCTGCACCCTGCGGCAGCTCGGAGGCCGAAGCCGCGCTCGGTAAAGTTGAGGCCGTTGCGCACGGTTCGCCCCACGCCGTCGTAAGGAACCCGCTTGAGGAGTGTGGTATCGACTCCGCCCTGGAGAATGAAGTCCTCCACAAGGTGGCCCACGGGGTTGTCTGCGATAGCGGTGGCGATGGCGGTGCGGAGACCAAAGCAGCGTCGCAGACCGCGTGCCACGTTGTATTCGCCGCCGCCTTCCCAAACCTGGAATTGACGGGCGGTGTGAATGCGGCCTTCGCCCGGGTCGAGACGCAACATCACTTCGCCCAGACTCAGGCAATCCCAGCGGCGGTTTTGGTCGGGAATTTGCAGGGAATCCATGAATTTCTCGCGTGCCGTTCAATGACAATGTAACGCATTGCTCGGGTGAGCCGGTTCCGCCGAGCGGGACAGGCACGACCAAGGCCGGTGGTAGAGTGGGTGGGCAGAGAACTCGACACCGAGACAATTCATACGTTTGGCGAGTTAAGATAGCGGGGAGTTAATTCGGGAGACGAAGAAATGAGCCAGAGTCTTTTTGACCTGCGGGGGCGGGTCGCTGTGGTCACCGGAGGTACGACGGGCCTGGGATATGCTATTGCGCTCGGGCTCGCCGACGCGGGTGCGGACGTGGCGCCCACTTCGCGGAGGCAGGATCAGGTGGACAAAGTGGCCGCGGAGATCCGGGCCCTGGGGCGGCGCTCTCTGGCCGTAACAAGCGACGTGCAAAATCGCGCATCGGTGCAGGCGCTGCACGATGCAGTGATCAAGGAATTCGGCAAGATCGATATTCTTGTGAACGCTGCCGGCGTGACATACAAGTCCGGAACATTGGAAACGGAGGAAGCGGACTGGTCGCGGGTGATCGACACCAATCTGACGGGAACGCTGCGGACTTGCCAGATCTTCGGCTCAACGATGGTGCGGGCCGGCTATGGGAGGATCGTCAATATCGCATCGCTGACCTCCTTCGTTGCGTTCTATCGCGTGGCGGCCTACGCGGCGAGCAAAGCAGCTGTCGCGTCGTTGACCAAGAGCCTGGCGGTTGAGTTGGGCCAGACCGGCGTCAATGTGAACGCGATTGCTCCTGGCGTGTTCCCCACACCGCTCAATGCATCGCTGATCATGGGTACGCCGCGCGGAGAGGAATTGCTGCTGCGCACGCCGATGCGACGCTTTGGAGATGCGAAAGAAATTGCCGGAACCGCGATTTATCTGGCCTCCGAGGCGGCCTCCTTTGTGAACGGCGAAGTGATTGCGGTCGACGGCGGATTTCTGGCCAGCGGCGTGAATCAGTGAGGGGGACAGACCGCAGAATTCAAAGAGAGCCGCGCTGCGCGGCTCGAAACTGCCGTGTCATCGATCAGCGGGAGCGCGGGAGTTCGCTGGAATGAAAATAACGAAGGCTACCGTCAACATCACTTCTCCGGGACGCAACTTCATCACGCTCAAAGTGGAGACAGACGAGGGGATTTATGGACTGGGTGATGGGACGCTCAACGGTCGTGAACTGGCCGTCGCGAGCTATCTGACCGATCACATTATTCCCTGCATTATCGGGCGCGATCCGTTTCAGACCGAAGACATCTGGCAGTATCTCTATCGCGGGCCCTACTGGCGGCGCGGACCGGTAACGATGGCGGCAATTGGCGCCGTCGACCTGGCGTTGTGGGACATTAAGGGGAAAGCACTCAATACGCCGGTCTATAACCTGTTGGGCGGCAAAAGCCGCGAAGGCGTGCTGGTCTACGCGCACGCCAATGGCAAGGATATCGACCACGCACTCGAGGATGTGGCTCACCATAAGGAATTGGGTTACAAGGCGATTCGAGTACAGAGTGGGATTCCCGGTCTTGCCAGCACCTACGGTGTGGCGAAAACACCGGGGCGCTACGAACCCGCTGAGCGTGGATTGCCGGCCGAATACGAATGGGCAACCGAGCCCTACCTGCGGCACGTGCCTCAGCTTTTCGCCAAGGTGCGCGAAATGTTTGGCGAAGAACTGCATCTGCTCCACGATTGTCACCATCGGCTTACGCCGATTGAGGCCGGAAGATTGGGGAAGGAATTGGAGCCGTTCCATCTGTTCTGGATGGAAGACCCGACACCTGCGGAGTTGCAGGAAGGCTTCAAAGTGATCCGCGAACACACGACTACGCCGATCGCAGTGGGCGAAGTGTTCAACTCGATCTGGGATGCGCATGACCTGATTCGCAACCAGTGGATCGATTACATTCGCATGACCCTGGTGCATGGAGGCGGGATCACACACCTGAAAAAGGTGGCGGATTTTGCTTCGCTCTACCATGTGAGAACCGGGTGCCATGGAGCAACGGACTTGTCACCCGTGTGCATGGCAGCGGCACTGCACTTTGACACGGCCATTCACAACTTCGGCATTCAGGAGCATATGCCGCACACGGACGAGACCGACGCCGTCTTTCCGCATCAGTATCGCTTTAAAGACGGAATGATGTATCCCGGAGATGCGCCGGGGTTCGGCGTGGATCTGGACGAAACGCTTGCGGCCAAATTTCCCTACCAGCGGGCCTATCTGCCCGTGAATCGCAAACTCGATGGCACATTGACGGATTGGTAAAGCATGGCTGACACCGTGATCCGGAAACAAGAACCGGCAGATGTCCCAGCGCTCGCGGGGCGTTGGACGATTTGCGCGATGTTGTTCGTGGCCACAACCATCAACTACATGGATCGGCAGGTGCTGTCCATCCTGAAGCCGATTCTCTCGGGCGCGACTCTGCATCTGCACCCGCTGCTGCCGGGATGGCCGACAGTTGAATCATCGATCAATCTGAATGACCAGCAATACGGAAACATTCTCGCAGCCTTTCAAATTGCCTATGCACTGGGAGTCATCTTCGCGGGTCGCCTTGTGGACAGGCTTGGCTGCCGCAAAGGCTATCCGGTCGTCACAGGCTTGTGGAGCCTCGCCGCGATGGGGCACGCGCTGGTGAGTTCGATTATCGGATTTGCGGTGGCGCGCTTTCTTCTGGGGCTCGGCGAGAGCGGAAATTTTCCGGCAGCCGTGAAAGCCACGGCAGAGTGGTTCCCACCCAAAGAGCGTGCGCTGGCGACGGGAATTTTCAATTCCGGAGCCGGGGTTGGGGCAATTCTTGCGCCGCTGGCGGTGCCTTGGGTAGCGCTGCATTTTGGGTGGCGTGCGTCGTTCCTGATTACGGGGGTCTTTAGCGCGGCGTGGATTGTATGGTGGTCGATTCGCTATCGCACGCCCGTGAAAACAGTGTCGACAATCGCCTCAGTGGAAGCGCCGACGCCACACCCGACCGTGGCCTGGTGGACGTTGTTGCGGTACCGCCAGGCGTGGGCTTTCATGGCGGGCAAATTCCTCACGGATCCGGTGTGGTGGTTCTTCCTGTTCTGGTTGCCCCAGTATTTCAATTCGCGCTTCAAACTGGATCTGTCGCACATCGGGCCGCCGCTGGTCATCGTGTACGTGATCTCGACTTTTGGAAGCATTTATGGCGGTTGGCTGCCAAAAGGATTCGTGCGCGCAGGCATGTCGCTGAAGTCGGCCCGCATATCGGCGATGTTGGTTTGCGCTTGCCTGGTGGTACCCATCTGCGTTGCAGGCGGACTCCATTCGGAGTGGCTGGCGATTGGTTTGTTGAGCCTGGCGGCGGCGGCGCACCAGGGCTGGTCGGCCAATATTTTCACGACTGCATCGGATATGTTTCCGTCGCAGTATGTTGGGACGGTTGTGAGCTTCGGGCAAGTGGCAGGCGCCCTGGGCGGAGCCATCTTTCAACCGGTGGCAGGGCATATTCTTCAACTCACGCACAGCTTTGTGCCGCTCTTTCTCTTCTCAGCCTTTGCGTACTTGTTGGCGCTGTTGATGCTTCGGCTGCTGGCGCCGGGATTACAAAAGGCGCTGCCCGGCGAGTGATCGAGGCCCGCAATGCAGGAACTGCACCGAAAAACGCTCCTCGGCCTGCTCAGGACGCTGGCGATGATGCTGGCCGCAGTCTTCGGGCCCGTTTGGACCTTCAGGTACTGGCAGGGGTGGATCAGCCTTGCCGCGTTCTTCGGTCCGGCACTGCTGATCACGATCTGGGTAGCCAGACACGACCCAGCTCTGCTGGAGCGGCGCCTTAAGGCGGGGGCGAAAGCGGAGCAGCGGACGGGGCAAAAGATCGTTCAGGGGATCGCAGCGGTTGTTTTTCTGGCGGACTACGTGATACCGGCATTCGATCATCGCTTTGGCTGGTCGCGTATGCCGTGGTTCGTTGTGTTAGCCGGTGATGCGATGATGGTCATCGGATTTACGGTCGTGTTCGCGGTCTTCAAAGAGAATTCCTATACGTCGGGGATCATCGAAGTGGCCAGGGACCAGCGAGTGATTTCAACAGGGCCCTACGCAGTCGTGCGTCATCCCATGTACACAGGCGCATTGATTATGCTGTTTGGGATTCCAGTTTCTCTTGGTTCGTGGTGGGGACTCCTGGTGAATCTCCCCATGACCGCGGGGATCGTCTGGCGTCTGCTGGATGAGGAGCAGTTTCTGGGGAAGAACCTGCCGGGATACGCAGGGTATACAGGAAAGGTAAAATCTCGGCTTGTGCCGGGCGTTTGGTAAATCCGGAGTGGGGAGAACGAGCGAACGTATGACGGCGCGAAAACTGCGTATGGGAATGGTTGGCGGAGGACCGGGCGCGTTTATCGGACCGGTGCATCGCATTGCCGCTGAGCTTGATGGAAAGATCGAACTGGTGGCCGGAGCGTTTTCGCAATCTGCGGAGCGTTCAAAGCAGGCCGGAGACATGTACAAGCTGGATCCGTCGCGGGCTTATGCGAACTTTCAAGCAATGTTGGACGCAGAACGTTCGCGCCCGGATGCCATCGATTTCGTCGCTATCGTGACACCGAACCATTTACACCTGCCAGTGGCCGCCGCAGCGCTGAAGGCAGGCTTTCCCGTGATGAGCGACAAACCGGCGACAGCGACGTACGCAGAGGCTGTGGAACTTGAGACGGCCGTCACCGCGTCAGGGCTACCCTATGGGCTGACCCACACCTACGCGGGATATGCGCTGGTGAGAGAGGCGAGAGATCTTGTCGCATCGGGCAAACTTGGCGCGATTCGCAAGGTTGCCGTCGAATACCTACAGGGATGGCTCAGTCAGCCTATCGAAAAATCCGGGCAGAAACAGGCTGCCTGGCGCGCTGATCCGGCTTTGAGCGGGCCGGGCGGTTGCATCGGCGACATCGGCGTCCACGCGTTTCATCTTGCGGAGTACATCACTGGCCTGAAGGCGATTGCGTTGAACGCCAATCTACTTTCTGTAGTTCCTGGGCGGAGCGTCGATGACGACTGCACCGCATTTCTGAAGTTGGACAATGGCGCCACCTGCGTCTTGATGACTTCGCAGATTGCCGCGGGCGAAAGGAATTGTCTGCGCATTCGGGTCTACGGAGAAGCAGGGTCGTTGGAGTGGCATCAGGAGGAACCAAATCGCCTTTACGTAAAGTGGCAGGACGCGCCAGAGGAGATTCGTCACGCTGCGGGACCGTACCTCGGCGACAGTGCGCGTGCCGTAACGCGACTGCCGGGCGGGCATCCGGAAGGTTATCTCGAAGCTTTCGCGGTTCTCTATCGTGAGTTTGCCGATGCCTTGCTTCAAGGGAAAGAAACTGGGCGTGTGACGTTGCCGGAAACTTTGCCGGGAATTACGGCCGGGGTGCGCGGCATGCGATTCATCGACCGGGCGATTGCAAGCAGCCAAAGCAAAAGTTGGGTCGACTTTTAGGAGTTTGACAATGGATGTTGGAGCGAGATGATGAAAACAATTCAAGGGCCGGGGATTTTTTTGGCGCAGTTTGCGGATAATGTGGCGCCGTTTAACTCGCTGGAGGGCATGGCCACATGGGCGGCGAAACTCGGGTTCGTCGGCGTGCAGATACCCACATGGGACGGCCGTCTCTTCGATTTGAAGTCGGCAGCCGAGAGCAGGGATTATTGCGACGAGATGCAGGGCATATTGAAAGAGGCGGGAATCGCGCTGACCGAACTCTCCACGCACTTGCAGGGGCAACTGATCGCGAGTCATCCCGCCTATGACGTCATGCTTGAGGGTCTGGCGCCTGCAAAGCTGGCAGGCGATGCGAAGGGCCGGCAGGAATGGGCCGTGCAACAACTAATCTGGGCTGCGAGAGCCAGCCAGAACCTGGGACTGAAAGCCCACGCGACGTTTTCCGGCGCGCTCGCGTGGCCATTCTTTTATCCCTGGCCGCAGCGGCCCGCAGGCTTGATCCATGAGGCCTTTCAGGAACTCGGCCGCAGATGGTTGCCGATTCTCGATGTCTTCGATGCGGCTGGTGTGGACGTCTGCTTTGAACTCCATCCTGGAGAGGACTTGCACGACGGAGTGACCTTTGATCGATTCCTGTCGATTGTCAACGGGCATCCGCGCGCCAATATCCTGTATGACCCGAGTCACATGGTGCTGCAACAGCTCGACTATCTCGCTTTCCTCGATCTCTATCACGAACGCGTGCGCGCGTTTCACGTGAAAGATGCCGAATTTCGGCCGAATGGGCACAGTGGAGTGTACGGCGGCTACCAGGATTGGATGGAGCGTCCAGGACGCTTTCGGTCGCTGGGCGACGGCCAGGTGGACTTCAGGGCGATCTTCAGCAAGATGGCGCAGTATGACTATCCCGGTTGGGCGGTACTGGAGTGGGAGTGCTGCTTAAAACATCCGAAGGCGGGCGCGACGGAAGGAGCTGTCTTCATCCGAGATCACATCATTCATGTAACGGATCGCGCGTTTGACGATTTTGCCGGTTCCGGGTCGGATGCGGAGAAGAATCGGCGGATCCTCGGACTTAAAGAGCCAAAGGAAGATTGACCCATAGAAACCGGCACGCTTCAGCGGCGCCTCGGTTGCTTTTTGGTGACGGTCACTAGCTTTCCAGAGATCGCATATTTGCGATGTTCGACAGGTGAAGAGTAAACAAGGCTGGTGACGGGGTTGCCGAAGGGCAAAAGTGCTTCAATCAGCGCCTCAAGGTCGGCCATGCTGGTGGTTGTCACTTTCAAGAGGAAATCGTCGCCGCCAGTGAGGTGATGACACTCGCGGACCTCTTCGAGCGATTTCACATATTCCAGCATTCGGTAGTACTGCTGGTGACCGCCGCAGCTCATGCGAATGAAAGCCATCACATCAAGCCCCAGCGCCTCGCGATCGATTTCTACTGTGTAGCCGCGTATGATGCCGAGTTCCTCCATCTGCTTAAGCCGTTCGGCCGTTGCGGTGGGCGAGAGGCCAATACGGCGGCCGAGCTCTGCGAGGCTGAGCCGGGCGTTTGCCTGCAGCTCTTCAAGCAGCTTTCTGCCGTAGCTATCCATCAAGGCCGTGGAATCCATTACCATGGCAATTGATCATAGGGGAAACATCTACAGATTCCAAGCTTCGATGGGCAATCGCCCTGTACGGACTCGTGATTGGCTCCTAGTATCGGATTTATGGAAGCTGTTGTACTGAATGGCCAGTCATTGACGCTGGATCAAATTGGAGCTGTTTCTCTTGACAACGCTCCGGTGTCGATTGCTCCCAGTGCTCTGACACATGTGCGCCAGAGCAGGGCACTGATCGAACAG
>DATHMP010000027.1:0-4877 GCA_035487015.1 Occallatibacter sp. | reverse complement strand
GCCGCTCCGCCTCTTCTTCACGCCAGAGGATTTGGAAGTGGAGATTCGCCGCGCGGGGTTCCAACGCATCGAACAGGTGGGTTCCGAACAGCTTAACGATCTCTACTTCCGCGATCGCGCGGACGGGCTGAAGCTATCGCCTCTGGGACTGGGCATGATGGCGACGGCCTCGGTGTGACGGCGAAGACGATTTGCGACGCTACAATAGTGCAAGCATGATCCGCAATTTTCTTCAATTGGGTGTTGTGGTCGCAGTCGGCGCAATGTCCGGCTGCGGATACCACACGGTTGGCGCGGCTACGCATCTGCCCCCGGATGCGCGTACGCTTTCGGTGCCGATTTTTGCCACGCAAACGGTGACTTACCACACCGAGGCGGCATTGACTGACGCGGTGATCCGCGAGTTTGCTGCGCGGGCCCATTTGCGCGTGACGCCGGTCCCGGGTGGAAACCCAGACGTCGTTCTGCATGGGACTCTGCTCAAGGAAGTGGTTCAGCCGCTGACCTACAACACCACGACGGAGCAGTCGTCGAGCTATCTGATTACGCTGGTCGTCTCAGTCACGCTGAACGATCGGGACGGCAAGGTGCTCTACGAAAACAAGAATTACGTCTTTCGCGAGCAGTACCAGGCGACATCCGATTTGCCAACCTTCCTGGATGAGAGCCCCGCAGCGGTCTACCGCTTGTCGCGGGACTTTGCGCGGGCGCTGGTGGCGGATGTGCTGGAAGGAATGTGAGAACTTCAGGGAACAGCGAACAGGGGACAGGGAACAGAAGCGACGAGGCCCTTCAACTGGCATGTGTGGCCGCCGACCCAGGCTGGAAACAGGGATTGGGAAGCAGGAATTAAAGACTGTTGCTGTGGAGGTTTCGGCCGGCTAATCCTCAGCCTCTGGTTTGGGTTCCACTGTTAATCTGTATGGGCATGCTCACTGCACGGCCAATCTGGAGCTTTGTGCGATGACCGGCTCTCGCTGGGGTGCGGGCTTCAGTGCTGTTGGACGTTTTGTTGGAGAGATCGAGGCTGCTGCGGCGGGCAAGGGCACGCCGCGACCGGGATATGTGCTTGCCGGCGATGAGATATTCCTGCTGGATCGGTGCCGTGAGGCCGTTCTGAAAGCCTTCGTTCCGCCGGATCTGAAAGATTTTTGCCTTTCCGATCTCGACCTGGCGGCCACTTCGATTTTTGAGGTTCTGGACCGCGCGCAGACACCATCGCTGATGGCTCCGTTTCAGGTGATCTTTGTCCGTAATGTGCGCCAGTTATATACGCGCGGAGCAAAGAAGGACGAATTTGCCGCGCTCGATCGCTATTTCAAGTCACCGAATCCGCAGGCTCTGATCATATTTGTCGCCGACTTTCTGCGTATACCCAGCGACACACGGCGCATGGAGCTTGACGACAAGAATCGCTTCGAGCGGCTGACGGAGACCCTGGGCGAACACTGCGGCATGGTCGAACTGGCGCGCGTGGGCGACGAGGATGCGATGCGCTGGGCTGTCGCTACGGCACAGGCCGCCGATACCAAGCTCGAGCCGGATGCGGCGCGGGAACTCGTCGATGCGCTGGGTGCGGACATGATGCTGATTGCGTCGGAACTCGAGAAGCTGCTGCTGTACACGGCTGGCCGCGGCCGCGTCACGCTGGGCGATGTGGAGACAATGGTGCTGGCAGCCAAGCAGCGTTCCCTCTACGAACTAACCGACGCTATTAGTTCGCGCAATACGGCCCGTGCGCTCGCGTTGCTGCATGGCCTGCTGAACAGCTCGGATGCGGGCGAGGATGCAGCGATAGGCCATCTTTATATGTTGGCGCGAACGTTCCGGCAGATGTTGGTAATCGTCGAGAAGAATGTGCGGGATTCGCGTGCAATCTGGCAGGCGTTGTGGCAGGGATTTCGCATGCCGCCTTTTGCGGCGGACGATCTGATTCGCCAGGCGCGCCGGTACAAGAGCCGGCGTGAATTAACGCGAGCGATTCGGCTGATTGCGCGAGCCGATCTCGAGCTGCGTTCGTCGCCGCCTGACAAACGCCTGGTGCTGGAGCGGCTGGTGTACGACCTGGCCGCGGAGCCGAAGGCGTCGTCTTCCTCTTGGGCTTCGTCACAGTTGTCGTTCGAAGCGTAGATAAAATCCGCTCACAATTGAACGCGCGGCGCGGACCCGTTTTTCTCTTGATGAAACAGCTAAAACCGCAGACCCGCCTGCGCGAGCCATGCACTGTAGGCGCGATCTTCACGCAGGATGTGTTGCACGAGCCAGTCGCGCAGGAAGTGGATGAGGTGCACGCTGAGTGTCGATTCTCCACGCTTATACCGTTCGGCGTACTCGGCGACCTCGTCTGTCAATTTTTGATGCTTGAGGCGATGGGCAGCCAGGTCAGGATACTTCGCCCTTGCCAGCATTGACTCTTCCGCGGAGAAGTGGCTCCGCGTATACGCGAGAAGGTCCTGCAGAAGGCGGCCCGTTACTGACTTTTCCTGGCCCTTGAGCATGGCTGCATGCAACTCGTTCAGCGAATCGAACAAGCCGGCGTGCTGGTCGTCAACGGACTTGATGCCCACCGAATATGTGTTGTTCCATGTCATTAGAGCCATTGCGATTCTCTCCTGCCTAAACGACCGGCAATAAGGATATCGGCCCTCGTGCAATGAAGTTGAGAGAATCCGTTGTTCCACACTGAGCTTCTCACGATGGGAGTGTGTGGAATGAGCGGTAGCTCTTGATTAATAAACGCCGCGATCGTTCAGCCATATGCCGTAGGGACGGTCGAGTTGCTCCACGTGCTCCAAGTACCACGCGGGCAGGAACTCGAGCAGCGAGCTAAAGTGTTCGCAGTCGTCGTGGTTCAGCTGTTCCAGGGCCGCATAGAGCTTTGCGAGCAGATGCTTGTGTGCAGTTTGGTGTTCTTTGACGCCGGGAAAGCCCTGCTGTTGCAGGAGTTGTTCTTCACACTCAAAGTGCATCCGGGTGAACTCGATGAGGCGCTCGAGTTGCAGGCAGATACTGCGGCGTTCGCCGCCGTGGACGAGCATGGTGCGTAATTCATTCAGGGTGTCCATCAGGATGCCGTGCTGATCATCCATGGCCTGTACGCCGACGATGCACTCGTGACTCCACGTCAAGGTCACAAAAAACCCCCACGACCAAGTGCGAGTCTAGCGCTCTGGCAACAACTCTCAATGGCGCTATAGTGGTGCCGGCATGAGACTTTGGATTTACCCGGCATGTGACTTCCGGCGCATTACTGAGGGGGTGTTTGCGCTCTTACTCCAGGATCACGTCGGGCTGGGGTTCGTGGCCGCGGGTGGTCAAAACGATGGCGGCCGCGAGGATAAGCGCTCCGCCGAACCAGGCATACGGGCCGAGGTGTTCACCGAGCAATTTGACGCCCAGGTAGGAGCCGAGCGCGGGCTCGATGTTGAGGAAGACGCCAGCGCGCGATGCGGGGACATGATGGATGCCCCAGTTCCAAAGGAAAGTAGTGGTGGCGGTGCAGGCCAGGCCGCTGATGGCCAAAGCGATCCAGGCGGTCGTGCTGACATGGGCGAAGGGCGGCGGCGCAACTTTCTGTGCGCGCCACGGATTGAGGAGCATCGGGCCGAGGATCCACCCAGCCAGCATGATTGTTCCCGTAACGATACTGTAGGCCGTGACCACAACGGGGCTATGCGTTTGCATCAGCTTCTTGCTGAGGAGAATCCAGCTAAGCGCGGTGCAAAGCGATAAGACGACCAGCAGGTCGCCGTACAAGGACGGTTCGCCTTGCGCCGCAGGCCCGCGATGGCCGCCGAGGACGATCAAAGCGGCGCCGAAGGTGGAGGCAACCAGCGCAGCCCATCCGATGCGATCGAGACGCTCGCCCGCGAATATGGCGGCGGCAACGCCAAGGAGGACGGGCATGGAACCGACCATCAACGATGCGTGGCTGACCGTGGTGTGGGCCAGGCCGTGGAACTGGATAAGGAATTGGACGGGAATCCCGAAGGCGGAGGAGATAAGGATGATGCGAATCTCGCTTGCCGTGAAGCGTACCCGATTAATCAGGGCCACTGGAAGCAGGCCGACGCAGGCAAAAAGAAATCGGTAGAGCACCATGTGCTCCACGCCCATCTCGTTCAGAGCCAGGCGGCCGAAGTAGAAGCCGGTGCCCCAGAGGCTTCCGGCTACCGCGCATGCGCCATAGCCCAGAAACTTGGTGCGCGGTCCTAATGTCGTGGTTTCGGCCATGCTTACTTTCACTGTCGCACGGCGCTCGGCTATCGGTTGCATCTGCTGAAAAGGGGGATTACTCGTCGAAGAGAGAAAGCTGTTGATTCGTGGCGGTTTTTGAGGGCTTGCGAGCGTCGTCGAACACGGTTCTGCCGCCAACGGAAGATGAGATGCTGCGCTCGTGATCGATTGCGGCGCCGAAATCGGCCAGAGGCTCCAATTTGGTTTCGACATTGCGGGTAAGGCGGTCGAGACGGCGGAAGCCCTCGAGTTTTTCCGTGTGGCCTAACTTTGCTGCATCGAGAGCCCGGCGCAGCGCACCGAGCGATTCGTCGTAGGTCCTGAGCGGAACCGGGAAGGGATGGCCGTCCTTACCGCCATGGGCGAAGGAGAAGCGAGCAGGATCGGCGAACCGGCTGGGCGCGCCGTGGACGACTTCTGCAACCAGCGCAAGCGATTGCAGGGTGCGCGGGCCGAGGCCTTCAACCAGCAGGAACGACGCGAAATCGCGAAGCTCCTGCTGGTGGGCGACGGCCAGCACGGCGCCAAGCCGCTTGAGATCGACGTCGGCCGGCCTGACGTCGTGATGCGATGGCATGACCAGCCTGCGGATTTCGTTCAGGGAAGTTTGCACCGGTTCGTGTGCGATCGTAAGCAACGCC
>DATHMP010000026.1:0-121310 GCA_035487015.1 Occallatibacter sp. | reverse complement strand
CCATTGTCGATGCCGTGCTGGTCGACGTCTTTCTCACTAAATCCGAGTTCCGCTTCTCCATCGGCTTCGCCGCGCAGGAAGAGCGCCTCGCCGTCTTCCTCGTTCTTTCCACTTTGGTCGGTGTGCTCATCCGTCGCCTGGCCGATCAGCGCACCGAGATGGACAATCAGGAACTCAAGAAGAGCCTGATCCTCGAAGTGGCGCAACGCCAGATGGCCGAAGAACGCATTCGCGCCGCTGAAGTTCTGCGTGAGCGGGATGCGGTGCTGCAAATCGCTCTGCAGGCCAACGGCATGGGCCTGTGGGTCTGGGACCTTGCAAAGAACACCATGCATCGCTCCGATGAAGTCTTTCGCATGGCAGGGCGGGAGCCCGGGACTTTCGACAGTCGATTGGATGTCTGGCTTGATTTCGTCCATCCCGATGACCGCGACGGCTTAGTCAAGGCCATCGAACACACCCGCGACGCCGGCGTCGACTATCACCACCAATATCGCGTCATTTGGCCCGACGGCTCCATCCATTGGATCGAATCGCAGGGAAAGCGTCAGCGCGATACCGAAGGCAAGATCGTGCGCATTGTCGGCGTCATGGCCGACATCACCCACCGCAAGCGCACTGAAGAAGCAATGCTGCGCGCCGAAAAGCTCGCTGTTGCCGGCCGCCTTGCGGCTTCGGTCGCGCACGAAATCAATAATCCCCTCGAAGCCGTCACCAACCTGCTCTACCTCATCTCTCTTACCGACAATCCCGAAGAGACGCACAAATACTCGCAGCGCGCTCTCGATGAAGTATTACGCGTGTCGCTCATTACCCAATCCACGCTCAAGTTCCATCGCCAGCCGGGTACGCCGCGCATTGCCATGCTTTCCGAGGTCATGGAGGGCGTCGTCGCTATGTTCCGCGGACGCATGACCGCTGCCGGCGTCCACCTCGACACGCGCATGGGCTCCGAAGTGGCCATCGCCTGCATGTCGAGCGAAGTCCAGCAAATATTCGCCAACCTCATTGCCAATGCCATTGAAGCGATGCCATATAGTGGTCGCCTGGTGATCCGCATGCGTCCTTCCATCGATTGGCGCGACCGCACCCGGCATGGCATGCGCATTACGTTTTGCGATACCGGCACCGGCATGGATCGCGCCACGATGAAGCGAATCTTCGAGCCCTTCTTTACCACCAAAATTGAAACCGGCACCGGCCTCGGCATGTGGGTCGTCTCGCAACTCGTGGAACGCCACGGCGGCCGCATCAATGTTTGGAGCACCCAGCGCAGCGGCGCCACTGGAACCGCTTTCTCCATCTTCCTGCCCGTCGGCATTGAGCCAGGTATTGAAGGCGTGGAGATCGGCGCAAGCACCGGCCGCAGCCTGCCTGCGCAACCGGTCGCATTGGCTCCCGCTCTCGCGCAAAACCGCAGCAGTGCGCCCGTCTAACCAGCCGTCACCATCGGCAAATCCTCAGTAGCCGGCGGCTTCGCCGTAATGGCTGCGCTTGTCCTGCCCGCCTGTCAGTTCACCGGTTTTCCAATCGACGGCGATGCATTCGCCGTTCGACCAATGGCGATGAAATTCCATCACGTCATACCCCATCGTGCGCAGGCTCGCCAATGTAGCTGGATCGAATCCAGGCTCAACCAGCAATTTGTCCGGCTGGTACTGGTGATGAAACCGCGGCGCATCCACCGATTGCTGGATGTTCAGCCCGCCCTCGGCCGATGAAAGGAATATATTCGCCACCGTCGTGATAATGAACGCTCCACCCGGTGAACCGAGCACATACCGCAGCTTGCCGTCTTCCAGCACAATCGTCGGAGTCATCGAGCTCAACGGACGCTTTCCCGGCGCAATCGCATTCGCCGGCCCTTGGATCAGTCCGAACATGTTCGGCACGCCCATCTTCGACGCAAAATCATCCATCTCGTCATTGAGCAGAAATCCCAGGGGACCCGCAGTCACATGCGAACCAAAGCTGTCGTTCAGCGTCGTCGTCACCGCGACGGCGTTCCCTTCGCCGTCTACCACCGAATAGTGCGTGGTGTCCTGCGATTCCACCCGTCGTTTGCCTGCCGTCTTCGGCGCCGGCGGCAAAAACCCATCCGGCCTTTTTAGAGATGCACTGGGACTTGGCTTATCCGGCAGAATGCTCGCACGCCACGCCGCTGCATACTTCTTCGAAGTCATCTCCTCGACAGGAATGTTGTTGTAGTCTGGATCGCCCAGATAATCGGAGCGGTCCATGTACGCGCGTCGATATGCCTCGATCAGCAAATGAATATACGCGGGCGAGCGGTCCCCCAGCTTCTGCAGGTCGTAACCTTCCAGAATATTCAGCGCGCTCATCAGCACCACGCCGCCCGACGACGGCGGAGGAGCGCTGATGACGGTGTAGTTGTGAAACTCGCCCTCGATCGGCTTCCGCTCAACTACGTTGTACTGCGCCAGGTCCTCGAGCGTCAGCAACCCGCCGCCCTTCTTCACTTCTTCCACGAGTTCCTGCGCCAGCTTCCCGTGGTAGAAATCGTCAGGATCGGCCGCAATGCGCGTGAGCGTCCTTGCCAGTTCCGGCTGCTTGAAAACTTCACCCTCTTTGTAGAGATTGCCGTCGCGCTGAAAGATGCGCTTTGAATCGGCAAACTTCGCAAGATCCTCATCGCCGAGCTCGTGTGCCTCTTCAGCGGTCAAGGCAAAGCCTTCGCCCGCCAGTCGGATCGCCGGTTCCATCACGCGCTTTAATCCGAGTTTCCCGTACTTGTGCTCGGCGTAGACCAGTCCCGCGACCGATCCCGGTGTCGCGATCGAACGATAACCGATCACACTCGATTGCAGGCTCGTTTCCGGAATCACGTTGCCTTGCGCGTCCTGGTACATCGTTTCGGTCGCCCCCCGGGGCGCCTTTTCTCTGTAGTCAATAAAAGTGGAGTGGCCATCCTTCGTCCGCAACAACAAAAAGCCTCCGCCACCCAGGTTGCCCGCCGCCGGATGCACTACGGCCAGCGCAAACCCCGTCGCCACAGCTGCGTCCACAGCGTTGCCGCCCGCCCGAAGCACTCCCAGTCCCGCATCGGATGCGAGATGATGCACGCTCACCACCATGCCGTGTCGCGCCCGAACCGGCTGTTCAGACTTGTAGTCAAGTGCCCCCGCAGCTTCTTGTGCCGCCACAAAAGGCGGAGCCAGCAGAGGAATTCCAGAGACGAGAGCAACAAAAGGGAAGAGAAGGGGTCGGATCATGATGTGTTCACAGAATAGCGTGAAACATCCCTCATCCTGATCCCAGGTTTTTTCCTTGATCCTGCCATCGCTCACCTCGCATTGCCTCATGCATCCAATCAGGCAGCGTACGCGCGCCTGTACCCCATGGAGCCCTGCGCAACTGCAATTCATTCGGAGGTTGTTGTGAAATCGTCATTCCTCTCCCGAGCACTCCTCATTACTCTGCTTTTTGGCTTCGCCAGCTACTGCGCGCACGCTGAAAACGACATCGCTCTGAGCCTCTATGGAGCCTTCAGCGGCACCACCACCGGCAACGGCATCACACAAAGCCCATCCAACTCCGCCGGCGGCATCTTCGAGCTGCGCCACATCTCCAACCCGCTCATCGGCTACGAAGCGACTTACTCCTACAATCGCGCCAACCAGGTGTACTCGCCTCTGGTCAGCTGTGGCATCCCGTGCGGAAATCCCTCGGAACCCGTCGCCGCCAATGCCCACGAAGTCACTGGCGACTGGATTGTCTCGGTTCACGCGGCAAACCTCCGGCCCTTTGTGCTCGCCGGCGGTGGACTCCTGATTGACTCTCCATCCTCAGGACAAAGCAACACCACGACCTCGAACAAGCCGGTCTTCGTTTACGGCGCGGGGCTCGACTGGGGCCTGATCCCCCACCTTGGCCTCCGCTTCCAGTACCGCGGCAACCTCTACAAGGCGCCTGACCTTACTCGGCTCTACACTTCCACTGGCGTCTTTACGCACACCGCCGAGCCCATGATTGGCGCTTACATTCGCTTCTAAAAGAAAATCCAACTCCTGCATCCGCATGGTCCGTTGCTATCATCGGGCCATGCGCGGTTCCGGCCTGGCATTCCTTCGGAGCCACTGACCCGATGCGACAATCAGGGAACAGCGGCCACTCGGAAAATTTAACCCGCGTCCGTTCCTCACGGAGCCGTCCATGAGGATTGCTGTTCTCGCCGATATCCATGGCAATCTCGGCGCGCTCGATGCTGTGCTCGCCGACATTGAGCTGCGCCACGTCGATCTCACGGTCAATCTCGGCGACACAGTCTCCGGCCCTCTTCAGCCGTCTGAAACTGCCGACCGTCTCATGCCGCTCGAATTCCCCACCGTCAGCGGCAATCACGAGCGCCAGTTGCTCACGTTGGACCGCGAAAGGATGGGCGCGTCTGATCTCTTCGCCGCCGCGCGCCTCAAACCCGATCATTGGAACTGGTTGATATTTCCCCGCATCGCGAAACCGGCCGAAGGCGTATACCTCTGCCACGGAACACCCGATAACGACGTCGATTATCTGCTCGAAACCCTGGACGAATCCGGTTGCCGCCCCGCATCGCGCATCGAAGTCATGGAGCGGCTCGCCGGCTGCCCATCTTCGCTCATTCTCTGCGGACATACCCACTTGCCGCGCTGCGTTCAACTCGCCGACGGCCGCACCGTGCTCAACCCAGGCTGCGTGGGCCTCCAGGCATACCACGCAAATTGGCCGCAGCCCCACGTAATCGAATCCGGCTCGCCCCTTGCCCGCTACGCCATCGCAGAAGAATCCGCGAAGGCCTGGCTCATCGAATGGATACAAGTTGAATATGACTGGGAAGCCGCCGCGCGTCTTGCCGAAGCGAACGGCCGGCCCGATTGGGCTAAAGCTCTCCGCACTGGAACTGCCTGAAGGACGTCGAGACGCGCCCTAAACTATCGACCTGCCACCAGCATCAAGGGATCAGGAGTGACTGCGCAGGACTGGTGCTGCTCTGGTCTCCATGTCGAACCATCGTCATAGCTGATCGTCTGCAGCACCACCCGGTTCACCGCCGTGAAACCCGGCAGCACCAGATCGGCCGCGGCCTCGCCCTTGCCTTCGGGCGAGAAAGTCACATCCATCGTGCGCTGAAAATCGTAAGCATCGGGACCAACCGCTGCATTTTGCATGCGGCCCTTGCCGGAGAATCCAAATACCCTCACCCGCGCTTCCGTCACCTTTGCCGTCTTTCCGTCCGTCACAATCAGGTGCACATGTTGCGAAGGTCCCTGTGGCGCCGAGTCCTTGCCCCGCACCGCGATCAGCCCGCCGCCTGAACCCTGCTTTGCCTGCATCACCACAGGACACTCAGTCACCGTGGGCAAAGTGATCACAGTCAACGTCGATCCGGTCGAGATCGGCGCGATTGTCCCGACCTCGGCCGTCCCCGCACTGTTCTGTGCCGGCTTAGCGTATTGAGCTGAAAGGAATGATGCGCTGAGCACAAGGCCCAAACCCACGAGCATCGAATGCTTCATGGCAGACTCCCTGTCTTAGAAATCCACTTACGGCATCAAGATACTCCCATTGCAATCTGCGTTCAATCAGCCCGTGTGACTACCGTTCGTCCCATGTCCCCGCGCCTGACCGGATCCACCGCTCTGCTGTGTTACCGTTGCAATACGGAGAGCCGCGCCAGCGCTGTTTCTGATGCGGTGGTCCCCTAGAAGAATCAAGAGGATGCCCCAGCAGCCGGATCTGATTTCGCCCCCTTTGCCCGCGAGCCCGGCGCCCGACTCTGGGTCCGTATCGCCATCGGCGTCGTCCGCGTTCCCCCATCCGCAAGACCATCAACGCATTCCTCGCTGGCTTGTCCGTTCCGAACTCTTCCTTCGTGTCTTGCTCAGAATCTACATCGGCCTTGCCATTTGCTATGCGCCATGGTCCCCGCTCTTCTGGGACCAGAATCCGCTCTTCGTGCAGTTCCCCACGCTCTCCATCTATGCGGCCAATGGCGCAGTGCGCGGCCTCATCTCCGGGCTGGGTTTATTAAATATGTGGATCGCCCTACGCGATGCGATGCATTACAAGGACATGTAAGCCATGAGTCTCCAGGAACCCGCAGCAGGAAAAGCTCCCCTGACCGAAGCACCGGCCCCTCCAGCCAACTCCATTCCAGCGCCAGCCAAAATTCCCTCGCGAGGTATTCCGCCGCCTTTGGCCTCGGCTCCGCTGGCCTATGAGAACCCAGCCTTTCTCAATAGCCCCGATGGTCGTCTCATCCGCATCGTTTCCGAATTCATGGAGCCCCTGTCGCGCTTCCGCCGCGAAAAGATCCAGGACACCGTGGTCTTTTTTGGCTCGGCCCGCTTCCGTGGCCGCGAAGAGGCTGACCACGAGCTCGAGCTGCTCGATAACACCGGCTCCACGCGCCCCGCACCCAGTGACGAGCAACCGGCCAAGCCACCCGAAATCGCCGCAGGTGTTGCCTCCGACCTGCAACGCAAACGCGCCGTCGCCGCCGTCGAGATGGCCCGCTACTACGAAGACGCGCGCCGCCTCGCCTCCATGCTCACTTCCTGGGCCAAGCAGATTCCCTCGCGCCGCTCCCGCTTCGTCGTCACATCCGGCGGCGGTCCCGGCATCATGGAAGCCGCCAACCGCGGCGCTTACGAAGCCGGCGGAAAAACCGTGGGCATGAATATCCTGCTGCCCTTCGAGCAGTCGCCCAATCCCTACATCACGCCCGAACTCAACTTCGAGTTCCACTACTTCTTCATGCGCAAGTTGTGGTTCGCTTACCTGGCCAAAGCTCTCGTCGTCTTCCCCGGCGGCTTCGGCACCCTCGACGAGATGTTCGAGATTCTCACTCTCGCGCAGACTCAAAAACTGGCCAAGAAAATCACCGTGGTCATCTACGGGCCAAGCTATTGGAAGCGCGTCTTCAATCTCGACGCACTCGTCGACACCGGTGCCATCTCCCCCAAAGACATCGACCTGTTCCAGTTTGCCGACACGCCCGAACAAGCCTTCGAGATGCTCAAGCAGGGACTTACCGAGAATTACCTCATTCCCGAAGCTACCGCAGAAGCCGGCCGTCCACCTCAGGAAGTGCTTCACGAAGTTACACTTGAGGACTTTCTCGGACCCGAGTTCGCCAAAACCACTAAGTAGCTGATCTCGCGCTACTTTTGTGGCATTACGAAGGGCATATTCTGCGCCTTTTTCACAAGCTGCGCCTTGTTACATCCGCGTTACGATATCCCTAAGTGGCGGATGTCTCCGGCGATATTTCCTT
Source organism: Occallatibacter sp. (assembly GCA_035487015.1). Classification (GTDB taxonomy): domain Bacteria; phylum Acidobacteriota; class Terriglobia; order Terriglobales; family Acidobacteriaceae; genus Telmatobacter. The sequence goes on along the minus strand of DATHMP010000026.1, from coordinate 114,037 downwards.
GCGTCTTGCTGGCCTTGCTTCACTTACCCGTCCACAAGTGCGCGTCCACGCCATTCCTGGATTTGGTGCGCGCCGCGATTCATCACGAAGCGTGCCGTTCGGAAAGTGTCGTATGCGGCCATGGATCCTCGCTATTGCGCTGAGTGTTGCCTGGGCTTCAGCTCCCGCTGAAACCCCAACCCTTGCTACGCTTCAGGCCATCCATACCCTCTCCACCGCTCGCGCGGCAACCGGCCTTCCCGTCGCCTTCGAAGCCACCGTCACCTACTACAGCAAAAGCGATGTCGATCTCTTCGTGCAGGACGGAGATCTGGCTGTCTACGTCGAAACCACACAGAACCAGAACCTCCTGCCCGGCGATCGCGTCCTCGTTCGCGGAAAAACCCGCGGAAGCTTCAAGCCCGATGTCGTCGCCGAGAGCGTCACCGTTCTTCGTCACGGACCCATTCTCACGCCGGTCAAAGCATCCTTCCAGCAACTCATTCGTGCCGAACGCGACTGCATGCTCGTTTCCGTGCACGCCACCGTGCGCAGCGCCGACATCGTCAACTTCATCAATCTTCACGGCATCTATCTCAAGCTCCTCCTCGATGGCGGGGCGATCGATGCCACCGTCAATGGAACCGACATCTCGACTTTCAAAGACCTCCTCGATTCCGAAGTTGAAGTCACCGGCGTCGCCTCCGGAAAGTTCGACAACAAGATGCAACTGATCGGCATCGTCCTCCAGGTGCCGAGTCTTTCTTACGTCAAAATCGTCCGGCATGCGCACGCAACACCCGACACGCTTCCCATCACGCCGATGGACCAGGTCATGTCCAGCTACTATGCGCATGACTTGTCGCAGCGCGTCCGTGTGCAGGGCACCATCACTTACTACCAGCCGGGTTCGGCCGTGGTCCTGCAAAACGCCGATAAGAGCCTCTGGATCTCCACCCACGCGAGCAATCCAATGCGCATCGGCGACGTCGCCGTCGCCACAGGCTTTCCCGACGCGCGCGGTGGTTTCCTCTCCCTCACCGACGCCGAAATCGCCGACACCGACGTCTTTGAACCCGCCCAACCTCAAGCCGCCACATGGCGCCAGCTCGCCAGTTGGAACAGCGGCGATCCCGACGGGCATTTGAACGACCTCGTTAGCTTTGAAGGCGACGTTGTCGATTCAGTCCGCGAAGACGCACAAGACGTCTTTGTCCTCCGCTCCGATGGCAAACTCTTCAGTGCGATCTATCGCCATCCATCCAACAGCTCAGCGCCGCCGCTTCCCAGGTTGCTCCAGGGAACCAGGATCCGTGTGTCCGGCATCTGCACCGTCGTGGAGGGCGACTTCATCGATCCCACCCAGCAGGAGGTTCCTTTCGAAATCCTTCTGCGTTCCTACGACGACATCGCCATCGTCTCTGCGCCGCCCATGGTCAGCGTGCAGAATCTCATCATCCTCGTCGGACTCCTGGTCGCGCTGCTGCTTGCCGCCGGTGTTCGCAGCTGGCTCACTGAGCGCAAAGTGCGCGTTCAGAATGCGCGCTCCGCCTACCTCGAGCGCCGCCGCAGCCGCATTCTCGAGGACATCAACGGCACCCGTCCGCTCCCCGAGATCATCGAGCAGATCACCGAGCTCGTCTCCTTCAAGCTCCGCGGCGCACCCTGCTGGTGCAAGATTACCGACGGCGCCCAGCTCGGCAATACGCCCCCTACTCTCGGCGCCTTCCGCATCGTCGAAGAGCCGATCCACGCGCGCTCCGGTCCACCGCTCGGCACCATCTATTCCGCCTTCGATCCACTCACCAAGCCGCAGGCCGACGAACCCGAAACCCTCACCATGGCCGCCGCCCTCGTGACCCTGGCGATCGAAACACGCCGGCTCTATTCCGACCTCGTCCATCGCTCGGACTTCGACCTGCTCACCGACATCCACAATCGCTTCTCGCTTGATCGCTACCTCGACCAGCAAATCGAGCTGGCGCGCGAAACCGCAACCATCGTCGGCCTCATCTATGTCGATCTCAACGACTTCAAACAGGTCAACGACGTCTACGGCCACCACATCGGCGATCTCTATCTGCAGGAAGTCGCCGCCCGCATGAAGCACCACCTTCGTGCTGCCGACATGCTTGCCCGCCTCGGAGGCGACGAATTCGCCGTGCTGTTGCCCAAGGTGCGCAATCGCGCCGAAGTCGAAGAGGTCGCCCGCCGCCTCGAACGCAGCCTCGAAGATCCCTTCACCGCTGACGGGTACACCATTCAAGGATCTGCCAGTGTCGGCATCGCTCTCTACCCCGAAGACGGCGAGACGCGCGACAGCATTCTCAGCGCCGCCGATGCCGCCATGTACGTCAATAAGCACATCCGTCGCGAAAACAGATCTTCCCGGGGCCGCAATCAGCTCTGAAGCCTGCCTCCCTCCACTTCCTCAGCTCATTTAAATCCTCTGCCTGCAATCATCAAGGGCCCTCTGCGCGATGCGCGCCTACGACCTGTTCCTCTTTACCCTGTTGATTCTTCTGGGAATTGAACCTCAATTCGTGTGCCATTCACGCTCTGTTGACCAACAAAATGCACACTTAGAGATGAAATTCTTAATCGTTCGCGATACGGAGGGAGACGTGGCCAACTCGACCATCAACTACCTGTGGCGCGACCGTAAGGCCGCCGATACTTACCGCGCCGGCATTTCTCTTCACAGCCATACCAACCAGTCCAAAGAAACCCTGGACTTCCTCGCAAACCTCGGCAACCAATATCCGGTCATGCGCCCGCTCATGGCCCGCATTGAGCGCCGCAGTTACGAGCTGCACGGTGTCCGGGTTGATTACGCTGCCAGCTACTGGACGCCCCCCATGACTCCCAAGCTGGCCTTCGATCTCGAGTCGCGCCAGATTGAGACTCTCAACATCGCATCCATGGTCTCCATCACCGACCACGACACCATCACCGCGCCCATGCTTCTGCGCACTGTGCCCAGCGCGCGCCAGATTCCTGTGTCCGTCGAGTGGTCCGCGCCCTACGGCGGCATCCAGTCCTTCCATCTCGGCATTCACAATCTGCCCAGCGCTCGCGCCGCCGAATGGATGGCCGTTTTTCAGGACTTCACCGCAAACCCCTGTGACCACGAGCTGACGGAGATCCTCTCCGCTCTGCATCAGGAGCCCAACGTCCTCGTCGTCTTCAACCACCCCATGTGGGATCTCTACCTCGTCGGCCAGCAAAAACACGAGTTCCTCGTCAACGAGTTCCTGCAGAAAAACGGCGCATGGATCCATGCTCTCGAGCTCAATGGCCTGCGTCCCTGGGACGAGAATCGAGCCGTCCGCCAGTTGGCCGCGCAGTGGAACATGCTCCTCCTCAGCGGTGGCGATCGCCACGGCGTCGAACCCAACGCCAACATCAACCTCACCAACGCCTCCAGCTTCACTGAGTTTGTCCACGAAATTCGCCGCGAAAAACAGAGCCACGTGCTCTTCATGCCCCAATACGCCGAACCATGGAAGCACCGTATCCTGCAGTCCACCCTCGACGCCATCCGTACCTACCCCGAGTTCCCGCAAGGCTCCCGCACCTGGGATGAGCGCGTCTATCACGCCGATCGCAATGGCATCGTCCGCCCACTTTCCGAAATCTGGCCCAAAGGCCGTTCGCCCCGCGCCTTCGCCTGGATCATCGCCATGGTGCAGATGCTCGGCGCCGGTCCCGTCTCCGGCAGCTTGCGTTACGCGTGGAGCGACTCGCGCCAGCTGCAACTAGTGCTCGGCGACCTCGATGGCTAAGTGGCTTTGGAGAAATCTGGATTGACCGAGTCAGCCCGCGTGAGTCGAGCCATTCCTAACCCCGCTGGCACCGCGAGCTCCGCTAACGGCGCTGTCTTCCCGCGCATTGCCTACTTTCCCGACTCGTTTCACGAAGTCAACGGCGTAGCCCACACCAGCCGCCACTTCGAGGCCTTCGCGCGCCGCCGCAATCTCCCCTTTCTCTGTGTGCGTGCCGGGGCCCCCAGCGACAGGTCTTCGTCGCTGGGGAAAGGTGCCGGGGCCCCCAGCGACAGGTCTTCGTCGCTGGGGAAGCGCACTGGCGATCGCGCCGAACCACTCACCATCGACGGCAATGTCTGGACTCTCGAACTTCCCCGCGGCTTCCTCTCCTTCGCGCTCGAGAAAGACCTGCGCTACGACCCTGCCTTCCCGCGCCACATCCCCCTCATCGACGAAGTTCTCGACCGCTTCCGGCCTGACATTCTCCACATCACTGGTCCCAGCGAAGTCGGCATGATGGGCGCCGCACTCGCCCATCGCCTCCGCCTGCCGCTCGCCGCAAGCTGGCATACCAATGTCCATGAATATCTGGCCCGCCGCTCCGATTGGCTTCTGCGCATGCTTCCGCCCCGGCAGTCCGCCGCCACCGGCCAGACCATTGAAGACATCACCTTCGCTGTCTCCGCGCGCTTCTACTCCATCGCACAGGTCCTCTTCGCGCCCAATCCCGAGCTATGCGAAAAGCTCGCGCAGACCACGGGCCGCATTTGCCACCGCATGCCGCGCGGCGTCGACGCTCATCTCTTCCATCCCGCCAGACGCACCCGCAAGCCGGAAGACCGCGAACACGTCCTCGGCTTCGTCGGCCGCCTCTCTGTCGAGAAAAATATTGCCGGCCTCGTTCAGGTGCAGGACGAGCTCCAGCGCATGGGGCTCACCAACTTCCGCTTCCTCATCGTTGGCCATGGAGGCGATGAGCAGTGGCTCCGCGACCGCTTGCATCGAGCGGAATTTACCGGCGTGCTCCACGGCGAAGAGCTCTCCGCTGCCTACGCCAACATGGACCTGTTTGTTTTTCCCTCGCACACCGACACCTTCGGCAATGTGGTCCTCGAGGCTCTCGCCAGCGGCGTCCCCGCCATCGTCACGCCCGACGGTGGTCCCAAGTCCATCGTCTGCGATGGCCAAACCGGCCGCATCGTTCCCGACGCCGAATTCGCTTCAGCCGCCGCCGCTATCCTCGCCGATCCGCTCCAGCACGAATCCATGCGCCACGCCGCCCGCGCCTACGCCCTCACCATGAGCTGGGATTCCGTTTTCGAAGATGTCTACGCAGCCTACGAAGCCATACTGCCTCAACGCCTGGCCGCCGCCGGCTGAGGATCAGTTCCGACGCAGCTGCCCATTTTCCAGCTCCACCGCAAACTCCGTCTCTTTGTCCGTCAACAGGCTCCAGCCCCGCCCGCGCAGCACGCCGCCTTCAATCGCCGTAATCGTCACGCCTTCATCCGACAACTTCTCCGTCTCCCACGCCTGCCCCTGCGCGCCCCACGCCAGCATGCTGCGATGTCCCACAAAGAGCAGCAGGCTCGCCTCCACGATCGCGCGCACTTCAAGCACTGGCCTGTAAGCAATCATCGTGAAAAGCTCCGGTGCCGTCGTGTCGATGACATACGCATAACCGCCCGACACCGCGCACAGCTCATCCACATTCGGACACGACCAGACCCCTGTCGGAACCACCGGATCGCGAAACCCCAGCGCACACGTTGCCAGAAAGGGCTGTGCGCCCTGTGCCTCCGGCCGCACCAGCACTTCCAGCGCGCCGCGTTCCACCTCTTCCGCATCCCGCGGATAGACAAAATGCCGTGGCGGCAGAATCAGCGGCCGCGCCGTCAGCACCTCCGCTCGCCAGCGTTGCGGAAAACTCAGATCGATGAATGGAGCTTTCAACTGCGTGCCTCAAACTTCAAGATCCAATCTCGCTGCTCCGGTGTGTCAGGCACAGGACAGCCTCGCGTCTTCTCGATAGCAGCAAGTGCTTCCGCAGGGGACCACCCGAGATGGATCAACGTTGATGCTCCCGCTATCGTCGACCTGCCGATGCTCCCCCGGCAGTGGATTCCAACGTGTTCGCCTGCCTTTAGCCGATCTGCGAGGCCTCCCACGAACCTCTGGAATTTGGGAACATCCGAAGGGAGCCCGCGATCCGGAATAGGATGCGAGAGAAACGAGATTCCCAACTCGTGCGAAACTCGCTCCTCCGCTGCGAGACCCAGCTGTTCCGCTTCCCAGCCTTCGAGCATCGAAACAAGAGTCTGGACCCCGCCCGTCTTATATCGAAGCAATTCATCTTCGAGCCAGTCTTCTCCGCGAGGCCGCAGAACGATGGCTAGGTGCAGAGCAGGCGAATTCTCAGTTGCTGCAATCCAGAAGACATCGCGCACAATGTTTCACACCCCTACAAATCGGTCCACACGGTCCCGCACCGACGGAATCTTCAGCCCCAGCGCCGCGCCTTCTTCAATCAATGGAATCAGCTTGTCGAACTCCGGTCCCGCATGCGACCCCGTCAGCGCGATGCGCACAGGGTGAAACAGATCCTTGCCGTGAATGCCCGTGGCCGACTTGATGTCGTCCAGCCACATCTTGAAAATCTCCGGCGTCACTGCATCCAGATGCGCCCGTGTGTGCGTCGCCAGTTCGGCCAGCACAATACGCGCGCTGTCCTCAGCCAGGATCAACGCGTTGTCATCCTTGTGCCGCGCATGATCCGGATCAAATCCAAAAATAAAAAGGCACTTCGCCGCCAGTTGATCCAGATGATCGACAGCCGGCGCAAACAAATGCACCACCCGCACAAACCAGATCAACATCGCATTCGTAACCGTGCTCTTGTCCGGCAGCAGCCCGCCAAAATATCCCCACGCAATCGATGCCAGCCGCGCTGGCGGACAGCTCTTCAGAGAATGCCGGTTCAGCCAGTTCAGCTTGTCAAAGTCGAACACCGCTGGCGACGCCGTCACGCGCTCCAGCTCGAAAGCCTGCACCAGTTCCGGCAGCGTAAATGTCTCTGACTTGCCATCCTCCGCGCCCCATCCCAGCAGCGCCAGGTAATTCACCAGCGCTTCCGGCAGATACCCCATCTCGCGAAACGACGCAATCGACGTGGCTCCATGTCGCTTCGAAAGCCGTTCGCGATCCGAGCCCAGAATCGTGGAGAGATGCGCAAACTCCGGAACCTTCCATCCAAACGCCCTGTAGATCGCCACCTGCTTCGGCGTGTTTGAGATGTGATCGTCGCCGCGAATAACATGCGTGATCTCCATCAGTGCGTCATCCACCGTCACCACGTAGTTGTATACCGGCACCCCTGGCTTCCCATGCCTCCTCGATCGCACTAGGATCGGGTCGCTCACCGCTTCCGCGGGAAACTCTACATCCCCGCGCACCAGGTCGTGAAACTTCAGCGGCTCCTCGCCAATCTTCAGCCGCACCGCAAACGGCAACCCGGCATCGATATTCTTTTGCATCAACCGCCCGCTTAAATCACGGCATCGTCCCGAATACACTTGCGGCATATTGCGCGAGGCGTACAGCTTCCGCTCGGCCTCCAGCTCCGCCGCCGAACAAAAGCAGCGATACGCCTTTCCTTCCGTCAGCAGTTGCTGCGTACATTTTTCGTAGATTTCCAGCCGTTCCGACTGCCGATACGGTCCGTGTTCTCCGCGGCCCGCACCGTTCTCTTCGTTGGCCGCACCCGGCTCGCCCGGTCCCTCGTCCCAATTCAGCCCCAGCCAGCGCAGATCGCGCATCAACTGCGACGCATACCGCTCCTCCGAGCGCTCTTCATCGGTGTCCTCAATGCGCAAAATCAACGTGCCGCCATGGCGGCGTGCAAATAACCAGTTATATAAAGCCGTTCGCGCATTGCCTACATGCAAAAGTCCGGTAGGGGAAGGAGCAAAACGAACCCGAATCTTTCCGTTTTCCATTTCGATTCTGATGATAGCCGGTCACCAACCCATGCGGTTCATCTGTGCTCCCGGCGCGGCACACCTGCGTACCGTGGCCATTTTGTTCTCGCTCGCCCCGGATTCATCCCATCGGAAATCTCGCGAATCCTGCTTCGTTTCCCGCCGCGCGCGCATCTTTACCCTCAGGAGATTCACACATGAACGTCGTTTTATTCGGTGCATCCGGCATGGTTGGCAGCCGCGTCCTTGCGGAGTTGCTCAAGCGCGGTCACAGCGTCACAGCCGTCGCGCGCAATCCAGAAAAAATCAACGCTGCCGGCGCCAAAGCCGTTCGCGGAGACATCACAGACGCATCCAGCGTTGCCGCCGTTGCCCAGGGCGCCGATGCCGTCATCGGCGCCTACGCGCCGCCACAATCCGCCGTCGAAACCCTGGTGCCTGCTACCCACGCCCTGCTGGCGGGCGTCGCCCAAGCTGGCGTCACGCGCCTGCTCGTTGTCGGTGGGGCAGGAAGTCTCGAAGTTGCACCCGGCGTCCAGCTCGTCGACACACCCAGTTTCCCCGAGCAGTGGAAAGGCATCGCCCTCGCCCACCGCGACGTACTGCCCATCTTCAAAGATTCGAATCTCGACTGGACCTACCTCAGTCCCGCGGCCTTCATTCAACCCGGCGAACGCACCGGCAAATTCCGCCTTGGCACCACCAGGCTCGTCGTCGATGCCAAAGGCGAAAGCCGTATCTCCGCAGAAGACTTCGCCATCGTCCTCGTCGACGAGCTCGAGCAGTCCAAACATCTCCGCCAGCAGTTCACCGCAGCCTACTGAATTCGCTCTCAGCTTAACTGCAGAATGAAGGCGCCCCATCCTGAACGCGTTCTGTGCGTTTAGGGTGGGAAAGCAATGGACCCGCACTCACCCCTCTCTCCCTGGGCGGAATCGGTATCGCGCTGCGTTGAGCGATATTCCGCCTCTTAGGAGAAGTGTTCCCAACCTCGCGCGACCAAATTCTCCGCGCGCCCATCTCGCAGCAACATCACCACCGGCCGCCCTGCGCGCCTTTGCAGTATTCGCCCAATGCGCGTCACCGCAATGCCCGCAATCCCTCGCGGAATCCGCGCTTCTGGTCGCGCCGTAAACAACAGCTCATAATCTTCGCCGCCATGCAGTGCCTGCTCCAGCGTCGCTCCCTGCGCTACCGGTAACGCTGCCGCGTCCACTTCTGCGTGCACTCCCGACTCCTCGCACACATGCTGCAAATCCGTCGAAAGCCCATCGCTCAAATCAATGCAGGCCGTCGCTGCGCCGCGCCGCTGCAGCCACAAACCCTGCGCCACGCGCGGTCGCGGATAAAGGTGCGCCGCCAGCGCCTCGGCCGTGCCTTTTCCCTTCGCGCCTTGCTTGCCGGCCTTTATCCGCTTCAGCCCCACTGCCGACCCGCCCAGCGTTCCCGTCACATACAGTGCATCGCCGGCATGTGCTCCGGCGCGCAGCAGCGCCCGCCCCTGCGGCACCGCTCCCGTCAGCACAATATCGGCCACCGCCACCGGCGCCTCCGCCAGATCGCCGCCTGCCAGTTGTGTGTCGTATTCCTCTGCCAGCGCCAGCAGCCCGTCCAGAAACTCCTCCACCCATGCCCGTTTCCGGCCATGCTTCTCCGTCAATGCCGGGGGCAAACCCAGCGAAAGAAAAGCCGCCACGGGCCGCGCTCCCATCGCTGCCAGGTCGCTCAATCCCCGCGCCAGTGTCCGGTGCCCAACCGCATGCGCCGGATGTGCGTCTAACTGAAAGTGCTGGCCGGCGATCGACAGATCGGTCGTCACCGCCAGCTCTTCGCCCGGTCGCAGCCGCAGCAGTGCGCAGTCGTCTCCGATGCCCAGCCGCACCCCGGCCGACCCGCTCTTTCCGGCCCTCCGGCGAATCTGCCCAATCAGCGCCAGCTCGCCCGGCGTCTTTGTTTTCTTCGCGTTGCCTCGGCTTAATTTCATCTTTACCAAGAGGATAGGCGAACTGCCTCACGGCCGGAACTCGCCGAAGGCTAAAATGCTCCAAAATCGATTCATTTCTGCACTTTCGGGAGGTGTTTTCCTTGACTTTTCGTTGACCCCATCCGTTCCCCTTTGTTAGCCTCGAGAGAACGTCCTAGAAAGAGCACCCAAGCAGGGGCCTTTCCATTGTTGTGCGGGCTTCTTGTTGAGCCCTTTTGCCTTTTCGCTGTCGTCTTGTGCCCGTGGCGAATTGCAGCCTTCCCAGATCAGGGAAAGAGAAGGACTAATGCTGCGTAAGCGCTATTACATTCTTTTCGTTGCCAGAGATGAAGACGGTCGAGTCCGAAAGATTCCGCTTCCTCTGCATTATGTGTACGGGTTTGTTGCCGCTGCCCTCGTTGGTGCTTTCACCATCGTCGGCCTTGCCGGCTCTTACACGCGCATGCTCCTCAAGACCGAAGCCTTCAACCAGGTCCGGCAGGAACGCGAAACCCTCCGCAAAAATTACAAGGAAATGGCGCAGGTTGCCCATGACCGCGACGTGCAGGTCGCTTCGCTCGGCGCACTTGCCAGCGAAGTCACCACGCTGTATGGCCTCAAGCAGAACAAGCTCATGGCCGCGCACGCTTCCGCCAATCCTGTTACGGCGCCCACGCCCCATAGCCTCGCGCTCACTGACGATCCCAGCCAGCAGGATGTCAAGCTCTCTCTCGATCAGTTCTACGCCCTGCGCTCCCAGGCCATGAGCGGCCGCGTCACCCGCGCTCTCGAGAGCGGGCTCAACTCCGACTTCGCAGGCGACTGGACCCAGCTCGCCGACGCTCCTTCGCTCTGGCCCGTTGAGGGCCGCCTCGGCTCCAGCTTCGGCGAACGCGAAGACCCGTTCAACGGCGAAGGTGCCTTCCATCCCGGCATGGACATTGATGCCCCCTACGGCACGCCCGTCCGCGCAGCAGGCGATGGCGATGTTACCGGCGCCAACATGGGCGCAGGCTATGGCAAGCAGGTTGTCCTCGATCACGGCCACGACCTCATCACCATCTACGGCCATCTCTCCGCAGTCGCCGTTACGGCCGGCCAACACGTCACCCGCGGCGAAGTCATCGGTTACGTCGGCCAAACCGGCCGCGCCACCGGACCCCACCTCCACTACGAGGTCCGCGTCCACAACGTGCCCGTTAATCCCCACAAATATCTCCGCACCACCTTCGAGCAGGCCATGCTCGGCGCCCACGACGACGCCGGAACCTCCACAGGCACCAAGTAAGCGCACAATATCAACCACCATCAGCGGCTCCCTTCCGGGAGCCGTTTTGTTTTGCAGTTGAACCGGCTTCTCTTCTCCGCTCTCAGCGATCGTCCTGCTCTCTCCTTGATACGCTGGATACGCTTGATCCCGTCGCCCTCAGGAGGGCGCGTGCATGCATCTCCGCTTTCTTCTTGTCCCTCTCGCCGTTTCGGTCTTCGCTGCGCCGCTCCCCCCACAAACCCCGGCGGATCACTCCACCGCAACCCGCACTGCCTTCTCCCGCGCTCAACACTTGAAACGCGGCATCAACGTCTCTCACTGGTTCTCGCAGAACGCTCCCGACTACTCCGCCCACCACACCGACACCGAGACCACGCCCGACGACATCGCCACCATTGCCCGTCTCGGCTTCGACAACGTCCGCCTCAGCATCGATGCCACGCCGCTTGAGCAGGCCTTTCGCGCCCAGTCCGGCCCCGGCAACGATTTTCTCCCTCGTCTCGACAAGGCAGTCGACGAAATCCTCGCCGCCGGCATGGCCGTTCAAATCGACCTCCACCCCGAGGAACCCTACAAGCAGTCCATCCGCACCAGCAACGACGCGGTCGACCGCCTCGTTATTCTCTGGAGACAGTTGGCAGGCCGCTATGCAAACCGCGACGAGCAAAAAGTCTTCTTCGAGATCATGAATGAGCCCGAGGTCAGCGATCCTTATCGCTGGGCCGGCATCCAGGCCCGCGTCGCTGCAGCCATCCGCGACACCGCGCCCCGCCACACCATCATCGCCACCGGTCCCAACTACTCCGACATCGTTGACCTGCTCACCCAGCATCCCCTGCCCGACGGCAATGTCATCTACAACTTCCACTTCTACGATCCCCACGAATTCACGCATCAGGGCGCATCCTGGGGCTCACCGTACTGGATCTACGAACACCAGATCCCTTACCCGGCCACTGAAGACACCATGGCCGCCAAGCTCGCGCAAATTCCCAACCCCGCCGACCGCTATCGTCTCGAAAACTATTGGCTCGACCACTGGGACGCGCACCGCATCCGTCTGCTCATCGACGAAGCAGCCGCCTGGGCCAGGGCCAATAACGTCCCTTTGCTCTGCAATGAATTTGGAGTCTACCGCCCTGTCACCGAGCCGGCTTCGCGCGTTGCCTGGCTTCACGACGTGCGCACTGCGCTCGAGGCCGACTCCATCGGCTGGGCCATGTGGGATTACCACAATGGCTTCGGCGTCGCCGTCAAAGACAACGACGGCAAATCCGTCGTCGATCCCGATACCGTCACAGCCCTTGGCTTGAAAGGGAACTAGAGACAGTGCCGGCGCGTGAATCAGCTTGTCTCAGAACCGGCCCTCAGCAATCGGATCGCGCCCGTTCCGCGCCAGAAAGACACCCCAAAACTCAAGCGCCCAGATGCTGGTAAGCGCCTGGGCGATTAAGGTTGCACCGAGCCTGTAATCCTCCCCCGAGTTCACAAGCTCAATGAGTGTGGATTGAATTTAGCCAGATTTCCTATCGCCCGCAACGTCACGGACGGATACTCTAACGTGCAATCCGAGGCTCAATTCTTGAGTACCTCCCGAGGTCACCAGCACAATCCGTCGCGGATAATGGGCCTCAGTCAGCCGCAAAGCCGTGCTTCCTCCCTCAGTTGTCTTGTGTCAAAATTCCCGCCTAAAAGGGGAAAGCCCGATGAAAGCTCGTCTACCTCGGATCTGGGGAAGCTTAATTCTGCGTCACCTAGCTGAATGGAAGCCTCAACTGTCCCACATGCCCCGCAAGAAATCGCTTGAGACGCTCTTTCTATCCAAGCCGTTGATTCGGGCAGACGATGGCAGAAAGTCCAGGCACGAATCTGCGCCGCGAATCAAAAACTTGCTCGCCATGATTCGGGCCTTAGGCGAATTGAGTCTTCAAGTGGGGGGGATATCGTGAATATTCGCGGCAGACTCGCAAAGAGGTGTACCCGATAGAGGCACCAGTCAGCAGGGCGCTCCGTTGCCAAGTCGAATTCATTGCGACTTAAAAAGAATGGAGTTCGAGCAGCCCCATTAGTCGTTTTGACTTCTATCAGGCGTTCGCGACCAAAGCTGTCGAATGAAAAAATATCGTATCCGGCACCGTCTCCCTCTTCTTGCGCTACCCATCGGACTTTATGAGCAAGGTCAACGCGGTTTGCCTCAGCTAGTCGCCGTCGCTCAATATCCACAACGAAAGCTTCACCGGCCTTACCCAAAGAGCGATTACGTTGGTCTCGCTCGACAGGATCGAATTTCCTCACGAGCCTACGCAGCGGTTCGGGAATCGGACGGTCACTCTTCGTCGGCAGAGGTGCCTCTACAAAAGTCGCCGAGGGCTCCGCTGCCACCGACGGCGAAGCCTGAACTATTTCTAGAACACTTGAATGATGGGTAAGGTACCGGTCGATGGCGTCGAAGATTGCACTCTGGTAATTCGGTTTTGGGATATATCCCGGAATCCAAGGCAGACCAAGCTCCTCCAAGACTGCCGAGATGTTCTGGTGTTTGAATTCCACGGATCGGTGCGTTCTACCGATTCGCGCCATCAGGGCAGCGGAATGCCGCAACTTAACGTATGACCTTCCAGCAAGTTCGGCAGCAAGCATCCCGAAGTAGTCAGCGATGATTGCATCGAGTTCGTCATCTTGCCATGGCTTGCCGTGCTTCTCATTGTCCATTTCGTTCGACACATTCTTAAATGACGGGGCCGGAATACCCTTCAGTCAATCCCAAGATCATGCGTTTCGCTTTTGGATCGAGCAGGTGTTCCAAGGTAGCATCTCGAAGATCGATAGTGCTCTCGATTTCGACCCCTACGAAAGATTCAAAATCGAGAAGTGACCTCCAGAATTCAGCCTGCGCAGCCCGCGCAAGTTGCAAGAGATATTCTGCTTGCGCTAGACGAGTCTTTGGCAGGTTGTTCACCTTTCACACTCCTAATCCGAGACTTTTAGCCATGCATCACAGACCAATTCCTGATTTAAAGCTGAGCTTGCTTGAAAAGTGCTGGAATTCGAGGCACTGGAACGCATTGATAATTCTGCGCGCTAACTTCACAGCCTTTTATCTTGCGAGCGAATGGCGGCCACATTGAGAGATCGTTTTGCCGGATTGATATGGTCAGTCACGTGTCCCAACCCAGTTTGCCCTCTCCAGCTAAAGTGAGTATAGGCGAACAGGAGACGAAGCCGAACTAGAGAAGAGGATGGACCTCTGTTGATAACTCGCACACATTGGGCGGGTGGCGGCGGGTGGCGCACCCTACGTTATTTCGAACTCGGCCTGTTCACAACCGTGGGTGGCGCATCCTTCCGCGTTCTGTGCGGAAGGGTGCGAACGCACAAACCTTTCTCTGCCGCCCTTCCGCTGACTCGCTGACCCGCTTTCCTCATTCCCAAATCGGAACACACACGTGACCAACGATTCGAAATCCCCGCGCACCCTTGCAGTCCAATACCCCTCCAGCGCGTAAACTTGGTTCAGACGTAGAAAAAGCAATGCGGCGATCCCAGTCCGGGTCGCCGCTTCCTTTTGCGGCAAATCTCAGTTGGAGTCAATGCAGCAAATGTGCATATAAGTGCGGTATAGAACTGTTTTTCTCGGCGCTAACCTACCGGGAATGTTTGGGATAAGGGCCAAAAAGCGGTACCCCCCCTCCCCCCTACCCCCGGGGGTGTACCAATTGATCAGATTGCAATTTCCGGTCGCAAAAATTTGGCATCATCAACGGCGCGCAGCGCAGATGCCCGTGCGACCAACACCTGTGAAACCGTGACAGAAGCACGTCGCGAAACACGCATGCCTGGACGGCCAGTCTCTCCGGACGATCAGTCCCTGTGAAACTGTCAAACCGTGAAACTGTGAAACTGCGAAGCTGTGAAACTGTGAAGCGGCCGCGGTCGTCTGTCTCTAGTCCCTGTTCCCTTTTCTCTTGCTCTTCGCTCTGACCCGGAACCACCACCAGCCCAGAGCAATCAACGCCAGCCCGCCCACCACGAGAAACGCCGTCATCGCATGGTGCGCCACCATGCCGACCGCGCCCGGGCCCAGCTTTAGCACCAGAAGGGAGAGAATCAACCACCGCACCATCCGGCCGCAAAATACGGCGAACATGTACGGCAACACCCGCATCTCAAACACACCCGCCGCAAACACAAAGATCTTCCACGGAGTCGGCGGCGGCAACATCGAGGGAATCATCACCGCCATAAACTCCTGGCGCTCAAACCGGTCCCGCAGCTTCTCGTAGCGCGCGCGGTTTACCCGTTTCAAAAGAAATAACTCGCCGCCGGCCCGGCCAATTCCATAAGGAACCAGCCCGCCGATCGCCGAACCCGCCGCGGCCAGCAGGCAATACAGCCAGAAATGGCCTTTGTCATTCCAGATCCAGCCCGCAATCAGCAGGTCCATCGGAATCGGAATCGACGAAGAATCCAGCAGCGCCGCCGCTCCCGCGCCCCAGAACCCCAGCTTCACCATGGCCGGAAGCACAATGAACTTCCATTTCGCAGCCAGCTTTAGAAAAAACGCCTTCAAGCAGGTCTCTTTCTCCTACAAATCCGTCCATCCAAAAGACTCATTGTACGTTTCCATCCGCCCTCGTACCGTCCTTGCGCGTTTCCAAGAGGATGAGAGAATAGACAGGAAGGACCTGAAGCAGAGCTGGCGGGGCGCCCCTCCGGTTCCAGTTGGACGAATGCCCATCACCGAGACGCCATCCAAGGCGAACGAGCCCAGCGACAGCAGCGGTACCGGACCCGATCTGAGCGGTTCCGGGCAGGGCGCGCCTTCTCCCGGCGAAGAACCACGCAGCGGCCGCCGCTCCACTTCCCGCTGGGTCGACTACGATACCCACGAACTCTTGCAGATGATCAGCGAGCTCGAGGACGAGCGTCGCTGGGCCCGTTTGCGCGAAGGCATTCTCTGGGCGCTGCTCTTTCACATCCTCCTCATTTCGATGGCTACCTGGATTCCCCGCTACGTGCTTCGGGTGCCCCCGGTGATCGATCCGTTCGACGCGATCAAGAAACGTAAGGACCTGAGCTACCTGGACTTACCTCCAGATGCCCTGAAAAATCTTCAGCCACGGGTAACCATCAAGCCCGTCCCCGAGAGGCAGTCGCATGTCGACAAAAAGACGCTGGAAGCGCTCAATAAGCCGACTCCTCCTCCGCCTCCAACGCCCACGCCCGAGCAAACCAAGCCGCCTGAAATTCAAAACCCGGTCCAGCCCAATCCCATTCCGCCAACGCAGAAAGCGCAGATTCCGGACGAAGCTCCGCATCCGCAGGCAGTCCCGGCAAAGCCGAACTTTGCCATGGGTTCCCAAAATCCTGCCGATCAATTGAAAGATGCCATGCGCGGCGCCTCGCGAAGCCAAGGCTACGGCACCACTCCGTCCGCACCATCAGGCGGAGGCATGTCGATGCATCCCGGTGCAGGTTCCGGCGGCGTCGAAGTCCTCTCCGATACCCAGGGCGTCGACTTCAATAACTGGCTCCAGCGCTGGCACCGCGAAACCGAACGCACTTGGGACCCGCTGATTCCTGACGAAGTGAATCCGCCCATTCTCAAATCCGGCGTAGTCGTGATTCGCTTCAAAGTCCTGCCCAACGGCCGCATCATGGATGGCAGCATGGTCCTCGAAGGCCGCTCAGGCGACACAGGCCTCGATCGTGCAGCATGGGGCGCGCTCACGGGATCGAACTATCCGCCGCTGCCGCGCGAGTTCCACGGACCCTACCTCGAACTCCGCGCCATGTTCCTCTACAACATGCAGCCGAAGTAGGTCTCTATCACGTCCTACGCGAGCACACTTTGCACAGTCGCATCGGGTTGTTCCGGTTCCGGATCAACGGGTATTGCGGGCAAGTGAATACCATCCTGCTCGAGCAACGCTTCATAGATTGGTGTATGACGCCAGTGCCTCGCCAGCGCAAACGCGCTCATGTTGGCAATCATCAGCGGCAACACGAGCCCATATCCGCCCGTCATTTCGAAGATGATCAGCACCGATGTCATCGGCGCGCGCACCACACCGGCAAACACTGCGCCCATGCCAACGACGGCGAATGCGCCGATTGAATCCGTCGAATGGTGGAACACCGTCACATCGAGGTACCCCACTGCGCCGCCCAGCATTCCGCCCATGAAGAGAGCCGGCGCAAAAATGCCACCCGCTCCTCCGCTGGAATACGACGTGACCGTTGCAGCCAGCTTCAAAACGCACATTACAGCCATTACTTCGAACGGAAGCGTCCCACTGAAGGCCAGCGTGAGCGTTCTGTAAGGGTCCCCCGCGATGCCATTGAGATGAAAGAACAGCAATGCAACGACCGCCAGGCTGCCAGTTGCCGCTCCGCCAATCGCCGGCTGCACCCAGCGCGGAATTGCCGTCAGGCTCCGGAACCAGCCGCGCAAACCGAGCAACGAATCCGTAAATGCGATGGAAACAGCTGCCGCCAGAATTCCCAGCAACGCATACCAGAGCAAAGAGGACGGCTTGTCGAAAGTGAACGCCCGTGGCACATGAAAGATTGGGTTCGATCCCAATACCTTGTTTTCGACAACGGCTGCCAATGCGGCCGCAACAATCACGCCGGAGAGCATGGCCTGGTCGAGTGCTCCAATCAGTTCTTCGAGAGTAAAAGTTACCGCCGCGATTGGCGCATTAAACGCCGCAGCAATACCAGCGGCCATGCCCACCGAAGTAAGTCGGCGCGCATTCTGCGGGCTTAGCTTGGTGATCCGTGCAATCAAGTTGCTGACCCCGGCGCAGATGTGGACCGTTGGCCCCTCAACTCCGAGCGACGCTCCTGAACCGATCTGTACGACGCAGAGGACGAATTTGCCGACGGTCTCCTTGAACGACACGAAGCCCTGGCGCATCATGAATGCTGTCTTGACCTGCGGAATGCCGCTGCCGGCTGCCGCGGGAACGAGGTAGTAGAGCCCGAGGCCGGCCCCGAGTCCACCGAGAGCCGGCGACAGGATCGTGCCCCAGATCCAGAGATGGCCGGGCAGCCTGTTTGCGCGTTCAATCAAAAGAGATTCGGCGCCGCCCACGCTCATGTGAAAGGCGACAGCGGCAGCCCCGCAAACGCCGCCTGCGACGATGGTGATGAGGGGAAGTCGCTGTCGCTCGCTGGGCATTTTCAGCATCAGCCAGGCGACAAATCGCGAATAGAGTCGCTTCAACCCATCCCAATAAGTCAATGTTTCAATGACCTCACAGAGTAAGCCGCGCTTCTCCAGTATAGGTGTTCCCAAGTTGTTTTCAGGCGACTGCAAAGCGCGGTAGAATATTGGCGTTCCTTTATGCGCGGTTACTCACTCCATTCTGTGCCGCCTTTGCTTAGGCGGTTCCGCCACGGTCGACCCGATCGGGGACGCGGCCTTTTGAACTGAGTCGTCTTATCCCAACAATTTTTTCGCTGCTGCGACGCATGTGCTTTCGGCTGCGTACAGACAGAGCGCGTCATTCCGGTTTCAATGCCGTCTGCGATTGTGCGGATAGAAAGGTCCCCGATGAATAGCTTTGCCAGCAAATCCCAACTGACCTCAGGCAACAAGTCTTACACCATCTATCGGCTTCCGACACTCGAATCCAGGGGATTCAAGCTGAGCCGTCTGCCCTTCAGTCTCAAGATTCTGCTCGAAAATCTGCTGCGTCGGGAGGACGGCGTCAATGTGACCGCTGGAGACATCGAATTCCTGGCGCAGTGGGATGCGAAAGCCGAACCAAGCCGCGAGATTGCCTACATGCCTGCCCGCGTGCTCATGCAGGACTTTACCGGAGTTCCGGCGGTGGTAGACCTGGCGGCCATGCGGGATGCCATCAAGACACTGGGCGGAAATCCGGAACGGGTAAACCCGCTGGTGCCGGCGGAACTGGTGATCGACCACTCCGTGCAAGTGGATGAATTTGGCACGGCCTCAGCGTACGACGCGAATTCCCTGCTCGAATTTCAACGTAATCGCGAACGCTACGCTTTCCTCAAATGGGGTCAGACTGGCTTTAGGAATTTCAGCGCTGTGCCGCCGGGCATGGGCATTTGTCATCAAGTCAATCTCGAATATCTGGCACGCGTGGTCTTCACCGCTGCGGTGGATGGCGAAGAAATTGCCTATCCCGACACGCTGGTCGGAACCGACTCACATACAACGATGATTAACGGTCTTGGCGTTCTGGGATGGGGTGTTGGCGGCATTGAGGCCGAAGCGGCCATGCTGGGCCAGGCTGTTTCGATGCTGGTGCCGCAGGTGGTGGGCTATAAGTTGATTGGCAGGTTGCGCGAAGGCGCCACTGCTACCGACCTTGTCCTGACAGTGACGCAGGCACTCCGCAGATTGGGTGTTGTCGGTAAATTCGTCGAGTTCTACGGGCCCGGCATTGCGGAGCTGCCGTTGGCTGATCGCGCGACCATCAGCAACATGGCGCCGGAGTACGGCGCGACCTGCGGGATCTTCCCAGTCGATGCTGAGACACTACGCTATCTGCGCCTGACCGGGCGGAGTGAAGTGCAGATTGCTTTGGTCGACGCCTACTACAGGGAACAGGGTCTTTTCCACACGTCGAGTTCTCCTGAAGCGGAATACACGCAGACGCTCGAGCTGGATCTGAGCAAAGTTGAGCCGAGCGTCGCTGGCCCCAAGCGTCCTCAGGATCGCGTGCTCCTGAAAGATGCTGCGACGAGCTTTGCCCAGCAGTTGCCGTCTCTGCTTGCGCCGACGGCAAAGCCGCTCGGCACCCGGACTGCGGCGGCCTGGGAGCGCACGACGACGGTGACCGACACTGCTGTTGCCGAGAGGGCGCCGTTGCATGTGACCACGACCGTGAAGGAACGGTTCGATGTCGATCCGGATAAGTATCTCGATCACGGTTCGGTGGTGATTGCGGCCATCACTAGCTGCACGAACACATCGAATCCTTCGGTCATGATTGCCGCAGGCTTGTTGGCCAAAAAAGCGGTCGAAAAAGGATTGACTGTTCCGCCCTGGGTAAAGACTTCGCTCGCCCCTGGCTCGCGCGTGGTCACGGACTATTACCAGAAATCTGGCTTGCTGCCGTATCTCGAAAAACTGCGCTTTAACGTGGTGGGTTACGGTTGCACAACCTGCATTGGCAATTCCGGCCCGCTGCCCGCGGATGTGTCAAAGAGCATTGATGAGCATGGACTGGTTGCAGTCAGTGTTCTCTCCGGCAATCGTAATTTTGAGGGTCGCGTGAATGTCGATGTGCGGGCAAATTACCTGATGTCGCCGCCGCTGGTTGTGGCTTATGCACTGGCAGGCCGTATCGGACACAACTTCGACAACGATCCGCTGGGCAAGGATCAGAAAGGCCAACCGGTATTTCTCAAGGACATCTGGCCGACGCAGCAGGAAGTGGCCGATGCGATCGAGGCGGGAGTCAGCAGCGAAGGGTTCCGCAGGGAATACGCAACTGTGTCGGACGGCGACGCGAATTGGCAGGGTTTGAGTTTCCCTACTGGGGATGTGTACAAGTGGGAACCGGATTCGACCTATATTCGGCAAGCGCCCTATTTCGACGGAATGGCGAAAACGCCTGCCCCGATCAGCGACATTCTCGGCGCGCGCGTACTTGCGGTCTTGGGTGATTCAGTGACGACGGATCATATTTCTCCCGCGGGTTCAATCAAGGTGAACGGGCCGGCCGGCAAATATCTTGCGGAACATGGTGTTAAGCCCGCGGATTTCAATTCCTATGGCTCGCGACGCGGCAATCACGAAGTGATGGTACGCGGAACTTTTGCCAACGTGCGGCTGCGCAACAAGCTCGCGCCCGGCACCGAAGGTGGCGTTACGCGCCTGCTGCCCGAGCGTGAGCAGATGTCGATCTTTGACGCCAGCGTGAAGTATGCCGAGCGTAAAGTGCCGCTGGTAATTCTTGCCGGCAAGGAATATGGCTCTGGATCCTCGCGCGACTGGGCAGCAAAAGGGCCGAACCTTCTGGGTGTGCGCGCGGTGATTGCGGAAAGCTTCGAGAGAATTCATCGCTCGAACCTTGTGGGCATGGGCATTCTGCCGTTGCAGTTTGAAGACGGGCAGAATGTCGAATCGCTGAGCCTCACGGGCGAGGAAGTGTACGACTTTCCCGGCCTGACGACGATGCTGAAAGCAAAATTTGCCGACGGTCGCACGCTCGCGGTGAAGGCGGCAGCAGCAGACGGCACCGTGAAGCAGTTCAATGCAAAAGTCCGCATCGACACGCCGCAGGAGATCGAATATTACGAGCACGGCGGAATTCTGCTGTACGTATTGCGGCAACTGGCAGAGAAGTAGATTGCGACTCTGCAGTCAGCAAATGAAAACGCCACTCTTCGCGGAGTGGCGTTTTTGTGATGTTGGCCTCCCGGCTTGATTTCTACTTTCGCTTGACCAATGGGCGCGGAGACTTGACAGCGGCTCGCTTCGGCTTCGCTTCTCCATCGTCAGAGGCCGGTTCGGGAGCGGGTATCGTTTCTTCGTGTGGTTGAGCGAAGAAACGAACGCCTTCCTTCTGTTCACCGAGCACATGGAGGCGCAGGAAGTTGGTTGATCCGGACTTGGTGCGGGTCCCGGCAACGATTGCGATGACTTCGCGATTGCGCACGTAACCGTGTTGCTCGAGAAGGCTCTCGGCCACATCGACCAGCGCTTCGGTCGAATTGACCTTGGGGCAGCGTACGGGCGTGGTTCCCCAGAGCAGATTCAATCGGTTGATCGTAACTTCGATCGGGCTGAGCGCAAAAATTGGGGACGTTGGATGATATTTCGAGAGCTGCCGTGCCGTCGCGCCCGATTCCGTGAAAAGGGCGATGCCGCGGAGGTCGAGATCGTCGGCTGCGTGTGCCGTCGCTTCGCAAATGGTCTCGGCAATGGAGAGATGACTTTGGCGAACG
The DNA here is from genome assembly GCA_035487015.1 of Occallatibacter sp. Taxonomy (GTDB): domain Bacteria; phylum Acidobacteriota; class Terriglobia; order Terriglobales; family Acidobacteriaceae; genus Telmatobacter. The sequence goes on along the minus strand of DATHMP010000026.1, from coordinate 92,143 downwards.
CGAGGTTCTGCATTCGTCTCGGCCTTGATATGGCGCTCCGCTTCACTCACAATGCGCGCCATCATCGCGACAGCTTCCACGGGATATTTGCCGACCGCCGATTCGCCGGAAAGCATGACGGCATCAGTGCCGTCGTAGACGGCGTTGGCCACGTCAGAAACTTCTGCGCGCGTGGGGCGCGGATTCTCAATCATTGATTCGAGCATTTGCGTCGCGGTGATGACGGGCTTGAAGTATTCGGCGGCACGGCGAATGATGTGTTTCTGGATCGCCGGAACTTTTTCCGGCGGAACCTCAACGCCGAGATCCCCGCGGGCGACCATGATGCCGTCGGCAGCCTGCAAAATGCTGTCAAGATGCTCAATCGCCTGCGGTTTTTCCAACTTGGCGATGATCCAGGTTTCATTGCCGTAGGCCGAAACGCGATTTCTTACCAGGCGCACATCTTCAGCAGTGCGAACGAACGAAACCGCAACCGCATCCACTCCGTTCTGCAACGCAAATTCAAGATCCTGAGAGTCTTTGTCCGTTAGGGAAGGAACGCGGACGTGAATACCCGGTAGATTGATGCCCTTGTTTTCGCCGAGCATTCCACCGTTGATGATCTCGCAGACAACATCAGCGCCAACCACTTCGTGCACCCGCAGTTCAATCAACCCATCGGAGAGCAGGATGCGCGAGCCTTGTTCTACGTTTTCAGCGAGAGTTTTAAACGTAGTGCCGACCAGTGCAGCGCCACCTGGCACTTCACGGGGAGTGATGGTGAGCCGCGCACCAGCCTTCAAGAGTACTGGTTGATGATCTTTCAACTTCGAAGTGCGGATTTTCGGTCCCTGGAGGTCGCCGAGGATGCAAAGCGGCTTGCGTTCTTCGCGGCTCACCTTGCGAATCATCTGAATCAGGGCCAGCTTTTCTTCATGAGTTCCGTGGGAAAAATTCAGACGGACAACATCGATCCCGGCGCGCACCAACTCGCGGAAAACCGGTTCGGTATTAGAAGCCGGTCCAAGCGTGGCAACGATTTTGGCGCGTCGTTGCGCAGGTGCCTCGGACACGTTCATATCGGCAAACGGCATTCACGTAACTCCAATGATTGTTTTGATTTCTGTATGAAGGTCGATTAAGGGGCAATCCCACTTATTGTACACAGCGAGGATGGGCGCAATCAGTTGCATTGCGCATGCGGCGCTGGATGTCGAGGGAAAGGAAAGTGCTGCTACTGTAGGCTGGAGAAGCTTTCTTCAGTGCTTTCTGTTACTTCGTGTCCTGTGCGCTCGCGAAAAAGGACGCCATTCAACTCGGCGCCGAGAAGCGCACTGAAAGAAGTGATGTAGAGCCACACAAGCGTGGCGATGCCCGCTCCAAACGATCCATAGACGCGCGAATAATTGGCGATGCGCGAGACATACCATCCAAAGGCGAGCGTCGCGGGAAACCAGACCAGGGTTGCCGCAACGGCTCCGGGCATCACACGCAGCCAGTGCTCGGTACGCCGAGTTCCGAAGTGATAAAGCGCGCCAAGCACCGTGACGCTGGTGATCATGGCGATAACCCAGCGAGCCATGCGCCAGAAAATCAGGACCGCGAAGCGAAGTTCATGCGCGGCATTTTGAATCATCCAATGCTCGATCTGATGGCCGAAAACCAGTACCAGAGTTGCCAGCGCGAGGGGGACGTGAACCATGGGAACGAGAAGCAGAGCGCGCAGCCGCCGCTCCCAGAATCCCCACTCTGCGCGAGGCAGACGATATGCACGGCGGAAACCTTCCATCAGCGTCAGCATGGTGCCGAGACCGGCGAAGATGCTGAGAACCAGGGCTGAGAAAACGAGTTGAACCGATTGCAGGCGCCGGGTTTGAATGGATGCTGTCAGGAGTGACATGGTGTCAGCAGGAAGAAAGTGCATGAAGGTGAATCGAATCTCGCCGATGAGGGTCATGCCCTCGGGAACCAGTACCAGAAGCGTGGTGACGACCACCATGGTGGGAAAAATCATGAGCATTCCCGAGTAAGCTGCGGCCTTGGCCGTGTTAAGCACATCGTGCTCGATCGCCAGCCACAGAGCCCTGCGGAATTTTGACGCGAAATCTACCATGTGAATCCTTTGCAAGAGTAGTGCATTACCCAGGGCTTGCGCGACGCCGCCGGATCGGCTGGCGCGGCTGGATGATTGTCGCCGCTTCGCAGGGCCACACTCCAGAAAGCGGAGTTGGCGGGGTTAGCGGAGTTTTCCAAAGCGGGCGCCGCTGCTCCTGTCGAATTCTCGCAGCCCGGGGCAGCGGTTATTTCTTTTTGGTCGAGGTGCGGGGCTTCGGAATTGGAGAAGGGCGTTTGCTGGCGGGCTTCTGATTTTTCTCGACTCGGAGTTTCCACGCGGTGCGGAGGGCACCGCTGAGCAGATCCTCGCTGGCGGCAGCGAGGCGAATGTGCGTGGCGCCGTTGCGGCCCCAACCACCGGCGATGGGTAAGAAGACGCCGGGCTCTTCAGCCACGAAGGCTGCCTGCTGCTCAGGCGTGATCATGAGATTGCCATAGCCCTGTTTTACTGCGGCGAGCGTGGCGAAGATGCGTCCGCCAACGCGGAAGTCAAGAGCGCCCATATGCGAGCCCTCTTCTGCGCCTTCGAAGCTGAGAGCGATGCGGCGAAAATCGGAGGAAGTCATGAAAAGACAGTGAACAGCAAGGGGTGGAGCACTAGGAGACGGCGGTTAGGTTTTCGTCGAATTCTTCGTTGAGCCATTGGCTGAAGGCGGAGAACTCTTCGTCGCGGCCGAGGAAATCGCGAACCAGCTGACGACCAGGTTTGGAGCCCCCCTGTTCGAGCACAGTCTTGCGGTATTTTGCGCCGGCATCGCAGCCGAGGAGATCGTTGGCATCGAACTGCGCGAAGAAGTCGAGCGCGATGACCTTGTCGAAGGCGTAGGTGTAGTAGTTGGACGAGTAGCCGGTGAGGTGGCCGAAGCTTGCGTACATGCGGTTGCCTTCGCGCCATGTCCAGGGCTGAAGGCTTTGGTAGAGGCGCTGCGTGATCTCGTCGAGGTCGAGGTTGGCAGGGTTCTGATCATGGAGATCGAGCGAGAGGGTGGTGTAGTAAAGCTGCGCGCGCACCCAGTCTGCCCTGCCGAAGGCGCCCGCGCCTTTCATGTTTCGGATGAGATCGGAGGGCAGGATGGCACCCGTCTCGTAGTGGCGAGCGAAGGACTGGAGCAGCTTTTCATCGCGGAAGAACTCTTCGAGCATCTGCGAAGGCACTTCGATGAAGTCGCCTTCGGTGGCGAATCCGGAGAGGCCGGCCCACTCGGTGTGTCCGCCGAGGATGGCGTGCATGAGGTGGCCGAACTCGTGGAAGAAAGTGACGACGTCGGAATACTGCATGAGGCCGGGATCGGAGTCGTCGCCGCCGGAGAAGTTGCAGATGAGCGCAGCTTCGGGCAGGTACCGTCCGTGCACGCCAGTGACGATGGGGGCGGCGGAGAACCACTTGTCCTTGCCTTCCCGGGGATGCATGTCGAGATAGAAGCGGCCGACACGCGCTCCTGTTTCGAAGACATCGAAGACGCTGACGGCGGGATCCCACGCGGAGTCGGTGGAGGGACGGAACTCGACTTTGAAGAGACGCGCGGCAGTGGAAAGCACCCCGGCTTCGACCTGCGCGTAGGGGAAGTATGGACGGACAGACTGTGAGTCGAAGTCGAGCTTGGCGCGGCGGTATTGCTCGTACCAATAGCCGCGGCTGACGATGTCGATGGCTTCGAGGCCGGGTTCGCGGCTGCGGGCGAAGTCGAGGATGAGCTGGTGCTCGTGGCGAGCGCCATTGCGGCTGGCCTGGTTGAGTCTCTCGAGGAAGGTGCGCACGTTGGCGGCGGAGCCCATCATCTGGTCGGCAGTGGCGAGGTCGGCCCAACTGCGGAAGCCGAGGACGTCAGCAATTTCCTGGCGAGTGACGAGGAGCTGAAGCAGCAGATCTTTGTTGGCCGGATAGGCGCGCGTGTTGTAGGCGAGGAACATGCGCTCGCGAAGCCCGACGTTGGCGGCGAAGGTCATGACAGGCTGCATGTCGGGCGGATCGGTGGTGAGCGTGACGGTGCCGTTGGCGTCGGCGGGATGACGCGCAAGGTAGTCGGGAGGCAGGCCGTCAAGCTCGACGACGGTGGCGGTGATGGTCTTTGCGCCTTCCTGAATATTGCGACCGAATTCGAGGGCAATGCCGGTGGCTTTTTCGTGGAGAGCCTGGAGGCGATCGCGTGTGGCCTGATCCTTGTCGACGCCGGAGAGCCGGTAGCTGAGCAAGGTGCGCTCGACGTAGTGGCGTGTGGCCGCAGATACGCCGGATAGGTCGATGGCGGAGAGCGCGTCGTAGACGGCGCGGTTGAGGCTGAGAGCGCTGCCGGCCATGGCGATGCGCTGTGCTTCGAGCTGGGCTTGGTCGCGCACGGACTTTTCGGCAGCGACGGAGTTGAGGACGCCGGCCTGCGAGCCGGCGAGGCTGAGCTGCTCGATGGCTGCGTCGTAGAGGCGGAGCGTGTTCTGAGGAGTGCGTGGGCCTTGGACGGCGAGGAGCGCGGCGAGAGCGGCGTCGTGGGCTGCGAGGCGAGCGTCGACCCAGGCGGCGAGCGCTTGGGGCGAATGGGCTCCGCCAGATTCCCAGGCGTGCAGATCGGAGGCGAGGGCGGAAGGGGCGGACGTTTGCGCAGATGCCATGTGAAGTACGATCCTCAGTTTTAGAGTGCCACACCAGGCCCGGGTGTGGCATCGAAGAGTAGACGAGCGGGAAGGGAACGATTTGCTATGGCCGGGCGTATGTTGATCTATACCAGGCACGCGATTCCGAGACCCTGAGGATACCCATGGACAATTTTGCGCAGAATCTTCGCTTTGCATTGCGGCAGTTGCGTCGGAATCCAGGCTTTACGGCGACGGTTGTGATCACCCTGGCGCTGGCGATTGGCGCCAACACTGCGGTGTTCTCGATTGTGAACGCACTGATGCTGAAGAGCTTGCCGTATCCGCAGCCGGAGCGGTTGGGGACCATTTTTCGACTGGTCCGAGGAAGCGCGTCGTTTGATGGACGCCACTCGATCAATGGCACGGTATGGGAGCAACTGCGGGACAACGTTCCGTCGCTATCGTCGGCTGTTTCAAGCGGGCACGCCGAAGGCGTGAATCTGCAGGCAGGACAGCAAGTCGAGTATGTACATGCGGGACGGATTTCGGCGAACTACCTGGATGTGCTTGGAATTCGCCCGGCGATCGGACGCAACTTTACTGCAATCGAAGATCGTCCGCATGGGCCGAAGGCGGCAGTGCTGAGCTTTGCGTTGTGGCGCGACACGTTTCATTCCGATCCGGGACTGGTGGGGCAGGCGATTCACCTGAAGGGCGATTCGTACACAGTAGTTGGGATTCTGCCGGCGAGAGCGACAACGCCAATGAATGCGGATCTCTATACCGATATCCAGGCGAGCCCGGAAGGCGAGGGCGCTGGGTCGAATTTTGAGGTGATTACGAGGCTGCGGGACGGCGCGACGTGGCAAGAGGCGGATGCGGAAATCAATCGCGCGTGGCGCGGTTGGGCACAAAAGCTGGCGCAGGAGGATGGACCGGGTGCGCGTGTCTCGTTCTACTTAGTGCCGCTGCAGAAGGGCGAAACGGCAAAGCTGCGCCCGCAGGCATTAGCGCTGATGTTTGCCGCGGCGATCATTCTGCTGATTGCCTGTGCGAACCTTGCCGGTTTGACGCTGGTGCGGATGGTACGGAGGACGGCAGAGATGGCCACGCGGCTGGCGCTGGGCGGGTCGCATTGGCAGATTCAGAAACAGTTGTGGATGGAGAACCTGGTGCTCGCCTGCCTGGGCGGCGTTGTAGGTGTGGGCGTGGGGTTTGTGGCATTGCGCGGATTGTTGTCGCTGCTGCCGAAGAATTATCTGCCGGTGGCCGGTGTTGCGCTGGATGGGCGCGTGCTGCTGTTCACGCTGGTGGTTTCTCTGCTCACGAGCGTTCTATTTGGAATGCTGCCGGCGCTTTCGTTGCGCAAAGTAGATCTGCGTTCGGCGATTGCCAGCCGGAGCCTGGGAGGAGTGGAGCGGCTGCGATTGCGGCAGGCTTTGATTACGGGGGAAGTGGCGTTGACGGTGGTGTTGCTGGCGGCGAGCGGCCTGCTGATTCGCTCGCTGATTCATTTGCAGACGCTGCCGCCTGGATTCAATCCGAATGGGGTGATGGCGGCGAAGGTGTCGCTGGATGATGCGCGGTATCACGACCCTGCGGCTTTCAGGAAGTTGCTGAACGAAAGCACCGCAGCGATGGAGGGAATTCCCGGTGTGCAGAGCGCGGCCGTGGGACTTTCGCTGCCATACGAACGTGTGCTGAATTCCGGGGTTACGTTGCGCGATGGAAAGGAGGCCGGACAACAGGTGGGAACCGACTTTCTTTATGTGACGCCGGGCTATTTCGAGACGTTGCAGGTTCCGCTACTGACGGGGAGGGATTTTCGCGCTGCGGATGGTCCGGACACGCAGCGAGTGGCGATCGTAAACCAGAGCTTTGTGCGCAAGTTTTATGGCGGTGTGAACCCGGTGGGGCGCGCGATTGGAAGCGGATCTTCGAATGCTGTGGTGGTGGGCGTCGTGGCCGATGTGCAGATCTCGTCTGGACTGAACCCGATTGCGCCGCTGCAGAGCGAGGAGATAATGTACATTCCCGCGGCGCAGGTGACCGAGCCTGACAATCTTGCCCTGGTGCACACGTGGTTTCAGCCGAGTTGGATTGTGCGGAAGGCGGGGCCCATTCAGGGGCTGACGGGACAGATGCAGCGGGCACTGGCGAGCGTCGATCCCGGGCTGCCCTTTTCCGGTTTCTACAACATGAGTGCTCTGCAGGCGGAAACGCTGGCAACGCAGAGAGTGGAAGTGGCGCTGTTGGGATCGATGGCAGGGCTGGCACTGCTGCTGAGCGCGATTGGGATTTTTGCGCTGGTGGCGAGCCTGGTGACGCAGCGGACGCGCGAGATCGGGATTCGCGTGGCGCTGGGTTCGACGATTGGGCAGGCGATCCGGCATTTTGCGGGAGCCGGAGCATGGGCGTGCGGAGTCGGGCTGGCGTTGGGGCTGGCAGCAAGCTTGGGGGCATTGCGGGCGATGGGTAGCGTGCTCTACGGGATAGGCGTCTACGACGCGCCGAGTTTGATCGTGGTTGTGGGCATCCTGGGGCTCGTGAGCGCGATGGCTTCGACTCTGCCCGCGCTTCGCATTGCGAGGATTGACCCGGCCCGGACGCTCCGCGAAGAGTAGTTGCTTACCTTGGCGGGCGCAAAGTGGGCAAAAATAACGTGATGGGAGTCATGGAGGGGTTGAATCCGGCCTTGCATTCACCCCGCAAGCCATCTACTATGCGGCAATCGAGTTATGCCGCGTTCCGCAACACTTACGACCGCACCGGTTCCGATTGCCCCGGCCAATCCAAAGCCGCGAGTGGGGAAGGTGTGCATTGCGATCGAGGCGGCCTCTCCGACAGAGATGCTGGAACGAGCGGAAGCAGCGCTTAACGACTCTCGTTTCTTTGAGTTCCGGTTGGATTCTCTGCCCAAGCCGGCGGCTGTTCTGCCTTATTTGAAGCAGTTTTTGGCGGAACGCAAGGATGCTACTGCCATTGCAACCTGCAGGCGGAAGTCGCATGGCGGACATTTTGTGGGTGCGCTGGCGGCGGAGCTGGACGTGCTCGCGAACGCTGCACAGGCCGGATGCCAAATTGTTGATTTGGAACTGGAATCGGCCGAAGAAGCAAAGTCGGCGCAAATTGCAAAATTAAAGGCGTCAGGTGCGTCGCTGCTGATCAGTTTTCATGATTTCAGCCGAACACGGGGACTGACCCAGGTAGCGGAGCGGATCGAGAAGTTCAAGCCCGATTACGTGAAGGTAGTTTCGACGGCGAGATCGCTGGCAGACAACCTGGCGGTACTGCGGCTGATTGAGGATCATTCGTTGTCGTCGCATGTGGTGGGAATTGCGATGGGCGAAGAGGGGATTTTGAGCAGGGTGCTGGGCCCGCGGGCGGGCGGCGCGTTTACGTTTGCGGCATTGTCGGACGGGACCGAGACAGCGCCGGGTCAACTGTCTGCGCGCACGCTGATCGACACCTATCGCATTGAACAACTGGACCAGGCGACGCGCATTTTTGGCGTGGCGGGGAATCCGGTTGCGCATTCCCTTTCGCCGATGATGCACAACACGGCGTTCCGGCGGGAGATTGTGAACGCGGTGATGCTGCCGCTGAAGCCGAAGTCGCTGGACGATTTGTTGACGGTTGTCCGCGATCTGCCGGTGGCGGGCGTGGCGGTGACCATGCCGCTGAAGCAGGAAGTGTTGCCGCACCTGGCGAACATGGACGCGCTGACGGCGAAGATTGGCGCGTGCAACACGCTGCGGACGGGAGCGGACGGAAAGCTCTACGGCTTTAATACAGATGTGGCCGGCGTGGTGAGACCACTGGAGAAGCGGCTGACGCTCAGGGGCGCCCGGGTGGCGGTGCTGGGCGCGGGCGGCGCGGCGCGAGCAGCGGTGTTTGGGCTGGTGGAGCAGGGCGCGGAAGTGTACGTGATCAATCGGACACACGAGAAGGCGGTGCAGCTTGCGCGGCAGGCGAAAGCGAAGTCGCTGAAGCACGAGGTCTTTGCGAGACAGCGATTCGATGTGCTGATCAACACGACGCCGTGCGGGATGAAGGGATTCAAGCAGGCGCTGCCGATTGCAGAGAGCGAGCTGAATGCGTCGCTGGTGTTCGACATGGTGTACAACCCGCTGGAGACGCCGCTGTTAAACCTGGCGAAGTCGCGGGGCGTGGCCGTGATCGGCGGGCTGGAGATGTTTGTGCAGCAGGGAGCGCGGCAATTCGAAATCTGGACGGGCAAGCCTGCGCCAGAAAACGAGATGCTGCGCGTTGTGGAGCACGAGCTGAAACGCCGCGGCTGAGAACTAAGGCCTGTTCGACAATCAGGATGACAAACGAACACGGTTGGTCTGGCTACTTTAAGATCAGCCGAACTCGAGGCGTGATTGTCGAAGGAAGGGACGCGCCGCTTGTTTTACTGCTGGCCGAGAACATGCTTTTTAAATAAGTCGACCGCGCCAAATTCGCGCACCAGGTCGGTTCCGAAACGAACGGTTTCCTTGATGCCGATGCCTTCCATGGTATGACCGAAGGAAACATTCTGAGGGGGCAGGTAAGCATTGCTGAGCGCAGTGGACATGGCGAAGCCAAGCGTCTGCGAATAGTTGGGCATGGGCCGGCCCTGGTCGTTTACAGCAACGAATTGGCTGCGCAGCGCCCACCACACGCGCGAGGTCTTGGAGCCTCGGGCCTTGCGGAAGTAGCGCGGGTCCTGGTGAAAGACGACAGGCAGCAATCCATCGGTGAAGAAAAAAGTGGATGCGAGGTTGGCGGCGTTGTAGCCATAGAGTTGGGCTACGCCCTTGGGACCGCCGTTGTAGCGCGGCCCGACGAGGAACATTTCGTCGACGGCCGTGTCGATGCCGGCCCCGATGACATAGGAAGGGTCGAAGGTTTTGCGCCATGCCATTTCGAATTTCTGATGGGGACGGAGAACGGGTACGGGTGTGTCGGGGTCGTAGACAGTTTCGTAGCCGGGGAAGAGGATGAGCGCCCGGTGCTCGGGCAAAGGAGCTTCAGGGAGTGAAGGATCGACGCGAGCTTGCGCGTAAAGGGCGGGCGCGAAAAAAAACAGCGCGCATCCGGCACAGAAGAGTGCCTTTGTGGGGAGTGATTTCAAAGGCCACCTTCACGCAGAGTCATCGTGAATTGTTGGAGGGCCAGAATCTTCGTGGGGTTGCTGGACCGCCGGCGATTCCGTTCGCAAAGTGGTACATGAAGAACGATCCCGCGGATTCAGACTCCGCGATGGTCGCATGTCATGCTTAGGCAGGAGCTTAGGCATGGCGAAGCGGAGCGCTGGAATTCTGCTCTATCGACTGCGCGGGGGCGGGATCGAAGTGTTGCTTGTCCATCCGGGCGGTCCTTTCTGGAAAGCGAAGGATGCTGGCGCGTGGTCGATTCCCAAGGGCGAATATGACGAGGGAGATGACGCACTGGAGGCGGCACGACGCGAGTATGCGGAAGAACTGGGCATTGCGCCGGGAATCGGCGCGATGCTGCCGCTGGGCGAAGTGAAGCTAGCGTCGGGAAAGATCGTGATGGCATGGGCGCTGGAGGGCGACTGCGATGCCGGCGCGGCGAGAAGCAATTCTTTCTCGATGGAGTGGCCGCCCCGCTCGGGAAAGATGCAGGAGTTTCCCGAGGTGGATCAGGCCGCATGGTTTTCGATTGCGGAGGCGCGGGAAAAGATGCACCCGGCGCAAGGAGAGTTTCTTGATCGATTGACGAGTCGTGTGCGGAAGGCTTGAGGGCGAATTCACTCGTGCTTTGGTTTCCTGGCGGGCTTTTTCTCGCCCGGTTCATGCATGGTGGGAATGGAGGCCATGTCTGGTCCAACGCGTTTGACGGTTGTGTCGCGAAGTGCGTAGGAGATGGTGCGCACTTGCGCGGGCTTGGCGATGCCGGTATTGGGATTGATGGAAACATCGGGCGAGTTGGCGATCTGGAAGCTGAAGACCGGCTCGGTGCCGTTCTGCGCGGGCTCACTGGATATGCGAACCGGCAAAAAGCCCTGGATGGGATGAACGCGGAATGCAGTCTCGTAGCGGTGGTGCTTGAGACTCCAGGTGAAGACGCGGATTTGGTCGAAGTCGAAGGGTAAGCCCGATTTTGGCGGTGAAAGCGCGGTGACGTATTCGGGGACGAGGTTGTTGGGAGTCGTGGATTGTTCGTCGTGGACCTTGGCGATGATGTAAGCGCCGACGATACGCTGACCTTCGGCATACTGCGCCACGTCATCGGGTACTTCTACATCGACACGGTTACCGAGAACCCATCCAGCACGGCCCTGGCTATCGCGCACGAGCCACCAGTCTTCCATGGAGACCGGCTCGGTAACGGGTTCGCTTGGGGTTGCTGGTATGTCATCGGAATCGGCTTTTGCAGGCGGCCTTGGCTTGCCCGGGGGTGGGGCGGGGTGCTTGACCGAGTTGGCAGGCGCACCAGGCGCAGCGCCTTTGGCGATGGAAGCGCGAACCAGCATCTGTACCTTGGTACTGCCTGGAAGCAGATAGAAGCGATCAGTGTCGCGTCCGGGCGAGACGTGGAGGTAGACGTCGTCGCGCAGTGTGCCCGTGGCGACTACGGGACTATCTTTGTGTTTCGCGGCGAGCTGGACGAAGGTGTCGTAGGTTTTGCTGTCGATCACGGCACGCTCGGGAATCCAGCCCATTTCGTTCTTCTCGGTCGTGACACGGAGGAAGCGGTGGCCGCGTTCATGGACCTCGAGCGGCTCGCCGTTTGTGACTTCGGCGACGTGATTTGAGACCGCGGCGACGCGATCGCGGAGGTACATCTGGCGGGTCCAGACGTAGACCATCTCGTGCTGCTCGTTGTGAAGCTTGAAGCGGTTGCAGCCCGCGAAGAGGACGAGAAAGGAAAGTAGGAAGACGCGCCGAAGAGACAGTCTGAGACGCTGCTGAGGGATGCGGTGCGGGGGCGGAAATTGCGTGGGCACGGCCAAGTCGGTCACTTTCGAGGATAGCACTGCCCACGTGTGGGTTTGGGGGGATGTGCCGGGCACGGGAAGAAGCGGGCACCAACAAAAGGCTTGGCGGCGAGTTCAATGAACAGGATTGTGCAGGAATGCCTAGTGAGTCGCGGCGATTGCACTGGCCTGCACGGGGTCAGTCCCGGTGGATGAAGAGACGACCGCATCGAGATAGCCGGCGTTGGTGGTGTCGAAGGTGTAGCCCTTGAGATCGGGGCTGCCAGAGTAGTCGACTGCAAAGACGAAGGTGTCTTCGCTGTCCTCTGCCAGCGCGACCGGATTGGTGCCGACGGTGAATGTGCTGCCGAGCGCGGTGAGGGTGTAGGTGCTGTTGCTGCTGGCGATGGAGAAGCCGGCGATGACGCCCGTGTTGCTGCCGCTGACCTGTCGATTGACGACGTAGACGTAGTCGCCGGAGGAGATGGGAAGGATGGAATAGGGAGCGAGGCCCTGGGTGCCAAATGGCGAGCCGGAAATTTCGGTGAGATCGGTGAAGTTGAATGCGCGTAGGCCACCGGTGTTGGAGCCGGAGGTGGCAGCGGTCTCTCCCACGTAGAAGAGACGATTGCTGGGGTCGACGGCGACGGAGATGGCTGCGCCTGCGGAGTTTTTCAGAGCGATATTTCCAACCGAGCCGAAGGGATTCGTGTTTCCGGTAGTGAAGGGGATGGTGGCAGTTCCGCCCGCCCCCATGGCTACGAAGGCGTAGGTATTGTCGGGCGAAAGGACAACCTGCTGCACGGTGCTGACAGGAAGCACGGCGTATTCCTCGGTCTTGGAAGTGACGACGCCGGTGGACGAGTTGATTGGAACGGCATAGACGTAGGGCGCGCCGGAAGCGACTTCAACCAGCCAATTGCCGTTGGCGCTGACCTGCATGCTGATGGCCTGATCAGAAGTGATAGGTCCGGAGCTGTTACCCAGGGCAAGTTCGCCGTTGGAGGCGATGGTGTAGACGTAGATGCCGTCGGCGGTGCTGATGTAGAGAAAGGAATTGTTGGGAGAGACGGTAATGGCAAGCGGCGTCGCAGGAACTGTGTATGGGCTTCCGGGAAGCGCGGTGAGTGTTCCTGCGTTGACGTAGTAGCCGGCAACCTGCTTGGTCTCTACGTTGAGCACATAAAAGTCACCACTGGTTGCGGTGGTGGTGCCGGTACTTGAACTGCTGGGAAGATTCCAAAAACCTTTGCAACCGCCGATGAGCAACAGCGGCGTCACCAGCGCCAGCAGCCCCCAACCCCATTTCTTCATCACCAATCCTCCGCAGCGCCGGTTTGTGTCTGAATCAAGGGTACTGCCTGGGGCGATCGCCTGTCGCCAATAGTAGATGAAAGCCGACACACGAACACTGCTGAACTCTGTTGACATTGACGCGGCGAGGCGGGAATTCGCTTGCACAGTTGAGCGGGATGACACGGTCCACTGTTGGTGAAGCTGTCAGGTCAGGCGCGGGAGGATTGAGACGCGTTTATGGCCTGCCAGACGATGCGCGCGGCAGTGAGGTCTTCGATGGCCATGCCGACGGACTTGAAAAGAACGCGACCCGCACGAGGGATGGCGTCGAGGTTGGGGTTGGCCAGGATTTCGCCGATTTCGGCACTGACCCTGGCGCCGGAGAGACGGAGGTCGCCGGATTCGCGCTCAACGCAGGAACGCGATTCGGCAACGATGAAGGAGGAATGCATGACATCGTCATCGAGCTCGCGGAGGGTGTTGCCGGTGGCGCCCACGGCGAGGGTGAGGGCATGCGGCGAGAGCATGTTTCCTTGGAGCACTGGGACGGCGGCGGAAGTAGCGGTGAGCACAACTTGAGAGGATGCGGCTTCTTCGATGGAAACAGCGCGAGCGCTCGTTGCATCGGCGAGGCGTTGGGCATGGGCCGTCGTGGGACTCCAGATGCAGATGTCATTCAATGTGGGCCACACGCGGCGAAAAGCCTCGATGTGTGCATGCGCCTGCACGCCGGAGCCGAGGATGCCTAGAGTGGTTGGAGGCATGTCGAAGTGGAGCGGCGCGAGCGCTGCGAATGCGACGGCGGAGACGGCGGCGGTGCGCATTTCTGTGATGCGGCGTCCGTCCATGACGGCGAGGGGCTCTCCGGTGGAACGGCTCAATACTTCGACCATTGCCATGTGAGTGGGAACGGCGAGATCGGCATTGCCGGGATAAAACGTGACGGTCTTGACGCCCATGACATCGCCGGCGATGACGGGCATGACGGCGAACCAGCCATTGGCGGCGCCCTCGGCATTTCCCGCACGGAGGATAGTGCGGGGCGGCTGCTCGACGCGCCCGGCGGAGTAGTCAAGGAGAGCCTGGCGGATGGCGGGGATGAGTGCGTCGTAGGTGAGGTGCGCGCGGACTACAGATTCCGAGACGTACATGGGAGCCCAGAATATCCTGCAGCGAGCGATTGGGGAATGAGCGCGTCTAGTTGGGACGGCCGCCCTGCGCGGAGCGGCGGCGGAAGCGCTCGTCGACAGGTTGGCGGCCTTGGAAGCCGGAATCGAGCGTATGCCAGTGTTCGATGGCAGTTTCGCCCATGCGCCAGCAGAGCAAAACGATTTCGTCGTCGAGCCGGAACGGGAAGTCGAGGAGGCCGATTTCGATGTCTTTGACCTGAACGCCTATGGAATCGATTTCGGCGATGGATTCGCGCACGCGTTGCATCTGGGCTTCCACCTCGGTGCGCTGCCTTGTGACTGCAGCGACATCGATATGCATGCCGCCCGCGACATAGATGCGCTGGGAAAGGGCGGAAAGTTCAGCCTCAACCTTTTCCGCCGCTCGCTTGCTTTCGAGCGCACGCTTGATCAGCGACTCCAGGACTGGAAGGAGCGACTGTGCTTCGTCGAGAGTAAACGTCTTCATACCCATGCTTCTTACAGATTACTTCCAAACGAAGTGACTCGCCAGAGTGAATTGGGCGGTCGGGCGGTACGAACGGGCAGCTTGCGGGGGCGGGTTGAAACTACAAGAACCCTTCGGCTGAGCTCGCGCGTCTAACTCAGCAAGCAGGCCTGCAAGCCCATAGAGTCTATTCCCCCACTGAGGTGTCAGGTTGCGCATTCAGAATGTCTTAGAGTCCTGGGGCAAGGTCCTCAGCGGCCATACCCCCATTCTTTCTATTGAGCTGACGCGTGAATGCCCGCTGCATTGCCCTGGTTGTTATGCCTATGGCGACAATCATCTGGGTGGCGAGGTGACGCTGCGCGAGCTGAGCGACAAACGCGGCGACGACTTGGTGGAGGGCGTGCTGGGGCTGGTGAATCGGCACAAGCCGCTGCAAGTGACGCTGGTGGGCGGCGAGCCGATGGTGCGGCATCGCGAGTTGAGCCGTATAGTGCCGGAGTTGTGCGCAAGCGGCATTCACACAATGGTTGTGACGAGCGGCATCATTCCGATTCCGATGGAGTGGATGACGCTGCCGAATTTCACGGTTGCTGTATCGATCGATGGGTTGCCCGAACATCACAATGTGCGGCGCGCGCCGGCTACCTACGAGAAGATTCTGGCGAACCTTGCGGGGCGCAAGGTGAATGTGCACTGGACAATCACGGCGCCGATGCTGGATCGAACGAGCTATCTCGAGGAGTATGTCCGCTACTGGAGCGAGCGCGAAGAGGTACGCAGCATCTGGGTGAGTCTCTATTCGCCACAGCGTGGAGAAAAGAGCGCCGAACGCCTGAGCAGGGCGCAACGCGAATTCATCGCGCGTGAGTTGCCGCGATTGAGGGCGTATTTTCCCAAGCTACTGACTGGCAAAGGCTATGCGCAGGCATTACTGCATCCGCCAGGATCACCGAAAGACTGCACATTTTCACGGCTGTCGAAGAACTATTCCGCCGATTTGCGGACGCATGTAGAGCCATGCGTGTTTGGCGGGGATCCGGATTGCTCGCAGTGTGGTTGCTCGGCCAGCGCGGCGGCACACTGGATCAGCGAACATCGGGTACTGGGTCCGCTGAAGGCGAAGCACATCATGAATGCATCGATGCGGATTGGGAGCGCAGCGGCGCGCCTTCAAAACGTAGCGATGCCTGCCTGGCACGAGCGGAACGTTGTCGCGCCGGCGAGGGACGGGAGCCTGGTACAAATTTCGATGGATTGAACAGGCAGTAAAAGGCAGGGAACGGGGAGGCAGAGACAGTGAATAGAGAGCAGGAACGAAGGAGACTTGGAATCTGGTTGAGGGGATCAGGGATGCGGGGTAGTATTGCCTTCTCCAGTGGAGGACATTGCCAAGGATGCGATCGCGCAGATGGCAAGTATTGAGCCGATGATGACCAGCGAGAGCGTGATGGGGATGTCAAGCCAGCGCGCGGCAAGCATCTTGAGGGCCACAAAGCAGAGGAGCGCTGCGAGGCCGTAGTGGAGATAGCGCAGCCGTTCGAGCATCGCGGACAAGGCAAAATAGAGCGAGCGCAAGCCGAGGATGGCGGCGATGTTGGACGTGTAGACGACGAAGGGGTCGTGGGAGACGGCAAGCACGGCGGGAATTGAATCGACGGCAAAGAGCAGATCAGTGAATTCGACGGCGAGGATGACCGGAAGCAGGGAACCCTTGGCGGGTTGCAGGCGGCGAATCCACTCGGGAATGACGGCATGCGCGGAGCCGCTGGTCAAGAGCCGGAATGCGGCGTAGAGAAGAAATAGACCAAAGATCCAAGTAATCCAGTCGAAGTGGGAGATCAGCGTAACGCCGGTGGCGATGAAGATGCCGCGCAAGACGACGGCGCCGCCGATGCCCCATAGCAGTGCGCGATGCTGCCTGCGCTCATCAATCTGAAATCCCTTGAACAAGACCAGGAAGACGAAGAGATTGTCGAGGCTGAGGGTTGTCTCGATGGTGTAGCCGGCGGCAAATTCGAGCGCGCGCTGGCTGCCCTGGGCGTAGCCGATCCAGATGGCAAACGCGGCAGCGGCGAGGACAAGGACAAGGGTCCAGAGCCAAAGCGATTTTTGTGTGCGGGATTCACGCTGGTGAGTGGGCAGGAAGGCATCGATGGCAAGAAGGAGGGCCACTGCTGCGTGGAATCCGAGCCACCATTGCCACGATGCGCCGGCGATCATAGAGCCATGCTAGCGCATGTCAATCAGGCGAATCGTCTCCATGAAGACGTCGCCGTCGATGGCTAGGCTGCGGGCGCTGATTTTGTCGAGGGTATCCTGCGCGGTGTGGTGGTAGCTGTCGTTAGGACCGTAATCGAGGTCAATGATGTCGATAGACGGGACGCCACGCTTGACGAAGGCTATGTGGTCGTCATCGACGGCTTCTTCGGTCTGAAAGAAGTAGTGTTCGTAGCCGCATATTTTGGCCGCCTGGCGGACGAGGCCGACGAGCCAATCGGTGGAGCGGGTTTCGCGCTGGATGTCGAGGTCCTTGTCGCCGATCATGTCGGCGAGGAGGAATGCCTTGATGCGGCCGAGGGTTCCGTCGCGGCCCCATTTGGCGGCGAGATGGCGGCTGCCGTAGGTGGAGTCGGAGTCGGACCAGGTGCGGATGGCTTCTTCGCCGTCGAAGAAGACGAGCCATACGGAGTAGCCGTCGAGTTTTTCGCCACCGGCAGTTTGCGCTCGAAGCTGGTCGGCGATGGCCATGAGCAAGCCGGTGGTGGCCGCGCCGTCGTTGGCGCCGACAAAGTTGATATTGCGAAGCCAATAGTTGGTTTCGTAGTGAGTGGAGAGGACGATGACGCCGTCTTTTTTTCCTGGATAGCGCACGATGAAGTTGCGCATGTTCACCGGGCCGATGGGCGTGTCTGCAGTGAAGGTGTCTTCTTCCACCTGATCCTGCTTGAAGTGATCGCGCAGGAAGGCTTCCGCTTTGACGTGGCCGGGACTGGTGGGCCAGCGTGGCCCGATGGCAACAAAGTCGCGTGCGTACTCGTAGGCGCGACCGCCATTGAAATGTTGCGCGGAAGCAGCGAGCGCGGCGGAGAGAAACGCGGCGGCCCAGGCGCATTTGTGAAACGTTGAAGAAGCGGACGACACTAGGATTTCGCCTCTTTTGCTTTACGGCGCGAAGGATGGAAATACCACGAGACGCCGATGCCGATGAGGTAGAGGCAGAGCATCGGAATGGCATAGATGCACATGGTCCATGGATCGGGGCTGGGAGTAATGATAGCGGCGACCAGGAAGACGGCGAGGATTGCGTAGCGGATGTTCTTCCAGAGAAAGCTCGGGCTCACGATGCCGAAGAGTGACAGGAAGAAAATGAGGATGGGCATTTCGAAACTTATGCCGAGGCCAAGAATGATGGAGAGAAAGAAGCCGGTGTACTCCTCAATGGTGACCATGGGATTGAATCTGCTGCCGAATCCCACGATGAGAATCTTGAGAGCACCGGGAAGCACGAAGAAATAGCCGAAGCCGGCGCCGAGAAGGAACAGGCCGACTGTGGCGCACATGAAGGGTACAACGAAGCGGCGTTCTTTTTGATAAAGGCCAGGTGCGATGAACAGCCAGACTTGATAGAGGATGAAGGGCGAGGCAAGAATGGCGCCGCCGATGAGAGAAACCTGAAGATACAGGTTCAGCGGATCCATGGGGTGGGTGTAGTTGAGTTTGATGTGGAGCTGGTCAAGAGGCTGTTGCACGAACCCGTAGAGGCGCTCGTGGAAGAAGTAAGCGACGAAGAAGCCCACGGCGAGATAGGCTGCGGAATGGACGATGCGGCGGCGCAACTCCTCGAGGTGCTCCATCAGGCTCATGCCTGGCAGCTCTGCGCGCTCGGTGACAGCCTGCCGCGCCTTACCGATTGCGTCCCCGGGATCAACCATTACGACTTACTGCCTCCGTTGCGGGAGCATTCGCTGAGGGCGCTGTAGAAGGGGTTCCATCGGACTGTGGGGACCCGGATGGCTCTGCTGACTCGTAGTTGCCGCCCGCCGCGACAGTCTCGCCGGTGGAAGGGGGCTGGACGCGGAGCACCTCGTCATCGGGCCGAGGTTCGTCGGCGGGGGCGGTGACGCCGAGTCCGATGGCAGCCGCGGTGGCTGTTTCGCCGGGATTGGACGGCTCAATGGCCTTTGTAACCACGGGGGTGGCTGAGACAGACTCCTGCGCGGCCTGTTTGCGTTGCTCGTCTTCTTTCTTGCGCCGCTCAGCTTCCTCAGAGAGGCGAAGCTCCTCTTCCATTTGGAATTTGAAGTCGTTGGAGGCTTTGCGGAACTCGAACATCAGTTTGCCGATCTGGCGGCCAATCTGGGGCAGACGTCGGGGGCCGAAAACCACCAACGCGAGCACCATGAGGATGAGCGAATCGGCCATCCCGATGCTATCGAGTTGAATTGGCGGCGGTGTCCCCATGAAGGTTCATGATAACCGTCCAGCGAGGGGGACGACAAAAGTCGGCCATTCGATGCGACGGGCTGTTTTCCGTACGGATCTCGCCCCTTCCCGGATTCTTTCGAAACCGCGGCCACCCGGAAGCCATCTATACTTGGGAAAGGCCTGCAACAACCCCGTGGGCGGTTTTTACCTGATTTGTAAGTGAAGGTGGATCAGGAGAAAGCGCGTTCACTGCAGAGCCGGAGCCTGAAAGGCTCATGCTTTCAACAACCCCGTTCGGCGTTTCGTTTGAAATGACCGGACTGAAGGCGGAATACAGTGAATCCGATACTGGAAGAACAGGTTGCGGCCGCTCCGGCTGCAGAGAGCGCTTGCAGCCTCGAGAACTATCTCACATTGCCCGATCACACCATGGACGCGCGCATTTTTGCGGCGCGGGAAAGGCTTGGAGCGACAACGGTTGTTCTGGGCCATCACTATCAGCGCGACGAGGTGATTCGCTTCGCGGATTTCACGGGAGACAGTTACAAGCTGTCCAAGGCTGCGTCGGAGACGGAAGCGAGGTACATCGTCTTTTGCGGCGTTCACTTTATGGCGGAGAGTGCGGACGTGCTGGGTCGCGAGGGCCAGCAGGTGATTTTGCCGGATTTGAATGCCGGCTGCTCGATGGCTGATATGGCGGAGATATCGCAAGTGGAGGATTGCTGGGAGACGCTTGAACGCACCGGGCTTGCGGGCGAAACGATCCCGATCACCTACATGAATTCGACTGCGGCGATCAAGGCATTTTGCGGGGAGCGGGGTGGTTTGGTGTGCACGTCGTCGAATGCGGGAGCAGCGTTCCGGTGGGCGTTTGTGCGT
This sequence comes from Occallatibacter sp., assembly GCA_035487015.1. Taxonomy (GTDB): domain Bacteria; phylum Acidobacteriota; class Terriglobia; order Terriglobales; family Acidobacteriaceae; genus Telmatobacter. The sequence continues at coordinate 72,330 of DATHMP010000026.1, read as the reverse complement.
GGCAAGCGTGTCCTGTTTCTGCCCGATCAGCATCTGGGGAGGAACACGGGACATTCCATGGGGATTCCGTTGGAAGAGATGGTGGTTTGGGATCCGTGGGGACTGCAGGGTGGCCAGGCGAAGGCGAATCTGGAGATGAGCCGCGTTGTTTTGTGGAAGGGGCATTGCTCGGTACATCAACGCTTTTTGCCGAGTCATGTGGACACAGTGCGCGCGAAATATCCGGGAATTCGAGTGATTGTGCATCCTGAATGCCGGATGGAGGTTTGCCAGAAGGCGGACGCTCTGGGGTCAACCGAAAGGTTGATTGCGTTGGTCGAGCAGGCTCCACATGGAACCATGTTTGCGATCGGCACGGAGATTCACCTGGTAAATCGCTTGGCGAAACGGTTTGCTGCGGAAGGCAAGAAGATTATCACGCTGGATGACACGGGCTGTCTTTGCACGACGATGTACCGCATCAGCCCTCAGCACATGGCCTGGGCACTTGAAAATCTTGTGGAAGGACGTGTGGTGAACCGCATCCAGGTGCGTCCAAGCGTGAAGCATTGGGCCAGGGTGGCGCTGGACCGAATGCTCGAAGTGCGATGAGGGAATGCGGAGCTGCCAACGCCGGATCGCTGTTGGGGAGAATTTTTCCGGCGGAAAAAACTCTGAGCAACCTTTGGGCCCGATCCGGCGTCCTATCGTTTAACAAGCAGAGGCTTCCCCGAATTATGACCCTTCCAAGCAAGGTTCACACCTCTTTTGAAGGTCCGGCAACGGACCCCATCTCTTGACCCCCTCAGGACCCCCTCCCAAGAATGCCTCTCGAGCGGGCCTACCGGAAGGTAGGCCCATTCGCTCTTTTGGGTCCAAGTATTGGCCCGATACAATCAAGCAGTGACCCGTTCCAAGCCCATCCCAAAAACTAAATTTGTTTCGGATTTGACCGAAGTCGATGCAATTTTGCGCGCAGGCGGACTGGTGCGTCGCCGACGGGGTACAGCGCCGGGGATCACTCGCGAACTGCGAATGAAACGGACTGGTCCGGAAGAGCTGAGCGTGAAGGCTCCGGTGCCACTCGTGGCCAAGAACGGCGTGGAGTGGCTGGCTGTACCGGAATGGGAAAAGCTGAGGTGGCTGTGGCACGGGTTCAGCACGCGACGCGGTGGAGGCAGCCGTGCCTACTGCCCGGAAGATGCGCAAGGAGAACTGAATCTTGGCTTTACCGCCGCTGATGACAGGGAAATCGTAGAGAAGAACCGTCACTTGCTGGCAGAGGCGATCAGTGGCGATGCAGGATCGCCGTTGGTGACGCTGCGCCAGATCCACTCGAATTTAGTGGTTGTGGCTGGAAAAAAAGATGTGGGACGCGAGCGCCCCTGGAAAGGTGATGGGGTGATCACGGCCGATCCGGGGTTGCTGTTGGCGGTGCAGACCGCCGATTGCATTCCAGTGCTTGTGGCGGACCGCAAGCGCAGGGTGGTGGGGGCATTCCATGCGGGATGGCGTGGAACGGTGAAGCGGATTGTGGAGATGGGCGTAGGGAGAATGCGGCAGGAGTATGGTTCGCAGCCTGGGGACCTGATTGCGGCGATTGGACCGGGGATTGGCGCGTGTTGCTATGCGGTTGGCGAAGAGGTTCTCTCAGAGTTCGAATCGCAATTCACGTATGGCCGGGAACTTTTCTACGAGGTGTTTGATTCCGAGCCGGTGCGGACGAAGTATCCGATGTTGTTTTTGACGCAGCGAGCGCCGGGACATTCGCCGATCGGGCCCAGCCTTCATGTGAACTTGGCGGAAGCGAACCGCAGGCAGCTGGTGGATGCAGGGGTGAATGCAAAGGCTATCCGCATGATCGGGGGCTGCACTCAATGCCAACGCGACCTGTTTTTTTCACACAGAGGTGCGCAGGGGCATGCTGGACGGATGATGAGCGTGATTGGCATCCGTCCGCTATGAAATAGCGCTGTGGTTCATCGCGAGAGCTTCTCATGAGCCGGCACTTGTGCCGGAGTGCTACACGGCATGAGAAGTCTAAGCTGCCGAACTGGGCGCGGCTTCAGCCGGATTGACCAGGTCGCGGAGTTCCTTGGAAGGCTTGAAGTAGGGGACGCGCTTGGCGGGGACTTCAACCCGCTCGCCGGTTTTGGGGTTGCGGCCAATGCGTGGATTGCGCTGGCGGATGCGGAACGACCCGAAGCCGCGAATCTCGATCTTGTCACCACTTTGCAGGGCTGAAATCACCGAGGCAAAAACGGTTTCCACGATAACTTCGCCGTCGCGGCGGGTAAGATCGCCCAGGCGGGTCACTTTCTCCACCAGATCTGCTTTCGTCATTGTCTTAAGACCTCCGCACCTAACATATACAGATTTTGGATGCGGGAAACCGAAAAATCAAGCGGCGCGGCGACAATTTCGCCTTTTACATCAGCAAGTTGGCGGAAATTGGGGATGCAATGGGGGGTGGCGGGGTTGGCAGCGCCTCAAAGGGTTATGATGTGCAGAGTCAATTCCCGACAAGTAGGCCCAATGTTGAAAGGGAATAGGTAGTGAGCCAAAAACCTCAATACAGCATCGTGATTCCGGCTTATAACGAGCGGTCGCGCATTCCTGCGACGCTCGAAGCCGTAATCGCCTGCGTACGGGAAAAGGGCTGGGACGCAGAAGTGCTGGTGGTCAACGACGGATCGACGGACGATACCGCACAGGTGGTGCGCGAGTTTGCGGCACATGCGGCGGAGGTCCGGCTGGTGGAGAATCCCGGGAATCGCGGCAAGGGTTACAGCGTACGGAACGGGATTTTGCAGGCGCAAGGCGACGTGGTGATGTTTACGGACTCGGACTTGTCGGCCCCGATTGAAGAAGCAGAGCGGCTTTTTGGGGCGATCGCAGAGGGAGCCGATATCGCTATTGGCTCGCGGTGGCTGGAAAGCGGGCGTCAAACCCACCGGCAACCGCTATACCGGCAGTTTTTCGGCCGATGTTTCAATGCCGTGACCCGGCTCGTGATGGGACTGCCGTTTGTGGATACTCAATGCGGGTTTAAGGCTTTCACCCGCGCCGCGGCGCAGACTGTCTTTCAACTGCAGACCATTGAGCGCTGGGGATTCGATCCCGAGATTTTGTTTATTGCGCTGAAGCGCGGCTTCAAGGTGAAGGAAGTTTCGGTGAGCTGGGCACACGATGAGCGCACGCGCATGAGTTATTTGAAAGACGGCTTGCAGATGCTGGAAGAGCTGTTGCTGATCCGCTGGAATGCAATCACCGGCCGTTACAACCGCAGGGTTGAGACGCAGCTGAAGGCGGGCGAGAGCCGCTGAACGAGCACGAGGACTGCTGCCAAGGAGTCCTTAGGGCGCAGACTCGCTGCGCATTCCGAGCTAATGAGAAATTTTGAGGCGGCTATCCGGTCTCACGGGCATCAGGCGGTTGCGGTTTTGGCGACGGCCTGCAGGCCGCGGGCCTCAATTTCGAATTCGCGGATTTTGTACTTCTGAATCTTCCCGGAAAGCGTTGCGGGGAATTCGTCGACGAAGCGTACGTGTTCGGGGACTTTGTAGTACGCGATCTGGTCCTGACAAAAAGCGCGAATCTCTTCTTCTGTGGTGGTTTGGCCGGGGCGCAGGCGAATCCAAGCAACAACGATTTCGCCGAGGCGCTCGTGGGGAATGCCGACGACCTGAACCTCGCCGACCTTGGGATGGGTATAGAGGAATTCCTCAACTTCGCGGGGATAGATATTTTCGCCGCCACGAATGATGACATCGCGCGAGCGGCCCGTGAGGTGAAGGCAGCCGTCTTCGCGGAGGATGCCGAGGTCCCCTGTACGGAGCCAACCGTCGGGCTGAATGACCTGAGCGGTGCCTTCGGGATCGCCGTCGTACCCCTTCATGATGGCGTAACCGTGTGCGCAGATTTCTCCCTGCTCGCCGCGGGGAATGGTTGCGCCGGTAATGGTGGAGATGATTTTGATTTCGGTCTGAGGCATGGCGCGCCCGACGGTTGTGACGCGAATGTCGAGGGGATCGGCGGCATCGCTCATGGTGACAACAGGTGAAGTTTCGGTCTGTCCATAGGCGATGACGAGCTCGGCGATGTGCATTTCATTGAGTACGCGCTTCATGAGTTCGACGGGGCAGGGTGCGCCGCTCATCATGCCGGTGCGCAGGCTGGTGAGATCGAAAGCAGCGAAATCGGGAAGAGCGAATTCTGCGACATACATCGCGGGTACGCCGTAGACGGACGTGGCACGTTCGTCGTGGACGGCCAGCAATGTGGCGCGAGGATCGAAGGTCCAGTTGGGCAAGATGAGCGCAGCGCCGGAGTTGACGGCAGACATGGTGCCGATGACGCAGCCATAGCAGTGAAAGAGGGGCACAGGGACGACGACGCGGTCCTGCGCGGTGTAGTGAAAGCCCTGGGCAAGGAATTGGCCGTTGTTGACCACGTTGTGATGCGTGAGCATGACGCCTTTGGGCATGCCGGTGGTGCCGCTGGTGTACTGGATGTTGGCGATGTCATTGGCAGCAACTTGAGCGGGCAGGCGCCCTTCGGCGTCGAGAAACGCCGGCCACTCGGGCGAATCGAAGTAGATGGTGTGTTCGAGATCGTGCGAAAGTCCGTGGCAGGCGCGGCCAAGGATTTCCTGGTAGTCGGCGCGCTTATCCTGGTGCCAGAGAAAGAGAGCCTTCATGCGCGAGCGGGCGAGGGTAAAGCTGAGCTCATGTGAGCGGTAGGCGGGGTTGACGTTGACGAGAGCGGCGCCGGCACGGGCGCAGCCCATATGAAGCATGACCCATTCCATGCAGTTGGTGGACCAGAGGCCGACGCGGTCACCGCGGCGGATGCCCAAGCTCCAGAGGCCGCGAGCGACCCGATCAGCAGCATCGCTGAGCTGGGCCCAGGTCATGCGACGGGATTGATGGCGCGAAGCGACAGCAAGGCGCTCGGGATAGCGGCCGGCGGTGCGATGGAGCAGGTCGCCGATGGTGAGCTCGAGCAGCGGACGGTTGGGTCCGCGGGTGTGGCTGCGTTGGCCAGGCTGATCAGCAACGGGCATAGGTCCAGACGAGTGCGATGAAGGGAAGTGTACGCCCGCGAGCGAAACTGAAGTGTGATTTGGCACACACAAAAAGGGGGCGTTTGGGGTCTAGTTCTGATCGGATTTCTATTGTTCAGGCTGAGGTGGATTGGCTGGTCGAGTATCAGCGGGAACGCAAATGCATTTCGATGCAAGGGCGGGATCGCATGAATCGCAGCATGCATGAGGCGAGACTTGCACAGCGAGGATCTCGGCCTGTGTGCGATGGCAGAAGACGGTGCGGTCTCTGCCTGAATTTTTGGCATGGTAGAGCGCGACGTCGGCGATGGTAAGAACCTCAGAGACTGTTTTGGTGCCGGGAGCGGCAATGGCAGAGCCGATGCTGAAGGTGATTTGGATATCGTTTGTGCCGACGCGGATGGGTTGGGCTGCGAAGGCTCGCCGAATCCGTTCTGAATGGCCGCGCAGCTGGTCTGCATTGCAAGTGGAGAATGCGACGATGAACTCTTCTCCTCCGTAGCGGCCCACGAAGTCGTAGGAGCGGACATTTTGCCGGAGCATGTGTGCGGCCTTGCGAAGAACGATGTCGCCGATGGGATGGCCGTAGGTGTCGTTCACTTGCTTGAAATGGTCGAGGTCGAGGAGGAGGAACCCTGTCTCTTCGTTTTTTCGGCGCGCGCGATCAAGTTCGAGCTCGAAAAGCTCGCTGAAGGCAGCGCGGTTCCAGAGGCCGGTCAGCGAGTCTTTCATGGCCTGGATGCGTATTTCTTCGCGTGCCTGAATCAGCTGGTCCTGAAGGTCGAGGATGCGGCAGGCGACGCTGAGACGCGCCTTGAGTTCCGGTTCCTCAAAGGGCTTGGTGAGGCAGTCGTCCGCGCCCGATTCGAGCGCATGTAAAACATGGTTCATATCGGACCGGCCAGTGATCATGAGGATGTAGTGGTAATAGGGGCGGCCCGGATCACGAAGTCGATGACAGAGTTCGATGCCGTCAAGTCCGGGCATGACCCAATCCATAACGACGAGCTCAGGCGGTTGAGGCTGCTGAAGGATCTCCCACGCCTCGAGGCCGTCGGAGGCCGTCGTCACGTCGTATCCGAGTACGGTGAGCCAGTGATGGAGGATGCGGCGCGTGACTGCGTCATCCTCGGCAACAAGAACACGGCGCGCGCCTTGCGCGATGGGCCCAATTTCACGAGAGTGCATGTGCTGAACCTTCGTAGACGATTGCGGCGGGGAAGGCGCACCGTAACCCGCGCATATCGTTTCGCATGAATGTTTCACGGGCAAGAGATCTTTGCCGGTGATCTCAGTCACGAGGTTTCCGGGAATGAGCAGGAGACTGAAAGGGCGGCTACAGCAAGCGCCAGCGGGGCACTCGGGAGGGGACGACGGTCATGATAAGGGGTGGCAAAAAGAGGCGCAAGGTGTGCGCTAAACTGGTCAGGGTCAGAAATTTGCGGCGTTTTGGTCGATGCCAGGCGGGACTCGGGACGCGGCTTATGGGCATGATTGTTTTCGAGAGAGGGAATGTATGTGCGGGATGACGCGGGCAAAGGCCGTACTTGCGCTGATGGCGATTCTTTCTACGGTGAGCCTTGCGAACGCTGCCAAATCGAATGCCGATGAACGGGCGACCGCGAGTGTGGAAAGCGGGCGCTGCTTACTGGAAAACGGGGTGATTGGCGCGGAGTGGGTGGTGAAGGATGCGAACCTTCGAAGCCTGACGATCACAGATCGTCTGCACGGGAAGAAGATTGGTATTGCTACGCCGTTTTCTCTAATGCTGAAGGATGGATGGGTCTTTGACGCGGGCGATCTGAACGTGGTGGCCGGACCGGAACGGCGGGAACGAACGCCGCAGACGGATGCATCGCGCATGGCCGAGCGGATGAGTGGTGTGGAGATCGACACGACGCTGGAAACTGTGGATCATGCGCTGCAGGCCCGCTGGGCAGTGATTGTGCTGGATGGCTCAAACTATCTGAGGCAAGAGGTCACGCTGACAGCAGCAGGGAAAGATGTGGCGATTCGGCGCGTGCAACTTGTGGATGTCGATGCGGCCGGGGCGCAGGTGAGTGGATCGGTGGCGGGATCGCCGCTTGTTGCGGGAGATGTGTTTTTGGGATTCGAGCATCCGCTTTCGCAGAGCAAAGTGCGTGGGGATCGGGCGATGGCATGGATCGATAGGGAGCTGCCGCTGCGAGCAGGGCAATCGATCACTTATTCGTCGGTGATTGGAATCGCGCGACCGGGGCAGATGCGGCGGGACTTTCTGGCTTATCTGGAACAAGAACGCGCGCATCCGTACAGGACTTTTCTGCACTACAACTCGTGGTACGACCTGGGCTACTTTACGCCGTACGACGAGGAGGGGGCGGTGAGCCGCGTGAATGCGTTTGGGGCGGCGTTGAAGCAAAAGCGCGGTGTAAAGCTGGATTCGTTTCTCTTTGATGACGGATGGGACAATCACAAATCGCTCTGGAAGTTCAATGGAGGGTTTCCCCACGGGTTTATTCCGGTGAAGGAGGCGGCGGAGAAATACGATGCGCGGCCGGGAATCTGGATGTCGCCATGGGGAGGCTATTCTCAGCCAAAGCGGGAGCGGATTGATTTTGGCCGGGGATCGGGATATGAGATTGTCGATGACGGCTATGCGTTGTCGGGTCCGAAATACTACGCGGCATTTCGAGATGTTTGCCTGGAGATGATCCGCAAATATGGCGTGAACCAGTTTAAGTTCGACGGAACAGGGAATGTGGATTCGGTGGTGAAGGGCAGCGAATTTGACAGCGATTTCTCCGCGGCGATTCACCTGATTGGGGAGCTGCGCGCGGCGAAGCCGGACATCTACATCAACCTGACAACGGGAACGTGGCCATCGCCCTTCTGGCTGAAGACCGCGGACTCGATATGGCGCGGAGGCGAGGACGATGAAGCGACGGGGGTGGGGAGCTACCGCGAGCGGTGGATTACCTACCGCGATGCGCAGACGTATCAGAACGTAGTGCTGGGCGGCCCCCTGTATCCGCTGAATTCCCTGATGTTGCATGGAATGATCTATGCGCAGCATCATCGGTACCTCAACACGGACCCCGGGAACGATTTTCGCAACGAGATCCGATCGTATTTTGGAACCGGAACTCAGTTGCAGGAGATATACATTACGCCGGCTTTACTGTCGGAGGCGAATTGGGATGATCTGGCCGAGGCGGCAAGATGGTCGCGCGCGAATGCGGATGTGCTGAAGGATACGCATTGGGTGGGCGGCGATCCGGAGTGGCTGAAGGTTTATGGGTGGGCATCCTGGTCGCCGCGCAAGGGGATTCTGGTCCTACGCAACCCGAGCGACAAGGCGCAGACCATTGAATTGACGCTGCAAGACGCGCTGGAGCTTCCTGAAGGCGCTGTTCAGGCGTTTGTGGGACGGAGCCCATGGAAGAGCGATGCGGATAAGGCTCCGATTCCATTGCGGGCGAGGCAGGCCCACACTTTTGAACTGGCTCCGTTTGAGGTGTTGACGCTGGACCTGACACCGGTAGAATCCAACGATCGAGGGATGGGACGATGAATGAGCGAGTGAAGCCGACTCTTCTTGTATTGGCGGCGGGGATGGGAAGCCGTTATGGCGGATTGAAACAAATTGATCCAGTAGGGCCCAATGGCGAGGCGATCATGGACTATTCGGTCTTTGACGCACTGCGTGCAGGGTTCGGCAAGCTCGTTTTTGTGATCCGCAAAGACATTGAGACGGCGTTTCACGAGGCTATCGGTTCCAGATTTGAGAAGCGAGTCCCGGTGGAATATGCCTTTCAGGAACTCGACGATCTGCCGGCGGGTTTCACTGTGCCGGCGGGACGGACGAAGCCATGGGGGACGACGCAGGCGCTGCTTTCCGCGACGAAGCTGATTCGCGAACCGTTCGCGGCAATCAACGCGGATGATTTTTATGGTGAAGAGAGCTATCGCGTACTGGCGGAGCATTTGACGTCGGGAACCGGGGAATACGCGATGGTGGGATTTGTGCTGCGCAAGACGCTCTCTGACTTTGGCTCGGTGGCTCGTGGTGTTTGCCAGGTGGATGATGGCGGGTATCTGAAGGGCGTCGTGGAGATGACCAGCATTGAGCGGGATGGCGAGGGAGCGAAGAGCGTGGATGGAACGGGGGCGGCTACGAAGCTATCGGGCGATGAGCCGGTATCGATGAACATGTGGGGATTTACGCCGCAGATCCTAGAACAACTGGGTGCACTATTTACCGACTTCCTGAAGCGGGGCGGAACGGAGCTCAAGTCTGAATGCTATTTACCGAGTTCAGTGAATGAACTGGTGCAAACCGGTGAGGCGAAGGTGAAGGTATTGCGCTCGAGCGACCAGTGGTTTGGGGTCACATATCGCGATGACCGACCGCGGGTGGTGGACAGCATTCAACAACTGATTCGTGCGGGGCGCTATCCGGAGAAGCTGTGGGCATAAGCACTGCACAGGAAGCCTTCGCGGTTGCAGGCGAGTTTGAGCTGAACAGCGAGATTGCGAGCGCTATGCCCTATGGCAGCGGGCACATCAACGACTCATATTGCGTGACGCTGAAGGGCTCGCAATCGGCGAGGCGTTGTATTGTGCAACGGATTAATCACCATATCTTCAAGGATCCGGTGGCAATGATGAAGAATATTGAGCGGGTGACCGGGCATCTCGCCGAGCAGGTTGCAAGTGAACCGGATCGCGAGCGAAGAGTGTTGACGCTGATTCGAACGCGCGAGGGCCGGGCGTGGCATGAAGATGCCAAGGGCGAGTTTTGGCGAGCGTACGAGTTCATTGAGAATGCGCAGACATACGATGCCGTTGAATCGAGTCAGCAGGCGTTTGAAGCGGCCAAGGCTTTTGGGCGGTTTCAGCAGATGCTGGCAACCATGCCTGCGCCGCGGCTACACGATACCATTCCCGACTTTCATCACACGCCGAAGCGATTTGCTGCGATGGAGCAGGCGGTGAAGGCGGACGCGGTGGGGCGAGCGACCGGTGCGCAGCGAGAAATTGAGTTCGCATTTGCGCATGGCGCGATGGTCGATGTGCTGTTGAAGGCAGGATTGCCGGAGCGCGTGACGCACAATGACACGAAATTCAACAACGTGATGCTGGATGACGCGACCGGCGAAGGGATTTGCGTGATTGACCTCGACACAGTCATGCCCGGCCTGGCTCTTTACGATTTCGGCGATATGGTGCGGACGACGACGAGTCCCGCGAAGGAAGACGAGCAGGATCTGGCCAAAGTGTCGATGCAGTTCGCCATGTTTGAGGCGCTAACGCGGGGATATCTTACGGCTGCGGGGTCTTTTCTCACCAAAGCGGAGAGGGATCTGCTGGCGTTTTCGGGCAAGCTGATCACGCTTGAAATCGGGCTGCGTTTCTTGACCGATCACCTTTCCGGCGATACCTACTTCAAGGTGCGTCGCGAAGGGCACAATCTCGACCGCTGCCGTACGCAATTCAAGCTGGTGGAGTCGATTGAGGCGCAGGAAGAGCAGATGGTGCGGCTGGTCGCGTCCCTCGGTTGACGCTTTTCGATACAGACAAAACGAACTAGACAGCCATGACCTCGACGCCAGCGGCCTTGAGGGCAGCAGCGGTCTCCGGCGCGATGCCGTCGTCGGTAATCAGCAGGTCGATTTCGCGGGGCTGGCAGATAATGGACGGGCTGACCATACCCATTTTGCTGGAATCGGCCACGACGATGACTTCACGTGCCTGGCGGACCATGACGCGAAAGACGGCCGCTTCTTCGGGCTCGATCATGGTTGCGCCTCGCTCGGGATGCATGCCGGTGACGCTGAGGAAGAGGCGATCCATGACGAACATGTTGAGGGTTTCGATGGTGGCGGGACCAACCAACGAGAATGCGCCTGCCCAGCGCATCGCGCCGCCGGTGAGGGTGGTGTCGACGTTGGTGGTGGAACTGAGCTCCATGCCAATGTTGACTGCGTTGGTGATGACGTGGATTCCGCGGCGATTCTGAAGCTGCTTAGCCACGAGCGTGGTGGTGGTCCCGGCAGAGAGACCGATGGTGTCGTGCTCCTTGACCAGTGCGGCAGCTGCCTGGGCGATGCGCTGTTTTTCTGCGGCGAAACGGTCTTCGCGCACATGGAACGAAGCGTCGAAGCGGAAGGGCTCGTAGACCGCTCGGCCCGTGAGCATGGCGCCGCCATGGGTGCGGTGCACGAGGCCCTGCTCCTCGAGGCGGACAAGGTCGCGACGGATGCTTGCAGCCGAAGCGGACAGCGCGGACGTGAGCTCGTCGACGGAAGTTTTGCCGTCACGGAGCAGTAGCCGCACAATTTCTTTGGCGCGTATATCGGTCTTTGAAGACATTTCGACAGAGATTGAGTGGTTTTCTGAAAGCTTTTTGAACGCTGTTGCCGCTATTGTACGAGAGACGCGCTCGGATGCTCGGTGATCTTGTCCAATGCTTTGCGCAAGCGCTGGACGTCGGCTGCGCGCACGGCGCTATGCACCACTTCGCCGCCGAGATCCGTGAGCACTTCTTCCTCTTTCTTTGCGCGAGCATTTGGTGTGGAGCGGGCGCGAAGGGAGGTATGAATCTCTGTGACACCGGTGGCCTGCACGAATTCGCTTACGTTGGCGAGGCGAATTCCGCCCGCGCCGAGGATTGTGATCCGGCCCTGCCCTGCGTCGACAAGGCGGGAGACACGGGTCGCTCCGCGCATGCCGAGCTTTTCGCCGCCCGAAGTGAGGATGCGGTCAGCGCCGGTTGCGACGACATCTTCGAGGGCCTTGTCGAGATTGGCGGAGACGTCGAAAGCGCGATGAAAGGTGACTTGCATGGGACGCGCTGCGTCGACCAGTTTCCGGGTGCGCTCCACATCGACCTTGCCAGCCTGTGTAAGGATGCCGAGGACTACGCCATTGGCGCCGAGGGCCCGGGCGGATAGAACGTCTTCGAGCATGACCTGGAATTCGCGATCGGTGTAGCAAAAATTTCCGCTGCGCGGCCGGATCATGACGAACACGTCGAGGGAGACTGCGTTGCGGACGGAACGAATGAGTCCGGCGCTGGGGGTGATGCCGCCTTCGCGCAGAGTGCCGCAAAGTTCCACGCGCTGCGCGCCTCCGGCCTGGGCCGCCAGCGCAGATTCTACCGAGTCAACACAAACTTCAAGGATCATGATTGCCGAACCCACATTCACTCGACTCTGAAAGACAAACCGAGCCTTGTTGTCTGCTTCAAAGACTGCCAGCGCCTTCTGAAAAAGAAGAAGCAGGCTGCCGCGGAAATCCGCGACAGCCTCGCTGCTTAGAAGGAGTACTTTACCGAGAACTGCAGGTGACGTTCGGTGGAGCGAATCGCATTCTGTTGAACAATTTCGCCAAATCCAGAATCGTTGATCCCGGTGTCAGGGTTGCCGTAGCTCACGATGTTGAACGCGTTGAATGCGTCAAACTGGAAGCCAATGTAGTGTTCACCAACGATGCGGAAGTCCTTCATGGCAGACATGTCCACGTCATGGAATCCCGGGCCGCGTACTGACCCATTGCTCGAAGTGCCAAACGTGTTCTGCGCCGGAGCGCCGAAGGCGCATATGCCGTTGTCGACTCCGGCTGTGGTGCAGGGTTGCGCGGACGGATCGTCTCCAAACCAATTATGCAACGACCGGTTGTGGATGCGGAGCGGGCGGTATTGATTTGCACGCTCGGTGCCGTAGCTATTGGTGTTACTGCTTACGCCGGCGGTCATAGATTCTGGGAATCCGGTATAGGAAACACCCGCCGCGGAGATTCTCCACCCTCCCACCGCTTCGTCAATCACTCGATTGGAGCCCGAGAGATACTTCTTGCCGTGGCCAAACGGAAGCGAATAGACCGCAGTGCCGGAGAAGTTGTGCTTGATGTCGTAACCTGCCGGACCGTAGTCTGCAGCGCTGTTGTAGTAATTCTGGAACGCACCGCTGAAACCGTTGACGTTCAGTGCGTAGTTGCCAAGGCTGTTGGTCATTGCCTTACCGTAGGTGTAGTTGATGGTGTATTCCAGGCCGGTGTTCGATACGTGCTGACGGAGGATGGCCTGTAGCGCGTTGTAATTCATCATCGCGCGCGATTCAGTCACAAGCAGGCTATTCGAGCAGATCTGGGTTGCTGCAGCCGTCTGGCAGCCGATGTACTGGTTGCTGTAGAAGGGCGCAGAAGTCGGATCGTTGGGAGTCTTCCACTGGTTGATGTTCCCGTAATCCTCGATATGTTGCCCGCTCTCGCCCACGTAGCCAACCTGCAATGAGAGCAGATGCGTGAGCGCATACTCAAGCGTCAAGTTGTAGTTGTGAATGAAGGCGGGCTGGATGTTCTGGGGATAGACGTTGTAGGTGCCGCCTGCCTGCGCCGACTGTGAAAAGGCATTTTGAGTCGTCAGAGGAGTGGTGATGGATCCCTCAGTCGGCTGTGGAACGTTGACGTTCATCGCCTGGATGAACGGCGTAATGGAGGTCAGGCGCTGGTTGGACGAGTTGCCCTCAAAGAAGCTCGTCGCGCTGTATCCCCCGCGAAGTACGGTGCGCGGATTTGCCTGCAAAGCAAAGCCGAGGCGCGGCATGAATTGATGGAAATTCCAGTCGTAGCAGCCGCGGTTTGCGCAGAGTCCGGCGCCGGCTGGGGCTCCTGCGGGGACCGCGTGCGCATAGATGACCTGGCCGGTCGCCTCGTCGATATTGCCCGTCTTGTTGTTCTGTTCAGCCCACGGCTCATCAAACTCGTAACGGAACCCATAGCTCAGGGTCAGGCTGGGCATGACCTTGAAATCGTCATTGAAGTAGATGCCCGAACGCCATTGCCTTTGGCCCACATTGACGCTGGCGAAAGTGACTGCGGCGCTACTGACGCGATCGAGCAAAAAGTCCGCGCCGCCGTAGCCGGAATTGGTATTCACGCCGGTCAGGTCCTTCGTGAAATTTCCGTTGTACGACAACTGGCCCAGGTAGCCATTGTTATTGGCTGTTGGATAGTTGTTCTGATAGCGCAGCATCGACAGCCCGAAGGTATAGTAATGCCGACCCGACTGCCAGCTGAGAGAATCGATGTAGCTGTAGGTGTTGTCGATGAGGCCGCCGCCATAGACAGGATTGCCGCCTGCGAAGATGCCACCGGAAATGCTCTGGCCCGAATATCCGGGCAGCGTCTGATTGGGAAAATTAATGCCGACCTTCTGATCTCCGCTGGTTCCGAACTGCCCCGTCGAGTCTACAGAAAAGTTCTGTGCCCATACGGTTCGGGTAAAGCCGACCCGCACTGAATTGATCAGCGACGGGTTAAAGGTGTGCACCCAATTCGCGCCACTGAGCTTTGTGGGATAGAGGTTCGGACCATTGAAGCTGATGGGCAGGACAGGCGTTGATCCATCATAAGCGGTGGACATCGCATAGAACCCTGACAGCTTGTCGCGTCCGCTCATCTGGTAGTCGATTTTGATATCGCCCTGGTTATTCGCCTTGAAACTGCGCGTGTGGGCCTGGTAATTGTTCGCTGCAATGCCATCCGTGGGTGTCGCATTCGGTTCGGGATAGAGTGTGGGGTTGCCAATCAGGAACTGCGCCACCGGATTCACGATCGGCACGCCAAGGTTGCCCACGTAAGGAGCGTTATTGTTCAAAGGGTCATAGAGCTGAATCGGGGTACTCGCAGACAGCAACTCCGAGAAATCCCCTGTGCGCATCTTCTCGGTCAGCACGCTTTCCGTGCCGATGCCGCCCTTGTGGTACCGCGAACCCAGGTAATCCACAAAGAAGAAGAGCTTGTTGTGTAAGATCGGTCCCCCGAATGTGCCGCCGAATTGATCCTGCGAAAAGGGGTTGATTCGAATTCCCTGGTTGTCGTTCTGCCAGCTATTTGCATTGAGCCGGTAGTCCTGGACATATCCATAGGCGGATCCATGAAAGGCATTCGTGCCGCTCTTCAGAACGCTTACCACGCCTGCACCATTCACGTTGCCGAATTCTGCCGGCGTGTTCGCCGTCAGCACTCTCACCTCGGCGAGAGAGGCAGGAGCTGGGCTGTAGGAAATGAGATTGTTGAAGGTCTCGTTCATATCGATGCCTTCAAGGGTGTAGTTGTTGGCTTGCGCGCGGTTCCCATTCATGTTGACCGAGTCGCTGTAATACGTGCTGCGCTCGATGGAATTGGTTCCCGTGTTTCCATAGGTGCTGGCCGCGCCTGGGACATACAGAGTGAGTGCGCTGAAGTCGAGTCCATTGAGGGGAAAATTGGAGATGGTGTTTTCGGTAAACGTACTGCCCACCGTGTAATCGCTCGCATCCAGAATTGGCGCCGCAGCCGAGACTTCAACATTTGCTGCTACGCCCCCGACAGTGAGCTGAATGTTGAATTTGATGGTCTGCAGAACTTCCAAAGTGAAGGGTGGCACTGTCGACGATTTGAAACCGCTGGCATCGACTGACACGCCATAGTGTCCAATGGGCAGAAACTGAATGGTGTAAGCTCCGGCCGAATCCGTAGTGGTTGCCGTGTCCACTCCCGTGTCGAGATTGTGGGCGACGACGTGCGCGCCTGGAACGACTGCGCCGCTGGGGTCAGTGATTTCGCCGGTGATCGAACCGGTAGTGCTTTGCGCCAGCGCGACGGTCTGAGCGAGAGCCCAGGCGAACACGCATCCAAAAACCAGCCTCAAAAGTTTCTTCTTCATCAGATCCTCACTTCGTTTTGTCGGTGATGTCGGTAATCCGAGAGGGGGCATGAAACAGCACCCAGGCGCGGATCCTGGAGGAATCGGCGTTCAACAAGCGTGACAACACAGTAACCGAAAAATGATTGCTTTTTCCAGAAAAATGATTATTTTGATCATAATAGTTTTAAAAGTATTCATTTTCTTCGATTTGAGGGCTGATTGAGTGCGGGCGGCTCTGGGACAGGAGGCGCCTGACTAGGCTGGGAGGGTCGGGCGGGAGCCGTCCCGATCGCCATGTAGGATCGAACCAGTCAGTCGTTGGCTTGTTTGCGGATCGTGAATTTTAACGGTTGTGCCGAGGAGGCTCATGTCGCGCTTTATTGGTTGGTTTGCCTTGCTGGTTTGCTGCGGTTCTGTCGCGAGTGCTGTACCTTCGGCGTTGATGTATATGACGGAGGGTCCCGAATCGGTGCGCTCGTTTGTGGCGCACGCGGACAAGATTGATGTGATTGTGCCGACGTGGTACCAGGTGGATGCGAAGGGATTGGTGACGGGTTCGCCGAATCCGCTGGTGCTGGAAACTGCGAGGCAACATCATGTGCCGGTGATGCCGATTCTGGCATTGTTCGGCAAGAAGGAATTTCACGACCTGGCGGGGGATGTTGCAGCGCAGGACACCATGAATGGGGCGATGGTGCGCGAAGCGAAGCTCCATGGCTACTCGGGATTTCAATTCGATTTTGAGAACCTGGAGTGGACGGATCGTGATGGATTGACAGCGACGGTGAAGCGTTCCGCGGAGGCTTTGCACAAAGCGGGGTTTCAACTCACGATTGCGACGGTGCCGAACGCGCCAGGCTATCCCGGCGGCCAGGGGTTTGCGAAGTGGATCTACACGGACTGGCGGGGGGCGTACGACTTGGCGGAGCTGGCGAAGTCGGTGGACCTGATCTGCCTGATGACGTATGACCAACAGACGCGTTGGACAACGCCGGGCCCGGTAGCGGGCTGGCAATGGACAGTCGAGAACATGGAGTATGCGCTGGCGGTGGTGCCGAAGCAGAAGCTTTCGCTGGGCATTCCGTTTTATGGGTATCACTGGTATACGGGTGCGCCACGGGTAGACAAAGCAACGGGTGTGGAAAGCTCGAATGTGACGGCGGACTACATCAGCGCGGAGGATGCGGAGCTGCTGGCGAAGACCTACAAGGCGAATGTGGAATGGGATGCGACGGATCGCGGTGCATTCTTCTTCTTCTATCGCGACCAGATGCGGGAGTGGGTGTTCTTCACCGATTCGCACACCTTTCGGGAGCGCTATGATCTGATGCGCGATCACGGGCTGCAGGGCTTCTGCAGCTGGGTGCTGGGAACCGAGGATCCGGCAATCTGGGATGCGTTGCCGTCGCATCCCTGATCAACTTGCGCAGAGTTGTCGCACACAAGACCGGAGAGATGGATGGGCTATTTTCTGGCGGTGGACGCCGGCGGAACGAAGGCGGAGTTCCTGCTTGCCGATGAATTGCGCGAGCTGAGCCGGGTTACGGTGAGCTCCATCAAGCGGCTGAATGCGACGGCGGAAGATGCGGAGCGGGCGCTGAATGAAGCGACAGAGCGGCTGAGCGCGTTGACGGGCGTGAACCTGGACCAGGTGGCGTACACCTGCATAGGCACTTCGGGAAACACAGTGCCGCTGGTGACGGACTGGTTGCGCGAGAATTTCAAGCGCAGGATTGGTGGTTCGCTGCTCATTCTGGGCGATGTAGAGATTGCGCTGGATGCGGTGTTTCCGGGTGCCCGCGGTGTGCTGGTGCTTTCGGGGACAGGATCGAACGTGGCGGGCCGCGGCGAGGACGGAAAGATTGGGACGGCCGGCGGGTGGGGACCGAACCTGGCGGATCAGGGCGCGGGCTATTGGATCGGACTGGAAGCGTTGCGCCGCGGCTTTTTGGCGATTGATGAGGGGAAGACGACGGAGCTGCTGGAAAAGGCGCGTGCTCTTTGGGGTTTGCCGACGATCAAGGCGCTGATTGAGGTGGGTAATGCGGAACCCAAGCCGCGATTTGCCGATTTGACTCCGCTGGTGGTGGAGTGCGCGGATGCGGGCGATGCGATCGCAAGAGAGATCCTGGAGAAAGGCGGCCGCGACCTGGCCTATCTCGCGGGGTTGGTGATTGAGCGGATTTTGAGCGCGGAAGGCGCGCGGCTGGGATTGCCGCCGGTTGCGATTGCGGGAAGCGTTCTGGGAAAGATTGCGCGGGTACGCGAGACGTTGATGAGGGCGTTGAGGGAGAAATATCGAGCGATCGAGTTTGTGGTCGAGCCATCCGATGCTGTGGCGGGCGCGCTGTATCGCGCGAGGCGCGGGCATTGAGCGGCGATGCGGTCGAGTGACTCGAACGTGAAGAGAGCGGCGGGAATGAAAGGCAGAGTTATGAAGTTGATACGGAAGTTCGTTCTGACTGCTCTGCTGGCGTGCGCGTTTGTCTGGAGCGCACAGGGCAATGGGCAATCGTGGTCGCAGATGACACCGGCACCCTACCAGGTGGCGTGGCAGGACATGGAATTCGGCGTGATTCTGCATTTTTCGACGAACACGTTTCTCGATCGCGAGTGGGGCGATGGAACGGCGAGTCCGACGGTGTTCAATCCGGCGCAGTTTGATCCGGACCAGTGGATGAAGGCGATCAAGGCGTCTGGCGCGAAGTATGTGGTGCTGGTGGCGAAGCATCATGATGGCTTTTGCCTTTGGCCGACGGCGCAAACCGATTACAGCGTGCGCAGCAGCCCGTGGAAAAACGGCAAGGGCGATGTGGTGGGCGATGTGGCGCGCGCTGCGCGGAAATACGGGCTTGGATTTGGCGTCTATCTTTCGCCATGGGACAGGCACGAGCCGAAGTACAAGGACTCGGCAGCATATGACGTGTATTACAACGCGGAGCTGGAAGAGTTGGCATCGAGTTATGGGGATCTCGTCGAGTTCTGGCTGGATGGCGCGGGTTCGGCGGGGCATGTTTACGACTTCAAGAAAATTATTGAGACCTTGCGCACGTATCAGCCGAACGCAGTTGTTTTTGCAGATACGGGATTGTTTGAGTACGGCGATGCGCGCTGGGTAGGCAACGAAGCGGGCGTTGTGGACTACGAAAACTGGAACGTGATTGACCGGCACGGATATCTGCGATGGCGGCCGGTGGAGGCGGATACTCCGCTGCGCAAAATGCACTGGTTCTGGCACCCAAACGATGAGGGCTCGTTGAAAAGCGTGGATGAGTTGCTGGCGACCTACGATGCAACGGTGGGACGCGGAGCACAGATGATGCTGGGCGTGGCTCCGGACAATCGCGGACTGCTACCGGATTCCGATGCGAGGCGGCTGGAGGAATTTGGCGCGGCGCTGCGGATGCGCGAAGAACATAACCTTGCTTTGCATCACGCGGCGATGCAGAGCGATGAAGCAGCGGCAGTGGACGGCGATGCGGATACCTTCTGGTCGGCGCCGCCGAGTTCGCATCATGCGGTACTGGAAATGAAGTTCGATGCGCCGATCACCTTCGATCATGCGCTGACGATGGAGTGGCTGAACGACGGACAGCGTGTGCAGAAATATGCGATCGAGGCCTGGGATGCGAAGGCGGCCAAGTGGGTGAGGGTAGCCGGCGGTCAGGCGATCGGCCACAAGAAGATCGATGCGTTCGCGCCGGTAACGGCGTCGAGGGTGCGGCTCAATCTTCTGTCGAGTACGGAGGCGGCGGAGATTCGGGAGTTTCAGCTGTATCGCTGGGACTGAGAGAACCAGGGATTGAGGGCACAGTTTCACAACTTCACAGTTTCACAGGTGCTGTCCGCACGGGCGCGAGCGCCGCGCACCGTTCAAAGTTCCACAGTTTCACCGCCGGGACAGCGGAGTGACCGCGGTTGGCGGTGCTCGTCGAACCGGGCGTGCCGTTGATCGGGTGAAATATTTGCAGGCCGGAATTGCGATTCGGTCAACATGCATGTCCATCGGGTGGAGGGGGAGGGGGGGTACCACTTTTTCGCCCTCATCCTTAACATTCTCGGCGGGTTAGCGCGAAATAAAACGGTTCTATACCGCACTTATGTGCACATTTGCTGCATTGGCTCCAACGGAGATTTGCCGCAAAAGGAAGCGGCGACCCGGACTGGGATCGCCGCTGTTCATTTTTACTGCTGGATCCAGTTTACGCGTTCGACAGGTATTGGACTGCAAGGGTGCGCGCGGGATTGGAATCGTTCGTCATGTGCGAGTTCCGTTTTGGGAAATGGGAGAGCGAGTCAGCGATGCGTCAAGGACAGGGCCGCCCCGCGGTTTGCCAACAGGAAAGGTGGGTCATAGAGACGGTACGGATCGGAAGATTTGCGGGATTAGCGGACGGCTGGGTGGAGGGTGTTGCAGGCGTCGAGATCGGCGAGGAGGTTGCGCATGGCGCGCACATCGGATTCGCGGACGACGAAAGGTGCGGGAGTATGGGAGGCGCCGTTGCGGGAGGATGCGGTGGGTGTACCGTCTCCATCGCCAAAGCCGAGCGACGTGTGGACCTCGCAGACGCCGGTGGCGAGGACGAGGTCGCGTACGTTGCTGCTGCGCACGCCGCCACCGGCCATGATGTTGACGCGGCCCTGGGCTTGCTCGACGAGACGGGCGATGCGGTGGGAGGCTTCGGATGCATTGGGCGCTGCGCCGGAAGTGAGAATGCGGTCGGCACCGGCTTCGATGATCTGATCGAGAGAGCGCTCGAGGCTGGAGGAGACATCGAACGCGCGATGGAAGGTGACCTGCATGGGCCGTGCGGCAGTGACAAGAGCGCGGACGGCGGGTACGTCGATCTTGCCGTCGGGAGTGAGGACGCCGAGGACGACGCCGTTGGCACCGAGAGCTGCGCACTGCGCGATCTGGGCGTACATCTGATCGAGTTCGGCTGGGGAACAGACGAAGTGGCCTGGGCGAGGACGGACCATTGCGAAGATGGGGATGGAGACTTCGTCTCGCACGGCGCGGAGGAGATCGGCGGGTGGGGTGAGGCCGCCGACTTCGAGAGACGAGCAGAGTTCAATGCGGTGGGCACCGCCGGCAGCAGCGGCGCGGGCGGATGCGACTGAGTCAACACAGACTTCAAAAACCAGCGATCTCATGCGGCAGGCAGCTTCAACTTTCTGCGGAGCGAATTGGATTTCCTGCGACCCGGGGCCGTGTGTCTCAAAGACGCTCGAAAGAATGAAAGCGTTTACGGGACGAGGGGAACAAAACTCCCTCATCATACGCAAGAAGGGGGAGGACGGTTCTTAACCTGTGAGATTTGCATGTGAAGAAATGGTGAGAAATACCGGGGCGGCTTGAAGTTGTTGGAGCCGGGACGAAGATTTTTTAACCGGAGTGCATTAACCGGAGTACATGGGGGAGACGGCAAATCTGCGGAAGAGTTTCCACGCAGCCCAGCCGCAGACAGCAGCGGCAGCGGCGACGCCGATGCCGGCGCAGACGAGAGCGGGCAAAGCAGAGCCGGCATGTTCGCGTCGGGGGTTTTTGGGCGTGGGCAGAGGGCGCACGTGTTCTGGAAGGGCGCCGATGCCGACTGCGTAGCCGAGGGCGCGATGAATGCGGGGGATATGTTGAACCGCATGGAACTGCCAGGGAGCATGGATGGGGCCCGGGTTTTGAAAGATTTTTGCCATGCCGCGATGGGCAACGAGCTGAACGCCCTGGGTAATGCGCGTGGGGAGGGTGCGCCGCCTTTGCACGGCAGCAAGATGGAATTCACGCAGGCGATTTTGGAGCAGAGGCTGCGCGAGCAGATTGGCGGTAGCGACGGCGTCCTGAATGGCGAGGTTGATGCCGACGCCGCCTGCGGGCGACATGGCATGCGCGGCATCGCCGATGCAGAGCAAGCCGGGCAGGTGCCAGCGGCGGAGGCGATTGATCTGGACGGTAAGGATCTTGACCTGATCCCAATCTTTGAGTTCGTGGACGCGATCGCCGAGCCAGGGGGCGATTTGAAGAAGATCGGCGCGGAAGGCATCGAGGCCGCGGGCGCGGAGGGTGTCGTAGGAACCTTTGGCGATGATGAGCCCTGCCTGAAAATAGTCGGCCCGATCGATGAGGATGAGGGCTCTGCCGTAGTTGATGTTGCCGAGGACCTGGGCCGGGTCGCCGGCATTGCGACTGATGCGGAACCAGAGGACATCGATGGGCACGCCGTGCTCGATGACTTCGAGTCCTGCGGCGCGGCGGGTAACGGAGTGGCGGCCGTCGCAGCCAATGACGAGGTCGGAGCGGATTTCGACGTGCTGGTCGTTGTTGTGGGCCAGGACGCCAGTGATGCGGTGGTTGTCGCGGCAGAGGTCGACCATTTCGTGCTCAAGGAGGAGCTGGAAGGTGGGGAATTTTTTGGCGTGCGTCGTGAGGAAGTTGAGGAAGTCCCACTGGGGCATGAGGGCGATGAATTTGCAGTGAGTGGGGACATGACTGAAGTCGGCGACGGGGAAGGTGGTGTCTCCGAGGACCAGGCCGAGGGATTGGATTTGCTGATGGGGCAGCTTGAGGAATTCCTCGAGCAGGCCGAGCTCATGGAGCACTTCGAGGGTGGAGGGGTGGACGGTGTCGCCGCGGAAGTCGCGGAAGAAGTCCTGGTGCTTTTCGAGGACGGTGACGGAGACGCCCTGGCGTGCGAGGAGGTAGCCGAGCATGACACCGGCGGGGCCGCCGCCGACGACGCAGCAGGTTGTTTGGACGACAGAAGGCGGCATGGTGGGGGATGACCTCCTAATCTGGTCAGGAACGGGCGTGCTCAGGAACTGAGATGCGGAAAACTAGAGGTGGGGGTGGGGTGGCGGTTACGGCTCTGGAAAGACTTGGAGGGGCGGGTAGCGAAGAAAAGAATGCGTCGTAGCTGTCACAATCGCTAACGAAGGTGGTATTGCACATCACTGCTCGGTCTGCGAAAAGGTTGGTATGCTCGTTCGCAACAAATGGAGCGTACACATCTTGAAGTCTCTTTTTCCGATAGCACTTCTCTTTTGTCTTGCTGCGCCCGGACTCTGTCAGGCTCACGTCGATAAGGGCGCAAAAGTCTTCATCGAACCCATGTCTGAAAGCTTCAATACCTACTTACAAGCGGCCTTCATCAAGAAGGATGTGCCGGTCATTATGGTAGACGACGAAGCCAAGGCCGACTTTGTGATCGCGGGAACAGCTGAAACCGTGAAAGCTGGATGGGCGAAAACAATCTTCGTAACGCCCAAAGGTGATGCAGATGCCAGCATCACGGTAAAGGACGCCAAAACCGGGAATATCGTATTTGGGTATGCGGTTGACAAGTTTGCAGCACGGCACGGCCAGCAAAGCACAGCTGAGGCATGCGCAAAGCACTTCAAAGAGTTTATCGAAAGAAAATAAGACGAATTGCAGTAGGCTTACCAATAGAGTCTTGTACTGGTTTGCCGCGATGAGGGTCCGAGTCCCTTGTTTGGGTGTTGTAGCGGCGACAGTGTTACGGCTGGGTGCAAACGCCAGAATCGCAATTGAGCGGCACACCCACGCATAGACCCAAGATCGGCGGCACCTCAAACCAAGGGGTCGTTCATATGGTATTTCCTAAACTGCCCCTCAAAGAAGCCCACACGACGAATGAAATTAGGGCAACTGCCTAGTCGTTTCCTACAGTTCCCATGCCTCACCGAGAAGGCTTCAATAACTCGCTAAATTGTTGTATGGCATGGTGGGCGCTGCAGGATTCGAACCTGCGACTTCCACCGTGTGAAGGTGGCACTCTACCGCTGAGTTAAGCGCCCGGTTGGAGGGCGGTGCGAGGGGCGACCGCGGGGCATCCTGTAGGTTAGAGTAACACCAGCGGGGCCGCGAGGCGAAGCCGTGGAAGGCCATCTCGTTGAGCCGTGTGCGAGGGTGCCGGTGAAGGGAATTGGGCGGATTTTTGAGTGGCGAAAGGCGCGGTCGGTCGGGGGCTAAAGCCCGGCAGGGGAAGCGGGTTGGATGTACAGGGGAAAACCTGTAGCCTGCAACGAAGAGGGCCAACTTTTTGCCGCACGTGGGTGAAGGAGCGGAGCCCCAGCAAGGGCCGTACATGCGCTGGAAATTCAGAGGCAAAGACAGGGCTGAAGCGCCGGCGCGAGACGGTTGGGGATGGGTGCGTCTTTCAGGGGCTCAAGCCCTTCGCATCTGTGCGAGGTTTACAACACGCGCCCCACTCACGGTGTGGGTTCCCCGGTCGTGCCCCGACGCTTCGTGCCCTGACACTTCGTGCCTTCCTGGCAAATCTGGGCAATCTGGACTTTGGAAGCCGCAGCTGGCGGAGGGTTTGGAGCAGTTTGGCGCGGTTTTTTGCTGGGGACCGGAGCCGGCGGTGGCCGGGGCAGGTGGCGGCTGGGCGGAAAAGGCGGTTTTCTGGGCGCGGAAGGACGGGAAAACGCAGGGGGATGGACGCCGGAAGGGGTCGCCGAACGGGGTGCCGGAAGATACGGATTCTGAGGAGGAAACCGGGGATTTAGCGCAACCTTCCGACCCGGACGGGGTTGGTGAAGATATGGCAACCCTGGTCCTGGACAGTCCGGCGCTGGGAGCGAATTCGGCCAAACAGCCGGGTTCAGCAAACGAGCCCAGAGTGGTGCCCAATTGCGGGGCGGATGAGTCGAGTGATGCGGCCATCATGCTGCGTGTGGCGGCGGGGGATGAATCGGGCTATAACTATCTGGTAGGAAAGCACTACCGGGCGATGATTCATTTCCTCTATCGGATGGTGCACAACCAGGCAGTTGCCGAGGAATTGGCGCAGGAAGTGTTCCTGCGGGTATACCGCTCGCGCGAGAGCTATCGGGCCGAGGCCAAGTTCACGACGTGGCTTTACCGGATTGCGACCAACCTGGCGGTAAATCATGCGCGGGATACGCGGCATGAACGGAGCGCGCAGACCATTTATCTGGACGCGCCGGATGAAGAGACGGGGACGACGCCGGATGTGGCAGATGACGATCCCTCGGCGGAGCAGCAGTTGCTGCGCGACGAGCGGATGGCGGCGATCCGGAAACATGTGATGGCGTTGCCGGAACGGCAACGGATGGCAGTGCTGATGCACAAGTACCAGGGGATGGATTACAAGCAGATCGGGGACGTGTTGAAACTGAGTGAGTCGGCGACGAAGTCGCTGCTGTTTCGCGCGTATCAGACGCTGCGGGAACGATTGAAGGAATTTGTTTAGGGATTGCGAGCCGGGAAAGTACCGGCGGGGAGCGGGGTGGTTGAGATGGAACGGACGATGAAGAGTTGCGAAGGAATGGAAGCGAAGCTGGCAGAGATGCTGCTGACGCCTGAGTCCGTACCTGCGAAGATTGCTACGCATGTTGCCGGATGCGCGGCGTGCAGCGAGGATCTGAAGGAACTGCGCGCGACGATGGCGCTGATGGACACGTGGGAAGCGCCGGAACCGAATCCGTTTTTCATGACGAGACTGAACGCGCGGCTGGCGGAAGAACGGAAAGCTGCGCCGGCCGGCTGGCTGGAGCGCATGAAGGCGCGCTATCTCTACGGACCGCAACTGCATGCGCGGCCGCTGGCAGCGATGGCGCTGACGGTGGTATTGCTGCTGGGCGGCGGAACGTATCTGAGTCTGTCGACGAATGATCAGCCGCCTGTGGCTCCGGAAGCGGTGGTGCACGATTTGCAGGTGCTGGATAACAACGCGCAGGTGCTGGATCAGCTGGAGTCGATGACGAACACCGACGATAACAGCGGCAGCGCAGTGAACTAAGCAGCAGAAGAACGGGGATTGGGAGCAAGGCAATGAAGGGCACAGCAAACGCGAGCGTCGCACCTGGGACGCGGCGGTGGAGTTTCGCCGCTACGGTGGCGATGGCTGTTTGCCTGACAGTGCCGATGTATGGGCAGCGGCGGCAAGCTGCGGCGCGACCCGCGGCACCGCACTACTCTGCTCCGCGGGCGCAGGCGAGCAAGCCGGCAGCGGGGCGGCAGAATCTGAATCGCCCGGCGCAACAGGCTCCGCAATATCGGGGTGGGCCAGCACAGAATCCGCAAAATAATCCGCAATATCGGGGTGGACAACCGTCTGCGACGCCGCAATATCGGGGCTACACACGGCAGCCGAATGGCGGGGCATCGCCGTATGCGACGCGGCCGGTGAATCCTGCAACGACGTATCAGGGGCAGGGCTATGCGCGGCCGAACTATGCGGGGAGCGGACAGCAACCGGGCTACGCACCGCCGGGGCATCTTGGCTCGTGGCTGAATGCGCATCGCAGCGCGACGCCGCAGGCGCAGGAGCAGATGCTGAAGAGCGACCCGAGTTTTAACAGGCTGCCGCAGGCGCAGCAGCAGCGGCTGGTGCAGCAGCTGAATCGCGTGAACCAGATGCCGGAAGGGCAGCGGGAACGCACGCTGGCGCGCGCGGAGAACCTGGAGCGCTTGTCGCCGCAGGAGCGGGCGCAGGTGCAGGATTCCGCACGGCGCTGGACGACGATGCCGGCGGACCGGCAGGCGTTGATGAAGGGCGCGTTTCGCGATCTGCGGTCAGTGCCGCCGGATCAGCGAGAGACGGTGCTGAATTCGGCGCGATACCAGAACACGTTCAGTCCAGACGAGCGCGGGATTTTGTCGAATATGCTGCGCGTGGAACCGTACGAAGCGCCGAAGTGAAGAGGCAGCTTCCAGCGACTAGCCACTAGCTTTCGGCTCTCAGCCGTCAGCTTTCAGCGACAAGCCATCGTATCTCAGCAGTACAGAGCCAGAATGAGGCGCGGGGGCTGTGTTGCAGCCTCAACAGATAAGTTGTTCGATGGCTCGCAGAGTTCCGGACGCGGCTCCGGCAGACCGTGCATCCATTGAAATCGCGGCAGATCGAGTGCGGCTAGAACAGATAGCGTTGGATGAACAGCACCTCGGCATCGAAAAGGAAGTCGCGATTCTTCTTCTTTGCGTAGCCGTGTCCTTCATCGTTGGCCATCAGGAACCAGGTTGGGGTGCCCTGCGCATTGAGCTTATCGAGAATCTGCCGCGATTCGGTCCAGGGAACGCGCGGGTCGTTCTTGCCGACCACAGCAAAGATGGGCATGTGCATCGCGTCCAGGTGGTTCATCGGGGCAATTTTTTCAAGGTAGGCGCGCATCGCAGGATCGCGCTCATCGCCGTACTCTACCCGACGCAGATCGCGACGGTAAGCCTCGGTGTGCTCGAGAAAAGTCACCAGGTTCGACATTCCAACAATCGGCAACGCGCAGCGGATCCGGTCGCCATAAAAGGCGGCGGTAGCCCAGGTCATGTGGCCGCCATAGCTGCCGCCATAGGCCATAACGCGCTTTGAATCGAGCCCGGGCTGGGTCGCGATCCAGTCGAGCAGAGCGCCAATGTCCTTGTACGAGTCGTCGCGATGAAAGCCGTTGTCCAGCTTGAGAAAACTCTTGCCGTAGCCATCGGAGCCCCGCACGTTGGGGAAGATCATGGCCACACCCAAGACATCGATGAAGAAGTTTTCCTGGGCGAGGTAGCCGGGGCGGTATTGCGACTCGGGACCTCCATGGATGGCAACGATCACTGGCCGCTTGCCAGGAAATTTCCGGGCGTCCGGCTGGTAGAGAAAGCCGCTGATCTCGCGACCATCGAAGCTCTTCCACTTCACTAGTTCCGGCTCGACAAAATTTGCCGGATTCAGGCCGCCGGTTTCGCCTTCCGTCCAGCGCTCGAGCTTCCCGGTCACGATGTCGATGGAGTAAGCGTCAAGCGGCGACCTTGCAGAATCAACCGTAAAGCCAAGGTCGTGTCCATTGGGGTGGAAACTCAGCGCATCAATCACTCCGGACGGAGCGTTGCTCAGCGGCCTGTATTTCTCTGTCCTCGTATCGAGCAAATAGAGTTTGCTGATGCCGTTCTCGTTGGTCGAAAAGGCGATGGATTTTCCGTCTTCGCTGGCTGCCATGCCGTCTACGTTCCATGGGATAGCCGTGGTAAGAAACTTCGGACTCATGGTAGCGATGTCGAAGCGAGCCAGCCGTTGAAATTCGCTGTCGCGGTCGCACACAACATAGAGGTCTTGTCCATCGTGGCTGAAGCTTGCCGCAGAGTAGGCCACCGTCTCGCCGGAGCCTTTGGGGGTGAGCAGCTTTTTCTCGCCGGTGGCCGCATCGACCAGCCAGAGATAACTCTCGTTGATTGAAACATACTGTGAAACGATCAGGCGGCGATTGTCGGGCGACCACGCGACAGGCGCCCATCCTCCGCCTTCCAATTGAAGCAGCATGTGCGCGGTTTTCGGGTCGGCCGCATCCATTGTCCAAATATCAGTGTCCTTGTTGTTGCGCTGGGTCGAACTATAGGCAATTCGCGTGCTGTGGTGCGCCAGAAGATACGATTCATTGCGGCTTTTGCCGTCGGTGAGCAGCGTGCTGGCTCCTGTTGGCACATCGTAGCGGAAGATCTGGTAGAACTCTCCGCCGCCAATGTCCTTTTGAAACAGGAAGGAGTCGCCGCTGGGCAGCCACTTCGCGCTCAAAACGCGGTCCGGATAAAAGGTCATTTGCCTGCGTGCGCCACCCGGCATGGCTACAGAGTGCACCTGCAGAGTGTCGCCAAATCGGGTTCCAATCAGGATCTCCCGGCGGGTGGGGTGCCATCCAAAAAGCGTCGCGCCGCGCGACTCGCCATACCGCGCCGTTTGTTCGGCAATATCTACCGGGATGGGAGGTATGTTTTCGATCACCAGGTTGTCGGCGGGTTTCAAGAACTGGGGCTGAGAAGCCGGCTGTTGCGCGGCGATCGGGAGCACGAGCGAAGCACAGAGACTGGCAAAGAGAGCACTTTTCTTCAAGCGGACCCCCTGATGGAATGGAAGATGGCGGGAACGAAGAGAGTCTATCGTCCGCTGACAGTCTACCGCTTCAACTCCACGTTTTCCCGTAGCAGGATGTCGCGTGACGAGGCGCCGATCTGGATTTCGAAGGTGCCGGGATCGAGCTGCCAGGCCTTGGTGTCGGGATTCCAGTAAGAGAAGGCGTCGCGGCTCAGCAAGAACTCGACGGTTTTGGATTCTCCAGGCTTGAGTTCGACGCGCTGGAATGCCTTGAGCTCGTGTGCGGGCCGGTCGATTTTGGAGTGTCCGTCGTGGATGTAGAGTTGGGCGACTTCTGCGCCGGCGCGAGAGCCGGTGTTACGGACGTTGGCTGTCACGCGCCATGTTGAAACTCTCCCCTCGACTGAACGCGCCTTCAGGTTGCTGAAATCAAACTTCGTGTAGCTGAGGCCGAAGCCGAA
Organism: Occallatibacter sp.; assembly: GCA_035487015.1. GTDB lineage: Bacteria > Acidobacteriota > Terriglobia > Terriglobales > Acidobacteriaceae > Telmatobacter. The sequence continues at coordinate 43,326 of DATHMP010000026.1, read as the reverse complement.
GGGGAATTGCGGCTCGACGTTCTTTGTGTCGTAGTAGCGATAACCGACGTAGATGCCTTCCGCGTAATTCACTTCGAGATTCGCGCCGGGGTAGTTGGCGAAGGCGGGATTGTCCTCGTAGCGTTTGGGCAGCGAGATGGGCAGCTTGCCGGATGGATTTGCATCGCCGAAGAGAATGGAGGCGAGTGCGTGTCCGCCTTCTTCGCCGCCATAACCCATATCGAGCAGCGCGGGCGTGTGGTCGAGCCAGTTGGACATGGACACGGGATCGCCGGTATTGAGAATGACCACGGTGTGGGGGTTGGCCTTTTCGACGGCGGCGATGAGGTCATCCTGGCCTGCGGGCAGGTCCATGGTTTTGACATCGAAGCCTTCGGACTCGAGCTTGTTGTAGCGACCGACCACGAGAATGGCGATGTCAGATTTGGCGGCGGTATCGGCTGCGGCATGGATGGATGCGGTGCGCGCTTCAGGCGTGTCCTGCGCGGGGTCTTCGCCTTCCATGCTGACGCCGAGTGCGTAGTTGACCTGGACGGAGTCTTGGGCGGCGCGTTCGCGGATGGCGTCGAGAGGGGCGATGGCGGATTTGGGGCGGACCATGGAACTGCCGCCACCCGCGCGCACAACGGCGGCGTTGGGACCGATCACGGCGATGGAGTGGATTTTTTCTTTGGAGATGGGAAGAAGGGCGCCTTCATTTTTGAGGAGCACGATGCCTTCGGTGGCTCCCTGAAGGGCGACGGCCCGTTCGGAGGGTGTGTCGACTTCGCCGCCGCCGGTGTGGGGATGATCGAAGATGCCGCTGAGGAAGAGGACGCGCAGGATGCGGCTGACGTTGTCGTCGATGGTGGCTCGCGTGATGTTGCCGGCTTTGACTTCGGCGAGAACTTTCTCGGGAACGAGCCAGCCGTCGCCGTTGCCTGATTTCTGTGGCGCGGGGCTGTCCATCCATTTCCTCATGGGTGGGCCGCCGGGCATTTCGAGATCCATGCCGGCGTTGACGGTGGGAGCGGTGGAGTAAGTGCTGCCCCAATCGGAGACGACGAAGCCTTTGAAGCCGAATTCTTTTTTGAGGATTTGATCGAGAAGGTAGTTGTTCTCTGCGCAGTGGATGCCGTTGACCTTGTTGTAGGCCGACATGACGTTCCAGACATTGGCCTGCTGGACAGCGGCTTTGAAGGCGGGCAAGTAGATTTCGTGGAGCGCGCGCTCGGAGATGGTGGCGTTGACGCGGTGGCGTTCGTATTCCTCGTTGTTGACGGCGAAGTGCTTGACGGAGGGAATGACGCCCTCGCTCTGCACGCCCCGAATGTAAGCAACGCCGAGCTGTCCGGAGAGATAGGGATCTTCGCCGTAGCCCTCGAAGTTGCGGCCCCAGAGAGGCTGGCGATTGATATTGACGGTGGGACCGAGGATCATGTCGCGGCCGAGCGCTTTGACTTCCTGCCCGATGGCCTGCCCTTCACGCTGGACGAGATCGGTATCCCAGGTGGCGGCCATGGTGACGCCCGAGGGAAATGCAGTGGTTTCGATCTTCATGGGATTGGCGGCGGAGCTGGTGAGCGCCGATGGGCCGTTCCAGGAACGCACGCCCATCGGACCGTCGGCCATTTTGATGGCGGGAATGCCGAGGCGCTCGATGGGCGCGGATTCCATCCAACCGGAACCGGAGAGCATTGTGGCTTTTTCTTCGAGCGTCATGCGGCCGAGGAGGTCGGTGACGCGCTGGTCGACGGGGGTCCTTGGATTTTTGTAGGGCGCGTTGGCGGGGACGGCGTCTTGCGCGACGATTCGCTGAGTCGTCACGACGTCCGCGAAAAGAACAAAGGCACACAACAGGCACTTCAGACAAAGGCAAGCGATGCGCATGAAAACACTCCAGGGCACGAGTTGACGATCATGGACGGCGTTGGCGGAACCCCGCAGCGTCGTCATTTTTCAGGAATCACAAGATTGCGGAAGATCTTCCAGCTTCCGTCAGGCTGCTGGTGCCACACGGTCAGGTAGTTGTCGACCAGTTTCTTGCCGCCGGCGTATGTGGCCTGAGCACGGCCCCATTCATAGACAAAGTCTGCTTGTTGTGTCGATCCCCACGAAGCTACCTGGGCTGACTCTGCCCGTCCCAGGCTTGCGAGTTGCGCCTTCATATGTTGCTCGATTTCCCGGCGTCCCTTGAAGCACTCTCCCGAGGGCCCGCAGTCGACTGCGTCGTCGGCATACGTTGCGAGGACCAGCGGGACATTGCCCGCCTTCACTCCGTCGATCCAGGCTTGATTCCCGGCATCGATTCCAAGCTTGGCCGACGCAGAAGTCGGTCCGCTCTGCGCAAGACTTGGAGCGGCACACAGAATGCCCGCGACGAACAGTGGGAAGGATCTCATTTCTCTGTCTCTCCTCGCTCTCCGAAGGGCAGGATGTACAGGAAGGAATCAGCCCTGGCTAAGCCCGGGGCCATGGTACTGGATGGGCAACGGACGGGACAATGAAAAAGCAGCAGTGCTCAATCGTTTTCGCAGGACATTTGGGGATGATGGGTTCTGCCATGGAGCGGCGGGAGAATTATTGGTTGGGCAAGTTGAGTTGGGAATTGCCGGAGGGTGGGGATTCGGGAGGCGTGAGAAGGATGGAGCCGGAAGCGAGGATGACGAGAACGAGACCGAGGAGTTCGCGCAGGTCGATGGGTGGGCGGAAGAGTGCGAGCGCGAGGAGATTGGTAAAGAGCGGAGCAACGAGAAAGCGCGTGGTCATGCGCGTGGCGGAGAGGCGCGGCAGAAGCCAGAAGAGCAGAGCGAGCGAGGGAAGATCGACGAAGGCGGACCAGAGGAGCGTGGGAACGAGAGTAAGAGGATGTGTCGGGACAGGCGCCGAGAGGAGCGCGTTCATGGAGAAGACGAGGCCAGCCGCGCCGGAGGCGAGAGCGGCGAAGGGTAGAAGCGCGGCCGGGGGAAGTTCTGAGGCGATGCGCACGGCAAAGCAATTGGCGGCGGCGACAGAGACGACGGCGAGGAGCACCGCGGCGAAGGAGCAGGCAGCTGCGATTGATTGAGGAAGGTAGAGGGGAAACAGGCAGAACGTTCCTGCAACCGCGACCAGCGGAGCGAGAAGCGAGGTGCTGCGTTGCAGAGCGTCGGGCCGGCCGAGGTGCGGTTCGAGGACCGCAGCAAAGACGGGCGCGAGGGAATAGAGCGCCACACGGCTGAGGTCGGAGATGCCGTCGGCGGCGAGGAAGAGCAGGACGCCGGGCGCGACGAAGAGGCCGAGACTCACGAAAAGCGTGTCGACGAGGGAACGGCCGCGGGGCCAGGGACTTTTGCGGATGAGAGCAAATGCGGCGGCTGCCAGAGCGAAGAGGATGAGCGGCAGAGCGAGACGCTGGAAAAAGGGAAGCTGGTCATCTGGCGGAAAGAACTGGGGCAGAAGATCAGAGCGCAGAGAACCGAGGGCCCAGAGGAGACTGAGCAGGCCGAGGGCGGCGAGGGCGCGGGGCTGGGTCGATTTTGGAAGGGGCTCGGGGACGGCCATGGTTGGTTGTATCTATATATGTGGACGGTTGTCGATAGATTGAGTGGGTTGGGGCCGGCAGCCGGACGATGCCGTGGCGCAGACACCGCTCATTTACAATGAGAATTGGTCCAAGGCCAATCTTTTTTGCGCAGGAAGCGCAAGCACAGCAAGGAGTTTTCCTCTTATGGCGATTCCCGCCACCCAAATGCGTCCGGGCATGATTATCAAGCACAACGAGCAGTTGCACCTGGTCTTCAAGGTAGAGCACCGCACCCCGGGCAACCTGCGGGCCTTCATCCAGGCCAAGCTGCGCAATCTTAAATCGGGCGCCATGTTTGAGCACCGTTTTCGTTCTGCCGATGCCATTGAAAAAGTGGTGGTGGATGAAATCACGATGGAATTTCTCTACGCGGACGGCGATGACTACTACTTTATGAACCCGACGGACTATGAGCAAACGGTTCTGAAGGGGTCGACCCTGGGCGATGCGATTGAATACCTGACGCCGAACCTGGAAATCAAGGTGAGCTATCACGACGGGCAGGCTGTGGGTATCGAACTGCCGAGCTTTGTGGAGCTGACGGTGGTGGAGACGGAGCCGGGGTTGAAGTCAGCGACAGCATCGAGCGTGACCAAGCCGGCGAAGACCGAGACCGGGCTGGTGGTGCAGGTGCCTCCGTTCATCAACGAGGGCGAAAAGATCCGCGTAGACACGAGCGAAGGCGCGTACATGAGCCGCGCGTAGTTCAGGATGAATGCAGCACGATGCGCCGGGGAGGGGTCCCCGGCGTTTTGCTGCCTGAAAACGGAGGTTGGGGCGGCACGGGGTCGGGTCAGGAACGTCTAATGGAAAGCCATGCAAGGTTCATTGATTCGTTTTGCACTTGTGGTGTTGATGGGGCTCGGATCCGCGGTGATGGGAGCGGCGCAGAAGGCGCATACGCTTGTGTACGCGCCGGGCAAGCAGATCACGTTGACGCTGCCTGAGGAGTTCGACATCAATGTGGCGGCGAGCGGTCTGCGCCGGGTGCGCTTTTTTGCGAAGGCCCCGGACGGGCGGATCTTTGCAACGGGGATGTACGATCTCTCAGACAACAGGCGGGGCTCGATTTTTATTCTCGATGGGTGGAATGCGCAGACACACACGTTTGCGCATGTGACGCACTATCTCGACCACCTGCGCAATCCAAATAATCTTGCGTTCTGGACCGATCCCGCGACGAAGCAGAGCTGGCTCTATGTGCCGCTGACGGACAAGCTGGTCCGCTACAAATACAACACGGGTGAGAATGCGCCGCAATCGCAGGCGGAGACGCTGATACGGTTTCCGGATTATGGCCTGAGCTACAAATATGGCGGCTGGCATTTGACGCGCACGGTGGCGATTGCGCGGATAGGCGGCGTGACGCGCGTGCTGGTGGCAGCGGGCTCTTCGTGCAACTACTGCCGTGAACGGGAAGTGCTGCGCGCCGCCGTTGTGAGCATGGACCCGGATGGAAAACACCAGAGGCTGCTGGCGCAGGGATTGCGCAATGCCGTGGATTTACATGCGGTGGATGCGATTGATGGCGGCGCGGTGTTCGCGACGAACATGGGCGACGATCACCTGGGCGACAAGCTGCCGGAGGACACGTTCTTTGAGCTGGATACTTCGGCCGCGGCCCCAAGGAATTATGGCTGGCCAACGTGTTATTTCGGCGGAGGCAAGGCGGCGCATGACACGACGACACTGCCGGCGCAGGATGATCCGGGCAAGTTTGCACCGACACCGGTGAGTGAGGCGGCGAAGGATTCTGTCTACGGAAAGCAGGGCGGCGTGGCTGCTGCGGGGACGAATCTAGGGGCGGGCGGCGGTCATGCGAAACATGCCGATCCGAATGCAGAGCTGGGGACGGTACCGGAACCGATGCGATCCTGCGAATCGGTGCCGTCGGCCTACACGACATTTGCCGCGCACAGTTCGCCGCTGGGATTTGCGTATTTTGCGGAGCAGGACAAGGCCCTGCGCAATAGCTTTCTGGTGGCGCTGCATGGGGCGAGTCGTCCGCATATCGGAACCGGGTACAGGGTGGTGCGGTTTACGGTGGGAGATCGGCAGCCACACGACTTCATCACGGGATTCCTGACGCGGAAGGATGGCAAGCCGGTGGTGCATGGGCGACCGTGCGGGATTTTGCAGGTGGGGCAGGACAGCTTTCTGCTGACGGATGACTATCTTGGGCTGGTGTATTTTGTGCATCCGCGCGGCTAGGGGTAGGGAGAACGGACTAAGGCCCGGGCCTGACTGGGTTTCTTTGGGGCAGGACTGCGACGGTCCTTAACGCTTCGTGCCCGATCGAGGCGTCTTCCGGTTCTCTCGGCGCAGGGACCCTAAAAAAGCCAAAAATTCACTTGCGTGCTCACGGATTTTGTGTGTTACAGTCAGTAACACTATGGTGAGTAACACTCCTGCACATCACGATCCCGCGGAACTCGGGGAACTTGAGCGAAACATTCTGGTGATTGTCTGGCGGCTTGGCTCCGGGACGGCGGAGATGGTGCGCGAAGAACTGGAGCGGCCGCTGAAAGATTCAACGGTGCGAACGGTGCTGCGCCGGCTTGAAGAAAAGGGCTACCTGGCGCATTCCGTCGAAGACCGGACGTTTGTCTATCGGCCTGCGGAGTCACGGCAGCGAGTGGCGGGGCGCGCGGTGAAGCGCATTGTGGACTGGTTCTGCGAAGGGTCGGTCGAGGCGCTGCTGGTAGGCATGGTGGATTCGAAAGTTTTGGGGCGCGACGAACTGCAACGGCTGGCGGATCGTATTGCAAGCGTGCAGAAGTCGGAAGCCGCTGCGAAAAAGGAGGCCAGGAAATGATCTCCCTTCTTGTGGAAAGCGTGTGCCGTTCGTTGCTGGTGGGACTGGCGGTGTGGGTAGGGCTGCGCGCATTCCGCGTGCGGCACGTAGTGGCAGAAAAAGCGGCATGGGGGATGGTGCTGGCCGCGGCATTGCTGATGCCGGTGGTTGCGCCGTGGGCCGCGCGCTGGACGGCGCTGCCGGTGGGGATTGGCGTGGTGTTGCCGGCGGACTCGCAGACACTGCTGCAGGAGTTGCAGGCAAGGATCCAGGCAAAGAGCGGATCCGGACAAAAAGCCGCGCCGGTTGCGGCAAAGCCGGCAGGGGAGACGGAGACGCCACGGTTTACGACACCGACCGAACGCGCGCCCCAGGCGAGAGAATCGCGGTTCGTTGCGCACGCGTCTCCTGCGTCCCGTGTGAAGACATTCGCGGCGCGGCAAGTGAGCGCGATTGATTCTGCGGAGACAACGAGCGAAATGGCTGCTTCGGTCCCCACTGTTTCACCGCAACCGCAGCCGAGGACTTTCGTGCTGTCGCCGTCGCTGCTGTTGCTGCTTTATTGCAGCGTAACTGCGGTACTGATGACACGGCTGCTTTTCGGACTGTTGGTGGCGTTGCGCCTGTGGTATTCGGCGCGGCCGATTGAAGCAGGCAGGGGAGCGGCATTTCCAGCTTTGCTGCGGGTACGTGCGAGCAGCAAGGTCGCGTCGCCGGTCACGATTGGGTCGGGAGTGGTGTTGCCGGCGGATTATGCGGATTGGGACGAAGAGAAGTTGCGCATTGTTCTGGCCCATGAGAATTCGCACGTGCGGCAGGGCGATTTCTATTTACAAATCCTCGCCGGATTGTATGCGGCCTGCACCTGGTTCAGCCCCCTGGGGTGGTGGATCAAGGAGAGGCTTTCAGAGTTGGCAGAGGCAATCAGTGATCGGGCGGGCCTGGAGCAGGCCGTCAGCCCAGCTTCGTATGCACAGGTGCTTCTTGAATTCGCGGCAGCGCCGCGCCCAACCATGATCGGAGTTGCAATGGCACGCAGAGGAAGTCTGAGCCGGAGAATTGAACGGCTACTCAATGAATCGAAATTCAGCCAGGCATTTGTCGGCGGCCGCAGCCGCATTCTCGCGGCAGTATTGCTGGTGCCCGTGGCGTTGTTTGGAGCGACGGCGATGATTCGCGTGCAGGCTGCAGGGCAAGCTCCGCAATCGGCTCCCGCTGCGCAACCTGCACCGAATGCTACGGCGGCGCCGCGGGCCAGCACTCCCGCACCGGCGCCCGAGGCGACTCCGGATGTCGAAGAAACGCCGGCCGAAACGCCGGAAGCTGAAGTCACTCCGGCACAGAGCGACGAGCAGGCGATGCCGGGTCCAGTGAATGTGGTCGTAGCGCCGCTATCTCCAGGAGCTGTGCCCGTGCTGCCCCGGGTCCGCGTTCTCGTACCGATGCCAGAAGTGGCGCCGCTTCCGCCGATGCAGGTAGTTGCTGCGATACCGCGCTTTCCTGCGATCCCGGAAGTGAGCGTGCTGCCGGAATTGGCTGCGGTGGCGCCGGTTGGCACGATGCCTCGGGTGCTGGTGATGGCTGCTCCACGGGGGCAGGAGGAGCAGGACAAGGCGGGACTGAGCTTTGAACGGACACTTTCTGTGAGTGCCGGTGCAGAGCTTTCGGTTTCTACCGGTTCGGGCAACATTCATCTCAAGCATGGTTCGGACAGCCAGATCCACGTGCATGGCCGCATTCATGTGAGCCATGAAGGGAGCATGGAAGAAGCAAAGCAGATCGCGGCGAACCCCCCGATCGTGCAGAACGGAAACGTGGTGCAAATCGGCCAGCACCAGGATCACCAGGAAAAATGGCACGGTATCAGCATTGACTACGATATCGAAGCTCCGGCAGGGATCGTGCTGCATGCGAATTCGGGCTCGGGCGACATCGTGGACGAAGGTGTGGGGCAGAACTCGAAACTCGAGACCGGATCAGGCGACATTCGCGCCAGCGGACTGCAAGGGGCGTTCGTGGTGCAAACCGGTTCGGGAAATATATCCGCAGAGCAGACAGGTCAGGGGGATGTGAAAGCCGAAACGGGTTCCGGCGATATTGAGATCAAGGACATCCACGGCAGCTTCAAAGGACAAACGGGTTCGGGCAACATCAAGGCGAATGGAACTCCGTCCGCTGCCTGGATTCTGCAGACGGGTTCGGGCAATGTGGAGTTGTGGGCCGGGAATGCACCGATGACACTGGATGCCTCGACCGGATCAGGTTCGGTGACGACCGATCATCAGATGATGGTGCAGGGATCGATGAACAACCACCACATCACAGGCACGATCAATGGAGGCGGTCCGACGGTGCACGTTCAAACTGGATCGGGCGATGTCGTGGTTCATTGATGGATGAAACAGGTTCGGCACTTTTTGAGAAGCGCTGGAACAGAAAAAGGGAATGCCCGTCAGCCGAGGCCGGCGGGCATTTTTGTGTCTCGAAGTGGAGCGCCGACGCGGACGTTACAGCTGTACGTGCCTGGCTTCGATCAAGGCCTCGATGGTGCTGAGGGCTTCGAGAACCTTATTGGAGACGGGTGCGTCGACTTGCACGACGGCGAGGGCCATGACCGGTTTGTTGCCGGATCGATCGCGGCCGAGAGCGAAGTTGGCGATGTTGACGCCCTGTTCGCCGAGGATGGTGCCGATTTTTCCGATGACACCGGGGACGTCGTAGTTGCGGCACACGAGGAGATTGCCTTCGAGCGGCGCTTCGATGTCGATGCCGTCGAACTCGAGCAAGCGCGGTTGTTCACCGTGAATCACGGTAGCCGTGGCGTGGCTTGTGCCTCCAGCGGCGTGCAATTCGATGACGAGCACGGTGGCAGCTCCGCCGCGATGGCTGCCTTCTCTGTCTTCGTGCACACGAATGCCACGCTCTTGCGCTACGGCAGTGGCGTTGATGCGATTGACGTTCTCTGAGCCTTGCAGAAGGCCTTCGATGGCAGCGTTGCGCACGAGGTCGATTTTGGCTTCAGCCAACGCGCCGCCGTAGGTGAAGTGAATGGCTTCGATGCCGCCTTTTCCGGCTTGGGCGAGAAAAGCGCCGAGGCGTCCGGCCAGATCGATATAGGGCGCGAGCTGCACGTATTCTTCGTGGCTGAGCGAAGGCAGGTTGACGGCATTCTGGGCGACGCCAAGCTTGAGGTATTCGCGGACCTGCATGGCGATCTGAATGCCGACGGCTTCCTGCGCTTCGGCAGTAGAGCCAGCGATGTGCGGTGTGAGGATGACGTTATCGAGGCCGGCATAGGGCGAATCTTTGGGCGGCTCGACCGTGAAGACATCGAGCGCGGCGCCAGCGACGTGGCCGTCTTTTAAAGCAGCAACGAGGGCAGCGTCTTCGACGAGCTCGCCGCGGGCGCAGTTGATGATGCGCACGCCTTTTTTCATGGTGGCGATGGACTTGGCATTGATGATGTTGGCGGTCTGCGGCGTGAGCCCGACGTGGAGTGTGAGGTAGTCGGATTTTGCGAGGAGCTGATCGACATTAACGAGGGTGATGCCGTTTTCCCGAGCCACGGCGGCGGAGACGAATGGATCGCTGCCGATGATTTCGAGACCGAAGCCGCGCGCGCGCCTGGCGACTTCAAGACCGACGCGTCCGAGGCCGAGAATGCCGAGGGTTTTGCCGCGCAGCTCGGCGCCCTGGAGATTTTTTTTGTCCCACTTGCCGGCGTGCATTCCGGTGTTGGCAGCGGGCAGCTTGCGGGCAAGGGCCAGCATGAGGCCAATGGTGAGTTCGGCAACAGCAACGGCATTGGCGCCGGGAGTGTTCATGACAACGATGCCGCGGCGAGTGGCCGAGTCGGCGTCGATGTTGTCGACGCCCACTCCGGCGCGACCGATGACACGCAGCCTGGGCGCGTGCTGGAGGAGTGCGTCGTCGACTTGCACGGCAGAGCGAACGACGAGCGCGTCGGCATCAGCCAGCGCAGCGGGCAGGCCGTCGGTGAGCTTGTCGTGCGTCAGGACTTCCCATCCCGGCTCGGCGGCGAAGACGGCCAAGGTTGCCGGAGACACTTTTTCTGCAAGAACAATCTTCATGGTTACTCCCTGATCCTGCTGCCCGGACTGATAGGCGTCGAAGCGAATGCCTTCCTGCTCGCAGAGCAGGTCGAACATGCGCATGGCGGCGGCATGGGGCTTGCCTTCGCCGCGCTCGTACTTGGTGATGGAGTTGGGGTGCACGCCAAGCCGCTCGGCCATCTGGTACTGATAGAGGTCGAGCTGGCGGCGCGCGATGATGAGTTTTTCGCCAAAGGAAAGTTCGGCCATGGCGCTAGCTCTTTGCCGCTTCCGCGTAAACTTTTTGCGCGGCAGCGACGGCGTGGCCATATTGCACGGGCAAGCCCAGCGTGTCCCGGGCGATGTGTTCCATAGCGCCGAGGAGGGCTAGGGTGTCGAGGTAATCGAAGAAGCCGAGGTGAGCGACGCGGAAGATTTTGCCTTGCATCTCTCCCTGACCATTGGCTGTCACGAGAGCGAACTTCGTCTTGAGAGCCTTGACGACGTCGCCGGAGTTCATGCCGTCGGGTACCGCGACGGCTGTGGCAGCGGCGCAGGGAGCGGTGGGCGCGAAGAGCGTGAAGCCGAGCGTCACGAGGCCGGCGCGGGTGGCGGCAGCGTTGAGGATGGCGTTGTCGATGAGAGCGATGCGACCCTTTTCGAGATCGCCACCGGCTTGACCCGCGATGTAGTCGAGAGCGGCGCCGAGACCGGCGACAAGGGCAACGGCGGGCGTGTAGGCGCTTTCGCCCTTGACGGCGTTCTTGCGTTCCTTGCGCAGGTCAAAGTAGTAGCGCGGATTCTTGGAGGATTCCATGGCGTGCCAGGCTTTGTCGCTGACGCTGAGGTAGGCGAGGCCGGGAGGAATCATGACGGCCTTTTGCGAGCCGCCGATGAGGATGTCGATGCCCCAGGCGTCGACGTCGATGTGGGTGGTGCCGAGTCCGGTGATGCCGTCGACGAGGAGGAGAGTTTCAGGCGCGACCTCGTAGAGCAACTTGGCGATAGCCTGGATGTCGTGCTGCACGGCGGTGGAGGTTTCGGTGGCCTGAACGAAGAGAGCCTTGTGTTGAGGTTTGAGGGCGGCGTGGATTTCGTCGAGGTTGAAGGTCTGGCCGTAGGGCGCCTTGACCACATCGACGACACAGCCGAAGGCCTTGGCGAGGTCGATCCAGCGTTCGCCGAATTTGCCGGCGGTGAGAACGAGGACGCGGTCGCCGGGCGAAGTGAGATTGGAGACAGATGCCTCCATGGCGCCGGTGCCGGAACTCGCGAGCAGGAGCACGTCGTTTTGGGTTCCGACGAAGACTTTGAGCTGGGCGAGGACTTTCTGGTAGAGGGCCCGGAACTCGGGGGTGCGGTGGTGCATATCCGCAGCGGCCATGGCGAACTGAGCTGCGGGGAGGAGGGGGGTGGGTCCGGGGGTAAAGAGGCGCGTCTTGCGGAACATGGTTTCCTCGATTTGGTGGAGGTTGGCGGTTCGGACAATCACAGAATACACACTTTTGTGATTTATGTGAATTGTTGATGGGAAAAAGGCCAATTTCTTTAGAAACTTTAGTACCGAGCGGCAAAAGCCCGTTACAATTCATCCGATATAGAGCAGGCGTAGATCGGCGCCGTGGTAATGGCGTCGGCGGAGTTAAATGTATGTCTCCGTATGAATTAAAAGCCAGGATCAAGAGAGATCCAGAGGCCGAAGAGCAGATTGCGGGGCCGGAGGCGCCAGGGGCGGTGGTGTGCCTGGCGTTGTATCAAGTGGTGAAGGCGGCGGTTTTTCTGCTCATCTTCCTGCAGATTTGGGCGCAGCACGAGGCCGAGTCTTCAGCGGGAAATTCGACGTATGATCCGCTGCTGTTGCAGCCTGGATTTTTTCTATTTCCGCTGGTGTCGGCGATGTTTGTCTTAATTGGCTGGGGCATCTGGAAATTGCAGGGATGGGCGCGCGTGGCGCAGGTCGTGTTGTTTCTGGCTCTCGGCATTTACTGGTGGCGGATTGGCACGCAGGATTTATCGCTTCCTTTGGTTTACAAGGAGCCGACGATTGTTACGGCGGTTTTGTTGGTGGAACTGACTTCGCTGGCGGCGCTGTTTCTACTCGAAAATGTGACGGACGCATTTGATCGGGCGAAGAAGACAGGGCTGGCATAGAAAAGTCTGTTGCGGGGACCAATCTACATCTAAAAGCTGACGACGCAGAAGAATCAACCTTGAAAACCAGTGATGAGCGGACGAGCGCGCGCTGCATTCGCGTGGAATGCGGTGGCACGAATCGCCATTTTCGCGTGCATTAAAATTGAGGTTTGGAAGGGGAACCATGATCGATCCTGGAGCACTGGCGGCGCAGATTACGAAACTGACGGTTGTGTCGATGAAGGCGCACGATGCGGAGCGGACTGGAACGCTGCGCCTGATCAAGACGGCGTTGATGAACAAGGCGGTCGAGAAGAACGCTCCGCTGACGCCGGCAGAAGAGCAGCAGACGCTGGTAACGATGATCAAGCAGCGGCGGGACTCGATCGAACATTTCACCAAAGGCGATCGTCCGGAACTGGCGGCAAAGGAAGCGGCAGAAATTGTGGTGATCGAGGAGTTTTTGCCGAAGGCGCTAGATGAAGCGGGATTGAAGTTGCTGGTGGCGGAAGCAGTGACAGACTATGCGACAACGGCGGGCCGGACGGCCACCCCGAAGGATATGGGAACCGTGATTAAAGCGGTGCAGGCAAAGATTGGAGCTCAGGGACTGCGCGCCGAAGGGCGACTGGTGAGCGAAGCGGTAAAGCAGGCACTCGCGGGTTAAGGCCGCGTGAATATTGCTTGTGCGCGTAGACCGTCAACACGGTGCGGCAATACCATTTGCAGACAGCAGGGCGAGTTTGACCCGGAGCAATGATGAAGCTTTTCAAGAGCCTCTCTTTTGCCGCCGTCCTTCTATGTTTGTTGAGCAGTGCGCACGCAGGAGCGCAAGGACCGCCGTACCAGACCGATGATCCGGTGCCGGTGGATCTGCACCACTACGAGTTCTACATCTTTGGAACGGCGGTCGGAACGCCGGTGGAGATGGACTCGCAGGGGCCTGCATTCGAGTTCAATTGGGGTGCGATTCCGCGGCTACAGGTTCACGCGATTTTGCCGTGGGGCGGAGTCTTTCCTTCGAATAATCCGATCTATCTGCCGGCCGGGACCGGCAAGAGCGCGTTTGGCCTGACGGATATGGAACTGGGTGAAACTCGCCATCATCAAAGAGACGAAGCATTTTCCGCAGATCGGAACGTTCACCATGTTTGAGTTGCCGACGGGCAACGCAGACAAAGGGCTTGGCGTGGGCAAGGTCTGGTACAAGCTGCCGGTGTGGCTACAGAAGAATTCGGGGAAGTGGCTTTTTGACGGTGGTGGTGGGTATCAAGTGGTGCCGCAAGTGAACTACCGCGACTTTCCTTACACGGGCTGGCTGGTGAAACGCGAGCTGAACGAGCGGCTGGAACTGGGAGCGGAGGTTTTCGCACATGGTCGCGAGGGAAGCGCTGCAGCGCAAACGGGGAAGTCGGTCATGATCGATCTGGGCGGCTATTACCATTTCAAGCATCCCGAAGGAGAACAATTTCTGTTTGCGTATGGGCACTCGATTGCGGGCCAGACAGAGAACTACGCGTATGTGGGCATGTACTGGACGTGGGGCAAGGACGATACGAAGCCGAATGCCGCGAGCCCGTTTCAATCCGGGTTCGTGGCGAGGAGTCAATAGCGCGGCGAGTCAATAAAAAGGCCGGGACAGAGTGACTCTGCCCCGGCAAGTTGCTTGCCCTGGTGAAGACTTAATCCAAGTCGTCGCAGTAGTGGCCGACGAGGACGGCCTTGCCGGAGGTGGGATCCTTGAGCAGCAGGCCGACGACGCGTACATTGGCGTTGTCTGTGATGTCTGCCATGCTGGACCAGCCATCGCGGAAGACGGTTTTGTCGGTGATGTAGACCGTGACGGTTTCAGGAATGAGCACGCCGGCGAAGCCGTTGATCTGCATCTGGAATGTATCGTTGCCGGCATTCTCGCTGCCGGGTACGACGGTGCCGTTAAAGCCCCAATCGCGGAGAACCACGCGGTTCACGGTGACGGCCGATCCATTGGCTGCACCGCTTGCCGGTCCTCCCACTGCCACGTGCTGGCCGGCGAGCAATCCGCTCGGGTTGAAGAGGAACTGTGCCAGCGGCCCGTGCATCCAGTAAATGGAGTACTTCTCGCTGCCAGTGAGGTCGATGGTGGCAATATTGCCGTCAACGACGCCGGTGCCGGTGGGCAAGGTGCCGCGCACGTAGAGGTCGAAGCTATTGGCCGGTCCGCTGGAGGGATTGACGTAGGTGACCTGGCCGGCGGCATAGAAGCCGTTTTGCGAGAGGATAGCGACTTCATCGGCATCGATGGTGCGATCGGCGCGATCGAGATTACCGGATACCTGGACAATGCTGCTGGTGCTGAGACTGCTGAGCGTTGCGCTGCCGTCCCATTCGGTCTCACCGTTGGTGTTTACGGTGAACTGACGCCCATGCGGGCCCTGGATGGTGAAGGAGTCGGTTGCGGTGTCGACGCTGAGGACTGCCGCATCGAATTCATCGATGTAAGCGCCGGGATCGGAGTTATTGACTGCTTTGATATTGAAGGTGGGATCGACGGTGCCGGTGATTTGTCCGTTTGAATCGACCTGGATGGACTTACGCAGATCGAAATCGAAATGAACACCGACGGGCGCGCCATTCTCGGCAACTTGCATGGGATTGGCGAGAGGCGCATTCACGCTGGTTGTAGTAAGTGTGGCGGGCTCGGTTTGAAGCGCGGGCTCGCCTCCGCCGCTGGTGTTGAGGTAGCCAATGGTTGCGGTTCCGAACGAGACGGAGACGCAATTGTAAGTGCCCGCGGTGACGTCGTTCATATCGAGCAGAGTCTGCAGGCCATTGAAGCGGGCGAAGTCGACAGTGGGACTTCCGCTGATGAGAGATACGCCGGTTCCACTGCAATCACTGGAGGTGAAAGCCTGCATGCCGGTGATTTGCACGGAGAACGACGTGACGCTGGCCATGGGCGCGTCGGTGCCGATGACGAACGATGCGCCCGTGGGTGAGGTGGAGTTGGAGTTTGAGCCGGACATCGTGCCGCTAGTGCAGCCTGTAACAAAAAGTGCGCCAACGGTGACGGCGAGGAGTGATGTGAGCAGGGATTTCCCGTGGAGTCTCGTGTGCATCTGATGTACTTCGCTTTCTGCGGTCGTCCGTGGCCTCACGGACCCATCGCTGGGTTTGTGACGGCCAAAGGAGGAGGGCTGCGTACATGGAAACTTCGGCCGTCGCTCACCTACAACCCGAGTGGGAGTCGATTAGTTTCGCGAGATTCAGGAAATTTTAAGGTTTGCCGGTACACGGGTAACATTTCGGGAAAAACTTAGTAACTCAAAAAGAAAAACGAGATAAGTGTCAACGTGGCGCGGAGATAACCCGTCCAACTGCCTCGCCCAGTTTTGAAGAGGAGTTACCGGGCGTTGTTTTGATTGCTGTGAATTGTCTTCTTTCGAGGGGTTAGAAAAGGCCGACGTAGCCCTCAGGGATGGGGGCAAATTTGAGCAGGCCGAGTTCGCCGACGAGGCGCTCGAGTTTTGCGCGGGTCGCAACTTCGGGTGGGACCAGCGGCAGGCGGACGGTGTCGGAACAGCGGCCCATGAGATTCAGGACGGTCTTGACGGGGCCGGGATTGGAGTCCCAGAAATTGGCTTCGAAGAGGCGGCTAAATCTGCGCTCGATGTCGCGCGCGAGCGTCCAATCTCCGGTGATGGCGGCGCGCACCATGCGACCCACTTCTGCAGGCGCCTCGTTGGAGGCGACGCTGATGAGGCCGTTGGCGCCGATGCCGATGGTGGCGAGGGCGAGGTTGTCATCGCCGGAGAAAACCTTGAAACCGCCGGGAGCGAGATGCAGCAGCCTGGCGATCTGCGTGAGGCTGCCGCTGGCTTCTTTGACTGCCTGGATGTTGGAGGCTGCCTCTGCGAGACGGGCTACGGTGGCGGGTTCGAGATTGGCCGCGGTGCGCCCGGGAACGTTGTAGAGGCAGAGCGGAATGGGGTCGACGGCGCGGGCGAGGGCGAGGAAGTGCTGATACTGACCTTCCTGGCTGGGCTTGTTGTAGTAGGGGTTTGCGGAGAGGATGCAATCGACGCCGCGAACCTGGCGCAGGAGAGCGGCCTGACGGAGGAGCGTGCGGGTGGAATTGTGAGTGCAGCCAGCCCATACGGGGACCCGGCCTGCAGCAGCCTGCACGACGATGTGAACCGTGTGCAGCCACTCGTCTTCGTCCAGAGTGGCGGCTTCTCCGGTGGACCCGCAGGCAACAAGAAAATCGATACCTGATTGAATTTGCCAGTCGACCAACGCGCGCAGTGCGTGCTCGTCAATGGATCCGTCGGCCCGAAAAGGGGTGACGATTGCTGTACCGCATCCTTGCGTGTCCATCATTGGGAAGTGTATACCGCGCGGGGCTGGAAAATTGTGACGGAGGGCCCACAGGCGAGAGGGGTTTATGCGGGTTGGGGAGTGCCGGTTTTGCGGCGATCGGCCTATTCGCGGTCGAGGATGGACATGAGATGCAGGCTGCAAAAGACGCCGTTGCGCAGAGCGGCTTCGCGCATCAGGCCTTCGTACTGGAAACCGAGGCTTTCGTAGACATGGCGAGCGCGAGGATTGTCGTCGAAGACGTCGAGGAAGAGGCGATGGGCGCGCAGGTCGTGGAAGACGATACGGAGGATTTCTGCCAGCACCTGGCGGCCGAGACCGTGGCCCGGTGAATTGACGACGATGCGCTTGAGTTCGACGGAGCCACTGGACTCCGCGAGGCCGCGCAGGATGTCATAGGCCGTTGGAGTGCCGTTACTGGATTCGGCGACATAGTAGCGGGCGTCGGGATCGGAGAGGGTTCTGCGGTGCCGTTCCTCGTCCCACTGGCCGACGAAAGCAAGGGCGGCCGGGGTGCGTTCGATGGCAACAATTTGGGGCAGATCGGATGGGACGGCTGTGCGAAGGGTCATGTCTAGAAGGTACGGGAAGGAAGGGCCTTCGGAGGTTCGGCCGGGCCGAGACGGATGATTTCGTGGGTGATGTTGTGGGGCGTATTGCCTGGGCGGGGCTACCGGCGGTCTGGGGTGACGAAAGATACTTTTTCGAACGCGTAGATATTCCATTCGTGAATACTGTCCGTATATTCTTTGGCTTACATACACAGATACCGGATGGGTGGTGGGTTCGTCCGGGGTGCGAGATGGATTGCACATCGTATTGAGGGAAATAGATTTACTCCGTTTTGAGCCGCGGAAATGAACGCCAGATCTGGGGGATCGGACCAGGGGAACAGGGGCGCACGCGTTTCGGCAGGCGGCTGGTGAAGCAAATTTCGTTGAGTGCCGTGAACGATTGAGCTGGCGAAGACCACGGCGCCGTTTTCAACGACTCGAACCGGTTGAGTCGGCAGGCAAAGGGACCGGGGAATCATGAACGGCAGAGTGGATATGTCGACCAGCGTACAGGAACCAGTGAGCGAGCCAAGCAGTTCCCGGGTTGTGTCGATCGCCTTGATCGGCCCCAACGAGGCACACCGCAAGGTGGTAGCCAGCGCACTGGCAGGCGCGCCCAATCGCCGTTTCCGAGAATTTATCGACTATCCTGCGCGCCTGAGCGAGATTCCGAAGATTCTCGAGCAGGGTTTCAGCGTGGTCATGATCGACGTGGACAGCGATGAGAGCTACGCGCTGAAGATTGTTGAAGGCTTTGCTGCGGCCGGCAACGTGATGATCATGGCTTACTCGCAGCGAAACGATCCAGACCTGGTGGCCAATTGCACGCAGGCCGGTGCGCGCGAGTTTTTGCCGTTGCCCGGTGGAACGCCCAGTTTGACCGGACCTGATCCCGTGCAACCGAAAGCGCAGGCTGCAGCAAGACCAGAAGCGCCGAAGCCTGCCGCAGAGCCGCTGGCCGCGACACGTCCGGCGCAAGCGGTTCCCGTGACCGAGCCGCCGCAAGAGGCGCGACCGGCGCGGCCTACTCTGGTTCACGCGGAAGAAACGCCTGCAATTGAGAGTGCTTATAGGCCACAATCGCCGTTGCCGACCTACGAGATGCACGCGCCTGTGCCGGAAGCGGCGTTGCCGGAATCCGAGGCGCGCGAGCCGTTGACGGAAGCGCCATGGCAGGCACCTAGCCGATTCGACGAACCGGCGCCGCAAGCGCCAAGGACTGTGCCGTCCGCACCCGTCATTGCGAATCGGCTTCGAGCATCGGCTGAACCTGAGGCTCTCACCAAGGCTCAAGAAGCGGGGGCCTCGCAATCGCCCGTGACGCCGGGCAGCGAACCTGCGAACGAATTTGAGGCCTGGGACACGGCGCACCTGCGCTTTACGCAGGCTGCGAGCACGAAACAGCCTGATTCACGAATGCGCCCAACCAGCCCACATGAGTTGTTTGCGCGGAGCCGCAAGAACGAGGAAGAATCGCCGCGTCCGGAGTCTCTGGCGCCGGGGCGGCAACCGGAATTGCTTTCGCGCGCGCAACTGCCGCCGGATCTTGTGTCGAGAAGTGAGCGGCCAAAGCCTGAAGATGCGCTGCGTATCACTCCGCCAATGGAGAGCGCCCCGCCGCGAGCACAGAAAGAACCACCTCCGCTGCCTCCCGAGATGTTCCTGAAGCACGGGGCGGATACGTCGGCACCGGTAGAGCCGGAGAGCGCGCCGGGAGAGATTTTCGAGACGGCCAAGCGGCAGGTATATAAGCCGACTCCGCAGGAGATGATGTTTTCGTCTCTTGCGACCGAGGAAAGGGATGACGAGGGGAAGAACAAGCGCGGCGGCATGATCTGGGCAGTGATGGCGGCGACTGCAGGGATGCTGGGATGCGTGGCCTTTCTATTCTTCTTTATGCACCCCGGCAAACATGCTGCCGCGGCTCCGGTTGCGCCGGTGCAAACGCAGCCGGTTGAAACGCCGCAGCCTGCTTCGAGCGAACCGGATGTTTTCGACAAGGAATTTTCGACGCCGGATCCTGCGACGGCTACGGGCAAACCGTCGGCGGGCGCGCGTGATGATGATTCGGCTGATGCTTCTTCGCGAACGCCCCAAGTATCTTCGCAGATGATGGACCAGCAATTGGCCGCACAGGCCAAACTGGGAGCCAATATCAAGAAGCCGGTTCCGGTGGAAGAGGCGCCGCCTTCGGGTTTCACTCCGGGAGCCATTGAAAGCAGCAACGGTGTTCCAGGCTCGGTGTTTTCAGGCGCGTCGGCCAAGGTGGTGCCGGGAGGCGCGGCGATCTCAGGCGGTGTTGCCGAAGGAATGCTTCTGCACCGCACGCCGCCGCAGTATCCCAACATTGCGAGGACGGCGCGCGTGGAAGGCAACGTGGTTCTTGGGGCGACGATTACGAAGACCGGTACGATTACCAATCTGCACGTGATCAGCGGACCGGGCATGTTGCGCGAAGCCGCGGAGGCTGCCGTGAGGACCTGGCGCTACAGGCCCTACATGCTGGATAACCAGCCTGTGGATGTGGACACGACCATCACGGTGAACTTCACCCTGGGCAAGTAGGAAGGCTGATCGGCGGAGAGCTTTGCCGGCCGCCGCGAAGTTTCATTCAGGCGTCTTAGCGGGTCACAAAACTACAACTGATCGAAGATATCGCGGAAGTCCCATGCGCCGGATTTGCCGGCCAGCCATTCTGCGCCTCGGACTGCGCCGAGCGCGAAGCCGCGCCGCGAATCCGCATTGTGACGAAGGGCCAGTTCGTCGTGTTCACTCTTTGCGATGACGACGTGTTCGCCTTTTGCATCGCCGATGCGATGCGAGGTGACGGAAACCTCGATGCCGGGGTGAGCGGCGAGAAGGATTTCCTTGAGGGTAAGAGCCGTGCCGGAGGGCGCGTCGACCTTGGTTGTGTGGTGGGTCTCTTCGACGGAAAAGGTATAGCCCTCGAGAGTGGCCAGCTCAGCCGTGAGACGAAAGAGTTTTTGCACGCCCATGGAGAAGTTGGTGCTGTAGAGCAGAGCGCTACCGCGCTTTTCGGCGAGAGACTTCATGTCGGCGAGGCGGGAGTACCAACCGGTGGTGCCGACAACGATGCGGCCGCCGAGAGCCAGGACGGCGCGCATATTTTCGATGGCCGCCTCGGGCGCAGTGAAGTCGATGACGACGTCGACGCCAGCGAGATTGGGCGCGGTAAGGGCGGAGGCCTGCTGGTTCTCATTGATGTCGAGGGTGCGAACGCCGTGGCCGCGCTCGCGGGCAACCTCAGCGACGAGCGATCCGGTTTTGCCTTTACCGAGTACGAGGAAGAGCATGGTGCGGCTCCTGGAATTCAGCTTCTAGCTTGGAGCCCGGAGCTGTGTTTCGTAAAGGGGGATCGCACAAGACTGTGCACACGGTTGTCCCGGAAGGCGCAGTTGCGCGGGCAGAGGGCGGTTAGGAAGTGGGGACGACGAGCTGTTTCTTTTGAGCGGCGATGTCGAAGATCAAGGGGTCAGGGTCTTGAAAGAAGGCGGCATGGAGCGAGCGGACCGCTTCGTCGGCATCGTCTTCGTCGATCATGAAGCTCATATTGATTTCACTGGCGCCCTGGGAGATCATGCGCACGTTGATGTGGCGCACGGCGTTGAAGACCTGGGCGGCAATGCCGTTCTGGCCGCGGATATCTTCGCCGACCATGCAGACCAGGGCTTTTTTCCCCTCGTATTTCACGTCTGCGAGATGGCTGAGGTCGGCGGCGATGAGCGGCAGCTTGTCGTTGGAGTCGACGGTGAGCGAAACAGAGACTTCGCTGGTAGAGACCATATCAACGGGGCACTGGTGCTTGTCGAAGATGGTGAAGATCTCCTTGAGGTAGCCGTGGGTCATGAGCATGCGGCTGGCGACCACGTCGATGATGGAAAGCTTCTTTTTGACGGCGATGGATTTGAAGGGGCTCTTGCAATGGGGTGCGAGAGAAATGATGCGCGTGCCCTCGTTGGTGGGATTCCTGCTGTTGAGCACGAGGACCGGGATGTTCTTTTTGACCGCGGGAAGAATGGTGGCGGGGTGCAGGACTTTTGCTCCGAAGTAGGCAAGCTCGGCAGCTTCTTCAAAGCTGATGACTTTGACGCGCAAGGCATCGGGACAGACACGCGGATCGCTGGTCATGATGCCGTTGACGTCGGTCCAGATTTCGATGGCCTCGGCGGTGAGAGCGCCTCCGACGAGCGCGCCGGTGAAGTCAGAACCGCCGCGGCCGAGGGTGGTGGTGATGCCTTCCTCGTTGGAAGCGATGAAGCCGCCCATGACGGGGACTTTGGAATCGTCGACGAGGGGACGGAGTTTTTCGGCCGCGCGCTTTTCGATGATGGTGTCTTGAGGAATGGCTTTCTGGAATTGCGAGTCAGTGATGATGACTTCGCGCGCATCGACGTGGGCGCCGGCGAGACCGTGCTCGCAGAAGGCGGCAGCGACGATGCGGCTGGAGATGCGTTCACCGTAGCTGACGACGAGGTCGGAGATGCGCGGGGTGAGCTCGAGAATGGCAGCCAGACCGCGAAGGATTTCATCGAGCGAATCGAATTTCTGGTCGATCCAGGTGACCAGGGTCGCGGATTCTTTCTGATCCTTGAGGAGAGCGCAGGCGGTGTCGCGGTGACGGGAGCGCAGGCGCGAGCTGATGGCAAGGGCACCGGTGCGATCTCCTACGGCAGCCGCCGCGGCGGCGCGGAGGAGCTGATCGGTCACGCGGGCCAGCGCGCTGACGATGACCACGGGCCGTTTGCCCATGGCAACGCGACCGGCAACGATCGACGCGGTGCGGTTGATGGCGGCGGGATCTTCCACCGAGGTGCCGCCGAATTTCATGACTACAACGCTCATGCAGGCAAATCCGTCGTTCTTAGGATGTTTCAGATGCGTGCGGTTGCTTCGGCGATCTGTTCAAGCTTACCGAGGTTGGCGAGTAGTTCTGCGTTCAAAATGGTGGCACCCGCAGCGCCGCGCACCGTGTTGTGCGAAAGGAGAACGAACTTCCAGTCGAGCAGGCTGCAGGGGCGGAGACGACCCACGGTCACCGCCATGCCGCGCTCGCGATTGCGGTCGAGACGAGGCTGCGGACGATCGGGCTGGACGGAGAATTGCACGGGTTGTTTTGGCGCGAAAGGCAGGTCGCGGCCGGCAAGCGGATTGTATTGATCCCAAGTTGCGAGAATTTCTTCGGCGGAGGCCTTTCGGCTCAATTTGAGCGACACGCACTCGGTGTGGCCATCGACGACGGGCACGCGATTGCAATGGGCGGTGATGGCGGCACGGAGGGGCGTGACGTGGTTTCCTTCGAGATGGCCCAGCAGCTTGAGCGTCTCGGCTTCCATTTTTTCTTCTTCGCCGCCGATGTAGGGGACAACGTTGTCGAGGATGTCCATGGAGGCCACGCCGGGGTAGCCGGCGCCGCTGACGGCCTGCATGGTGGTGACGAAGATCTGTTCGATACCGAAGCGTTCTTCGAGCGGTTTGAGGGCCATGACGAGGCCGATGGTGGAGCAGTTGGGATTGGTGACCAGGTATCCGCCCGACTGCTTGCGCGAGGGCTGCTCTTCGATGAGGTGCAGATGGTCGGCGTTGACCTCGGGAATGACGAGGGGAACGTTGGGCGTCATGCGGAAAGCGCTGGAGTTGGAGAGCACGGCGCAGCCGGCTTCAGCAAATTTGGGCTCGAGTTCGCGAGCGATGGGCGCGTCGATGGAGGAAAAAATGATGCGGGGCGCGCCGGATGGATCGGCAGGCGAGACGGGCATTTTGGCGATCCGTTCGGGCAGCGGGGTATCGAGGCGCCACTTGGCGGCGTCGCCGTAGGATTTGCCGCTGGACCGGTCGCTGGCAGCGAGCCAGGCGATCTCGAACCACGGATGGTCTTCGAGGAGCTGTATGTAGCGCTGGCCCACCATTCCGGTCGCGCCGAGGATGCCAATTGGATGTTTGTTTTGCATGGGACTAAACACTCCAGTGTACCTGATGGAGAGACAAGGAACGGGGAATAGGGAATAGGGAGAGCAGGGAACAGGAAAGGGGAACAGGGGAGTGAGCGTCGAGGAGCGAGGGCTGAGAATGAAAATCCTGACAGAAGCGCGCACGGGGTTTGCGGCGGGGAGCAGTTCTCTTGCGAATTTCGAAGTGGGGGTTGAACCGGACGCGCGGAGTTTCGAAGCTTCCGCGGAGTGAGGTCGCACGAATCACTCGCGAAGTAGTTTCTCGAACACTTTCGATGTTTTTGTGACTTCGAACCCGTTGCGAAGATAAAAGCGGTGTGCATCGTCGCGCGTGGTGCGGGAAGTTACTCGCACTTTCTTGAGGCCACGTTCGCGGGCCCACTGCTCGGCAGCGGCGCAGAGAAGCCGGCCAATGCCGAGGCTGCGGGATCCTTCGCGCACGACGAGACCGCCAATGAGTGCGAAAGGCGCGCTCTGGAGGCGGGATTCGGCGGACACTTCAATCCAGCCGAGGAGATTTTCGTTGAGACATGCGACGAAGGCGGCCTGCATTTCAATGGTTGACTCAATGCTTTGAATCCATTCGCGAACGTCGTCAACCGAGCGCTCATAGCCGAGCTGAGCAATGAGCTCACACACTGCGGGGGCGTCGTGCATCTGCATCGGGCGGATGGCGATGGCATTTTTTGAGTCTGCCGTCTGCGTGGTCAAGTTTTTCTCCGCGGGTCGCAAAACGGTCTCTTAAACCGGGTTCACCCCATGGCGGCCAGGACCGCGTCGGCAAACTGGCTGGTGCCTGCGGTGCCGCCCACATCGCGAGTGAGTATTTTTTGTTCGGCGTAGACGGTTTCGAGAGCGTGCTGAACTTTCTCGGCTGCCGCAGTTTCATTGATGTGGTGCAGCATAAGAACTGCGGACTGAAGCAACGCAGTAGGGTTGGCGAGGTCTTTGCCGGCGATATCGGGAGCGGAGCCGTGGACGGCTTCGAAGATGGCGCACTCGTGGCCCAGATTAGCGCCTGGGACAAGGCCGAGGCCGCCGACGAAGGCTGCACAGAGATCGCTGACGATGTCGCCATAGAGGTTTTCGAGAAGCAGCGTGTCGTACTGATAGGGATTCATGACGAGCTGCATGCAGGTGTTGTCGATGATGTGCTCGCCATAGAAGATTTCAGGAAATCCTTCGGCGACCTTGCGTGCGCAGCGCAGGAAGAGGCCATCGGAGAGCTTCATGATGTTGGCCTTGTGGATGGAGTGGATCTTCTTGCGGCCATGTTTGCGTGCGTAATCAAAGGCGAATTTGGCGATGCGGGTGGACCCTTTTTCGGTGATGACCTTGATGCTTTCGACGACTCCGGGAACGACTTCGTGCTCGAGGCCGACGTATTCTCCCTCAGTGTTTTCGCGCACGATGATGAGATCGACGTCGGGATACTTGGTGATGAGGCCAGGGAGATTTTTGATGGGGCGGAAGTTGGCGAAGAGGGCAAATTTTTTGCGCAGGGTGACGTTGATGCTCTTGAATCCGCCGCCAATGGGGGTGGTTACGGGCCCTTTGAGGGCGATCTTGTTGCGCTCGATGGATTCGTAGAGTGCGGTGGGAATGTATTCGCCGTAGATTTCGAAAGCTTCTGCGCCGGCGGCGAAGCGCTCCCACTCAAAGGAAACGCCGGTGGCTTCAAGGATGCGCAGGACGGCCTGGGTGACTTCAGGGCCGATGCCGTCGCCGGGGATGAGGGTGACTTTGTGGGTCATGAGGAGCAGCTCCTAGCAATGCGCGTTCAGCTTTTGCGTGCAGCACGCGCGCACTTTCAACTGGTTTGGACTGGCGGGAATGAGCGGCAGACGGTGTGCATCTGCGGAAATCATTTCTTACCTTTGGGGGTGCGATGTGTGTCGAGCAAGCCTTCGAGCTCTTCCTTGAATTCGTTGACGTCTTTGAAGTCGCGGTAGACCGAGGCGAAGCGGATGTAGGCGACGGTGTCAAGACCTTTGAGATGCTGCATGATGAGTTCGCCGACTTCGCTGGTGGTGCGCTCGCGCTCCGGTGCATCGATCAGGAAGCTTTCGGTGGCATCGACGACTTTTTCAAGCTGGCTGGAGGATACGGGGCGTTTTTCGCAGGCGCGCAAGAGGCCGCTGAGGATTTTCTGGCGGTCGAAACGCTCGCGGCGGCCGTCTTTTTTAACGACCATGTAGGGGATTTCGTCGATGCGTTCGTAGGTGGTGAAGCGGCGGTTGCAGCTTTCGCACTCGCGGCGGCGGCGGATGGAGTCGGCCTCCTTGCTTTCGCGCGAGTCGACGACACGATCCTGGGCAAAGCCGCAATAAGGGCACTTCATTCTGAATCGATTCTAAATGCAGGGGCGGAGAGTGCAGGGAACGAGGGAGTAGGGAACAGGGAACAGGGGAAAATGAGCAGGAAGGAGGGGACGGCTCAAGCACGATTGAGTTGAAGATTGCATCTACGCATAGAGAAATGTTTATGCGAGTTGCAAGCTTTGGGCTGGGTTTGATTTGCGCGGCGTCCCGTGGAGACGCCGGAAGGGTGGACGAGCGTGGCGAAGAAAGTGGCTGAACTCTTTGTGGAAGTGCTGGCAGCGGCCGGCGTGGAGCGCATTTTTGGCGTGGCCGGCGATTCACTCAATGGCATTACCGACTCGGTACGCACGCGCACCGGCATGGAGTGGGTTGGGGTACGCCATGAGGAGACTGCTGCTTTTGCAGCGGGAGCTGAAGCGGCTCTGACGGGAAAGCTGGCAGTGTGTGCGGGAAGCTGTGGACCTGGGAATCTGCACCTGATCAACGGCCTTTACGACTGCCACCGCAGCCGGGTTCCGGTGCTGGCGATTGCCGCGCATATTCCTTCGCAAGAAATCGGGAGCACGTATTTCCAGGAGACGCATCCGGAACTGCTGTTCAAGGAGTGCAGTGTATTTTGCGAGCTGGTTTCGCATCCTTCGCAGATGCCGCGCACGCTGGAGATTGCGATCCAGACGGCATTGGCCAAGCGCGGAGTGGCTGTCGTGGTGTTGCCCGGCGATGTTGCCCTTTCAGAGGCGGTGAACGTTGACCGACGCGTTAACTTTTCCGCGGAGCGGCCGGAGGTCGTGCGGAGTGCCAACGGGCTTGCGGCGCTGGCCGGGGAGCTGAACCGCGCGAGCAAGGTGACCATTCTTGCCGGCGCGGGATGCGCGGGAGCGCACGATGAGCTGATTTCACTGGCGGGTAAGCTGAAGGCGCCGATTGTCCATGCGTTGCGCGGCAAAGAGTTTATTGAACACGAGAATCCATACGATGTGGGGATGACGGGGCTGCTTGGTTTTTCGTCAGGCTTTCAAGCCATGATGAGTTGCGAGACCCTGCTGATGCTGGGAACGGATTTTCCGTATCAGCAGTTCTATCCGAAGGACGCGCGGATTTTGCAGATTGATCTGCGGGAAGAGCAGATTGGGCGCCGGAGCCATGTCGATTTGGGAATTGTGGGCGGAGTGAAAGAAACCCTTCGCGGCCTGCTGCCGCTGATTGACGACAAGCAGGAGCGAAAGCATCTGGATGCGGCGCTGAAGGACTACGGTGAAGCGCGCAAAGGACTCGATGACCTCGCAGTTGGCAAAACGGGAGAGAAACCGATCCATCCGCAGTATGTCGCCAAGGTGTTGAACGAGGTGGCGGCCGAGGACGCGATTTTCACCGTGGATGTGGGCACGCCCGTCATCTGGGCTTCGCGCTACTTGAGAATGAACGGCAAGCGGAGACTGCTCGGATCGTTTAATCACGGGTCGATGGCGAACGCCCTGCCCCAGGCCATTGGCGCGCAGATCACGTTTCCGGACCGCCAGGTCATCACGCTTTCCGGCGATGGGGGCGTGTCGATGCTGATGGGTGACCTGCTGTCGCTGCGCCAGCTCAAATTGCCGGTCAAGATGGTGGTGTTTAACAACGGATCGCTGGGCTTTGTTGAACTGGAGATGAAGGCGACTGGATTCCTGAGCTATGCGACAGACTTGGAGAACCCGGATTTTACGAAGATTGCCGAGGGCGCGGGGCTTTTCGCGCAGCACGTGGAGACTCCCGAGGAACTGCGTCCGGCGCTGGAGAAGATGTTGGCGCATCCGGGGCCGGCAATGGTGGATGTTGCAGTCAATCGGCAGGAACTCGCAATGCCACCATCGCTCAAGATGGATCAGATCGTGGACTTCAATCTCTACATGATCAAGGCGATCTTGAATGGACGCGGCGACGAGATTGTGGAGCTGGCGCGGACGAATCTGTTCCGGTAATCGCTAGCTGAGAAAATCAGCGATGGCCTGGACGACAGTCTGTTGCTCGTCTTCGCGAATCTCGGGGAAGATGGGCAGGGCGAGGACTTCGCGAGCGGCGCGCTCGGACTCGGGGAAATCGCCTTCTTTGTAGCCGAGCGGCTTGAGCGCATCCTGCAGGTGGAGCGGGACGGGGTAGTAAATCTCCGAGCCGATTTTGCGTTCTGCCAAGAAGGCGCGCAATTCGTCGCGACGGGCAGTGCGGACCACGTACTGGTGCCAGACGTGGCGCGAACCGGGAACTTCGTGCGGCAGAATGAGGGCGTGTGCCGGATAGGGGCCGGATTCGGCGAGGCCTGCGGCGCGAAAGAGCGCATCGTATTTTGCTGCGACAGAACGGCGGGCGTCGTTCCAGCCGGCAATGTATTTGAGCTTGACCTCGAGGATGGCACCCTGGAAGCCGTCGAGGCGCGTGTTCCAACCGAGTTCGTCGTGATGATAACGGCGGCGCATGCCGTGCTGGCGAAGCATACGGGCGCGTTCAGCGAGATCGGCAGAGTTGGTGGAGACCATACCGGCGTCTCCGGCGGCGCTGAGGTTTTTGGTGGGGTAGAAGCTGAAGGCGGCGATGTCGCCAAGGGCTCCGGCGTGCACATTGCCCCAAGCGGCGCCCCAGGCCTGAGCAGCGTCTTCGATGATCCTTATGCCGTGATCGGGACCCATTCGGGTAAAGAATTCCTGGGCTGCGGGCTGGCCATAAAGATGAACAGGTAAAACCGCGCGGACGTTTCGCACGTTCTTACTACGGAGAAGTGTGTCGACGGCCTGGGGATCGAGATTGAAAGTAGCCGGATCGATGTCGGCCAGGATGGGGGTGGCTCCGGCACGGAGGATGCAGCTGACAGAGGCGAAGAAGCTGAAAGGAGTGGTGATAACAGCATCGCCATTCCCAATTTGGGCCGCGGCCAAAGCGAGCCACAACGCGTCGGTGCCTGACGAGCATCCAACAGCGTGCGAGACACCCAGCTGCCGGGCGGCAGATTTTTCGAAGGAGTCGACCTGCTCACCGAGGATAAACTGTTGCGTCTGAAGCACATGTCCCAGGGCCTCGAGCAGCTCCTGGTGCAGCGGCTGGTACTGGCGCTTGAGATCGAGCATGCGAACGGGCTGCGGATTGACGGGCTTGGATGCGGAGGAGTCGGCCGGGTCGTGCACGGCAACATGGTAGCAGCCGGGATTGCAAGGGCGTTTCGAGGCATCCAAGGGAATGTGTGACATCGAAATCCGGGTGTGACTGGAGTTGAAAAGGTGAGTAAACCTCGATATTGTTGAGTCACTGCGGGCATTGACGGCTTCGGGAATTCCGACGCCGTGCCCGCCATATTGTTTTTTCACAAAAGTGCGGATGAAACGCACTGCAACGCCAAACCACGGAAAGCAGGAGATCGGCACATGGACAACAAGCCGGCACAAAACATTCAGGACACTTTCCTGAATACAGTTCGCAAAGACAAAACCCCCATTACGATTTACCTGGTCAGTGGCGTAAAGCTGACCGGCAAAATCCGCTCCTTTGATAAGTATTCGGTGCTGTTGGAGAACAACAGCCAGGAGCAGTTGATCTTTAAGCACGCCATCTCAACCGTGGTGAGCAATCGCAGCGTGTTGCACGCCGAACATCGTCCGGCGACCACGCATACGGGATTGGGTCCGGCGGCAGTTCCGGCTCCAGCACCGGCTGCGGTGAACGCAGATCAGCGGTAGGATCTGGCGGGAGTAGTCCCCTTGAAATTTGCGCAAGACGGCGTACGTCCGGATTCCGGCAATTTGGGAACTCGGCCGGAAAGGGCTGTCCTTGTAAGCGTCGACTTTGGCGTGCGCACTCGCGCGACGCGGGCGGGGCTTGCGGGCGCGCGCCTGGCGGCGACGGTCCAAGTCGATGAACGACAAGGCGCCGAACCGACGGGATCGAGCCAGGAGCCGCGTGTAAGGCAGAGACCGGAGAGGCGTGCCGCGGCGTTGGATGCGCCAGGCCTGGACTGCGAAGAATCGCTGGCGGAATTCCGCGAGCTGGTGGCCAGCGCGGGCGGGGAAGTGTGCGCCGAAGTGATGCAGCGTAGGCCGCGACCAGATCCCGCGACGTTGATTGGCGCGGGCAAGGTGGAAGAGATTGCGGGGATTGCCGCATCCACCGAAGCGAACCTGGTGCTTTTCGATCACGATCTTTCACCCACACAACTGCGCAATCTGGAAAGCGCGATGCCGTGCCGGGTGCTGGATCGAACGCAGCTCATCCTAGACATTTTTGCGCGCCATGCGCGGACCCGCGAAGGCCAGTTGCAAGTGGAGTTGGCGCAGCTGGAGTACATGCTGCCGAGGCTGACGGGGCGAGGGAAGGCCATGTCGCAGCTGGGCGGTGGCATCGGCACACGCGGACCGGGAGAAACGCAGCTCGAGACGGACCGGCGGCGAATTCAACGGCGGATCGATCAGCTGAAGTTGGATCTGGAAGCGGTCAGGCGCGTGCGCAGGCAGCAGCGGCAGCGGCGCGAGGCGGTTCCGGTGCCGACGGTCGCGCTGGTGGGCTATACCAATGCGGGCAAGAGCACGCTGTTCAATCGGCTGACAGGTGCGCATGTACTGCAGTCGTCGAAGATGTTCGCCACGCTGGACCCGAAGCTGCGCGCGATTGAATTGCCGAGCCGGCGTAAAGTGCTGCTAAGCGATACGGTGGGGTTTATTCGGAATTTGCCGCATACGCTGGTGACGAGCTTTCGCGCCACGCTGGAAGAGGTGGAACAGGCGGAGGTGTTGCTGCATGTGCGCGACGCGTCGTCGAGTTATGGCGCCGAGCAGAAGGCGCAGGTGGAGAAGGTGCTGGCAGAGCTCGAAGCACTGAAGAAGCCGCGCATTGAAGTGATGAACAAGGTTGATCTGCTGGACAAGCAGGAGCGCGAGACGCTGGGTGCGCGGGAAGATGTGCCCGTCTCAGCGCGGACGGGCGAAGGCACTGAAACTTTGTTGGCCGCGATTGATGCGGCGTTGCGTTCCGATCCCATTGTGGAAGCGGAGTTAAGAGTGCCGCAGCAGGAAGGCGCTGTGCTGGCGGCGATTGACGCGGGCATGGTGGTGCACGAACGGGTGTATGACGGCAATCTGGTGCTGCTGAGGGTGAGCGGACCGGCCTCGCTGGTGGGCCGGCTGCATGCGTATAGGCTGCGCGAGAAGTAGCGGTAAAACCTTCGCGGACATTTGAGATTGCCGGATTGCCGGGAGAGTGCAAACCCCGTGAGGCCAGGTGTGCCGAGGATCATCGCGGTGACTTGCCGGTGCAGAGCTGACCGTCTAGGTTGAAGGGATGAGGGGACTGCATGAAACAGGAAGCGGCCGAACCCGAGAAATCGATCACGACGCTGACGAGCCGCGAGGTGTATCGCAATCACTGGATGCGTGTGCGCGAGGACGAGATTCTGCGCTCGAATGGTCAGCGTGGCGTGTATGGCGTCGTCGAGAAAGATGATTCAGCGATTATTCTGCCCATCGACAAGGGGCAGGTGTGGCTGGTGGAGCAGTTCCGCTACACGATCCAGGAGCGCGCGCTGGAGCTGCCGCAGGGCGGCTGGGAGATGGAGATTGCCGATCCCGAAGAGCTGGCTCGGGGTGAATTGCAGGAAGAGACCGGCCTGCACGCGGCGAGCATGACACTCCTGGGCAGCATGTGGATCGCCTACGGATTTGCGCGGCAGAAGCAGTATGTTTTTCTTGCGACCGGACTGACAGAGACGGAGACGGATCGGGATGCCGAGGAGCACGACCTTACGGTGCTGAGCGTGAGTGTGGAAGAATTTGAAGCGATGATGCTCGATGGGCGGGTTCGCGACAACTGCACACTGGCGGCGTGGGGGCTGTATTTGCTTTGGATGAAGAAGCAGGCGCGCGTGTGACGCGACGCCTGAACCGCCGAGATTTGCGGCCCAGCGAAGGGTTTCAAGCGGCTAACTTCGAGTAAATTTCAGGCATGTGCAGCCGCGCAT
The DNA here is from genome assembly GCA_035487015.1 of Occallatibacter sp. Taxonomy (GTDB): domain Bacteria; phylum Acidobacteriota; class Terriglobia; order Terriglobales; family Acidobacteriaceae; genus Telmatobacter. Next base: position 11,629 of record DATHMP010000026.1, on the reverse strand, counting down.
CTTTATTCCCCTTTGGGCGTGAGCGGGGTATGCTATTGCCACCGCAGGAGATCTTTCCCCATCTGTTCTTTCTGCTCCGCGAAGTGGAGGCGAAGCGTGATTTCGAGAGGGCATTCCCGTGTTTTAGACGGAAGAACGGCGAAGTTTTGCCTGGTCGCATGCCTGCTGCTCTGGGCCGGCATTTCTTCCGCCGGACAGGAGCCCTTTAGAGCGAGGATCGGAAAGTCCGTCGTGGCCCTGACAGGACCATGGAGGTTTCAACCCGGGGACAATCCTGCGTGGGCACAGCCGGGTTTTGACGATTCGCAATGGGCGACTCTGGATCTGACACCGCCGGCGGATTCCTTCGATCCGATCACAGGGTCGAGTGGATTTGTGCCGGGATGGACGACGCATGGTTATCGGAAGGTCACGCGGTTTGCGTGGTACCGGCTTCAGATCCGGTTAGAAAACGGTACGGGGAATGAAATACCGCCGGCATTGGCCATGACCATGCCGCTGAATTTCGATGATGCGTACCAGATTTTTGTGAATGGGCAAATTGTGGGGCAGTTTGGCCATTTCAATGGCGAGTCGGTGCTGTTTTACAACTCGCAGCCGCGAGCGTTTGCGCTGCCGCCGAGCGTTGGTAATGGCCTGGTGACGATTGCGATTCGTTTCTGGATGGATCCGGGCACACCTTTGGCAAGTCCGGATGTAGGTGGGATGCATGGGCCGCCGATTCTGGGTGAAGCGACCTCGGTGGACGCGATGTTGCGGCTGGAACAGGATGCAGTGAATCGCACGCAGGTGGGAAACCTGATGAGCGTAACACTAATGCTGCTGGGGACCTTGCTGGGGTTGACGCTCTATTGGTTCGACCGGCAGGAGCCTGCGTATCTGTGGCTCGGGCTGGCATGCCTGGCGGGTTGCAGCGAACGCGCGATTGTGATGTTCGGCTACTACACCACGATTTTGCCGATGAATCCGGAGATTTTCATTTTGGATGTCGTGGTGACGCCGCTGCGGTTGGGACTTTGGGCTTTGTTCTGGGCGTACTGGTTTCAGCTTGATGACATTCACAGGATTGCGCGGGCGACGTGGATCCTGGTTATTCTTCTGGCCGCAAGCATGAGCCTGATTCGAGAGCCGCTTTATGGGTGGATTATTCCGGCGGGCGCGACGAGTTGGCTGATTCCGCTGACGCTTGTGGTGAAGCTTTTACTGGGCGCGCTTTTGCTGTGGGTGACTTATTCGGGCATAAAAAAACGGGCAGGCGGGGGATGGCTTGCGCTGGCGCCTGTTTTGATGACAATTTTCTGGGCCTATCAAGAAGAGCTTCAACTGGTGCATGTGCAGACGATTCTGGTGTTCTGGGGATTGACCTTTACGGAAGGGACCATTGCGATTCTCTTTATGCTGGCGATCGTGTCGGTGCTCATGCTGCAACGGTTTGTGCAGGGTCAGCGCGAGCGGGAACTCTGGCGGCAGGAGATTGAGCAGGCGCGCGAAGTGCAGCAGGTACTGATTCCGGAGGCGCTGCCGACGGTGTCGGGGTTCAGGATGGCGAGCGAGTACAGGCCGGCGCAGCAGGTGGGCGGAGATTTCTTCCAGATTCTGCAGACGAAAGACGGCGGCGTGCTGGCGGTGATTGGCGATGTGAGCGGAAAGGGTATGCCTGCCGCAATGACGGTGAGCCTGCTGGTGGGCACGGTGCGGACCCTGGCGCATTTTACCGACAGTCCGGGCGAGATTCTGACGGCGATGAACTATCGCATGCTTTCGCGCAGCCATGGGGGGTTCACAACCTGCCTGGTGTTGCACGTTGCGGCGAACGGAATGGCGACCGCAGCGAATGCGGGACATTTGATGCCGTATCTCGAGGGGAAAGAGCTGGTGCTGGAAAGTGGGTTACCGCTGGGGCTGAGCGCGGACTCAAAGTATGCAGAATCCGCCTTCCGGCTAGGAGAAAATCAGCAGCTTGTGGTGATGTCAGACGGGGTTGTTGAAGCAGGGGCAGGTGCGGGCGAGTTGTTCGGATTTGAACGAACAGCGGCGATTGCAAAGCAGTCTGCCGAGAACATTGCGGATGCGGCGCAGAAGTTTGGCCAGTCGGATGATATTACCGTGCTGACGGTGACACGTGTCGCGGCAGGCGAGGAGCCGGCGACGAAGGTAGCGACGCGGGTGCTGACGCTGGCTGAAGACGCGGTGTGAAGACAGCTATCAGCTATCAGGCGTCAGCTTTCAGATAGGCGTGGTTCCGGGAAAATTCTTGCTTTAGTTTGCGCCCACCCGGGTGAGCTACGGGCGCTGGTCGACGGCGATCCAGTGCGTGGGATATTCGGGGCCGATGTAGTCTGCGCGGGGGCGGATGAGGCGGTTGTCGTCGAGCTGCTCGATGACGTGGGCGGACCATCCAGCAATGCGGCTGACGGCGAAGATGGGTGTATAGAGGTCGATGTCGATGCCGAGGGTGTTGTAAGTGGATGCCGAGTAGAAGTCGACGTTGGCGTTGAGCTTCTTCTCACCTTTGATGTAGAGCTCGATGGCGCGCGACATTTCGTACCACTTGGGCTGGCCGGCATCTTTGCCGAGTTGCTCGGACATGCGGCGTAGATGGGTGGCGCGGGGATCTTCAGTCTTGTAAACGCGATGACCGAATCCGGAGATTTTCTGCTTGGCCGCCAGCATGTTCTTGACGTAGTCGACGGGGTCGGCGCCGGCTTTGTCGATCAGGAGTAAAAGGCGCATCACAGCTTCGTTGGCGCCGCCGTGGAGCGGTCCCTTGAGTGCGCCGATTGCGCCGGTGATGGCGGAGTGAATGTCGGAGAGTGTGGCGGCGATGACGCGGGCCGCGAAGGTGGAGGCGTTGAGTTCGTGGTCGGCGTGAAGGATGAGGGCGATGTCGAGGGTACGGGTGGCAGTTTCAGAGGGCTTGACGCCGTTCAGCATCCAAAGGAAATTGCCTGCGTGGGAGAGCGACCGATCGGGAGGGATGATTTCCTTGCCTTTGCGGATGCGATCGTAGATGGCTACGATCATAGCGATCTGGGCGGTCAGGTTGTAGCTCTTGCGGACATTGGCGTCGTGCGTATTGTCCTTTTCGTCGGCGTCGTAGAAGCTGAGCGCCGACACGGCAGTTCGCAGAACTTCCATGGGAGTGGCCGAGGAGGGGAAGCTGCGGAGCAGGTCAATGATGCGCTGATCGAGTTCACGGGCCAGTGCGAGTTGCGACTGGAATTCGCGTAATTCGAATTGGTTGGGGAGGCGGCCATTCCAAAGGAGGAAGGTGGTTTCCTCGAAGGTCGACTTCTCGGCCAATTCGTGGATATCGATGCCCCGGTAGGCCAATACGCCGGCTTCACCGTCGATCCAGCAGATGCCGGAGTTGGCGGCAACAATTCCTTCCAGTCCCTTTCCAGCAACGGCGGTCGACATGGCCTTTAGTTCTCCCTTTTTGGCATAGTTTCTGGCGTGATTCCGGTCACCACAGCGGCTCTGAGGGATGTCGGTGTGGAAAGTGCGGCAAAGTTCTTTATAGCGTAGCGCTTCAAGGGTTGTCACGGAGGGCGGTCAAAAGCACATTATGTAGGGCAACCTTGAGTACTGTGGGGTTGGGAATTCGTCTAAATTGTCGCGCGGAAAGAGGTTTCATTCTATATTGGGTGGAATCCCCGCAAGCCCAAGGCGCAGAACCGATACATTGCCAGGTTTCGGGTTGAGCAGGTAGGGTTACGACTCTGCCAAGACAATTCCGCAACGGTCTGAAACGAGATAGGATTGCGCCAACCGATCAGAAGCGTCCTGTGCCTTGTGGCGCCGGCGCGCAGGAGGAAAGGCAAACAATGAGTGACGAACTTGAGAATGCACCAAGGACACATTCCGGCGCTCTGCTTGGAGCGCTCGCGGTCGCGCTGCTTGTAGGCGTGGGCGGATTGATCTGGACGTACACGCTGAACGGTCGGCTTCAACACCAGGAAGCGGCTTTAACCGAAGCGAACCAGCAGAATGCGAAGCTGGCGGCCGACCTGCGCGAGACGAATGCGCGGTTGACGGTGGCCACCGATGAACTGGGCAAATCGCTGGGATTGACGCAGAAACAGATGGACGAGCGGGCCCAGGCGCTGGTTGCCAGAGAACAGGCCGACAGCAAACGATTGGAATCTGCGCAGAAGCAGACCGCGCAACAGGTGACTGCAGTTGCGACCGATGTTTCGACCGTGAAGACGGATGTAGGCGGGGTGAAGACCGATCTTGGCAAGACGCAAAACGATCTGGCCAGCGCTGTTGCTCAACTGACTTCGATGAAGGGCGACCTGAGCGACCACTCGAGCCTGATTGCGCGCAATGCCCAGGAACTGGAAGTGTTGAAGCACAAGGGCGACCGGAGCTACTACGAGTTCACCTTGAACAAGGGCGAAAAGAAGCCGGTGGGCACGGTGAGCCTGGAGTTGAAGAAGACGGATATCAAGCGCAGCAAATTCACGCTGGTGGTTTACGCGGACGATCGCAGTTACGAAAAGAAGGATCGCAACGTGGATGAGCCGCTGCAGTTCTACAGCGGGAAGGATCCTGCGCTCTACGAGATCGTGGTCAACAATATCGGTTCGAAGAATCAGATTTCGGGATATCTTTCGACGCCCAAGGGCGCGCCCGCGCCGCCTACCGGTCAGTAATGGCGACCTTCGGGGTCAGCTTCATGATCGGCAGATAGCGAAATCCGAAGGAATAATCGAGGGCTTTGCGCCCATCCCATTGATCCTTGGCCATGCGGAAGGAGGAGACGAAAGTCCCCTCCACCGTCTGGTCAGGATTGATGGCAAGCTCGTCTGTGGACAGTGGGGTGGTTTGCCACTGCGCCAATTCGGGATAGGCCATAAAGATCCGCTGATATTGGGAGGCCGTGGTGGCGAAGCTGGAGTCGATGCTGCCGTCGGGATGCGTGATGTTGGTGAGAATCTGATGGAGAATGATCGGCTGCTTGCTCTGGTTGTGCAGCCGGACGCGCGTGAAGACTAGAACCTGATCGAAATTCTCCTGGGAGATGCTTGCGCCGCTGGCATCAAAGGCCGGGGTAACGGTGTGCATCGGATGCGCCCAGACTTCGAGGATTTCACCGGTCGCCGCCGGAGGTTTTTCGCCGGCAATCACATAAATGGCGATGGCGATGGAGACTACTACGGTGGCGACAATGGCCGCAATGGCAATGTGGCTCGATCCCTTGGTCAGGGACTCGCCTTTGGCTGCGTCGTCCAATGCTTGGGGTGATTCCTGATTGAGGAGACTCATGGCGCCCCTATCTTAGCTCCAGACTCGCGGGGGAAGCCACGACTTCCTTTTTGGCGAAAGCGAGCCGGCCCCAAATCCGGAAGATTTAGGGCCAATTTGGGCTCAGGGCCGGGGACGCAGGGCGGCAAGGAACTGCTTGGGTCCCCTAGTGTTGAGGATGTCGTCGGGACCGAGCCATGCGCGCTTGAGCTGGCGTAATCCATAGACAATTTTGGCCATGTGGCGGGTGTCATGGGCGTCGGTGTTGACGACGATCTTGCAGCCTGTCTCCTTGGCAAGGCGGAGATCGCGGTCGCTGAGGTCGAGGCGCTCGGGCGCGGCATTGTGCTCGACGGCTACGCCCAGTTCGGCGGCACGGCGGAGGATGAGGCCAAGGTCGATCTGGAAGGCTTCGCGACGGAGCAGGAGGCGGCCGGTGGGGTGGCCGAGGATGCGGGTGTAGGGATTTTCGAGGGCACGCAGGACGCGGGCAGTCATCTCCTCGCGCGATTGCTCGAAGCGGGTATGGACGCTGGCAATGACGACGTCCATCTGGGCGAGGACGTCATTGTGGAGATCGAGAGCGCCGTCGGCAAGAATGTCGACTTCGATGCCGGAAAATACGCGGATACGTCCTTCGAGCTGCTTGTCGACTTCGCGGATGCGCTCAATGTGCTCGAGGGCGCGTTTCTCGTCGAGGCCGTTGGTCATGGCCAGGTTTTTGGAGTGGTCGGTGATGGCGATGTATTGATAGCCGCGGGCGAGAGCCGCGTCGGCCATTTCACGGATGGAGTTGTGGCCGTCGGTGGCGGTGGTGTGCATGTGCACATCGCCCTTGATGTCGGCGAGCTCAATGAGGCGGGGCAGGGAGCGGGTGGCAGCGGCTTCGATTTCGCCGAGATTTTCACGAAGTTCGGCCGGCATCCAGTCCATGCCAAGAGCGGAGTAAATTTCTTCTTCGGTTGCGGCGGCGACGGTTGATCCGTCATCGAGGCGAGCGAGGGACCACTCGCTCAGGGTGTAACCCATTTTGAGGGCTCGCTGGCGGAGCGAGACGTTGTGCGCCTTGGATCCGGTGAAGTATTGCAGCGCGGCGCCGTACGATGCGGAGGGCAAAAGGCGCACGTCGACCTGGAGGCTGTTGGAGAGATAGAAGCTGACCTTGTTCTCGCCCTTGGCGATGATGCTGTGGATACCGGGATAGGCGGCAACGTATTCGACCGCAGGTCCGGAGTTTTCGGGGGAGCAAGCGGGGCCGGTGACAAGCAAATCGAGATCGCCGGCGGTTTCGCGACCGCGGCGCAGAGAACCAGCGGGAGTGACACGTTCGATGCCTTGGAAGGCTAGAAGATATTCGGTGATACGCTGAGCGGCCTCCTCAGCTTCGTCGATGCGGAAGCGGCCGGCGGATCGACGATAGTCTTCGATTCCCTTTTTTAGTTTTTCAAGCTGCTTGGCACCCATGCGCGGCAGGCTGGAGAGACGGCCGGCGTCGATGGCCTGCGCGAGCTGGTCGATGCTGGTGATTTGAGCAGCGGACCAGAAGAGGGCGATGGTTTTGGGCCCCATGCCGGGGAGTTTGAGCAACTCGAGGATTCCGGTGCCATATTTGACGACGAGTTCGTCGCGGACCGGCAGACTGCCTTTTTGGACGATGGCCTGAAGATTGGCAGCCATGCTTTTGCCGATGCCGGGGATCTCGAGGAGGCGCGCGGTGTCGCCTGAGGCAGCGACCAGGTCCACCGTAGTTTGTTCCACTGCTTCGGCTGCGCGGCGGTAGCTTCGGATGCGAAAACTGTCGGCTCCGTCGATCTCCATGAGGTCGGCGGTTTCTGCGAGCAGATGTGCCATGGTTGGGTTGTCCATGGAAGTATTCTCCGCGACAAGTATCAACGAATGCACGGAAATGTATGAGTCGAGAGAGGGAAGTTAGGAATGGGATCGGGAGTGATCAAGGCACAGGACGACTGGCGTGAATGGTCACATAAGGGTTCGAATGGGCTTTGAAGGATTTGACTGTCTAAGTACATCCCGTGGCACAGATTCAGGCTGCGGGCTCGCACGCAACCCGGACGGGGGAAGATAACGTAGCCGATCCAAGGCACCCACCACCAGCGAGTGGACGCCTGTGGGCTGGGTCAACTATGCAGCGTTGTGGGCGGCTGCGTCCCGCATTCGGACGACGCCATCGGCCTGGGGACCCTTCTGGCCCTGGACGATGTCGAATTCCACGTCATCGCCCTCTTTCAGAGTCTTGTAGCCATCCAGCTGAATAGCCGAGTAATGCACGAATACATCGGGGCCGTCTTCGCGCCCGATGAATCCGTAGCCTTTGGCGTTGTTAAACCACTTGACTTTCCCTTTGTACTGAGCCACAGGCTTGCCTTTCTTGCGTGTTGGAATGGAGGCGACTCACGAAGAAAAAATAGGGAAAGTGAGCCCCCTGCTGGATATGACGATTCTGCGACGCGAAAGGTTGAGTGAATTTTGCGGGGAGTGGTCACAAAGTGAGACGGCCGGGTACGCTGGTCACGCATTTGCCGGGAAGTGACTCAATCTGCTCGTTCAAGTTGTGGACTGAAGTAACATTTTCTGGCCGATTTTGGGACTGAACCCGGATGAAATGGCGGCGCAAGGGCTATCTCGCTGGCAGAGTCCGCGTGTGACAATCCTTCGACCCGACGGCGCGTGAATTTTGTTGCGGGATACGCATTTTCGATTGGGAGCGGGGAAGCCCGGCTCTCTTCGAAGGATGCTTCAAACGCCGAGTGGCCCTGGGGATGACGCACGCAATCCGTCTTGCCGGCGCTGACCGAAGACATGATCTTCAAAACCGAGCAAGTACCACATTCCTTTGCCGGAGAATTGGCCGGTGAAGAGCCGCTTGAGTATGCGCTTGGCGAGCTTGACGATGTCGGCGAGGGTTGTGAAAAAGCCCTCGCGCGAATGGCCGGCATGGAGGATGCGTACCTGGTTGGCGAGAAGGACATTTCCGATTTCGCGAATATCGGGGATGTGGATGTGGGTCGAGTCATCGCAGAACTGCAAAGTTTCGTCGCAAGACGATGGGAGTGACAGGCTGCGTAGAGAGGGGAACGCGATCCAGATGTAACCGCCCGACCTCAACTTGGAACAGAGTTTGGCGAGGACGGGCGCGGGGTCGGCCATATGCTCGACAACGTGATTGAGGATGACGAGGTCGAAGGAGTCGTCTGGGATGGAATCGTAGCCCGATCCGTCGGGGGCGACCGGATAAAAGTGATCGATTGCCGCGAGGTCCTGATCTCCGTTGTTATACGTCTGGATGTCGGCCCCGGCGTAATAGCAGCCGGGAAACCAGCGTTTTGTGAGTGTGGGCGAGTGGTTGCCGCAGCCAATGTCGAGCACGCGGGGAGGGTGCGCGTGGAACTTGTCGCGGACGAATTTGAACTTCATGGGGCAATGGGCCACGAGAGCTCTCGAAAGGACTACTTCTTCTTCTTTTTGCCGCCGGTGCGTGCATAGAGCAGGACGCTGGTGAGGGTTTTGCCATCCTGAATCGCGCCCTTTTCGATCATCTTGAGGAGGTCGGAGAGTTTAACCAGGCGGAGTTCGATGTCTTCGTCTTCTTCTGGGTGGGCTTCGCCAGCGATGAGTCCTTCGGCCAGGAAGACTTTCATAGATTCGCCCAGGAAACCGGGGCTGGCGTAGTACTCGACCAATGGGCGCCATTTTTTGGCACGATAGCCGGTTTCCTCTTCGAGTTCGCGCTGGGCACCGGCCAAGGGGTCTTCGCCTGGTTCGAGTTTGCCGGCGGGCAACTCCCAGAGGAACTGGTTGGCGGCGTGGCGGTACTGGCGTTCGATGACGACCCAGGGATTCTTTTTGCTTTTCGAGGTGTCGAGCGCGAGGATGACGACGCTGCCGTTATGGCGGATGATATCGCGCTCGCTCGGTTTGCCGCCGGGCTCAATGAGCTTGTCGTGACGGACCTTGAAGAGCGGGCACTCGAACACGACCACAGAACTAAGGAGCTGGGCGGTTTCTACAGCGACGAGCCCAGGCGCCTTGGACTTTTTGACTTTAGTCTTGCTGGAGTTTGGTTTTGCGGCCTTGGGTGCCTTGGGCTTCTTCGCCATTGAGGGGGTCTCCTGGAGTTGAAAAGTCAAAGAAGAATCAGAATACGGCAACGCGCCGTTCTGCATCGATTTGGTCCGGCGTGGCATCCTTAACAGAGCCGAATCCCCGCGAACTGCGAATTGTGTTTCGCGACGTCCCATTTTTCTGGAAGAGACGACCTTGCCCACTGCAGACTGTCACCCTTTGACGCAAGCGCCCGGGTTGCACCGGCTCTTCGCGGACTTTTGCGCCGGCGACGCTTCGGTGCGGCCGTTTTATGGCTTTACGCCGTTTGATTCGGGCTGGCAGACACGGCCAGCTTTGCCGGCGCACTGGATGGAGCTGGTCGAGTTGCTGGCAGAGCAAAATCCTGGAGCGCCGGGAAGCGCGACAGCGGACAATCTGGAGACGTTGCGAGCAGGCGCGGGGATTGTGGTGACAGGGCAGCAGGTGGGTTTGTTTGGCGGACCGCTGTTTACCCCGTTCAAAGCGGCCACCGCACTGGCCCGCGCGCGCAAGGCGAGTTTGTCGGGCAGACCCCATGTGGGATTGTTCTGGCTAGCCACCGAAGACCACGATTTTCCTGAGATCGACCACGTCACGTTTCCCTCGCGACGGGAGCTGGAAAAGCTGGTTTATGGGAAGACGCCGGGGTTGCCGGTTCCGGTGGGCGGCGTGAGGATGGACGAGACGATTGCACCGTTGATGGAGCGGGCATGGGAATTGCTGGGCTACAGCGACGCGATGGAGGCGCTGGAAGCGGCATACAATCCGGGACGCACGTTCGCGCAGGCTTTCGCGGATTTTTATCGCAAAGTTTTTGCCGCCCAGGGTTTGTTAATCCTCGATGCCGGAGGGCGAGCGGTGCATCGGATGGGGGCGCCGGTCTTGCGCGCTGCAATTGAGCGGGCTGATGAGCTGCATGCGGCGCTGGTGGAACGGAACGGTGCGCTGGAAGCAGCGAAGTATCACGTGCAGGTGGCGGTGGCTCCACAATCGAGCCTGCTGTTCCTGATCGACACAAAGACCGGCGCTCGGGTCGCGCTGAAGCGGAATGCGTCGAGCGCGGCGGAACCGAGCGGATTGTGGCAGGCGGGCCGCGACAAGTTTTCGACGGCGGACCTGTTGGGCGTACTGGAGGCCGAGCCGGAGAGGATTTCGCCTGCGGCATTGCTGCGGCCGGTATTCCAGGATTATCTGCTGTCGTCGTCTTTGACGATTGGCGGCCCGGCGGAGATCGCGTACTTCGCGCAGTCGGCGGTGCTTTACGAGAAAATTCTTGGCCGGATGACGCCGGCAGAGCCGCGATTCAGCGCGACACTCATTGAGCCGGCCATCGGCGAGCTGCTGCATAAGCATGAGCTGACGCTGGATCGTGTGTTCCAAGAGAGCGCGGACTCTCTGGCGCAACTGCTGGCGGCGCGGGCGATGCCGATGGAGGGTAAGCGGAAGCTGGCTGCGGCGGGGAACGCGCTGGATGCCGAACTGACGCCGATGCTGGAGTGGATGCATATCCTGGATGAGGGACTGGGCCGGTCGGCGGATACGGCAGCGAGCAAGATGCGCTATCAGATGAACCGACTGCGGCGACTATCGGCAAATTTTCAGCTGCAAAAGGAAGAGTCTTTGAAGAGGCACGCAGAAGCGATCTGCCGGTCGCTTTACCCTGGGCGCGTGCTGCAAGAGCGGGTACACGGCGCGGCGTTTTACTTTGCGCGTTACGGCTTTGAGTTGGCGGAGCAACTGACCGTGCAGGCGATGGAGTCGCAGTGCAATGGACACGCTTCGATCTGGTTGTGAGGTCAGAGATCAGGTCCATTTCGCGAGAGCATGAGCGAAGCTAGCCGCTATAATCGCCGCGAGCGGAATTGGGGGCTTGGATGCGGCGGCTTTCTCTGGCACTAACCATTTCTCTGATGATGAGCGCGGCGGCGCTGGCGCAGAACGAGCCCTGCGCGCGAACAAGTGAAGACAATGCCTTTCTTGGTATCCAGACGGTGCGGTTGTGGGCGAACGATGCGCCCCAGGCGAAGGGCAAGTCCTGCGAAGACATTCCGACTCTGACAATCTTTGAGCCGCAGCACGGGCACGACAACGGTTCGGCGGTAATCATTTTTCCCGGCGGCGCGTATCGCGGGCTTGCAGGGAATCTGGAAGGTCGGCAGGTGGCCGACTGGTATGCGGCGCGGGGATTTCGGGCTTTCATTCTCAGCTATCGGCTGACTTCGCACGGATATGTGTTGCCGGTTCCGCTGCTGGATGCGCAGCGAGCGATCCAGAC
>DATHMP010000025.1:0-2721 GCA_035487015.1 Occallatibacter sp. | reverse complement strand
CCTCCGTGCCCCGGCAAAATCGTTCCGGAATCTTTCACTCCCGCTCCTCGCTTGATCAACGACTCGACCAGATCGCCCAGTTGAGCTGCGACGTTTAACACAATTGTCAGAAGGATGATCGGTCCCATCGCCGGCTGTTCGAGCCCAAACAAGCCGTCGCGCCGCTCGATTAATCCCACGTGCAGCAATGCTGAACTCAGCGGCAGAGCGTAGTGGAAGAGAAGCCATCCCACGCCGACGCTTGCCAGCAGCGAAGCCGCTGCGCCTTCCCACGTTTTCTTCGGGCTGATGCGCGGAGCCATCAGATGTCTTCCAATCGACTTCCCGACGAAGTACGCGAAGATGTCTCCCGCCCAAACCACCAGCAGCAAATACAGCAAGTAAAATGCGCCGGCCCACTGTTGTCGAAGTTGCACCAGCATGCCCATCGGCAAAGCGATGTAAGTGAAGGAAAACACCGCCGCTGCTGCTGCGGGATACCCGCTGCTCAAATCCTCGTTCCTCATCGCCCGTGTCAAAAAAATAAAAGGCGCGATGGCCGCGGCAAATCCGAGGCAATAAACAAAGACAGCCGTCGAGAGCAATGGCTTTTCATTCCCAAAGTTCAGCGCCAGTAGCAAAAAGAAAATTCCGCAAAAGATGTACGTCAGCAGCCGCAGCGGTTTCACTCCGTACGATTCTGTGAGCTTCAGAAATTCGTGAACTGTGATCAGCGCGACTGCGCCCGCGACGATCGCTAGTATCGAGACCGGCGCTCGCAATATAAGGACGAGCACTACGGGAATGAGCACGACTGCGGTCGCAATTCGTTTGAGCAAGGGAAGTGATCGCGTTGAAGGAACGCGCAATTATAAACACAGAGGCCGGGTCGGATGTTTTTCCTATGTGTACCTCTGAGCTTCAGTGGTTAGGCTTTTACCGTCTCAAGCGGGACGGCCGCGTCGTTGTGATTCAAGCCGCCATACCGGCGCTCGCGCTTTTGGTACTCCGCAATGCCCTCAAGCAAATGCACGCCGCGGAAATCCGGCCACAGAGTCGGCGTCACATAAATCTCCGCATACGCCAGTTGCCACAACAGGAAGTTGCTCAGCCGCATCTCGCCGGAAGTCCGCACCACAAGGTCAGGATCCGGCAGGTGCCGAGTGTAGAGATGTCGCGACACCATGTCTTCATCAATGCGCAAATGATCGACTCCACCGTTCTGCGAGGCTGCATCTACGATCGACCGAAACGCATCCACCAATTCGCTGCGCGCACTGTAGTTGAGCGCCAGCGTCAGTACCATACCCGAATTGTGCTCGGTTGCCTCACGTGCCCAGGCCATGCGCTCCTGCACATCGCTCGGCAACTCATGCTGCCGCCCGATGTATTCCAAGCGGATATTGTTCTTATTCAGCGTGGGTACTTCCGCCTTCAAATAGCGGCTTAACAGGCCCATCAGAAATCCGACTTCACTCGTCGGACGCTTCTTCCAGTTTTCTTCCGAGAACGCATACAGCGTCAGCGCAGGCAGATGAATGCGTGCGGCAGTCTCCACCGTCGAGCGCACTGATGTCACGCCCGCCCGATGCCCGGCAACGCGCGGCATATGGCGCCGTTTGGCCCAGCGCCCATTGCCGTCCATGATGATCGCGATATGTTTCGGGAGCCGTGCCGGATCCAAATGCCTGTAAACTTCAGCTTCCTTGCGGTCCAGTCCCTCAGGTACTTTGTGTTGCAAAGTGACCTCTCAAAAAGAGACTAACACAGCAGTCAAGGGATGGCAATGACCGGAAATGTGTCATGTAACGGACCGCCCCAGTCGGCTGTCCGACAGAGCGAAAACTCTCGGGGTAGATGAAAATAGGCGCGAGCGGGGCCGCTCGCGCCATCAGACTCAACGTGCCTCTTCCGGCACAACCTTCAACTCCAGCTTTTCGGTCCACCGCAGCACCGTCAGGGTGCAACTCACGCCTACGCGTACCTCGGTAAGGAGCCGGTGCAGATCGTCGACTCCAGCGACAGGTTGCCCTTCCAGAGCCACGATGATGTCGCCATCCCGCAGTCCTGCTCTCTTTGCGGGACTACCGTCTTCCACCGATTGCACCAGCGCCCCAGTTTCCTCGGGCAGGTCGTAGAACCGCACGACACGACGGTGCACAGGAACGGTCTGTCCAGATATCCCGACAAAACTCCGCCGGATGCGCCCATCTCGTAGCAACCGGCTCGCCACGAACTTTGCGGTATTGATTCCGATCGCAAAGCAGATTCCCTGCGCCGGCAAGATCGTCGCCGTATTCACGCCGATCACCCGCCCGGCGGAATCTACCAGCGGCCCTCCCGAGTTTCCAGGGTTCAGCGACGCATCCGTCTGGATCACGTCGTCGATCAGCCGCCCCGAATATGATCGCAGCGAACGGCCCAGCGCGCTGACCACTCCGGCTGTCACCGTTGACTGAAATCCATAGGGAGCGCCGATCGCGATCGCGATCTGTCCCACGCGCAGCCGCTGCGAGTCTCCCAGTTCTGCGACATTCAACCCCGGCTCATCGAAGCTTGTCTGTTCCAGCCGAATCACCGCCAGGTCGCTCGCCGGATCATCTCCGATCAACGTGGCTGGCATGTGCCGTCCATCCGCCAAAGTCACCGCAATTCGCACTGCTTCGTGTACAACGTGGCTGTTCGTTAGAATCAGCCCATCCGGCGTGAATACGAAGCCCGATCCTCCGCCCTGCCTCTCCC
>DATHMP010000024.1:0-171357 GCA_035487015.1 Occallatibacter sp. | reverse complement strand
GGTATTATGCGGTATTAGCTAAGGTTTCCCTCAGTTATCCCCCACTCCAGGGTAGGTTAGTCACGTGTTACTCACCCGTGCGCCACTTTACTCAGGTATTGCTACCCTTTCTCGTTCGACTTGCATGTGTTAGGCACGCCGCCAGCGTTGATTCTGAGCCAGGATCAAACTCTCGTTTGAAACCTGATGCCTCACCCAATCGACGGAGGTCGATGGGATTGGCCGCGCCTAAGGCTCGAAAGCCTAGACGCCTTACCTTGTGAGAATGATCAAGCCAAACCTGACCGTTTCTCACGACTGGCACGTTCAACCTTATTGTCAAAGATCCTTACGACCCTCCGCCTAAGCGGTGCCGTTTGGATCGAGGCTCAATCTATTACGACTGAGTGTCCTCGAACTTGTTGCGCATGCCGATTTTCCACTTGTCAGCGGGCTGCGGCATTTTTGCGCGAACCTTTTAAAGTTATCGAAGTTCGGATATCGTGTCAACACGCAATCCTGAGGGGATCAAGCTCATCAACATGGATTCAGAATGGGATGTTTTCCAGCTTACCCCTTCGGAGGGCTTCGATCTGGCTCGGGGAGAAAACAGCTTCTTCGCCGAGTCAGCGCACAGCGCAAATTCTCAAAGAGCGACCAGCATTCAATGCCTAGCGCCACAAAGGCGCGCGAAAGGTGAACCTTCCGGGTCATGCAATGGGTTTGTTCTCTGCGGGATTCCCTACAGGGGTCTCGGGAGCGATCTTCGCTACCTCGTCCAACCCTACGAACCGGCTTCCCACTTCCCACAAGGGGCAGGCCACAAGGCCACCGGGAGGCTCCACTGCTCATCTGCAACTTTTCAAGAGTAGCACAGGCCACTCTTCAATGCAAATCGCGAATCGGCATAAATTTGCGGCTAAATCGCGACTTCCTGAGAATATCAACGGGCTTGCAATCATGCAAGACAAAGGGCCTGTGGAAAGCCGGCATTTCTGTGGGAAAGATGCCAAGTTGCCTCAACCTTGGAGAACTGGTGGTTCCGGAAGCAGCGACCCTGGCCAGTGGTGACGAACTCTCTAAGGCCGGGCGATAATTCCCAGATCGGTCAGGCCGTTAACGAAAAACTGCATCGCCAGTGCCACCAACAGCAACCCCATAATTCTGACGAGGATACGAATGCCGGTTTCGCCCAGGACAGAGCGCACGCGTCCGGCGCCAGCCAACACCAAATAACTGATAAAACTCGTGAGGGCGACGGCGCCAATGATTGCGCCCATTTGCCAGTGCAAGAAGCTGGGTACCGTGCCCACTAGCACCATGACTGATGAGATTGCGCCCGGTCCGGCAAGCATGGGAATTCCGAGGGGCACGATACCTGCATCCTCTTTGGCGGCCCCTTCTTCGGTGTCTCCGTGAGCTTCTTGTGTCGCAGAGCGTTTTGCCTCGAGCATGTCGAGCCCGATAAGCAGCAGGATTAAGCCGCCTGCTATCTCAAAGGCGGGCAAGGTGATGCCGAACATTCGGAAGATGAACTGGCCGGCAAGAGCAAAGCTAGTGAGGACAATAAAGCAGGTCAGCGCTGCTTTGCGAGCCATCCGTTTGCGCCGGTCGGCGTCAACGCCGCTGGTGATGGCAAGAAACGACCCGATTGCTGCAAATGGATCGACCAGAAAAAAGATCGAGCTCAGAGCGAGCACGCTGAAGCGCACAATCGGCGCGTGGCTTAGCTGGTTGAACGCGGTTGCTGCTGGATTGGTCCAGGACACGATGATTAGAGCCTAAATCAAGACGAACGATTCAACTGCCGTATGGCCGTGGGGATCTTCAACAGGCACGTTGCCAGGTCGCAGAACGAGGCGTGTCTGACAACCCGCAACCCGGGCAGCATCGAGCTCGCGCACGACATCGGAAAAAAAGAATAACGCGTTTGAATCGATGCCGAGGATCTTGGCGATCGCTGAGTAACTGGCAGATTCAGATTTAGCGCCAATGCGGGTGTCGAAATAGCCGGCGATGAGGGGTGTGAGATCGCCGAAAGTTGAATAGCGGAAGAGCAACTGCTGTGCTTCAACGGATCCGGATGAGTAGATTGCGACTCTTCCAGATCTTGACCAGCGAGCAAAAGCTTCAGGCACATCTTCAAACAAAGTACCTTTCAGCTGGCCGCTTTCAAAGCCTGCTTTCCATATCTTTCCTTGAAGCGATTTAAGCGCAGTGGACTTGCGGTCGCGATCCATCAACCAAGTCAAGTAGACCATTGCATCCAGTCGAAACCGCGGCGTTTCTACCTGCGCCGCATCGGTAACCAAGGGCAAGCGGGGGGTGCCGGGACTTTTCTCCGCTCGATTCTCTTCCGACAGTAGGGCGAGGTCAGCGCGCACGGCTTCATCGCCACTGTGCTTTCTCAAGAAGTCTGGAAAACGAATGCGCGCGTAAGGAAATAGGTGCTCACTCACGAGCGAGATGTGCGCGACGGTACCTTCCACGTCGAGGAGGTAAACAAGGGAACTTTCGGTCATTCGGAGATCTTGGAGGTGACACGTGGGCCGAAATACTTCGGTCCAAAGCAAAGCGGCTGAAAATTCTTATCGATTCCCGAGTTGGTATAGCTCGGCGTCCAGCCGATTGTGTCCTGGAACCAGCGAATGGCGCGGATGCGCCGATCCTCGCACAGAGTGAACCAATGCGTGGTGCCGCGCGGCACGCGAAGCATGTCTCCAGGGCCGACTTCCACCGAGGCAATGCGGCCGTGGATGTGGAGGAAGAAGATTCCGCGTCCCGAAAGAATGAATCGAACTTCGTCTTCTGAGTGGGTGTGCTCTTTGTCGAATTTCGCGAGCATGCTTTCCAGGTTGGGCGTCGCCGGATTGACGTCGATGACGTCGGCGGTCACATAGCCCCCGCGCCGCTTCATCTCGGCAATTTCAGTTGAGTACGCGTCGAGAACTTGTTCGGCAGTAGCATCTGGCGGAACTCGCTCAAGGCTCCAGCGCTCGAAATCGATGCCCAGGGGCGCGAGAGTGGCGCGGACATCGCCATCGGCCTTCAAAATTGGCTGGGATTCATTGGGGAATCGGAGAACTGCCATGGTTCGCTCCTCTAATCTTCGCTGAAAAGTCAGTCCTGTTCGATGCCTGTTAGAGTCGACTCGCTTGCAGCGAACAGCCGCCGACCTTCCACTTCGAAGAGGAATTCAAGTGCTTCAAGGTGTCGACGAGCCTCGGCAACCGATTGACCCCAAGTATAAAGACCGTGCCTGCTCAAGAGAACACCATGTGCACGTGGATGGGCTTGGAGTGTGGCCGCCAGTGCCGCCGAAAGCGCGCCGTAATCTTGTGAGTTTTCGAGTATCGGTACCAGTTCAAGATGAGCATGGGTTGAAACGCCGGAGAGCCCTTTGAGCAGCTCGTACCCTTCAAGTGGCAAATGGCCAACCGACGAAAATCGCCCAGAGAGCAAAGTGTTCCAGATGGTATGAACGTGAAGAATTGCTTGGACAGCGGGCCTCTCGCGATAGATCACCGTATGCAGACTTGTCTCGGCGGAAGGGCGGCCACGCCCACCGACCGCATTTCCCTCCAGATCGATTTCGAGAAGGCTTTCGGGCGCCAGTGTGCCTTTATCTATGCCTGTGGGAGTAATGAGAACCTTCTGACTCGTGCGCACACTGAAATTGCCGCTCGTTGCTGGAACCCATCCCCGCGAACAGCACCAGCGGGCAGTTGAGCACAGTTCCGCAGCATCGGTGGCGAAGAGCGGAATTTGATGTGGCCCGTCAGGGATCATACGTGAGACTAGTGTACCAATTTGCAGTTTTCGGCAGAGGGGATCCCGGCTTCTACAATGAGTGTTTGCTGACCGAAAACCAACGCGATCTTTTCGATGTCGTTCTTGTCTCGCCGCGAAATCCTCTAAACATTGGAGCGGTCGCTCGGGCAATGGCCAACTTCGGATTTGCGCATCTCAGTGTGGTCGCGCCGTTCGCGGCTCACTGGCGCGAAGCGAAATCAGCAGTTGGGGCCCCGGACCTCTTGATCAACGCAAATGAGGCTCCGACGCTGGCGGAAGCACTGGCCCGCTGCACGTTGGCGATCGGCACGGGAACACTTGCGCATCGGAGCGCAAAACAACGAGTGTTGCAACTTCCAATGCTTGCGCCGCGGGTTCTTGACGCGCTTGAAGCCGGCGGAAGGGTCGCTCTTATTTTTGGGTCGGAAAAACATGGGCTAACTCGTGAAGACTTATCATATTGCCACCTACTGGTGGAGATCCCAACGGACCCGCGGCAACCCTCGATGAACCTCGGACAAGCCGTAGCTGTATGTCTCTATGAACTGGCACGGAACAACCCCAGGAATGAAGCGCGACATCCAAACCCAGAGCAGGTTGGGCAAATTAAGCAAATTAAGTCGATGGTGACATCAGCAGAGTTGGATCGACTTGCTGGCGTCATCGTTGAAGCAATGGCGGCCTCGGACTATTCGCCTCGTGCCATGGGCAAGGCAAACCAACATGATCTTCGCCTGATCTTGCGGCGCTTGCAATTCGGCCGTACGGACGTTCGTCGTGGGCTTGGGTTGTTTCGGCGAATCTTGCAGCGGCTGCAGAATCCAAAGTGCTTAGATCCCTGATCGAGGTACCACCTCCGTAACGCATCCCTCGTCGATTCTTGATTATAACGGGGGTCAACTCCTGCTAAAGTTGCGACCAAAGGCTACCCTAATGACACAAATTAAAGCCCGATTAGATTCGCTTTCCCGCACATGCGCTTTGCGGCAGATGTTTTCTGTTGCGGCAATGCTGGCCATGGTGATTTCAGCAGAACCGAGGGCAACTGCCCAGAATTCGCCGGATCCCGCGCAGACGGTCGCTCCGCAGGTCGCCCAGGGTGGTGTTTCGCCCTCTCCGGTGGCGAAAGATGCAAAAGAGGATGCCATCAAGGAAGACGAACTGAAGCAGCAGTTGCAGGGGAAGACTTTGTATCTGCGCGGCGGGTACCTGGACAACAATCTCAGCTTTGATGAGCACGGACGGCTAATCGGACATTCTCCGCAAGGCTCATATACCTTGTGCCTCTTGCAAATTGACAAAGTCACCCTTACGAAGCACAAGCTCGAACTGACCGGAACTCGTTATGGGTTGCATTTCCTGGGCGCATTGCCGAATGAGGATCCGACCAAGGCCTCAGATAAGGTACGCATCACCCCCAAAAAGAAGTCTGTAAAGGTGACCATTGACCGCGAACTCGTAGTCACACCGAAAAAGAAAAGGGACAAAGACCAAACGAACGTTGCGGTTGGTGCGCCAGTTGATGCAAATGAAGGCGCCCAAGAAAATCAAGCTGACGCCGATGCGGAGCGCGCGGCGATGTCGGCCGAACCGGACTCCCAACGCCCCGTGGACCCGGGAAGCGTGACCACAACCACTTCACCAGCACATGCCGCTCGTTTAATGCGCGGGGCTCTAGATGCTGTCTTCGCGCCAAACCTGGACGACCGCATGATTGCCGCCATGCCAAGTTTCTGGAAGCTCTACTACCAGGCAGCTGCCGCACAATCTGACTATCGACCGAGCGACACGGCCATTCTTCGGCAAAACTCCGTGGATCGAAAGGCCAGAATTGTCACCGCTTTTGAGCCGCCCTCCAACGATTTCGCACAAGCGTGCGGCATTGTGGGCATGGCCTTGTACCACGTTGTGATTGGCGCCGATGGAAAACCTCAGGAGATTGTGGTCGGACGGCCTATTGGCTTCGGGCTCGATGAGAATGCAGCGGATTCAATCCGCAAAGCGAGCTTCGAGTCGGCACTGAAAGACGGCAAACCTGTGCCTGTGATGCTGGACGTCGTCGTGCAATTCCGCATCTATTCCAAGCGTACGGACCGTCCGGCGGACGATTCGACGGATGAGGCGTCCAACGGCCAAAAACTTCCTGGGCCTTACAGCGTGGCCCATCCTTGAGCCAGTTTCTCCGGCTGATTCAAACTGGCGCAACAGCAGAAATCGCAGACGCAGTGGAGATGGATCCCGCGCTAGTGGAATATCGGGACGCGCAGGGAGTGAGCGCCCTGCTGTGGGCGGTCTATTGTGGCCAGCCTGTGATTCGCGATTTCTTCTTGAGTAAGCTCTCGGCGCACAATGTGGCGCTAGACGTTTTTGAAGCTGCGGCCTTAGGGGACGAAGCTCGGCTCACACGAATCCTCGAAGTAGAACCTGGATCTGCGCAAGAGTTGAGTGGAGACGGATGGACGCCACTGCACCTCGCTGCTGGCTTCGCGACAGCCGGAGCAGTCGCAATTCTACTTGAAAGCGGTGCACGGGTCGATGCCTTGTCGACCAACCCCCAACAAAATCAACCGTTGCACGCGGCGTTCGCTCTCGGCAAGGACAGGGCGACGATTGAGATGTTGCTGCAGCATGGCGCGAATCCGAATGCGACTCAAGTCGGAGGATTCACAGCTCTATTCTCCGCCGCCTCGGCAAATCGGCGGGATCTGGCGGAATTACTGCTGGCGCATGGCGCGCACGCGCATCTGCGAAACGATCAAGGCAAATCGGCGGCAGATTACGCGCGAGAAAGAGACTATAAGGAACTGGCTGCCTGGCTGGAGTTGCAACCAAGTTAGACATTCCCAAGCGGCCATCTGCAGGCTGTAGACCGTGTAAGACACATGAGACCAACACTGGATGCCGGAGCGGCATCGAGCAGAGAGACCTGTGAGAGGACAGGCATGTCTGACGGGGCCGCACTACATCCGACAGGACTGTGTTAGACATAGTTCTTCGGGCGGTGAAAGGCGTCAAACATCCGTAGGATCCGAGACAAATTGTCTCGCAACAAGCAGCTCGGACGTACTCTCGACGGCCACCACCTTGTAAGACATTCGGAACCCTGTAAGCTACCGAAGGACAGGAGCCTTCTTCGGATTGTTTGCCTCGCACTGGTCCCTTATTGGCATTTGGGCAATTTCGCTCGCCAGCATACTCTGCATGCTGATCAGGCCGCGCGGCGTGCCCGAGGCGTGGTGGTCGTGCAGCGGGGCTGCCCTTCTTGTTGTGACTGGATTGATGCCGGTTACGGCCGCCTGGAACGCAATGGCGGCAGGACTGAATGTTTATCTGTTCCTGTCGGGAATGATGGTGCTCGCTGAGATCGCGCGTGCTGAACAAGTCTTCGAATGGGCTGCCGGCGTTGCAGCAAAGCACGCAGGGGGCTCATCTCGCCGTTTGTTTCTGCTTGTTTATATTGTTGGAATTGCTGTAACGGCTCTGCTCTCAAACGATGCGACGGCGGTCGTACTGACTCCGGCTGTCCTCACTGTGGCGCGTCGGGCAAGAGTCAACCCAAGGCCTCATTTGCTTTCCTGCGCTTTGATCGCCAATGCCGCGAGCTTCGTGCTTCCGATTTCGAACCCAGCAAATCTTGTGATCTTCGGACTGCAAATTCCACCACTTCGACAATGGCTGGGCATCTTCCTGCTTCCATCATTGGGCTCAATCGTAGCGACGTACTTGTGCCTGCGCTGGCATTCCCGCAAAGATCTTGGAGACACGATTCCGGGTGATCTTGAAGACACTCAGCTCACATCTGAAGGCAAGCTGGCGCTGGTGGGGTTGTTGCTGGCAGCAACCGCATTGATCGCTTCTTCGGCGCTGGGGGTGGCGCTGGGCGTGCCCACCTGCGCGGTAGCGCTGCTTCTGCTTACAGCTGTTGGAGTTCGGAACCGCGCTACGGTTCCCACGGTCATCCGGGGCGTTTCGTGGTCGGTTTTGCCCCTGGTGGCAGGATTATTTGTGGTTGTCGAAGCCCTCTACTCCGCGGGTTTGTTGGGTTTGGGAATTGCAGGATTTCGATCGCTGGCTCAACTTCCCGCAGGAACAGCAAAAATCGTAGCAGCCTTCTCTGTGGCATTGTCCTCGAACTGCATGAACAATCTGCCTGTGGGCCTGGTAATGGGCGCCGCGATTCGGGCGGCGCACGAATCGCGGCTGGTAGCGCACGCAATTCTGATCGGTGTGGATCTCGGGCCGAATCTCTCGGTCACCGGCTCGCTTGCCACCATTCTCTGGCTGATCGCACTTCGGCGCGAGAAGATCGAAATTTCGGCATGGGAATTTTTCAAGCTCGGATTTTACGCGATGCCGGCCGCCCTGACCGCAAGCCTCTTCCTGCTATGGAATTGAGACTTGGGACTCTTCGCTGGGACTTGCCAGATGTCAAGTCCATATTGTGGGCTCACAATTTCACTACTGCCGACAAGATTCATGTGCAAAGCAGGCCGAATATAGAAAGAAATGGGTAAAAACGTTCATTCTCGCACATGCTTGTCCTTCAAATATGAAGCAAACGTCATCCTCGCGCATTGGATACCTTCGCGGCATACCAGGCGCACAGCGCTCTGAGATGGATTGTTGGGACAACCGTGCAATCCGCTTCTTTCGCGGCCGTTTACTCGCTTTCGCGGATCAAGTCGTCCAGCTTAGGTTTGTGCTTAGACTGGCGGCCGGTGCGTTGTTCATCTTGTAGAACCCGGACAGGTTTTGGCTGGCCAACCCGCTCACGGGCATTGGCTTTGACTGCCTTCGCGACTGAGAATGTCTTAGGCTTGCGTTTCCTCATGGCAAAGATGAGTATGGAGTAGTTTGAGTCCTGGTGAAAGTGCCACACGCGCTGAATCCGAGACTAATTTGCAGTTTGGAGTCCTTGCACAAATGGAAGAGCGTGATTTTTTCACAGAGACAACGGAACAGCGTACTCACGTTCTGAACTGCCCCAAATGCGGACAGTCAGCGGAGTACAAGGTTACTTGGGTGGTACGACGTAAGAAGACGCAGTTGCCTCGACATGCGGACGAGCGAGACCGAGCCCGGTTTGCAAAGGCGCAGTCTTACATGGTGAGGCGAGACGATAAGCTCGGTTGCGCGAATATCCGCTGCCGAAAGCCATTTGAAATTACGACGCTGCAGTCGCTCGCATTCCTCACAGACTGACCCTCGCATAACCATCGATCAAAAGTGGCCGCGATGGCTCGGGTTGAAGGCAAGTTTCCGGTTTACGGGTGCCGGCTGGTCGAATCTTTCAACAATGTCTGTGGGCAGCGTGAAGTAGCGCCCACCGTCTCGGATGTGATTGAATCAATGGAGTGGTGAGCTGGGCCGGTCAGGCACATACTTGCTCGCCTGGAGATCTTGAATGGCAAATTCCCTTCTTCCCGCTGAAGAGCGCAATCTGACTCCCGACCAAGTTGAGGCATTGGATAATCGACGCGATTTGGGTCATACGTTTCTCGTGATCGCTGGCCAATTCACGGTGATCTCTGTTGTGTTGCTTTTGTGGGTTGGACAGGATCTCTCCTATTCACCGGGATGGGTCCATCCCATGGCTTACTACTTTGTGATTGCACTTTGTCTGGTGGCGGGGTTTGGTTTGACGGGACTCGTTCTGCGGCGCGGAACCCCGCGCATCGACTAGGGTCTGCAAACCTGTTTCTGTCGCAGAGATTTGGTGCCAGCGAAGGCGAGAGGGCGAATTTCCGTGGATGACGATGGAAACAGTTTCCCCAATTTCCGCTCCAGCACAGACCTTCGGCAAGGGGCTTAGAGACAGCCACGGACGAGTGATTCACGATCTTCGCGTTTCCATTACTGATCGCTGCAACTACAAGTGTGTGTACTGCCGAACCGGAGAACTGGGCGCACTGTACTCGGAACTGGAAATTGGCGAATACGTACACTTGATCCGCCTGTTCGTAAGCCTCGGCATCGAGAAAGTGCGGCTCACTGGTGGAGAGCCTCTCCTTCGCCAGGGGTTAGTTCAGCTCATCAAAGAATTAAGACAGCTCCGGACACTTTCCGGCAACACCCTTGAGATAGCTCTGACGACAAACGGGCACCTCCTGAACAGCCTGGCCCAACCTCTGAAAGATGCAGGCCTGGACCGAGTGACGGTAAGTATGGATGCTGTCGACCCGGCTACGTTCGAGCGTGTGACCCGCGTTCGAGGCAGTTATGACAAAGTACTGGCGGGGATTCGCGCGGCGCGTGAAGCGGGGTTGAAACCGTTGAAAGTCAACTGCGTGCTTCTCAGGGGTTTCAACGACGACCAAGTTGAGGGTTTTGCCAGGTTTGCCCGCGAAGAAGATGTGGTGGTGCGTTTCATCGAGTTCATGCCTCTGGAAGAAGGCCGACTCTGGACCCCCGAAATTGTGATATCACTTGCCGAGATTGTGGAACGAATTGGGCGGATTCTGCCCCTGGTGCCGATCGCGCCTCGTGATCCGAGCGAGACGGCCAGACGTTACACATTTGAGGACGGCTTCGGCGAGATCGGCATCATTGCCCCCGTGACACAAGCGTTTTGTGGCGCTTGCAGTCGAGTGCGGTTGACTTCGGACGGAAAGATCCGAACATGCCTGTTTTCACAGATAGAACACGATCTTTACGGCCACCTTCGTGCGGGAGAGACCGACGAATGGCTGCGGGCGTACATTGCGCGGACTGTCCAAGCCAAAGAGGCAAGGCATCACATCGGAGAGTCGGGCTTTTTGAAGCCGAGCCGCTCGATGGTGCATATCGGCGGATAGGTGCGCCCTGACTTTGGTCAGTGTGACGAAGATGAGGCTTCGCGCATCCAAGCTGTGTAATCTGCCCTCCTCGCGGATCGCGCGGATATTCTGGCAATGAGCCAAATTGTTCGGTTGTACTCGCGTCCAAATCAAGGCTCGAATTGCACCGGTGTGTGACACAATTCAAATCAGGCATCAACCCGCAGGCTTTGTATGACGAACACCACAGAAAGTCGCGTACAGCTTGAAGATCTCCTGGTTTTTCACCAGTTGGCGCGTTCATTGACGTCGAGCTTCGACCTTGACATGATTCTCCGCACGATTCTGGACCACATGGAGCGGTTCATTGAAGCGGATCTGTGGACTTTGTTGATGCTGGACGATGCGCGACAAGAGCTTTACTACGCAATTGCCTCGGGCGGAGATCAATCTGCTTTGCGTGATCTTCGAGTGAAGGTCGGCGAGGGCGTTGCCGGTTGGGTTGTTGAACACGGGGAGACGTTAATTGTCCCTGAAAACGATGACGACCCTCGGCTGACAGAACGTGGGAGTGCTGGTCTGACCAAAATGCGATCAGTGATCGCGTTGCCTTTACTTGGACGCAAGGGAGTTCAAGGTGCGATCGAAATCTTCAACCCACGCACAGAGCAGTTGACCGACTATACGATCGCTTTCCTTCACATTCTGGCCGACCATGCGGCAATTGCAATCGAGAACGCACGCGATGTTTCCCGAATTCAACAACTCACCGTGACCGACGATACAACCGGTCTTTACAACGTACGTCATCTCTATGAGGTTTTGGGATACGAACTGGAGAGATGTAATCGCGAGAAACGCCAAGTGAGCCTTGCCTTTCTTGATCTCGACCGCTTCAAGCAAGTCAACGATCTGCATGGACACCTGGTCGGAAGTGAACTGCTGGCGCGCGCGGGCCAACGCCTGTCCGAATTGTCCCGCAAACAGGACCTCTGTTTTCGGTACGGTGGCGATGAATTTGTCATCTTGATGCCTGCAACAGATGCCAAAGAGGCGAACGAATTGGCAACAAACATGCACCGAGAGCTGCTCGCCACCCGGTTCGAGATGAAGAATGGGTTGGCATTACAGGTGAGCGCGAGCGTTGGAATCGCGACAGCCCCTTCTGATGGTATTTCGGTTCACGCGATTATCGGAGTTGCCGACACGCGCATGTACGAGATCAAGACTGAAGGACGCGGACGGGTGCGCGGAGCGTGATCACCAAGCGAAGAGGTCATTTCTCTTCATCCATTGATGGCTCATTTCCCTGTTTTTCCGCCAACTTTTCGAGCTGGTTTCGCCAGTCGAGCGACTGGATGAAGGCCCGCGAGTCCCGCCACCCCGGCTCTACGATGACATGAAGTTCAAGATAAACGCGCGTGCCTAAAAGCGATTCAATCTGCTTCCGCGCTCCGGTACCGATTTCCTTTAACTTGGCTCCGCCTTTGCCAATCAAGATTGCCTTTTGACCGTCACGTTCGCAGTAGATGACAGCCGAGATGCGCGTGAGTGGCTGTCTTGTGGTTTTGGATACATCCCTGGGCTCTGGCTCCTCGTAGCTTTCGATAACGACAGCCGAAGCGTAGGGCACTTCCTCACCAGTCTCCACGAGGATTCGCTCGCGGATCAATTCGGCCACCATAAAGCGCATTGGCTGGTCAGTGTACTGGTCTTGCGGATAGTATCGTTCGCCGTTGGGCAACGCCTCGACGATGTTGCGAAGAAGTACGTCGAGACCATCCTTTTTTCGTGCACTCACGGGGATGATCTGGGCGAAGTTATATTGCCTCGTCAGTGTCTGGATGAGAGGAAGAAGGACGTCCTTGGCAACTAAATCGATCTTCGTCAAGATGAGAAAAACTGGGCAATCCAAGCCACGAATCAGGGAAAACAGGAACTCCTCTTCGCCCGCCCAATTGGATGTCCCGTGCTGATGAGCCTCCCCGGGCTCACCGGCCGCTTCGAGTTGCACGCGGCGACTGGCGTCGATTAGAACCAGGACCAAGTCGCGGGTTTCCAGCGCCTCGTGCACTTCTTGAAGCATGCGCCGGTCAAGTTGCGATGCAGGCTTGTGGACACCTGGAGTATCGACAAATACGATTTGGGCGGCCGGATGCGCTTTCTTTCGAGCGGGTACCTCGACCACGCCCGCAATCCGGTTGCGTGTCGTCTGCGGCTTGGCCGTAACGATCGCAACCTTTTCGCCGGTGAGGGCGTTCAGCAGGGTGCTCTTGCCAGCATTGGGCCGGCCTAAAATGGCAACAAATCCTGAGCGCAAGTCTGCAATGTCCCCTGAATGAGTGTACGGCATTCCGGGTACTCTGCCAGGTCGTTACGAGGTCGTTGCTGCTGTTTCGAGTTTCGGCGGGGATACCCGCAGCCGATCTACGCGCCGGTCGGTTGACGCGACGACTTCGATCCGCAAACCTGCATGATCGACGATTACTACTTCTCCTCGGAGCGGAATGCGCCCTTCGATTTCGCTCACAAGCCCCCCTAGCGTTGTCGCCTCGTAGTGCTCGTCCAGTTCAACAGGCTCGCCGAATAGGTCGACTAGTTGGCCTACCGGAAAACTGCCCGGCACGAGCCAGGAGCCGCCGGATTCGCGCTGAGGCTCTTCAATGGGAGCGTCGGATTCGTGCTCGTCGCGAATGTCCCCAACAATTTGTTCAACCAAATCTTCGATAGTGACGAGACCTGCGACGCCGCCGTATTCATCAATCACGATGCGCATGTGCTGCTTTTCGCGTTGCATTTCGCGAAGCAATTCGTAGCCGCGCTTGGTCTCGGGGACAAAAACAGCAGGCCGCTCAATTGCGCCCACCGTGCGCTCGCGTGCATCGTCGTCCGTGATCTGCAGCAAATCGTGCGAAAAGGCGATACCAGTGATGTTGTCGAGCGTGTCAGAATAAACAGGCACGCGCGAAAAGTTGTGTTCGCGGAGCAACTCCAGAAACGCCTCGAGCGTTGTCGATTCCTGGACTGCAAAGACTTTGGGGCGCGGTGTCATCACTTCGCGCACAAGTGTGTCACCAAACTCCACGGCGGAGCGCACGAGATCACGATCGGTTTCTTCGAGAATCCCTTCTTCTTCACCCGCCTCTAGGAGCGCTTCCACATTGCCGGCCGCTTCCTGCTCCGGGCTTGCTGGAGTCTCCGCAAGCGAGGCGACGGAGTAAAAGAACCGCACGAACACCGTGATGGGCGTAATGCTCCACAGTAGAATTCGGACAGGCCATATCAGGCGGGCCGCCCAGCGTCCTCGCGTGTAGTTGAAGAGCAGTGAAGGCACCACTTGAGTGCAAAAGACCACTACGAGGACAACGCCGAGTACCGCTTGAGCGATTTCGGCATACGACGGTCCTCCTATATGGGGGGCGCGATCGAACAACACTGCGCCGAATTCGAGCGCGATGGCGCCAAGCGCCAATTGCTGCAGCACTGCAGCAGAAATCGTCGCATGCTCCCTGCTAAGGCCAAGCTGGTCCTCGACCATTTCTTCCCAAGCGTCGATATTGTCTTGTTCTTCTCGCGAGAGGATTTTGCCAAACTCAGAGTAGATGCGTGTCATGTACGAAGCAAGGGTGACGACGGCCGCCGCCAGCATCAGAACGAAAATCGTGAGCGGTGTCATGACCGCTCTCCCGCTCGTTCGATCAGGCCTTGAGGAAGGCGAAGTCTCGCCCGAAGTACGCGCTCCCGCCGCGCCATTTGTCCATGGTCGCGCTCGTGGTCATAACCTGCCAGATGCAAAAGCCCATGGAGAATCAATACTTTGATCTCTGTATCCAAAGTGTGTCCATATTCATCAGCCTGCCTTTGGGCAGCGGGTACACTGACGGCCAGGTCTCCGGCCAATTTCTCACGGCTTCGAATCAGCGTATCTGTCGGAAACGAAAGCACATCTGTTGTCTTATTCTTACCCCGGAACCGCCGGTTCAAGCGGCGAATCGCGATGTCGGTAGTGAGCAATACGCTCACATTTCCAGCCAATCGAACGGCCGCCCTTGCTCTCACCAAAAAGCGCGCAAGTACCGCTTTTGATGGGATTTTTCCAGAATGCCTAGTCACGTGTTTCCGCCCCTCCGCAATTAAGCTTCGGACGGGGGCAGGATCCAGGTCTGGGTCAAGGAGAATCATCGTGCGTCAGGCGTTGCCGCGGCCTCTGCGGCGAACACTGGCTCGTCTCAACCCAATCTTACGCGAGTGGAGCGTTTATTGTGGTTTTGCCGGATGCGTCGGTTTCGTTGACGGCTCCCCATTGATGTTTTCACTCATCGAAAGGGGTAGTTCCTGCTGTTGGGGCTTAGCACTCTCGTAGGCACGGACGATTCGCTGTACAAGTGCGTGGCGAACCACATCACCGTCTTCAAAATGGCAGAACTGTACTCCTTCTACTCCATCCAGAACATTGATCGCGTCGACCAGCCCTGATTTGCGAGGGTTTGGTAAATCAATCTGGGTGATGTCGCCGGTAATGACAGCCTTGGAGTTGTTGCCCATGCGAGTCAGAAACATTTTCATCTGCTCGATAGTCGTATTCTGCGCCTCGTCCATGATGATGAAGGCATCGTTGAGTGTGCGACCGCGCATGAATGCGAGCGGTGCCACTTCGATTACATTTTTCTCGAGCATTTTGTCGACTTTTTCCGGTTCGAGAAGCTCGTAAAGTGCGTCATAGAGCGGACGAAGATAAGGATCGACCTTTTCCTGCAAGCTGCCAGGAAGAAATCCGAGTTTCTCGCCAGCTTCGACCGCAGGCCGCACCAGGACAATTCGGCTCACCTTTTTCGCGTTCATCGCCGAAACCGCCATGGCGACCGCGAGGTAGGTCTTGCCCGTACCGGCCGGACCCACACCGAATACCATGTCATTCTGCTCGATGGCCTCGACATATTTTCTCTGATTGACCGAGCGTGGCTGAACGGTCCGCTTTACCCCGGTTGACCGTTGTTTGCCAGAATCGGCAAGAAAGCGAAGCGTCGTTGGCGGGTCAGCAACAACGAGTTTCAACATGCCGTTCAATTCGCCGTTATGTGGATGAATGCCTTGCCGCCGGAGTGCTTCAAAATCCTGAAAGATACGTTTTACCCGAGTTACCGCCTCTTCGGGCCCCTCCACATGCACAGCGTCGGATCGCAGATCGATCTTGACGCCTAACGAGTCCTCCATCAACCTGAGGTTTTCATCGCGGGTCCCGAACAGGGGCTCAAGATTCGGTGTGATCTCCAGATCAGCGTTCAGAGTGCCTCCAGGGTCTGCATTTTCGGCAGACAGTCTATGGGTATTGGATTCGCATTTGCAGCAAAGCGATGGTCGAAGAAGCGAACTGGTTGGCGGAGTTTTGAAGTGTAGGGCACAATCGCGCATGCCTGACCATGGATGGCCGGGTTGCGAAACGTATTGGCGAAGGCGCCCAAATGCGGTATCTGGGGAAGAGAGTAGCGCCGGTCCCTTTCGCCGTCAATCCCACCGGCGTAAAGATTCCCTGAAATAGTGACTTATGGTGTACGCGGGGCGGAAAATGGAAAGTGCCTTGCAGCCCACCAAGATTGAAAATCCATCAGAAGTCTGTCCGACCTGAATCTAAGCGCATTCGCACGGATTCCAGGTACCAGAAGCCGCTTTTCCCATCGTTGACCCGGGGGGCGATTTCCCGTAGACTAAGAAATTGCGAGGGATGCGGCTCGAAGTTGCATTCTGCACCGCATCATTTCTCCCCTGACAACAGGGCTTAAGCTAAGGAATTTCAATGGCAAATCATGTATCCGCGCTGAAGCGCGTCCGCCAGACCGAAACCCGCACAGAGGTTAACCGTTCTAACCGCACCCGTGTGCGTAGCAGCCTCCGCACCCTGCGCGAGGCGCTGGCAAAGGGTGATTTAAAGGCCGCCCAAACGCAGTACCGCGCCACTGTTTCGGCGCTGGACAAGAGCGTACAAAAGGGTGTCTTACACGCAAACACCGTCTCGCGCTACAAGAGTCGGCTCAATGCCCGACTGAAGGCCCTGGCGACCGCCAAGGCATAGCGCCGCGCTGCTCGCGCATGAAGGAACAGGATTGAATAAGAGAGGCCGGGACGTGTCCCGGCCTTTTGCTGCTCAATGCTTGCTCGGGTTTCAATTCAGCCGCTCGAAGATGCCCGCCGCGCCCATACCGCCCCCGACGCACATCGTAACCATTCCGTAGCGCGCATTCCGGCGTTTCATCTGCGGAAGCAAAGTCGCAGTGAGTTTGGCTCCAGTGCACCCCAGCGGATGCCCGAGCGCAATCGCTCCACCGTTGACATTGACTTTATCGGGGTCGATACCCAACTCACGAATTACCGCCAGCACCTGAGCTGCGAAAGCTTCATTCAGTTCGATGAGACCAATATCGTCGAGCGTCAACCCTGCTTTCTTCAGCGCCTTTGGAACGGCGAAGATTGGTCCCGCACCCATTTCCTCGGGCAAGCAGCCCGAAACCGCATAGGCTACGAGACGCGCGATTGGCTCAATGCCCAGTTCCCTGGCCCGTTCTGCGTCCATTAGCACCGACGCAGCGGCTCCATCCGAGGTTTGGGATGCGTTGCCTGCAGTGACGGAACCCTGCGAGTGAAACACCGGCGTAAGTGCGGCAAGCGCCGTGGATGACGTATCGCGGCGCGGCCCTTCGTCCGCTGCAAAGATGGAATCCGTCGCGACCGGCTTTCCTGCTTTCGATCCAGGCACAAATTTTGTGAGGTTGACCGGAATCAACTCTTCGGTGAATCGGCCGTCCTGTTGCGCCTCGACCGCTTTCTGATGGCTGCTTAGGGCAAAAGCATCCTGATCCTCGCGCGAAATCTTATAGTGCCGCGCGACGCGTTCGGCTGTCAGGCCCATGGTCAAGAGCGAGGCCGGGTAGTTCTCCGCAAGCCACGGGTTGGGACTTGGCTTGGAACCACCCATCGGAATCAGACTCATCGACTCCGTGCCACCTGCAACGACAACGCGGCAGACTCCGCTGCGGATACGCATATCGGCCTGGGCAATGGCTTCAAGACCAGAAGCGCAGAGGCGATTGACCGTCGCGCCGGAGACCTGGACGGGCAAACCCGCACGCAAAACAGTCATGCGGGCAACGTTGAAACCCTGCTCACCTTCGGGCTGAGAACAACCCAAAATCACATCCTCCACTTCCGATTTTTCGAGGGACGGGACCCGCTCCAACGCTCCATTCAATGCAATTGCGGCAAGGTCGTCGGGACGAGTAAGCGAGAGTGCGCCCTTCGGAGCGCGGCCGACAGGGGTCCGTACCGAACTGACGAGAACGGCTTCAGGCATTTTGGAAGCTCCTTCGAATTGGATGCGTTGGAGAAAAATTTGACACTTCAGTCAATCAGTTCGGCCGTTGCCGGATTCCACTCTAATCGACAGGCATGTCGAGAAGCGACCATTTGCCCCTGGAATAAAAGTGATACACCGTGCGGGCATCGACTACCGAATCAGCCAGCGCGTCGTGATCAGGGGGCGGAGGGCGTCGACTTAAGCCAATTTGCGCGTCGTGGACTCGTTGCGGCGAGGCAGGATCGATGCCCCAGTTGAACCCAAGAGTTCCGGTCAGGTCGTGGTCCTGCAATCGTTCTGTTTCCGGAACAGCCACCAATGTGACCGGCTTCTCCGGAGCGCTGCCAAAAAATACAAGTAGAGATACTGTTCCCTGGACCGAGCAAAGCACAGCCCAATCCACAGAACCCGGACGTTCGAGGCTTGCACGCACGACGTTCTCAGGCTGGTGGGATTCGTAGGTTTGCGGGATCAGGCAACTGCGCCTTCTGAGCTCGGCAGCAACGACATCCGGCAACTGAGGAAAGGCGTTCAGTGGCAGCCGGCGAATCAAATAAGGAAGAGAGCGATTACCTACGACGACATGACCCGACTCATTCATTTGTTGGGGTGTCAGATAATCAGACGCCGGGAACTCCTGCGCCGCGGCGTATTTCGCAAAGGCGAACAAAACTGCAGCGAACGCGATCTGTCTTGCGCCTTTCATCCGTCGCCTAGTTTCTTAGTGGCTTGCCTGTCTTCAGTGTAAACGCAATCCGTTCTTGCGTCTTGCGCTCGCCACACAGCGAGAGAAACGCTTCACGCTCCAGGTCGAGAAGATACTGTTCGGTCATGGAAACGCCCGGCGATACGCGACCGCCGCAAAGAATGTATGCGGCCCACCGAGCAACTTTTTGGTCGTGTTCCGATGCATATCCTGCTTCACCCATCAGGAAAATGCCGGTTTGAAGCGTCGCCAGCGCGGCGGTGCCCGGTGCGGGAATGTTCGCGCGCGGTACAGGAGCGACATAACCTCCCGCGGCCAATTGCAGCGCAACCGCTTTTGCATCCGGTAGCAAGCGCTCGCGGTTGAGTGTGGTCCGGTCAGAGGGAGCAAGCAGACCCATTGTTCGCGCCTCGGCGGCCGACGTGGAAACTCTGGCCATTGCGATGGTTTCGAGTGTTCTTTTCAGAGCCGCAATCATATCGGCCGACTGAGCCAGGCGAGCCGAGCCCGCGTCTTGTCCCCGTGGATCCCGCGCCACCATCGCTGTTGCCGCATCCACAGCACGCAAGAGCATTTCTTTTGTGCCGCCACCTCCAGGGATCAACCCAACCCCTGCCTCAACCAAGCCGATATATGTTTCGGCGTAGGGCTGGCGGCGTGCCGCATGAAGGCACATTTCAGCGCCGCCGCCCAAGGTGAGGCCGAACGGCGCAAGCACAACCGGCCGCGGACAGAACTTAATGGCCTGCGTCATCTGCTGGAAGGAACGAATCGCGCCATCGACTTCTTCCCATTCGCCTTCCTGGGCCGAGAGAAGGAGCTGCATCAGATTCGCGCCGACGCTGAAGTTATCGCGGTCGCCGCTAAGGACGAAACCGGCGAAGTCGCGCACGGCGTCGGAGTCTGGGCGGAAGGCCGCAGACGTCATCGCGACGACGTCTCCGCCGATTGCGTTCTTCATGGAATGAAGTTCTACGCAGGCGATTCCTTCACCCAGGTCGACGAGGGAGGCGCCGGCATTGCTGCGGATCACACCGTGCGAGCGGCGATAGTCGACTATCCGCGCATGGCCCGGATGAGGCCGGATCGGCACCCAATGACCTGTCGCGGGCCTGAAACATTGCGGTCCGTCCGTCGAATACCACGAAACTTCTGGCGCTTCTTGGCCGGCGTCGATCATCTGCCGCACTTTAGGGCTGACTGGAATCTGCTGCGACTCCATCCGATTTACGGTGGCGCGCACACCTGCAGCATCCCACATCTGAAACGGTCCCAGTTCCCAGTTAAAGCCGGCACGCATCGCTTCATCGATTGAGGGAACATCCTCAGCCACTTCGCCGATGCGGTCTGCAGCGTAAGTCCATAGAGCCGCCAGGAATGGCCAAAGAAACTTTGCCGCCTTGTCTTTTGCAGGATCGTTGGCAAGCAACATGCGGAGACGTTCCTGAACGGTAGGCGCATTTCTTGCCATCTCAAGGGCTGGAAGCGAGGGCTTGATCGATTCGCGATAATCCAGTGTTTGGAGGTCAAGTACAGTGCGAATTTCCTTCCCGTCGGCGCCGCGCGTTTTCTTGTAGAAGCCCTGTCCAGACTTATCACCGAGCCAGCCCCGCTTCACAATCTCCTGCAGGACTCCGGAGAAGCCGCCAGGCGTAACACCCTGCGGAAAGTTCGCAGCCACATGCGCCAGGATGTCGATGCCGACCATGTCTGCCAGACGGAAGGTCCCGGTGCGGGGCCAGCCGATGGCAGACCCTGTCAGAGCGTCAACTTCTTCGACGGTGAGGCCTTGTTCAAGCATCAGCGTGGCGGCAGTGAACATGACTGCGACGCCGATGCGATTGGCGATGAAGTTTGGCGTGTCGTTGGCGAAGACGACTTGTTTCCCGAGAATCCGATCAGCGAACGCGGCAAAGGAAGCAACAGCGTCGAGGTCGGTTTGGGGCGTGGCGATGATTTCAAGGAGCCGCATATAGCGGGGCGGATTGAAGAAATGCGCGCCGAAAAAGCGGCCGCGCTTCGCGCTCAGTCCCGCGGCGATCTTGCTAACGGGCAACCCGGATGTGTTTGTGGTCAGCACAGCGTTCGGAGACAAGTACGGAAGCACGCGATCGAGGAGAGCCTGCTTGATGTCGAGATTCTCGGCGATTGCCTCCACAACCCAATCGCATTGCGTCAGTTTTGGCAAATCATCATCGAAGTTCCCTGGCGTAATCAACGAGGAAAATGAAGGCTGGTAAAGGGCTGCTGGTTTGGATTTTGTCAGTGCGGCAATCGCTGCGTTGGCGAGCCGGTTACGATCGCCGTCGCCCGCGGGAACCATATCGAGCAGCAGCGCGGGAATCCCGGCGTTGGCCAGGTGGGCTGCAATCCGCGAACCCATGGTACCTGCGCCCAGCACGGCTGCGCGGCGAACAAGTAGCGGTCTTGCGGCAATGTCCACTGTGGGGGCTGGGACGGTCGTGCTCATCATTGGGCTCCCTTCGCGCTAATCACGAAACAGGACGCGCGCGTCCGCCCCGAGCATACGGAAGCGCGGTTTCAGCGGTCAAGGCAGCCGATCGACGAACCGTCTAAGCGTTGCCGGTCATTTCTTGAGCAGCTTAAACGCGTGGAACCAGTCGTTGTGGAGGAAGCCTGAAATACACCAAAGCATGCACAGCGGTTCAATGGCGCGGGCGGCTTCGACGGTGCCCAAGTCGGCTGTCTCCCAGCCGAACTGTTCATTGATTTTCGCCACGGTCTGCTTGGCTTGCTCGTTGTTGCCGCAGATGAACATGGTTGGCATTCCGCCAGCGAATTGC
Source organism: Occallatibacter sp. (assembly GCA_035487015.1). Taxonomy (GTDB): domain Bacteria; phylum Acidobacteriota; class Terriglobia; order Terriglobales; family Acidobacteriaceae; genus Telmatobacter. The sequence goes on along the minus strand of DATHMP010000024.1, from coordinate 149,973 downwards.
GGATTGATCATGCAGGCATTGCCCACGGAGTTATACGCCTTGACGAAATGCGCGTCGGGGAACTGATTCTGGAGCTGTTCCATCAGCGACTCGGTGTGGGTGGTAAAGAAGCGAAGTACACCATGCTCAGGCGGCGCATCTGCGATGGGGTTACACGCATCCATCACGGTCTTTCCGGAAAGGTTTTTGGACTCGGCTAGTCGCAGAACCTCGGCGGCGGCATTTCCCTTCACCGCCAACACCAGAAGTTCGCCTGAAGCGGCAGCGCCGGCGAAATCGGAAACCGACAGTGCGTGATGCTGTTTGGCCCAGTCTGCCAGCTTTGCCGGCGTGCGGGAGCCGATTGTGACGGCATGTCCGTGCTTCAGAAACCCCGCGGCCAGTACTTTTGCAACATCTCCGGATCCAAGCACTCCGACCTTCATGACTGTCTCCCTTTGCTGGAGTTTAGACCTATAGTTTGAACTTTTCGAGAATCCGAGTGAGTGCAGTGCACTTCAGTTTTCTCATTCTTTCAGGGGCCGGTCGAATCTCAGTCGACCTGCGGTATCCTTGAGCTGAGAATCGCGTTTCGATTCCTGTCCCCCATGACTTTTCTTAGGTTAAATCCCTGGGAAGCCGCTGCCGGTGTTGCGCTTGTCGCCTGCGCGACCGCGGGCGCAGTTTGGTGGATGCGCAGGCGGCGTCCGACGGCAGAGGAGATTGAGCGCGCTCGTCGCGCCCTCCTGGCGCACACGGGACGGCTGGTAGACGGGATGCTGCTGGACATCTGCGAAATGGAAGCGGAGGACGGCCGCAAGTTGACCATGCTGGTCTACAACTACCGGATTGGCGGGGTCGACTATGAGTGCTCACAGGACATCACGCTTCTGAACGAAATTGCGAACCCGCCCGAGATTCGCCTGGGGTTTCCTTGCACAGTGCGCTATCACCAGGGCAATCCCCAGAACAGCATTGTGGTTGCCGAAGGCTGGACGGGCCTCCGCGCCAATCTGCCTGAATTCCCAAGCTTTGGGGCGGGCAAGACCGCAAAAATGCAAAGCTCGAGTTCGCTCAGCCACTAGAGCCACTGAAGCGCGGGTTGGCGCGGTCGACCTGAGGCAAAGTACACTTCAGCTATGCATGTCCACGCGGCGCCCGCAGGTCCGGGCGCGAAAAGGACACAAACCGTCTTACGGATCTCGCTGGTGGCCACGCTGGCGTATGTAGTGGTCACGTTCGTGGCGGGATTGCGGGCCCATTCGCTGGCGCTCCTGTCGGAATCCGGCCACAATGTCTCGGATTTCCTGGCCCTTGCTTTGAGCTTTGTCGCCGTCTACTTCCAATCGCGTCCTGCGAACGACTCCAAGACATTTGGCTATCAACGAGCAGGAGTGCTGGCGGCGTTTGTGAATGCGGCGACCCTCATTTTCATTTCACTGTGGATCGGGTTTGAAGCCATCCATCGATTAAGCTCACCTGTCACGGTGCAGCCCAAGCTGATGATGATTGTGGCGGCGGCGGGCGTGGTGATGAATGGCGTGATCGCCGCTTTGCTTTGGGGCGTCGCTCGCGACGTGAATATGCGCAGCGCCTTTCTGCACATGGCCGGTGACACGCTTTCGACAGCAGCAGTTATTGCAGGCGGCTTCGGCATCCTGCTGACTGGCCAGAGTTGGATCGACCCGGTGCTCTCGCTGTTGATTGCAGCGCTGATCCTGTGGTCGAGCATTGGGATCGTGCGCGAGACGCTGAACATTCTGCTGGAAGGCACGCCGCGCGGCGTCTCGCTCTCGCAGATTCGAGCGGATATGGAGAAGGTGGAAGGAGTGATCAATGTCCATGACCTGCATGTGTGGGCACTTGGATCACAATCCAGCGCAATGGCCTGCCATGTAACCATCGATGACATTCCGCCTTCAGAAAGCGCCTGTATCCTCGTCAAGTTGAACCATGTGCTGCATGATCACCACCACATCAGCCACACGACGGTTCAGTTTGAGCACATCGAATGCGCCGAACTCGAAGGCTGCGTGGTTCCCATGGAAGAGATGACAAGCGCGGCCGAACACAGCCATCACGGACACTCCCACTAAGCGCGACGCTGTAGGCTAGAGGCAGATGGATTCCCCTCCCGGAAAACCTGTGCGGCGCGGCCTGGAGGCGTTTGCTTCGCGGGACTTTACCCGGTACCAATTTGCGCGGGCTGCTGTGATCCTGGGCGCTGAAGCGCAATCAGTCGCAGTCGCGTGGCAAGTCTATTCGATCACTCATCGGGCACTAGACCTCGGTTACACGGGTTTGGCGCTGTTCCTGCCTGGATTGCTTTTCCTGTTGCCGGCCGGGCATGTTGCGGACCGTTTTGACCGAAGGCATGTGATCCTCGTCTGCTACTCGCTGCAAATATTCTGCACTTTTGCGTTGGTGGCGATGGCTCGCGCAGGGGTGACTCGCGTCATGCCGATTTACCTAGTTCTGTTCTTGATCGGCACGGGCCGAGCGTTTTCCGGGCCGGCGAGTTCTGCGCTGATTCCACACCTGGTCCCGGAGAAGCATTTTGTCAACGCCGTGACGTGGGGCGGAGCGATCTTTCAGTTTGCCAATGTAACCGGGCCTGCGCTGGGCGGATTGCTCTTCACGTTCCCGCTGGATCGCTTCTTGCCAGGCATGCGGCTGGAAGGCGCGGGCATTGTCTACATTTTCACGCTCTGCACGCTGCTGTGTTTCCTGGTGCTGGTGGGCAGCCTGAACGTGCGGTTGGGGCGCATGGAGCATCGCGCCGCGTCGTTGCAAGTGGTGCTGGCCGGGTTCAAATACGTATGGAGCCTTCCGCTGCTGCTGGGTTCATTTTCGCTGGACCTTTTTGTCGTGCTGCTGGGTGGGGCGGTTGCGTTGATGCCGATTTTTGCAAGCGATATTCTACATACGGGTCCACGCGGCCTGGGCGTGCTGAGAGCGGCACCGGCGATCGGCGCGCTGACCATGTCGCTGGTAATGGCGCGATTTCCGATCAGCCGGCAGGCCGGAAAAAGGTTGTTTGTGTGCGTGGCAATCTTTGGGATGGCCACGATCGTCTTCGGGATCTCACGCAGTTTGTGGCTGAGTCTGGCGGCTCTGGCAATCAGCGGCGCAGCGGACACCATCAGCGTGATTATCCGCGGGTCGTTGCTGCAGTTGGCGACGCCGCCGGAGATGCGTGGGCGGGTGAGCGCGGTCAACTCGTTGTTCATCGGCGCATCCAACGAACTGGGCGAGTTTGAAAGCGGCCTGACTGCGCAGTGGTGGGGCGCGGTGCGGGCCACAGTCTATGGAGGCATTGGTTCGCTGGCGATTGCAGGATTGTGGTCGGTGCTGTTCCCGGGGCTGAGGCACGCCGATGCACTGACGGCCGAGTCCCTGCGGCCGCAGGGCGCGGATGCGAAACGGGCGACTGCCGGAAGCTAACGCCAATGGTCAGAAATCTAAACCTGGAGGAGCCGTGAAGGCCTGGAAGATTGTTGCCATTCCCACGCTGATTACATTGCTCATCGGCGGCATTTACCTTTTTGCAGTTTTCAAACACCGGCAAAATCCGGGGGTTGTGGGGCAGACGGATGAAAATGCCTCGCTGACTTCGGATGATCTGGCGGTGGTGCGGGCCTATTTTCCGCAGCACTTTGAAGACACGCAGCGGCTGGAAGGCACGAGCGTGTGGATGAAAAACGGCTACACCATTCCCTACTTTCCTTATCGCGCCGGCAAGGTCGATTTCAAGAGCCGCGTTGGTTTGCTGCCCGCGATGCAGCGGCTGGAGATCAAGAAAATCATCAAGTCGGCTGTTCCGGAGAGCGTGGACGACAGCATGAGCCACGGCACCCGGCAAGCATTGGCCGTGTTCACGCTACCCGGCGGTACGGACCAGTTCGCAATGCCAATTGGAGCGATTGAAGGCAGCGAGGAGCAATATTTCTGCGACCTGCTGCTTTATTACGATGACCCGCACACGATTTACAACCACTGGCCGAAGGATGTGTGGGCGGCCATTGACGCGCACCAGGTGAAGCCCGGCATGAGCGAGCTGGAGACGCGGCTCTCGGTCGGACAGAAGATGCATCCGGATGGCGACAGTGAGGGGAACCGAACTGTGACCTACGACCAGGATGGCAGGACCTGGACCGTGACCTATGTGAAAGACAAGGCTACGGCAGTGAAGGCCGGCTGAGGAGGTGGTCGTCCCGACGGTCGCGCCTCACGGGCTACGTGAGACAAATCACCATCACAGTTGGGGTACCCCCACCCGACTCTGGCTAGAAGATATTTATTTCCATCAACTTAGAGGGCAAGTCTCGCCGCAAAGTCATCTCAGCAAATGAGTTAGCCGCAGAGTCGTCTCGGCAAAGGGTTTAGGAGAGCCCCGATGCTGCGAAAACCAACAGCAACCGCACTAAATCACAAGCCCGCGTTCGCAAGGCATCGTCTCGTCGAGTCCGAGGGACGAATCTTTCGATTTCTCGGTCCAGCGATGAAGACCTGTTTCCGGGGACTTCGTCCAGGAAGAGCCGGCCGCACGAACCTCCGCGCTTCGCAGATGAAATTCCGGTCTATTTCTATTGTGGACTTTTCTGCGAATTAGGATGCAAGCTGGACGGAAAAATCGGGCGTTTGAAATGAGAGGGATGCAGATTCTTCGGGGGCCGGGGCTTGACAAGGAACCTTGCATCGAAGCGGGCGTCCCAAAGTGGGAGGATGCATGTTCCCGAAGATATTGCTGGGCGTGGTGATTCTTGTTGCGGCGGTGTTGATCTTTGCTGCGACCAAACCTGCCAGGTTTCACATTGAAAAGTCCATTTTCATTGAAGCACCACCGGAGAAGGTGTTTGCAATGATTGGAGATTTTCGGAATTGGCCGCGCTGGGCACCGCAAGATCGCGAAGACGCGACGATGCACCGCAGCTATAGCGGATCGGCGAACGGCGCAGGCGCAGTCTCAGACTGGACAAGCAAGGGAAGCGCGGGTGCGGGACGCATGACGATCACTGTAGCGGCCGCTCCCTCTACGGTGCAGGTGACTGTTGATTGGAGCCGGCCCTTCAAAGTGCAAAATGCGCATGGATTCGCGATGCTGCCCGTGGCTGGTGGAACGCAGTTGACGTGGACGGCGGACGGAACAAACCTCTACATGATGAAAGTGATGGAAGTGTTTGTCGGCGTGGATGGCTTGATGGGGAAACATCTCGAAGATGGTTTGCGCAACTTGAAGGCCGTGGCAGAGCATTAAGGACCACCTGAAGTTCAGGCTGCAAGGTGAGGCATTCTGCCCCGAACCGCAATCGATCCAAGGATCAGTGTGGGCAGTTCTGAGCTGCGGAGTTGCTCCCTGGAGTGCAGCTTTCCGATTTGCGGAGCCCAACGCATTCTTGTTCGCGAGTGCCACGGTTTCTCGAACTCACGGAGTCGGCGCAGAATCTAAGTTTCGTTTGTGCAATGTTCGAATTTTTGCTCGAGATGAGTGCCAGCATCAAAATTCTGTCGGGATCAGTGTTGAGATGTGCAGCAGATGGCCGGACGGTATGTAAATCGGGGCCATCCGGGTTCAAAGACCACTGTTCACGGTGATGCGCTTGAGTTATGGATGGTTATCTACTTAAGTTACCAACCCATTTACGAAGACTTACAAACCATGAAATCGATCGACCATTTTTAGACAACACGATGGAAGCAATTGGCATCGACCCGATTTATTCCTTTCGTTTTTCTCGAGCAGCGTTGCACCGCATCCAAGATTTGATGAAGAGGCCTATCAAGGGTCGGCGCGATCCGAGTCGGCTCAATAAGTTCGCGGCGGATCGGCAAGAGCAAACAATCAAGGTCGAAGTTATCTCGATGGACGAAGTTCCCACGGCCGTAGTGAGTCGTGCGGCAAAGGGATTTCGACGCCGGAGCCCAAAGGCAGCGAAGGCGAAAGAGAAGAAAGAAGAATAGGCGCGTGCTGGACCCTTGTACTTGGAGGCCCAGCTCTTGCCGGGACCGAGAGGCAAGGATCGCGCTTGTCGAGGATATCCGCTTGCAAGATCTCTTTCGGACAAACCATCGGGTCAAGCGGCATGAATTATTTAGTGCGTAGATACCTGGAGCAGAATTCCTTGTTCGCGGTCCATAGCGCAGCAGAAGAGGCGACAGCAGATCTGTTTCTTTTCGCTCAGAGCATTCTCGAAGGGATCGGGAATTGCGTTCAGTTCTGCTGAAGTAGTTTGCTCAGCGCTGAAGCAAGTCGATGGGCTGCGTAAAGTCGGTCACGCGGATGTGTTTGGCGAGGGCGGGATGCTGATGCTGGAGGGCGACGTACATCTCCCATGCGACGCGGCGATAGCTAAAGTGGCCGGCTGGCGCGGAGCGGAGTTCGCTGATGTATTGCGCCTCGGCGAAGTCCATTTTGAAGAGGCAGCGAACGCGCGTGGCCAGCGGAAGTAAGTACAGAGCCGAGAGAGGTGCTTCTGGTGCGGAGCCTGAAGCAATCTGACTGCCGGCGGCGTGGGCGGCCTCAATCGCGGATTGATAGCCGGCGAGTGCCCCTGACTCGGCGAGCAGATCCACATCGGGTCCGAGATCGCCAACCGTGGGCGTATCGTAGCCGTGGATTGCGGTGAAGCCCTGCAGGATTTGCGTGACGCGGCGGTGGCGGTGCATATCGCGGAAGCCGCCGATGTCCATGAGGATGTCGAACCGAAGAGCAGCACCGGCATGGAAAGCGCGAAGGGCTTCGTCGTGCCGGCCGCGATGGCGCAAGCCGGTCTCGATGATCTCGTTGACGCGGGCTTCAGAGAGTGAAGCGACGATGTCGCGGACCTGGCGGTAAGGATGATGACTGGCCCAGTAGAGCAGCGTTGCCGCCAGTTCGATTTCGAGGGTCTCAGTGCGCTCGACGAGATCGACCACGGCGTGAGACGGCGTTTTGGGAGCAAGCGGTGGCAGAATCTGAGAGGCGGCCTGCTCCAGTTCAATGCGGGATTGGATGAGGTAGGCGTTGGGTTCGGAGTATTTAACGAGGGTGGGGGCCGTGCGAACTTCGCGGGTGAGAAGATTGGCGGCTTCGGCGGCGAGTGCGGGGTCGGTGAGCTTTTCGATGAAGGCGGCGCCGGCGGCGGTGTTGACATTCCAGGCGGGGCCCGCGGCGGCATCGCGGAGTTTCTGACCGAGGTGGCGAATTTCTGCGATGGGATGAGAGAGCAGACGCGAGACCTGGAGCTCGAGGGTACGGGCGTTGACGATCTGGCCGAGCGAGGTATTTGTGGCAAGAGGCAGCAGGTAGCGCGCGAAATCGAAGGCGCGAGCTTTGAGGGTGCGGTCGTAGGCCTCTGGCTTCATGGCCTCGGGGGGGGCAACGCGCTGGCGGAGGGCATCGAGGACGGCCGTCGTGGTGGTTTGATAGGTGTCGAAGAGATCGCGGACGGTTTTGGTGTAGAGCTCGGTGGAACTGGTGTCGGAGCCGAAGTCGGGGAGGTAGAAGCCGGATTTCTGGAAGTTCTGGTAACGGGTGGAACGCTCCTGGCCGTCCCAGCGCTGCTCGTCGACGAGGACGATGGCGGCCAGGAGGCTCAGGCGCTCGACAGCAAATGCAATGTGGGCCAGGTCGGCGATGGAGCGGTGACCGTATTGGAAATAAAAGGTGTTGAGGAATTGCTCGGCGCGCTGGCCACTGATTTCAGTGAGCGACTCGCGCATGGAGAGAGACGATCGGGAGTACTTGGCCATGGCATAGGCCAGGACTTCGGGATCGGCGCCATGGACGGCGAAAACATCGGTCTGGTTACGGGCGGAGGCTTGCGGTAAAGATTCACTGGACATGCTGGTGGGCTCGCGACCAGAATACGGCATGAAGGCGGTTCCGGAATTCAGAGGATTTTCCGGCATCGTGCATGGCTGCTTTTGTGACGACATCGAGCAGTCAGGGGAAGTTCAGCTCCGGCGGTAGAGCAATTCCTGAACCGCTGCAGAACGGGCGCGGTTGTGCATCCGTTGCTCCGGGCAGCGCGTCTCATGAAGAGAAACGGGAGACGGGTGCATGCGGGAGTTTAAATTGCGAACATCGCAGCGGCCCCGACCGATTCCCCCTGGTCGTTGGGCGATGTCGCAGCGATGGAACGACCTACTCTTTGCGCATTGGCGAGTGCAGTCGGCACAACTGGCGCCGCTTCTGCCCGAAGGGGTGCAAATCGACACCTTCGAAGGTTCGGCGTGGCTGGGCGTGGTTCCGTTCTGGATGGACCGGATCAGGTTTCGCAGTGTTCCCCTGATTCCGGGAGCCAATACATTTCCTGAGTTGAATTTGAGGACGTATGTCCGGGATCATCGGACAGGGACGCCGGGCGTTTATTTTTTCTCTCTCGATGCGGGGAACCTGGCGGCGGTGCTGGTGGCGCGCGCGGTGTACCACCTTCCCTACTACTGGGCTCAGATGAAGATTGAACAGCGTGGCGAGAGGGAGTTTTTCTACACCAGCAGAAGACGGCTTGCGGGACGTCCCGTAAATTTCAAAGCGACCTATCGCGGGCTGGGACCGACAAAGAAACTGGCGGAGAGCAATCCGGGATCGCTCGAATATTTTTTGACCGAGCGCTACTGTTTATTTTCGCAGAATGGCGCTGGACAGCTGGTGCGCGCGAATGTGCACCATATTCCATGGCCGCTCGAAAAAGCCGCAGCGCAGATTGAAGAGAACGATTTGGCGCGGGCGATCGGCGTGGAGTTGCCGGACGAAGAGCCGGTGTTGCACTATGCACGACGGCTGGCGGTGTATGTGTGGCCGGCGGAAGTGATTGCCTCGCCTGCCGCGCGGCGCCAAAGAGTGCCGGCGCAAGCGCTGCCTTCGGCATAAGCGCCGTGGCGTTTTTCCTTTCAAAGCACAATCGAAGTGCGGAGCGATGGTCCCTATAATGGCCTTCGGAAGGCTGTGTCCCTGAACGGCGGGCGGCAGCGGAGGGTCGAGGACCGATGGCGGATCTGCATGGAAAAGTTGCGCTTGTAACGGGAGCATCGCAGGGGATTGGGCGCGCGTGCGCGCTGGAGTTGGCAAGGGCGGGCGCGACCGTGGCGCTGGGGGCGCGGAATGAAGCGAAATTGGCCGATGTGGCCGGAGAAATTGCGGCTGCGGGTGGCGCGGGGCTTGCATTCGCGCTGGACGTGGCCAGCGAGGAATCGATCAAGACTGGCGCGAAGGCGGTGGTGGAGAAATTCGGCAAAGTCGAGATCCTGGTGAACAATGCGGGCATTACGCGCGATGACCTGATGATGCGGATGAAGCGCTCCGATTGGGAGGATGTGATTGAAACGAACCTGACGGGGGCATTTCTGCTGACGCAGGCGCTGCTCCGGCCGATGATGAAGAATCGGTGGGGCAGGATCATCAACATCACGAGCGTGGTGGGGCGCACGGGCCAGGAAGGCCAAGTGAATTACGCGGCGTCGAAGGCCGGGATGATTGGGATGACGCGGTCACTGGCGCGAGAGGTGGCGTCGCGCGGGATCACCGTGAATGCAGTGGCGCCGGGGTATATTGAGACGCCGATGACGGCGGTGTTGGATGAGAAGCTGCGGACCGCAATGATTGCACAGATTCCGCTGGGACGCGCGGGAACGGACATGGAGATTGCGCAGTGCGTGGCGTTCCTGGCGTCGGATGCGGCGGCCTATATTACCGGTCATGTGCTGGATGTGAATGGCGGAATGTTCATGGGCGGGTGAAAAGGCAGGGAACGTGGAACAAGGAACGGGATGCGGGGAGTTTAGGCCGCCGTGTTATTGCGGGGCGACGACGACGTTGCCGTCCGCAGCATTGCCGACCTTGCCCGGTGCTGGCGGCGTGCCCATGTCGGCGACATTGGTGGCAAGAAAAGCGCCGGCTTTGACTGCGCCTTCGACGCGGACCATGTCGCCCACCTGAATGTCTGCGAGGGTGATGGGATCGCGGCGCCTGCGGAAGGTTGTATTTTCGTCGGCAACGAAGACCTGGGTTTCGTTTTTGGGTCCGCCCTGTAAGGTGACTTTGACTTCATTGATGGAAGTGACGCGGCCCATCAGCCAGGTCTTGCCATAGTTGGCTTCCATCTCGCGCATTTCTTTGGCGCGTTCGGGATCGATGAGCATGATCATGACGGCACCAACGGATTTGGCATTGGCGTCGACCTCTCCGCCAGAAGCGATGGCGTCTCCCACCTTGATGTCAGTGGCTTTAATGGGCTGCGGCGGGGTGCGTTCGCCTTCACCCTCGGCGGAGCGTTGACCGCGATGCGGTGCACCGGGCGGCTGCTTCATGATGCGGGTGTTGACACTGAAATGGATGGTGTAGGTTTCGCCGAGTTCGGTGCGGATGGTGAAGTGGTCGGGGGCAACGGCGGTGACGGTGCCTACGGTGCCTCGACCGCCGCCCATCATGCCGAATCCTCTACCACCACGCTGAGTGCCTGGCTGACCGTTCGGAGTGGCATTGGGCGCGTCCTGGGCGGGAGCAGCAGCCGTGAATGCGCAGAACAGAAGCAGCGAGAAGATGGTTCGATGTCTCATGGGTCGTTTGGAGGGAAACCGCTTCCCTACTCTTGCATAGACGCATGGAAGGCTTGCGGGGACGGCAGGATGCCCGATGAAGCGGGCATACCTATTGTTTTTCGGTCTCGGCAAGGAGCCGGTCGAAGGCCGGAATGCCGTGAAGGCCGGCGAATTCGCCGTCGGAGGCAAGCTTCTTGGGGTTGGTAAAGCCTTCGGTGAGAGCCATGCGGAGGTATTCGATGGCGCGATCCGTATCCCCGGCGCGGACGCAACCCTTGGCCATGTAGTAGTTCATGGCGCCCCGCTGCTCGATGGACGCTGGATTTTCGACGCGCGGGCCGGCATTCCGATCGAAGATTTCAGGATCGATGGCCAGGGCCTGCTTGTAATATTCCCACCCCCTCTCGAATTTGTGCTGGGCAAGAAGATCTGTGCCCATGTTTTTAAGAATGAGAGGAGATTTGGGATCGATCTTGAGTGCTTTCCGGTACATTCTGACGGCAGAGCCGTAGTCTTTCTGGGAGTCGAAGATGGTACCAAGATTATTGAGGACGTTGGAGTTCTTGGGATCGAGTCGGAGGGATGCCTGATAACAGCGAACTGCATCGGTGCCATTGAACATCATCTGGTAGGCGATGCCCATCTTGTTCCAGACGGGAGCGGAGGATGGCTTGACCTGCTTGTAGGCCTCAATGGCGGCCTGGTACCGTCTGTGCGCCATGAGGGAGTCGCCCAGCGATTCAGGAGTGGGCGGCGGCTGCTGTGCGACGGCGTCCTGCACAACTGCTCCTATTGGAGCGGAGGGTTGCGGAGAGGTGGAGGGATTTTGAGCAAAGAAGGAGAGCGAGGAAGGAAGAAAGAGAGCGACTGCGAGTGCGCAACATGAGTTCGAACTGAACATGCTGCCTCCTTTCCGAAGGAAGCGGGACAGAAGACGGGGAAGATTCGTCCGACGGAATTAGACCACTTTTTGTGGGCTGTTCGCCAGCCAGGATGCGAAAGATTTGTAAAACGGTACCCATTCCCGGCAAGGCGGCAAAACCCGCCTGTACCCGGGTATTGCACGGTAGAAACGGATTCACTCACGCAACTTTCAGAATTCGAGCAAGAATTACAAAGAATCGGCATCCAGTCTGTGGGCTAGACTCATCCCATAGGCGAGGGGAACACATTGAGCACAATCACTTTTTCAACAGCTGCGTTGGACTTGGCGGACCGTTTCAGGAGAGCGCGCCAGCGGACGCTGGAGCTTGTGAAACCGCTGACTCCCGAAGACATGATGGTGCAATCGTGTCCCGAGGCGTCGCCTGCGAAATGGCACCTGGCGCATACGGCGTGGTTCTTTGAGTCGTTCATCCTTCGGGAGTTTCTGGGCGGCTACCGGGTTTTTAACGAGGATTTCGCGTGGCTCTTCAACAGCTATTACCAAAGCTTTGAGGTAGACGGAGCCAGCACTGGGGGTGGAAAGCCAGAAACGGCATTTCCGGAGAAGAGGTTGCGGTCGTCGTTTTCACGGCCGGGCATCGACGAGATTTTGCGTTTCCGGCAGCATGTGGACGAAGGCATTGAGCGACTACTGGAACGGGGAGCGCCGCAGGAAGCAGTGCAGCGGATTGCCTTAGGAATTCACCATGAAGAGCAGCACCAGGAGTTGTTGCTGACCGATATTCTGAACGCGTTTTTTACGAATCCGCTGCGGCCCACTTACAAGGAACAGGGATCAGGGGACAGGGATAAGAAACTCGGTGCCGTTGCTCTCAGGCCGATGAAATTTGTCGAATTTAAAGGTGGGTTGCGCGAAGCCGGGCACGCGGGAGAAGACTTCTGTTTCGACAACGAGTTGCCCCGACATCGCGTTTGGCTGGAGCCTTATGAATTGGCGACCCGGTTGGTGACGTGCGGCGAATTTGCAGATTTCATGAGGGACGATGGTTACCGGCGCCCGGAGTTGTGGCTTTCTGCGGGATGGGATGCGCTGCAACAAAATGGCTGGCGGGCGCCACTTTATTGGACGAAAGTGGACGAGACCTGGTCGATATTTACGTTGCGCGGCGAGGAATCGCTGGAACAACGCGCCGGCTCTCCGGTGAGCCATGTAAGTTTTTTTGAGGCGGATGCCTATGCGCGCTGGACGGGGTTGAGGCTGGCTACGGAGTTTGAATGGGAATCCGCGGCCGCGAGCGGACCGGTGGAAGGCAATCTGCTCGAAAGTGGGAAGCTGGAACCGGAAGCTGTATCCGCTGAAGGCGACGGTGCGGGCGTTGGGCAGTGCTTTGGGGATTGTTGGGAGTGGACGGGGAGTGCTTATCTGGGGTATCCAGGGTTCCAGGCGCTACCAGGGTCGCTCGGCGAATATAACGGTAAGTTTATGAGCGGGCAGATGGTATTGCGCGGCGGATCGTGCGTGACCCCAAAGGCGCACATCCGGGCCAGTTACCGGAACTTCTTCTCACCCGAAACGCGGTGGCAGTTTTCGGGAATCCGCCTCGCGAAATGAAACGTAACCCTCATCCAAAGTCCAGCATCCAAATTTGAACATGGCGATTTCCGCAGTCGTTCCCTATGCCGGTCCACGCATCCTTGAACGAGTCGCGACAGCGGCGCGGGAGGGACTTGCACAACAACCCAAACGTCTGCCGCCCTGGCTTTTTTACGACGAGGCGGGATCGCAACTTTTCGACGCCATTACGCGGCTGCCCGAGTACTACCTGACGCGGACGGAACGATCCATTTTGGAAGCCGATGCGGGAGCGATAATTGCGCGCGCAGCGGCGGGCGACCGCCTGCGCATTGCGGAACTCGGCGCGGGATCGGCGGACAAGACACGGCTGCTGTTGACGGCGGCATGCCGGCGGCAGGGTCCTGTTATTTACGAACCGATTGATGTTTCGGGGAGCGCACTGGAAGCTGCGCAGGAGCGCATTGAACGCGAGATTCCGAGGGTGCGCGTTGAGCCACAGGTGATGGACTACACGGAGTCTTTTGCACTGGACCCCGCGGCAGCGAATGAGCGACGGCTGGTGTTGTATATCGGATCGAGCATTGGAAACTTCGAACCGCAGGAAGCAGCGCTCTTGCTGAAGAGGGTAAGGCGCGCACTGCAGCCCGGAGACGCGTTGCTGCTGGGTGTCGACCTGGTGAAGGAAAATTCCGTTCTTTTGCCTGCTTATAACGATGCGGCCGGGGTGACGGCTGCGTTCAATCGCAATATGCTGTTGCGGCTGAATCGCGAGCTGGGCGCTGATTTTGATTCGAACGCCTTTGTGCATCGGGCAGTGTGGAACGAAACAGGCTCGCGCGTGGAGATGCACCTGGAGAGCTGCAAGGCGCAGTCGGTGCGGTTCGATGGGATGGAGATGCGCGTCGAATTTGGCGCGGGTGAGCGCATTCACACGGAGAACAGTTACAAGTACCGGCCGGGGCAAGCGGAAATGATGCTGGCGCAGGCGGGTTTCATGCCCGAGGCTACGTGGACGGATGCGCGTGGGTGGTTTGCCGTGTGTCTGGGGAGGGCGGGAGCCAGGAATTAGGGACCTGCGAATGATCACAACGAAAGTGCCCCATCCGAATCGGAATATGCGCGGTTAGGATGGGGCACGCAGTTTCTGGCGCCGAGTATCAGCAAGCTTATTTCGGGTTGGCGACGCGGAAGAGCAGGACGTCGTGACTGTCAATTTCGATGGGCATGTCGTGGGTGAGGGTCGTTTCTTTTCCGGTCCATAGATTTTTGGCCTGCTGCGGTCCATGGAGGCCGAGCTTGGCTAGATCGAGATGGAAGGGATGCGTGGAGTAGCGGTTGTCGCCTGCGGCGAGGACGGCGATGGCCATGGCGCCGCCCGAGAGGTGACGAATCCAAACTTCATCTTCTCCGTCGGCGTAGGCGCGATAGCCCTGCTTGCCGAGCTTATCCTGGTCGATGGCGATGACGTCGCGGTTGGTGAGGATTTCCTTGATCTCGGGCTTCATGTTGGGCAGGTCGTTGCCGGCGAGCAGGGGCGAGGCGACCATGGCCCACATGGAGAAATGGGCGCGGTTCTCAGCAAGGCTGAGTTTGCCGTTGCCGACTTCAAGCATGTCGGGATCGTTCCAGTGACCGGGGCCGGCATACTTCGCTAGGCCGTCCTGCTGTTCGAGGATGGTGTAGATGCGATCCCAATCGGGCGAAATGTCACCGGTGGAGCGCCAGAGGTTGCCGCCGAGCGCGGGGGCCCATTCCCAGGGTGAATCCCAACCGTATTGGCAGAGCGAAAAGACGATGGGGCGGCCGGTCGCTTTGAGGGCCTTGGCCATCTTGTCGTAGGCGGCCACCATGATGCGCATTTGCTCAGCATGGTCGTTGGGCGCCTGCTTCTCCATGACTTCAGGAATGAAGCTGCAGAGGTCGTACTTGAGGTAGTCAATGCCCCAGGAGGCGTAGAGCTGGGCATCCTGTTCTTCGTGACCAAGAGAGCCCGCGAAGCCGGCGCAGGTTTTGGGACCGGGCCCGGAGTAGATGCCGATTTTGAGGCCCTTGGAGTGGACGTAGTCGGCGAGGGCTTTCATGTCAGGGAATTTGGAGTTGGTGTGGAGAACGCCGTTGGCATCGCGCTCGCCTTCCCATGTGTCGTCGATGTTGACGTAGATGTAGCCGGCATCGCGCATGCCGCTGGAGACGATCTGGTCGGCGGAGGCGCGGATGTCTTTGTCGGTAACTTTTTCGGCAAAGTAATTCCAGCTATTCCAACCCATGGGCGGAGTCTGGGCTACCTGCGCTGCAGCGGTTCTTTGAAGTAGAGTCGCGGCTGGGATGAAGGCCAAGACAGTAAGTGCAATGGACGAACGGAAACGCATGGGTGGATCTCCTTTGAAAACGCTTTCAGCGGGAATAGTAATTGCGGGGTCGCGGTTTGGGCAATGAAAAGTTGGCCAGTTAACAGGGGCGGCGCGATTGCGATGGGTGACAGGCAGGAAATGGGAGTAAGGAGGTGCGAATCCGGGCTCTGCCCGTTCTCGATTTAAGGCGGTTGGGGTGGAAGGCGGGCGGTTATAGTGGCAGTGGAGATTTACCGATGAAAAACGTTTCAACTCATTTTTGGCGGACTTTTGTTCCCTCTCTTTTTTGCCTCCTGATGGTTCTGGGAATTGCATCGAAAACGTATGCGGAAAACGCTCCTTCGTTGATGCCCCTGCCGGCGCATATGACGAAGGGGGATGGGCAGTTGACGATCGATACGGGCTTCACGGTAAAGCTGGAGGGATACACAGAGCCACGGCTGGATCGGGCGCGGGTACGGTTTATTGAACGGCTGGCCGCGGAGACCGGGCTGCGGCTGGAGGGCGGGGCGACATCGACGACGGCTGTACTGACAGTGAAGACCCACGGAGCAAGCGACGCGATCCAGAGGTCCGGTGAAGATGAGTCGTACCACCTGCAGGTGACTGCAACGGGGGCGGAGTTGACGGCCAAGAATCCGCTGGGCATTTTGCATGGGCTGCAGACGTTTTTGCAGCTTGTGACTATTTCGCCGAAGGGATTTGTAGCGCAGGCAGTGACGATCGACGATGAGCCGCGCTTTGTTTGGCGCGGGCTGATGATCGACGCGGGACGGCACTTCCAACCGCTGGACGTGATTGAGCGCAACCTGGACGGCATGGAAGCCGTGAAGATGAACGTCTTTCACTGGCATGTGTCGGAAGATCAGGGATTTCGTATCGAGAGCAAGGTATATCCGCTGCTGCAGGAGAGGGGATCGAACGGCCAGTTTTACACGCAAGAGCAGGTGAAAGAAGTGCTCGCGTACGCGCGGGATCGAGGCATTCGCGTGGTGCCGGAATTCGACATGCCTTGCCATACGACGGCGTGGTTCGCGGGCTATCCAGATCTCGCGAGCGGGCCGGGACCGTTCCAACCTCAGACACATTGGGGCGTTTTCGATCCGGCGATGGATCCGACGCGCGAATCGACCTTCGAATTCTTAGACAAGCTGCTTGGAGAGATGACGGCGCTGTTTCCGGATGCGTATTTCCATATTGGTGGTGACGAGTGCAATGGAAAGCAGTGGGATGCGAGCCAGCGCATTCAGGGCTGGATGAAGGCGCACGGGATGAAGAACGATGCGGCGCTGCAGTCGTATTTCACCGGGCGGGTGCAGAAGCTGGTGGCGAAGCACCACAAGGTCGCCGAAGGGTGGGACGAGGTACTTCAGCCGGATACGCCGCGCGATGTGGTGATCCAATCGTGGCGAGGACCGGAGGGATTGGCGGCAGCGGCGAAACAGGGGAACCACGTTTTGCTGTCGAACGGGTATTACATCGACTTGAACCAGGCCGCGTCGTATCACTACCTGACTGATCCATTGGGTGGCGATGCGGCGACGCTGACGGCAGAGCAGAAGGCGCTGGTGCTGGGCGGCGAAGCGACGATGTGGAGCGAATTCACGGCGCCGGAGATTATTGACAGCCGCATCTGGCCGCGGACCGCGGCGATTGCGGAGCGGCTGTGGTCTCCGCAGGATGTGCGTGATGTGGAGTCGATGTATGCGCGCATGGCGGTGATTTCGGACAAGCTGAATTTCTACGGGCTGACGCACCAGTCGTACCGGGAGCCGATGTTGCAGCGGATGAGCGGTAAGACGAATCCGCATGCACTGGCGGTGCTGGCATCGGTTGTGCAACCACCGGAGGGATACGAGCGCGAAGACCTGAAGCAATACGACACATCGAGCGCGCTGAATCGGCTGGTGGATGCGGTTGGTCCGGAGAGTGAGACAGCGCGGGAGTTCGGTGAGCTGGCGAAGCGGATCGCGGATGGGAAGGCAACTCCGGAAGATTGGCAACTAGCGCGCGCATGGCTGACGGTGTGGCGCGACAATGACGCGCGGCTGCAGCCGGGCCTGGCGGCGTCGGACATCATGGCCGAGCTGGCGCCGCTCTCAAAGAACCTGTCGCAGGCGGCCGGGATTGGATTGCAGGCGCTGGACGATTTGCAGAATCACCATGCGGCGGATGCAACGGCGACGCAAAGCAACCTGCAGGCCCTGAAGGAAGCAGAGAAGCCACAGGCTGTATTGATCGACAAAGTCGTGACGGCGGTGGAAGTGCTGGTAGAGGCGAGCGGGAAAGCCAGCTAGAGGTTCTGCGGCGCAGACTGAAGAAGAGGGTGTCAGTCGGCGGACGCTTCGGCATAGCGATGCGTGGTGGCCATGAGTTTTTCAATGGAGTCGACATTGCCAATGCCGCCGCGGGCTCCGCTGGCGGTGCAGTTGAGTGCAGCGGCGGCGCAGGCGAAGTCGAGCTGGCGCGGCAGCGGCCATCCCTGGAGCAAACCGTAGATAAAGCCGGCATGGAAGATGTCTCCGGCGCCGGTAGTGTCGGCTACAGAAACGCAAAAGGCCGGACGCAGCAGAAAGTGCGTTCCGTCCCAGGCGAGGACGCCATCTTGGCCCAGAGTGGCTGCGGCAACCGTGCAGCCGTAGCGGCGCTTCATGAGCTTGAGGGCAAGCTCGAGGTTGGTCTCTCCTGTGAGCATTGCGGGGAAATCACGGCTGACGATGAGGTAATCAATGAGTTCGACGAGCTCTTCGACGCCGGTATACATCTCGTCGAGATCCGCAATGACGGGAATTCCCGCAGCCCGAGCCCAGGCAGCGGCCTGGGTGGCTGCTGCGGTTTCGAGACCGTCAATGTGAAGAGCGCGCGCGTTGACGATCCAGGAGCGATCGATATCTTCGGGCTGAAGAAGCAAGCGGTCTTCGCGGAGGTTAAGCACGGTGCGTTCGCCGCCGCCATCGACGAGGATGAGCGACTGCGGGCTGGAGGCGTTGGGCACAGTGGTGATGCGAGCGTCGACGCCGGTGCGCGCAAACTCGCGGCGATGCAGGGCAGCTGCTTCATCGTCGCCCATTTTGCCGACGTAGCGCGTGGCGAGTCCCCACGTCTGGCAGGCGATGACGGCACTGGCGGTTTGTCCGCCGGGAAGTATGGAGTTTTGCGAGTACTTGACCTTGGAGCCACGGACGGGAAATGAAGGGAGAGCGATCAGCGTATCGGTGGCGTTGAGCCCCACGCCAACAAGGTCCACTAATGCCGGCTCGGTCATAAAAACCATTGTAAAGCGACTATGAGAAACGTGTCGCGCGCCATAGCGACCAGCCGCAAAAGACCGCGGTAACGATTAGGATCGCGCTGAGCACGGCGACCCAGGCGAAGTTCATTGCGAGGGATGGCACCTGGGCCTGTACGCCGAGCCAGATGAAGACTCCGGTGGCGGCGGCAAGGATCAAATAATCCCACCAGGCACGACTAAGCTTGGCCTCACCGCTGGCCGAGCCGCTGTAGGCCTGCAGAACTCGCGTGTAGTCGAGGCCATAGCGGTCGCATTCCCGCTCGAGCGCCTGGGTGGTGGAAGAGTGCTCACGCTCGGTAGCGACAGCGGTGCTGACGGCTAGCGCGCCGAGGATCATGACAATAGAACCAGCGATGACGTACAGGCGATGGGCGGCGTCTGCATGGGCCAGCTCTCCAAAGACAAGGGCGCCCCAGGCAAGGCCCCATAGCTGATTGGTATTGGAGAGGGGGATGCCGCGGCCGATGCCGAGATATTTGGTGGCGTATTGCTGGAAGATGTCGCCGATGACCCAGACGAAGCCACCCAGGAACAGCCAGAACAGCATGGGCCTAAACTGCGGAGAGTGAAGAACGATGGCGATGGAGCCTGGATCGAGAGCCCAGGCCAATGTGAGAACGGCTCCGAGCTCGCCGATGGTGAAGACGGTGACAAAGGAGAGTGGATTCATGCCGCTGATGTAGGCCTTGCGATAGGGGATGTACATGGTTCCCCAAACGAGGCTGGCGCCTGCCGCAGCGAGAATGCCGCCGGCAGCGCGGCCTGGATGCGCGCCGCCGCCGTGGATGGTGCTGAAGCCGAGAAGAATGGCGGCAAGCACGATGGCCAGCGCGCCGAGCACAACCTTGGCGATGTTTTTGGGGCTTGCGCCCTTGAGTTCGCCGAAGAGAAGTCGACCCCATAGGATGCCGACGAGCGAGTTGGTGTTCCAGAGTGGAAAGGCAATGGCCAGACCGACGTCCCGAATGGCAAAAACCGTGAGCGTGTTGGCGACGGCCCACAACATTCCGGCAAGAATGGCAACGGGAAGAAGCTGCTTGTGTTCTGCAAGATCTGCGAAGACCTGACGCGTGCCTTTGAGCAGCGTGGGTACGGTCCAGCGCGCAGTGAAGACGCCGGCGACCATGCAAAAGGAGATGGCGTAGGGCGAGAGTCCGGAGTTGACCAGTTTTGTGGGCGCTTCAGCACCGCCGAGCCAAACTCCGGCGCCGAGGCCGCAGAGGACGCCAATGCCATGGGTGGAGGCGAAGTTGGTGCGCGCTTGCGACTCCGGCGTGTGGCTCATGGAGCGGCTGGATTTCCCTCTCGATGGAATGGCTTTTGAGCCAAGCGGAACGAGGATCCGCAGGGCGCTAATGGAGTGTGATCAGCAGCGCGATCCCGATGCAAAAAACGACGAGCGGGATGAGGAAGTGGCTGTCGGTAAGAATTGCGCCGGATTCCCATCCCGCAGACGGGGACCTGTCTGTGGAGACCCCGGATTGATGAGTGAAACGCATGAGGAGTCCTCGACAGGCATAACGGTAATGAGGCGAGGATGCGGGTGTCAAGGAAGTGGGGGAATGAGTGACCCAGGGAACCTGGGAACCGGGACGAAGAGCAAGGAGCAGAATCCCCGAGTTGTCCCACCCATTTAACGACAGTCGCCAAATGGATGGGCTGCCCAGGCTGCAGCGCTACTTGAGCGATGCCGTGTCGATAACGAAGCGGTATTTCACATCCTGCCTGAGCAGGCGCTCGAAAGCTTCGTTGATTTTCTGGATGGGAATGACTTCGACCTCGGAAGTGATGTTGTGCTGGCCGCAGTAGTCGAGCATTTCCTGAGTCTCGGTCATGCCGCCGATCATGGAGCCGGCGATGGATCTGCGGCCGCCGATGAGGTTGAAGGGTGCGAAGGAAGGCGGTTTTTCGGGCAGCCCGACGAGGGTAAGTGTGCCGTCCTGCGTAAGCAAAGGCAGATAGTCGTTCATGGCGTGGGGAGCGGAGACGCAATCGAGGATGAAGTCGAAGGAATAAGCATGGGCCTTCATCTGGGCAGCGTCTTTGCTGAAGATGACTTCGTCTGCGCCAAGGCGGAGTGCATCTTCGCGCTTGCGCTCGTTGGTGGTGAGTTGCACGGTGTGCGCACCGAAGGCGTGAGCGAACTTCAGAGCCATGTGTCCGAGTCCGCCTAGCCCAATGATGCCAACTTTTTTGCCGGGACCGACTTTCCAGTGGCGCAGCGGCGAATAAGTGGTGATGCCGGCGCAGAGCAGAGGAGCAACCGCGGCGAGATCGAGGTGCGAAGGAACGGTGTGCGCGAAGCGCTCGTCGACAACGTAGTTGGTGGAGTAGCCGCCCATGGTGATGGACCCATCGACACGATCTTTGGCGGCATACGTAAGAGTGGAACCCTCGAGGCAAAAGTGTTCTTCGCCGCGATTGCAAGGAGCGCAGTGACGGCAGGAATCAACGATGACTCCGACGGAAGCGATGTCGCCGACTTTGAATTTTTTCGAGGAATTGCCGGTGGCGATTACGCGACCTACGATTTCGTGGCCGGGCACCATGGGATAGACTGCATTGCCCCATTCGTTGCGTGCCATGTGGAGGTCGGAGTGGCAGACACCGCAATACAACGTGTCGATGACAATTTCAGTGGAGCCGGGTTCGCGGCGAGAAAAGCTGTAAGGCGCAAGCGGAGTTTGCGCAGTGTGCGCCGCAAATCCTTTCGAGACTGGCATGAATAAGTTCCTTTCTGAAAAAGTCTACAGCAATGGATGCCGCGAAGATGCGCACGATGCAGCTTGGAGCACGCTCGAAACCGAACTTTTCTCTGCTTTTCTTGTCTCCGAAGAATCTATGGGCGAACGCTGACAGCGACGCGGGGAATGCATTGTAGATCGGGAACGAATTGGATGCCGGAGAAGCTGGATTCGTTGAGGAGTGCGCGGATCGCGGGGGCCTGGCCGTAGCCGATTTCGAGGAGAAGGAATCCGCCATGGGCCAGGGCAGAAAATGCAGAGGGGATGAGGCGGCGGTAGATGTCGAGACCGTCGGCGCCTGCGAAGAGCGCGAGGGCGGGTTCGTGCTCACGGACTTCAACGGAGAGAGTGCTGCGATCAGTCGAAGGAACGTAGGGCGGGTTCGAAACGATGAGGTCGAAGACCTCGCCGGAGACAGGCGCGAGGAGATCGCCTTGCAGAAAGCGGATGCAATCGGCGACGGCGTTGCGTCCGGCGTTTTTACGAGCGATGTCGAGAGTAGCTGCTGAAAGATCGGTAGCCGTGATATGTGCGGCAGGAAGATGATGCGCGAGTGCAACGGCGATGGCGCCCGAGCCGGTACCGATGTCGAGGATTTCTAGAGTGGTTCTGCGACTCGCCGAGATTTGTCCCGCGAGCTCGAGAACTCTTTCGACAAGGTGCTCGGTTTCAGGGCGCGGGATAAGGACGTCGGGCGTGACATGGAAAGGCAGGCCGTAGAATTCGGTTTCGCCGGTAATGTATTGGATGGGCTCGCCGGCCACGCGGCGGTCGATAAGGCCGATGTAGCCGATGGAGCGGCATCCGGCAAATTCATCGTCGAGATGCGCGAGAAGCCAAGCGCGATTCTTGCCGAGGTGATGCAGCAGCAGCGTTTCGGCGTCGCGGCGGGCGCGATTGGGATGCGGTCCGGCACGAAGCTGGGCTTCGCCGTAGTCGAGCGAATCGCGCAGGCGCATTAGGCGGCCTGGCTATCGGCCTTGAGTTGCTCAGACTGATAATGGGCGACGAGAGCCTCGACGATCGGCTGCAGGCGGCCTTCCATCACGAGGTCGAGCTGATGGAGCGTGAGGCCGATGCGATGGTCGGTAAGGCGGTTTTGCGGAAAGTTGTAGGTACGGATCTTCTCGCTGCGGTCGCCGGAGCCAACCTGCGATTTGCGGGCGGCCGCGAGCTCAGCATTCTGCTTCTCCATCTCGACTTCATAGAGACGCGAACGCAGGACGCGCATGCCCTTTTCCCGGTTTTTGATCTGCGATTTTTCATCCTGGCAACTGACGACAGTGCCGGTGGGGATGTGGGTAATGCGAACCGCGGAGTACGTTGTGTTGACCGATTGGCCACCGGGACCCGAAGAGCAGAAGGTGTCGATGCGCAGATCCTTGGCTTCGATCTTGATGTCGACTTCTTCGGCTTCGGGCAGAACGGCGACGGTAATCGCGGAAGTATGGACGCGCCCCTGGGTTTCAGTGGCAGGCACGCGTTGTACACGATGGACGCCGGACTCCCACTTGAGCTGCGAGAAGACGCGATCCCCTTCGATGATGGCGATGACTTCTTTGTATCCGCCGATGCCGGACTCGGAGAGCGAGAGGACTTCGACTTTCCATTTATGCTGCTCGGCGAAGCGAGTGTACATGCGGAAGACTTCGGCAGCAAAGAGCGAAGCTTCGTCGCCGCCAGTGCCGGCGCGAATTTCGAGAATGACGTTCTTTTCGTCGTTGGGATCTTTGGGGATGAGGAGAATCTTAAGTTCTTCTTCGATGGCACTCTGTCGCGGCTCGAGCGCAGCGATCTCTTCCTCGGCCATGGCGCGCATGTCGGGATCGCTTTCGGCGAGCATGGCGCGGGCATCGGCCAGTCCAGTGCGGACCTGTTTGAGCTCGCGATACTTTTCGACGGGCGCTTCGATTTCGCGCAGGGCACGGGCGACCTTCGTGTAGCGCTCGTGGTCGTTGAGAACCTCGGGGAGCGAGAACTGCGCCTGCAGCTCGTTGTAACGATTTTCCATTTGTTCGAGACGATCGAGCATTTCCAACTCCGAGGCCGCCCACAGGGTGGCAGAGTTTTGGAGGAACTCTCCATGTGATTGAGATGAATTGAGGAAAAGGCGCAGAACACTTGTAGGCGGCGGGCGCCGCTAGAGCGTACCCAGGAATACCGTACTCTCGACGGACCTGTGCAGGGTCGCCACTCGCTGAGGCTCGCGTCGACTTGAGATCCGCGATTGCTCGGCAGCGCGATTCCTCGAAACGCTGGCGAGGAGGGCCGGGATGGGCTGGTGGAGGAACATTCTGCTGTCTCTATTCTACCGCGAATCAGGATTTACGGCTCGATTGGGACCAGGCGAGAAGCGTACTTCGGTGCGGGCGGGTGAAAACCTGGGAGAAGTGATCACCGCTGAAAGGGCTGGGATTCTGATGGAAAGGAGGCTCGGGAGCCGAAACTGCGGGACCGGGTCGTCACAAATTTGTACCGGCGGCCGAAATGGATAGTGGAGAATGGCAGTGCACCGGGTGCACCGATAGGGGGATTATGAAAAAGAGCGGTTTAGCGGTTTTGCTGGCATTGGCGATGACGCTTGGAGCGCATGGTCAGAATTCGACGCTGGAAGGCATAGCGACGACGGATTTGGATCGGAATGCAAAGCCCTGCGATGACTTCTATGCCTTCTCGAACGGGACGTGGCGCCGACAGAATCCCATACCCGCATCGATGGACCGCTGGAGCCGCCGGTGGAAGGCTGGCGAAGACAACAAAGACCAACTCCGCGTCATCCTCGATGAAGTTTCGGCCGTGAAGGATCATGCTGCCGGAAGCCCCGCGCAGTTGACGGGCGATTTTTATGCTGCATGCACCGATGTGAAGGCCGTGGATGCCGCAGGGCTGGAGCCGCTGAAGCCTTACCTGGCAGCCATTGATGCGATTCATGATACAGCGGGGCTGCAGAAGGAAATTCAAGATCTGAGCGCGATTGGCATTCTAGTTCCCTTCACCTTCGGCGGCTCACAAAACATACACGCGCCCACGGATGTGATTGCCGATGTGGGTGCGGGGGGATTGGGACTGCCGGACCGCGACTATTACGTGAAGACGGAAAAGCGGTTTGAGGACGCGCGCGCTGAATACCTGATCTACATCGCAAAGCTTTTCACGATGAGCGGTGCAAGCGAGAATGATGCGCAGGCTGCGGCGCAGACGGTGATAACGATGGAAACGTCGCTGGCCAAAGCCTCCCTGGATAATGTGGCGCTGCGCGATCCGCACTCGACGGATCACATCGCGACGCTGGACGATTTGCAGAAGATGACCCCACATTTTGACTGGACGGCTTATTTTGCCAGTGCAGGAGTGAGGCCGGGCGTGATGAATGTCGACCAGCCGGAATTCATGGCCGAGGTGGAGCGGCAGTTTGCGAGCACGCCCATTGCGCAATGGAAGGTCTATCTACGGTGGCAATTGCTGAATAACTTTGCCGAGAACCTGTCGCAGCCGTTTGTGGATGCGCGCTTCGGCTTTTACCAGAAGGAGCTTGCAGGAGTGAGCGAGCTGAAGCCGCGTGCGACACGCTGCGCGGAAGAGACAGACGCGCTGCTGGGCGAAGCATTGGGCCAGGAGTATGTGAAGCGCTATTTCCCGCCGGAAGCAAAAGAGCGGGCAAAGGTGATGGTGACCAACATCCTTTCGGCGATGCATGACACGATTGAGAACCTCGACTGGATGACTCCGGAGACGAAGCAGAAAGCGCTGGACAAGCTGTCGACCTTCAATGTGAAGATCGGGTATCCGGATAAGTGGAAGGACTATTCGTCCGTAAAGATTGACCGAGACAGCTATTTCGCGGACGTGGTGGCGGGATCCCGATTCCTAGTTGCGGATGATCATGCGACGATCAACAAGCCTGTAGATCGGGGACGCTGGGGCATGACGCCGCCGACTTCAAACGCCTACTACAACCCGCTGCTGAATGAGATTGTGTTTCCTGCAGGAATTCTGCAGCCGCCGGCCTTCAGCATGCACTACAGCGATGCCGTGAATTATGGCGCGATCGGCGTGGTGATTGGCCATGAGATCTCGCACGGTTTTGATGACCAGGGCGCACAGTTCGATGGAACGGGGAAGCTGAACAACTGGTGGACGCCTGCCGATCTGACGAAGTTTCAGGCGAAGACTGCATGCGTGGTGAAGCAGTTTGACGGATTCAGGATCGATGGGCCGGACGATATTCATATCAACGGCAAGCTGGTGCTGGGTGAGTCGATTGGCGATCTGGCAGGTCTGAAGATTGCATATCTCGCATTCAAGAAGACTGCGCAGGGGCAGTCGAGCGAGAAGATTGATGGGTTCACGCCGGACCAGCAGTTCTTCATCGCGTGGGGTCAGTTCCGCGGCGACGAGACGCGCCCGGAGACGCAGAAACTGATGGTGCAAGGCGATCCTCACCCAGTGGCGAAGTACCGCGTGCTGGGGCCTATGTCGAATTTCCAACCTTTTGCAGCGGCCTTTCAATGCAAGCCGGGAGCGCCGATGACGCGGCCGGACGCGGAACGCTGCGTGGTGTGGTAGCGCAGGGCTGTACCCGTCTTAAAAGCAGTCGATGTGATCGCAGGCGTTCATCAAGGGCAACTGCAGGTTGGAGCGATGATCCGGGTCAGCGTAAAGAGTAATGGTTGCGGTCTTGTAGTCGGCAGGCTTGGCGGTCATGATGTTGGGCACGAAGGTCTGCGGGTTGCGGTCGTAGAGCGGGAACCAGGTGCTCTGCACTTCGACCATGACGGTGTGGCCGGCTTTGAAGACGTGGTCCACGTCGTGGAGACTGAACTTGTATTCGTGGATGGAGCCCGCGCGGAGCGGTTCGGGTTTTTCGAAACTGCTCAGGTAGCGGCCTCGGAAGATTTCAGCATTGGTCATGAGCTGGTAACCGCGCATCGCTGGATTGGTATCGTCGTCGGGGTACTGATCGATGAGCTTGACGACGATGTCGTTGTCAGTGCCCGTGGTGGAAGCGAAGATATCGGCGAGCACTTCGCCTGTGACGATGAGATCCTTCTTGAGGACAGGGAGTTTGAACGCGGCCACGTCGTTGCGACCACTGACGAAGCGCTGATCCTCCGTGAGCCAGTTGAACCATTGCGAGCCTTCGCTATAGGTCGGCTGGATGGGCCGGTGGCGATAGGGAACGGGATTGGCGGGATCGCTGGCGTAAGTGCTGTTGCCTTTCGCCGCGGACTCACTCCATGTAAGCGTGTTGCCACCCGCGAGGTAGAGGCTGGTGGGTTCGGACTTGACCGGCGGAAAGTGCGAGTAGTATTCCCAGGTATTGGAGCCGGTTTGGAAGCTAGCGGTGTCCTCCAAGGTGAAGCCGGGCTCATTCTTCAGATAGTGCGCGAAGAATCTGGATTCAATCTGGGTACGGAATTCCTTTCCGATAGATTCGCCATATTGGACATTGCCAAGGTGGCGAGCCGATGAAGCCCAGAAGCCATGGCGCCATGGGCCGAGCACAAGGAAATTTTCGCGCTTCTCGTCGTGTGGCTCGAGCACGGAGTACTCGATCTGCGGGCCAAACATGTCTTCCTGGTCGTAGTAGCCGCCGACACTGAGTGTGGGCACCGTGACGGCGAGTAGGTCGTGTTCAACGCCACGCGACGACCAGACAGAGTCGTACGTCGGGTGGTCGAGGAAGAGCTTCCACGTTGGCAGCAGCTTGGAACCGGATTTCGTTACATCTGCGGCGAAACTGCCCCGCTCCAGAAAGTAGTCGTAGCCGTCGCGCGGCTTGCCGTCCTTGTCCTTTCCGTAGCTGACCTCGGTGTTTTCTTTGCTGGACTCGAGGCCCATGACGTAATCGTAGCCGTAGGTTTGACGAAAGGCGCCGTTGTGGAAGAAGTCGTCGCCCATCCACACATCGATCATGGGTGCCTGGGGTGAGATGGCCTTAACGGCTGGATGCGGATCGATGCCGGCAGCCATGGCGAGAAAGCCGGGATAGCTGGTGCCGACGACGCCTACGTTGCCATTGTTGCCCGGGATATTTTTCACGAGCCAGTCGACAGAGTCGTAGGTGTCGGTACTCTCGTCGACAGCTTTGGGATCATGATGGTCGGCCATGGCGCGACTCATGATGAACTCGCCTCCACTTTTGTAACGGCCGCGAATGTCTTCGGCGATGTAGATATAGCCGTCGCGGGCCAACTCGGGGCGCTGAGCGAAGAATGAAGTGCGGTTGGTGCTGTCGACGCCATACGGCGTGCGTTGCATGAGAAACGGCAGCGCGCTGTGAACGTCGGCGGGGCGCAGGATGACAGCGTGGAGCTTGACGCCATCGCGCATAGGAATCATGACTTCGCTGCGTTGATAGTCATGAAACAAGTGATGCACGGCGGTTCCGGTGCGTTGGTAGACAGAATCAGGATCGGAGGAAAAGGTGAGTGTGGCGGTGTGTGTTGTGGGATCTGATGAGAAGTGAAATGTCTGCTTCGAATCGGGCCGCGCGAAATCCGTGGCGGAGGTGGGGATCAACTCTTCGGGAACATTGCGCTCGGACTCGAAGATCAATTTGCCGTTTTGCACATAGAAACTGGGGGGAGTGTCGGGGTCGGGAGCAAAGGTGTACTCGCCGGACAGGGCTTCGAGTTGCGTGGAGGTCACGATGGCCGCGGCGGGAGCCGCGCATAAAGATACAACAGGCGAGAAGGCAACAAGTGCAAGACAAGCAACTGCAATGGCGGCGCGGCGAAGCATTGAGCAGAGACCTCCCAAGGGAAAGACGCAATGTTCTCCTTGATTTTCGCAGACGTGCGCGCCGTTCGCTGCTGGGGCGCAGCGGGATCGAGCAGCCGGTCCGGTATTCTGTTGCTTGGACCCCTTACAAGAATCCCGCCCCGCGCCGAGTCGCCTGGCCACCGCCGCTGTAGCCCTGTGCGGAGTGTGCGCGTTTCTCGAGCTCTACTGCACGCAACCGATGCTGCCGATGCTGGCTCGCATATTTCATGCATCGAAGACCGGCGTGGGGATGACGGTTTCTGCCGCGACACTGGGCGTGGCGCTCTCGGCCCCGGTGTTCGGCGCGCTGACGGAGCGTCTACCGCGGAAGAAAGTAATTGTGGCGTCGCTGGTGGGAATTTCATTGCCGACGTTGCTGGCAGCAACGTCCACTTCCCTTCCCCAACTGATTTTCTGGCGATTTCTGCAAGGCATTACGGTGCCAGGCGTGATCGCGGTGCTGGTGACCTATATCGGTGAAGAGTGGCCGCCGGAGCAGGTGGCCTTGATTATGAGTTTCTATGTGAGCGGGACCGCGCTGGGGGGATTTATCGGGCGGATCTCGGCGGGAATTCTGGCCGACTGGTTCAACTGGCGCGTGAGTTTTCTGGCTCTGGGCGGTGCGGCGCTGGCTGGTGCAGGAGCGGTGGCCTTGTGGCTTCCGCACGGACGACCGCGGACCTTGCATCCAACGAAGACAGGAGAACTGCCGTCGTTTCCCTACCAGGTACAAGGGCTGTTCAGGATTCCGCGGCTGGTGGCAACGTTTGCAGTTGGGTTCAACGTGTTGTTTTCGCTCGTGGGCGTGTTCACGTGGATCACATTCTATTTGGCGGCTGCGCCCTTTCATCTGTCGACGACCGCACTGAGTTCGCTGTTTTTTGTGTATCTGGTCGGGCTGGTGGTGACGCCTGCGGCCGGGTATTTCATTACGCGGGCCGGACTGCGGACGGGTATTGGCGGAGCGATTGCGTGTTCCACTGCTGGAGTGCTGCTGACGTTATCGCATTCGCTGTGGCTGGTGATTGTGGGGCTGGCGATGCTTTCGAGCGGAGTGTTCATTGCGCAGACTGCGTCGCAGAGCCACTTGCGGGTGGCCGCACCGGCTGGAACGCGCGTTACTGCCGCCGGAGTCTACATCACCTTTTATTATCTGGGTGGGACGGCGGCGGGGGTGATTCCGGGAGCGTTCTGGGCGTGGGGCAAGTGGCCAGCATGCGTGGCATTCATTGTTACCATGCAACTGATTGCGCTGAGCATCGCGCTTGTGGGCTGGCGGACGCCGCAAGTATCCGTTCCTTCATAAATTTGCAGGGAAACGTGCCAGATTCACTTCGTGAACCCGACGGAGGGGTTCGGGAATCTAAACTCAGGAAAGCAGAATTTAGCCGTCCTGTCTGCGACAGGGCCCCCTGATACCTGGACCTACGGCGAAAACGGTAGAAATTCCCCACCGGAAACAGAATCACTCTCAGACCGAGGAGCTGCTTTGGCTGATACGACAACCCAGAGCCCCGCAGGCGGCAACGCGGGAAAGACCATTGCCAATCCGAATATCGATCCGCATGCGATATGGAAACCGCGGGTGAATCCGTGGCTGATTGCCGCGACGGTGGCGATTGCGGCCTTCATGGAGGTGCTGGACACCTCGATCGCGAACGTAGCATTGCAGCACATTGCCGGCAGCCTGGGTGCGAGCACCGACCAGGCGACGTGGGTGCTGACCAGCTACCTGGTGTCGAATGCGATTGTGCTGCCGCTGGGCGGATGGGCATCGAGCGTGATGGGGCGGAGGAACTTTTTCGCTTTCTGTATCGTGGTCTTCACGATTTCGAGTTTTCTGTGCGGCGCGGCTCCGTCGCTGCCGCTGTTGCTGCTGTTTCGCGTGATTCAGGGAGCGGGCGGCGGGGGCATGCAGCCAATGGCGCAGGCCATCATGGCGGACTCGTTTGAACCGCACAAGCGCGGGCAGGCGTTTGCGCTGTACGGCCTTGTAGCGGTGCTGGCACCGTCGATTGGGCCGACGCTGGGCGGCTGGATTACCGACAACTACTCCTGGCGCTGGATTTTCTTCATCAATATACCGGTGGGCATCCTGGCGTTCATTCTGCTGAATCGCCTGGTGGAGGATCCGCCGTGGATCAAAGCGGACCGCTCGCGGCTGCGCAACATGGATTACATGGGGCTGGCATTCCTGACGCTGTCGATGGGCGGCCTGCAGATCATGCTCGACAAGGGCGAAGAGAACGACTGGTTCGCTTCAAATTTCATTCGCTTCTTCGGGTTCCTGTTTGTCGCGAGTATTGTTGCGCTGGTTGTGTGGGAGTGGCGCAAGAAAAATCCGCTCATCAATCTGAGGCTGTTTCGATTCAAGAATTTTGCGATCTGTTGTTTTCTCATGGCGCTGGTGGGTGGTGTGCTGAATGCGAATACCGTGCTGCAGCCGCAGTTTATGCAGCAGTTGCTGGGGTATAACGCAACGACTGCGGGACTGGCGCTGACAGCAGGCGGGGTTGCGCTGGTGATCATGATGCCGCTGGCGGGGTTTGCGACGGGCAAGATTTCGGCGCGAACACTGGCAGTGGCGGGATTTGTGCTGTTCGTGCTGACGTTTCGCTACGCGGCCAACGTGACCACGCTGGACATGAGTTTTTCCCAGGCTTCATGGCTGCGCGTGGTGCAGATGCTGCCGCTGCCGTTCTGCTTTATTTCGATCACGAATGCGGCCTACGTGGGGATGCCGAAGGAAGAAAGCAACCAGGTGGCGGGGCTTATCAACTTTGTGCGCAACCTGGGCGGCAGCATCATGATTGCAATTACGAATGCGCAGGTGACGAGCCGGTCGATGTGGCACCAGCAGCACCTGCAGAGCGATATGCAACCGGGATCGATCGCCTATCAGCAGCATCTGGGCGCGCTGACGGGCTTCCTGAACGGGGTGACGGGAAGCGGGAACGGCGCGGCCATGGCGTTGGGATCTCTGTATAACCAGCTCAACTTGCAGGCCGCAATGCAAGGGTTCCAGGACGTCTACATGGAGCTCTCGTGGATGTCTTGCGGGTTGATTGTGATGGCATTCATGCTGAGCGCGAATAAGCCGGGCCAGGGTGCAGGCGGCGGCGCGGCGATGCATTGAGAGGGAGTCAATGCGGCGGAGGAATGCCGCAGTGTGGTCAGGTCTCGCGTCAGATTTTGCCGCAAAATCGAGAACGCCAGAAACCTTGCGGTCTCTGGCGCTCTCCGGATGCCCTTGCAGCTCTTTGGATCAAGCATCGTCCCTTTTCAGCTTTTTGATGTGATCCGGGTCGCCCTGGGTCTCACATCTTCCGTCTTGGCCAGGTTCGCTCTCTCAGGTTGCCCCGGGCTCGCGTCCTTATACCGCGTCGGCGACGAAGCTGCAGGTCGCCCCACACCTTCAGTCCATTGGCTGTGCCGGCGATGGAGCCTCGAGTATCCCCGAAGTTCGCATGCCTGAGCGCTGCCGGTTTCGTCGGCTCGACGGGTTGCCCCGCGTTGCCGCACCTCTTGCAACGCCTTCGATACAGTGCTCGGGTTGCCCCTCGATCTGTATCGTCCGGCTTTGCCGGCGATGGAGTACCGAGTCTCCCCGATCCCCTCATCCTTCGGCGGTGCCGATTGGCCGTTCATCGGGTTGCCCCGCGTCGCAGTCCTTCGGTATCGCCGATGATCCGTTGTGCGAGTCGCCCCGCGTCGCGAATCTTCCGGCTCCGGCTGGTCTTTGCCCCGAGTTGCCCCGGGCCGCGCGCCCTCCGGTTCTGCGTTGCAACAGCGGCTTTGGGTTACCCCTTGTCTGCTGCTGCCTGCAGGGCCAGCTGCTTGTTCCGCGGGTTGCCCCGTTTCACTTGCCTCTGGCCGCGCCGACGGACAAACTTCCAGGTTTCCCTAAAACTTCAGGTCCTTCGGCGTTGCCTCGGATTGGATCGACGAGTTGCCCCGCCGTTCTTTTCCTCAGCTCCGTTGATGCTTTCCCGGAGTTTCCTCCGTTTCCGCAACGACGGTTGGGTCGATGATGAATCCCTGCGTGGTTCCGAACTTTGCATCCTCAGTTTGCACTGCGGATGAATCTTCGTGTGCCATCAGGTCCAGCGTCTCGCTCCTGACTTTTCGCGCTTTCTCAATTTCGCTTTGCATTGCAGGGTCGGCCGACCAAACTTTGCAGAGTTGAATTGTTCCCGCGCTTCGGGCCAGGTTGGATTCGCTGTCCACTTCCCTGCAGAGTCACCAACTGATTAGAGACAATGAACCTGCCGAATCTGTGGAAGCAAGTGCAAATCTCGGAAAGTTCTGTGGATATCACCATTCATAGTGCATTCACAATTTATGCGGAATTTATGCCTACAAAATGCACGAAGGATGCAACAAAAAGCCGTGTCACAGCGCGATCGGTGTTAGCACGTCTTGTTGTTTCAGCTTCGCTTCGCTGCATTCGACACGCCGGCAACGGGCGAACGATCGATCAGCCCCAAAGAACAGTGGTCGAAATGGTTTCCGATGCGAGTGTTCATTGAACAAGCCATAAGATGGGATGCATCCCGTGGCGTGAGGTGGCACATGGCGCGAGCAACGGCGAGTGTGAGCGTGGTTTGCGATCTTGGAGGGTCGCTCGTGGAGAGCTTTGCGGTGAGCGAGCGCATGAATCAGATAGTGCTGGAGAACCTGGAGCCCGCAGCATGGCGCGCGAAGATGCCAGCAAGCAGAACGCGCACGATTGCGGCGATTTTTGCGCATATGCATAATGTGCGGATGAAGTGGACCCGATTGTCGGCGCCTGCAATGCAACTGCCAGTTCCATTGCAGGCCGCGCGATGCACGCAGAAGCAGGCGCAGAAAGCGTTGAAAGAGAGCGGCGCGCGGTGTTGCGAGTTGTTGGCAGGTGCGCTGGTGGATGGGCGGGTGAAGCAGTTTCATCGCGACGGATGGGCGCGGAAATGGCCTGCCTGCGCCGCCATGGCTGCATATATGCTGACACATGACGCGCACCATCGCGGACAGGTGATGCTGCTCGCGCATCAACTCGGATTTCCGCTGCCGGATGCGGCGTCACAGGGATTGTGGCAATGGGAGCGGTTGTGGAGAGAGTGCGGGTTTGAGGGGCCGCGGTGAAGGTTGTGGAATTGACGGCAACGGCGCAGGTCGCGTTTTAGGACGTGGCGATGGGGTAGTCCTTGTTGAAGGGGAAGATCAGCTCGGCCTGGGAGGGCACCGGTTTGCCGTCGACGGTGGCGGGATGGAAGCGCCAGTTGCGAACTGCGTCGAGGCAAAGCTGATTGAGCTGTGCGTTCACTCCATGCACGAGGGTTTCGTGCGTGACCTGGCCGAGTGCGTCGACATCAACATCGACTACGACCTTGGCCTCAATGGCGGGGAGAAGCGCACGGTCGGTGACCGGAGGTCGCGGGGAGAAGATGGGGAAGGCAGGGCGGGCGTCTTCGCTGTCAGAGCCGTTGCCGGATAAGGCAGTGCTGGAACCATCCCCTGCGTGGGGCTTGGGAGGCGTGCCACCGCCCGACATTTTTTGCGGAGTGGGCGGGACGGGAAGGAGGGTTTTGCGGGTGGTGTCAAGTTCGCGGGTCGGGGTGCGGTTGTGCGCTGCGAAAGTAGAGGGCGGCAGCGGAACGGGAATGGCGTGTGAGGTTCCGGCATCTTCAAGCAGGGCGAGGGTAGGATGCGTCGCGGGCGGGACGATGCGTGGGCGCGAGGAGTTGGCGAGAAACAGGGCGAGGGCGAGAAGGCTGGAGTGGAGGAGCAGCGAGTACAGGATGGAGGAGAGACTGCGTTTTGTCCGTTCGGATGGAGAATGCATGGGGATCTCTCCCAGCGCGGGGAACGGCTGTTGGGTTGATTGTCGCATAAGGGACTGGCCGTCCAGGCGGGCGCGGTGCGTGGAGACTGACGCAATGATTGCTTGCTTTCCCGGCATCCGCGCTCAGGATGGCGGGCGGAGTCTGTAGAGGGAGAGCTCGCTAGCCGACCGGCACAGCGCTCTTCGCCAGCATTTGCTTGATGCCGCGGAGGGCCTGGCGGGTGCGTTCCTCGTTCTCGATCAAACTGAAGCGGACGTGTCCGTCGCCGTAGTCGCCAAAGCCAATGCCGGGCGAGACAGCGACTTTTGCTTCGTTGAGCAGTAACTTCGAAAACTCAAGTGAGCCGAGGTGGCGGTACTGTTCGGGGATGCGCGCCCAGACAAACATGGTGGCTTTGGGCGAAGGGACATGCCAGCCGAGCTTGTTGAGTCCTTCGATGAGGACGTCGCGGCGGCGGCGGTAAGTTTCGCGGATTTCGGCAACGCAGTCCTGGGGGCCTTCGAGCGCGAGGATGCTGGCAACCTGGATGGGGGTGAAGGTTCCGTAATCGAAGTAGCTCTTGAGGCGGGCGAGGGCGTTGACGAGGACGGGATTGCCTACCATGAAGCCGACGCGCCAGCCGGGCATGTTGTAGCTCTTGGAGAGCGTGAAGAATTCGACAGCGACATCTTTGGCGCCGGGAACCTGGAGGACGGACGGAGGCTGATATCCGTCGAAGCCGAGGTCGGCATAGGCGAGGTCGTGGATGAGATGGAAGCCATATTGCCGGGCAAGGTCGACGAGGCGCGCGAGGAAAGGCAGCTCGACGGTTTGAGTGGTAGGGTTCGACGGGAAGTTAACGATAAGGGCCTTGGGACGCGGCGTCATGCGCGGGATGAGGTCTTCGAGCTGAGCGAGGAATTGCTCAGTATCGACGATGGGGACGCTGACGACATGGGCGCCGGCGATGACAGGGCCGTAGATATGGATGGGGTAGGAGGGATTGGGGACGAGGACGGTATCGCGCGAGTCGAGGATGGCGAGGCAGAGGTGGGCGATGCCTTCTTTGGAGCCGATGGTGACGATGGCTTCGGAATCTGGGTCGAGGGAGACGGAGTAGCGGGACTGATACCAGTTGCAGATGGCCTTGCGAAGGCGCGGGAGTCCGCGGGAGACGGAGTAGCGATGCGTGATAGGCTTCTGCGCCGCTTCGATCATTTTGTCGACGATGTGTTTGGGCGTAGCGCCATCGGGGTTGCCCATGCCGAAGTCGATGATGTCTTCTCCGCGGCGACGCGCGGAGACTTTCATTTCGCCGGTGATGTTGAAGACGTAGGGCGGCAGGCGCTGAATGCGGGAAAACTCTTCCATGGCTTCCTCAGTATGACAGTGGACAGTGGTCAGTGGTCAGGCACGCCGACGGCGGGGGACCTGAAGTGGAACGGGTTTGAATTGGGATGAGGGATTGAGGGTCTTAGGCGGCGGGAGCCGCCGCAGCACGAGCCGCAGCTGCGATTGAGGCGCTGGCGATGAGGGCGGCGATGGAGCGCGGATGCATTGAGTCAATTTTAGAATAGATTGCAGATGGCTGGGAAGAGTGGCGAAATGCAGAACGCAGATCGCCGCTCTGGATCAATTATTTGTCTGTGGTGAGGACGACGCGGAAGCGGGCTTTGCCGCTCATCATGCGGGCGTAGGCTTCTTCAGCTTCTTCGAGGGGGTAGACCTCGTTCATGGGCTTGACCCCGGCAAGTGCGCTGAAGTTGAGCGTGTCTTCGGAGTCCATGCCGGTGCCGGAGGGCCAGCCGAGAACGGTGCGGCGGCCGAGGAGAAGCGGGAACGGATTGAGAACGACGGGACCATCGGGCGCGCCGATGAGGAGAAACTTTCCGGCGGGGGCGAGGCCGTCGACGACCCACTCGAGGGCCTTGGCGCTGGTGACGGTGGAGAGGATGATTTTCGCGCCGCCGAGTTTCTGCAGTTCTTTGGCGGGATCCTGGGTGGTGGAGTCGATGTACTGGTGCGCGCCGAGCTGCTGGACGAGAGGACCTTT
Organism: Occallatibacter sp.; assembly: GCA_035487015.1. Taxonomy (GTDB): domain Bacteria; phylum Acidobacteriota; class Terriglobia; order Terriglobales; family Acidobacteriaceae; genus Telmatobacter. The sequence goes on along the minus strand of DATHMP010000024.1, from coordinate 114,003 downwards.
GTCCTGCCCGCGCGCGACGGCTATGGTGCGATAGCCGGCTTTGGCAGCGTATTGGATGGCGAGGTGACCGAGCCCGCCGATGCCGAGGATGGCGACAGTGTCGCCGGTGCGGGCGCCGCTGTTGCGCAGCGCGTTGAAAGTGGTGATGCCGGCGCAGAGCAGCGGGGCCGCGTCGACATCTGATAGATCGTCGGGCACGAGAGCGAGGGCGTTGGCCTGCGCGATGACGTAGTCGGCATAGCCGCCGTCGAAGTTGATGCCGGAAATGGGCTGATTTTCGCACAGGGCAAAGTCGCCGCGGCGGCAGGGCTGACAGTAATTGCAGTGGCCTCCGTGCCAGCCGAGACCAACGCGCTGACCGGGTTTGAAGAGCGGGACGTCGGGACCAATGGCGTCGACGATGCCGGCAACTTCGTGACCGGGGACGCGGGGAAACTGGATTCCGGGCCATTGGCCCTCTTTGGTGAGCGAGTCGCTGTGGCAGACGCCGCAGGCCTGCACGCGGATGCGCACCTGGCCGGGGCCCGGCTCAGGGAATTCTTTCTGAATGAGTTTGAATGATCCGCCGGGGGCGGAGATCTGCACTGCGCGGCCAGTAACTGTGGGCATGGTTTATCTCTTTCTCCTGCGGACTTAGATGTGGTGGTGATCGTGCCGTTGCAGAAGGTTAGTGAATCTTGGGAAAAATGCGGATTGAGAAATGGCCGGAAGATTTGCGGGGCGCCCTTGACGTTCGATCATTTACAATATATCTTGAGATATATCTTGGATAGATCGGAGGATCTACATATGTTCGGACATTTCAAGGAAAGAAACGAAGGGCAGGAGCACGGCGATTGGCGCCAGCGTCGCGGACGCGGTTGGTGGGACGATCGCGGCGATCGCTGGGGTGGTCATCATGGCGGATTTGGCGGCGGGCGGGAGCGCTTTTTTGAAGGCGGGGATCTGCGGCTTGTGATTCTGCAGTTGATCGCGGAAAAGCCGAGCTACGGCTACGAAATCATCAGGGCGATCGAGGAGCGGCTTTCTGGGGGCTATGCGCCAAGTCCTGGCGTCATTTACCCGACGCTGACCCTGCTGGAAGAAGAGGGACTGGCGGAGGTGACTTCGACGGAAGGCAACAAAAAGCTGTATGCGGCAACGGAAGAAGGCCGATCAAACCTGAAGACGAACCAGGCGCTGCTGCAGGCGATTTTTGGGCGCATGCAGGAAGCGAGGAAGATGTTTGGCCGCGGGCGCTCGCCGCAGATTATGCGCGCCATGATGAATCTGCAGCTTGCTTTCAAGATGCGCGCAGAGCGCGGCGATCTGACGCCGGAGCAGGTAAGCAAGATTGCCGAGGCGATTGATGTGGCGGCGCGCACGATTGACGAAGTTTGAAGAAGGAGGAGAACCCTATGGCGCAGAAAGAGAATTCGACAAACTCGGCGCCTGCTTTGTCCGCAGTCCTGGAGGCCAAGAATGAACGGCTCCAGGCGCTTGTGGGTGAGCTGCTGAACGAGAACCAGGAGTTGCGCTTCAAGATGCACCTGATTGAGCGCAAGGCCAAGGCGCTGGCGGGTGCAGTGGAAGAGTCGTCTGGCGTGTATGGGCTGTTACTGCCCTGATGGCCGACGAGCGGCGCGGGAACCGAGCGGAACGGTAGTGTGCGGCGCAGGCTTTTTGGCAGGAGATGCTTTTACGGTCCTGACTCTGGAGTTTGCGCCGATTAGGCCAAGGCCGTGTGATGGCTGGGCTCGAAATTTATACTTATTGAGACATGCAAGATTTTCTTCCTGTAGACGAACAGATGGATTTGCTGCTGAAGGGTGCGGCAGAGATTATTCGGGTGAGCGACCTACGCGAACGGCTGGAAGAGAGGCGGAAGACGGGCAAGCCGCTGCGAGTGAAGGCGGGGTTTGACCCGACGGCGCCGGATCTTCACCTGGGGCACACGGTGCTGATGCGCAAGCTGCGGCACTTTCAGCAGCTGGGGCACACGGTGATTTTCCTGGTCGGCGACTTTACTTCGCTGATCGGCGATCCGACGGGACGCAATGTGACACGGAAGCCCCTTACGCGCGAGCAGATTGATGCAAATGCCGAGACGTATAAGGCACAGGTGTTCAAGATCCTGGACGAGAAGGCGACGGAGGTTCGCTACAACAGCGAATGGCTGGGAAAGCTGGGGTATGAACAGACGATCCGGCTGACGTCGCACTTTACGGTGAGCCAGATGCTGGAGCGCGATGAGTTTCATAAGCGCTTCCAGGCGGAGCAGCCGATCAGCCTGCACGAGATGCTGTATCCCGTGATGCAGGGATACGACTCGGTTGCGCTGGAGTGCGATGTGGAGCTAGGCGGTACCGATCAAAAATTTAACCTGATGTGCGGACGGGAACTGCAGCGGCACTACGGGCAGAATCCGCAGATCGTGCTGATGACCCCAATCTTGGAGGGACTGAACGGCGTCCAGAAAATGTCGAAGTCGCTGGGGAACGCGATCGGCATCAACGAGCCGCCGATCGAAATGTATGGAAAGCTCATGAGCATCAGCGACGAGTTGATGTGGAAGTACTGGGTCTTTCTGACGGACCTGAAGCAGAGTGAAATAGACGGGTTGCGAGGGGACGTGGCGGCCGGAAAGGCGCATCCAATGGATGTGAAGAAGCGGCTGGCGCGGACGATCACCGCGGGGTTCCATGGCGAGGCAGCAGCGCAGAACGCAGAGGAGAATTGGGCGCGTATGTTTCAGCAGAAGGGCGAGAGCGAAGAACTGGACGAAGTGCACATTGCCTACAACGATGTGGCTGGGCCAGGGGATGGGTTGCAGGTGAAGCTCCCGAAGTTGCTGGTGGCGCTGGGATTGGCGGCGAGCGGAGCGGAAGCAAATCGGAAGATCACCGAAAAGGCGGTGAAGGTGGATGGCTCAACGAATGCCAACACCGTGATGACGATTGACGCTCTGCCGGCAAGGTTGGTGGTGCGGCTGGGGAGGCGGGCAAAAGCGGCAGTGATCGAGGCGGTGGGCGAGTAGGATGCGGTTAATGGTCCTGGCACGTTAGCTTCTCAAATCTCCAGACCCCTGGGGTCGAAGATCAATTCATCCGCATTGATAAGCCTAGGCCGAAGCTCCGGCTTTTTTGGCACAAATCTGAGGGGGCATGCCTGCCCCTTCTGTCTCCCATGGATAGTTACGCGGTGTAGCCGCCGGTGATGTAGCTCTCGAGGGCGCCGATGGCGTGCTGCTGGCTATTGATGACCCACTTTACGAGGTCGCCGATGGAGACCAGGCCAATGACCTTGTCGTTGTGAAGGACCGGCAGATGGCGGAAGTGGTGCTGGGTCATAAGAGCGAGGCAATCGTCGACCGTATTGTCGGGCGTGACGGCGCGAACCGGGCTGGTCATGATTTGCGAGACGCGGGTTTCTTTGGACAAGTGGCCAAGGAGGACACATTTGCGGGCGTAGTCGCGTTCAGACAGAATTCCGACGAGACCATCGCCGGCGCAGACGAGCAACGCGCCAATGTCGTGTGCAGCCATGCATTCGAGGGCAGAGTAGACGGTTTCGTCGGGCTCGATGGAGAGAACCTTGTTTTGTGGTTTGTTTTTGAGGACTGCTCCGATGGTGTCGTCGATGCGCATCGCTCCTCCTGGGTCTGGGATCGTGGCACTGCGGGCCTCGCAGGCGAGGCTCCTTTGAGGTAGTGCAGTGTAGCGCGAAATGTGCAGGTTTGTCGCTAATGTTTTGCGTGGAAAATCGCGGGCCGAAAAGTGGCCTGCGACTTGGGCAAGCTGGCCTGAATTCTTGACAACGCGGAGAGGACTCGCGTCTTATCAAGAGGCTGAGCCATTCCGGTCGATTCTGACTTCAGCATCCCCCGAAGACACTACTGTTTCTGAACCGAACCAATCGGCGAGTGGAAACGCATGCCACCGAGATGAGCGTGCCGCTTCACCGTCGAAGATCGTTCCACGAACCATTTTCGAAGCATGAAGGAGACTGTTTTTATGGGCATGGTAAAGAAGGGCACGCAGTACATCCCTTGTCAGCATAAGAAGTTTCGCTTGCGGGGAGTTCATCCCGACTGGGAGATGCATCCCTCGTGGATTGCCGGAATCGAGGCACTGGACGCGTACAACCACTGGGTGGCGGAGGTCGTGATGCCAATCGCGTTCCAGTGGATTGAGGAGCACAAGGCGGACGTGTATGCAACGGTGGACGACGCGAACAAAGACGATGTGGGCGTGGTGATTGCCGCGGCATTCGATCTTGTGAAGGGCATGTCGTCGTATCAGAACGGGATGACCCGATCGAATGCCTACGAGGAGGGGCTTGCCGATGGAACATGGGATCCCTCGATGATCAATCCCGTCTGGACTGGGATTGTGAAGAAAGTAAGGAAGGATACGCACGCGACCTTCGACGCTCAGAAAGGTGTCTTGAAAGATTCGATCCGGTAGGGACAGTCAACGAGCGAGGGATCGTCTAGACGCTGACGGGGGTGGCGGAGTCGCTGCCTTCGAAGGGAAAATTGCAATCGGGTACGCTTAGAACGGATGACGTGGCACCGACGCGGACGCGGGTTAGGGTGACGACGGTGATGTCGTCATCCTGCCCGAAGCGGACGGCGGCATCTGCGGCCTGGGCAGCATTGAGGCGCGCGGCGAGTAACCGGGACAGGCGCTCAAAGCCATAGAGGACTCCTGCGTGATTGCGGGCTTCGAGGAGACCGTCGGTGTAGAGAGTGCAGTGATCGCCGACGCGGAACTGGATCGATGTTTCCTGAAACGTCGCCGTGGCGAGAACGCCAAGCGGCAATGCGCCGGGAAGGTCAAGTTCCTTGCGGTTGAGGAAAGGTGCGGGGTGACCTGCGCTTGCGACGGTGCCGCGGCCATCGGGGTCGAGGCGTAGAACCACGCAGGTGGCGAATCCGCCTTGAAGCCGATCGAAGAGACGCCGGTTGAGCTCAGCGAGGAGCGCTCCCGGGCTGGGTATCAGGTTGGCGAGGGCGCGAATGGCGCCGACGATGAAAGAAACGGACATGGCGGCCTTAAGGCCCTTGCCGCTGACGTCGCCCACGATGACCAGGGATGAGCCTTCGAGGGAGCCATCGAGAGGAATGATCTGAAAGAAGTCGCCGCCGACTTCCTGCGCGGGGCGGTAGGCACTGGTGAGGGCAAATCCGGGCAACGAGGGGAGAGCAACAGGAATAAGGACCTGCTGCAGGGCCCGGGCACTTTGAAATTCCTGCTCGAGCGCATTTTGACGGCGACGGTTTTCGTCGGCGTTGCGGTAAACCGCGTAGACGATAGCGAAGAGCAGGAGCAGGCCGGTTGCGGTGATTACGGAGACCGTATTGCCGCGGACAACAAAGAGAGGCGCATCGATTTTGTCCGCGAAGGTCCAGTGGGTGAAGCGCTGGCCCTGGGGCAGGATGCCTTCGGCGGTCTGAAACATGCCCGCGGTGAAAGCGAGAAGCGCGACCAGCCAGCGATGGATGTCGAGGCGCTTGCGGCTGAAGACGGCGGCAAAAACGAGGACCAACGGCAAGCCAGCGACGAGAATGTAAATGGCGGTGAGAGCGGCATCGGCGATCATGATGGGGAGCGAGAGCGAGGGGATCCAACCGAAGAAGTAGGGGAAACCATCGAGGACGGTCGAGATGACGCTGATGTAGGCGCAGGTGCGGGTGAGGCGAACGAGCGCAGGTTTGTCGCGCAATTCGAGAAGCGACAGGAGCAGGAACCAGAGCGCGATATCGCGGAAGGAAGAGATGGGCTGCCACACGGCGTTGGCGACGCCGAGATACCAGGGGAGATGCAATCCATAGATGAGGAGTTGGAAAATGCGCGCCAGCGCAAAGACAGCCATCCAGAAGAGCGGCCACTGGCGGCGATCGCGCAACCAGGCAAGAAGGCTGAGCACGCCGATGAGGCCGTAGAGCAGGTTGAGGGCGAAGTCGAACTGGCGGCTACGGAGCCATTCATAGGCGAGAAAGTTTTTGCGTGCGGAGATGGCCTCGGGGCTGCCCGCCAGAGGAATTCCTTCGAATCCGCCGCGTAAGCCCGAGTCCTCTGAGATCAGCGGCGCTTTCCAGACGCGAAGAGCGAGGACGCCGGAGCGCACCGGGCCGAGATTGAAAGTCTGCGCGGGCTGCGAGAACTCATACCACTCCGGAAACGGCGGCAATTTTCCGTTGCGACCCACGAGCTCGCCATTCCAGTAGATTTCGTAGGCGTCGTCGATGTGGGGAATGAGCAGTCCCGTGTCGGGAACGGGGATGTTTTTGGGTAATTTGAAATCGATGTGGCGCCGGTACCAGGCGAATCCGACGTAGCTGGGGTGGCCTTGCACGCCCCAGGGCAAGCCTGCGGAGAGTTGCTCCGCGCGAGAGTCATCGTAGGCGGGATCTGCATAGGCCGGTTGGTCGCCAAGAAGAAATTGCCACGGGCCGTCGAGTGGAAGAGTGTTCGCGCCAGCATCGGATCGATCGATTACGAGCGGGAGCGCGGCGCGCGCCTTTTGTACCTGCGCGAGACAGGCAACACAAGCGAGCGCAGAGGCGACCAGCACGCAAGGGAATCGCAGGTTGCGGGTGAGCATGAGGCAAGAATACCCCGGACATGCCGGGGGAACGCTTTCAATTTCAACGCCGTCGGAGGTTTTCAACGTTAAGACATCGGCCACGAACAGGATCAATTGCCGAGGGCAAAGGTACGGCCTGAGGCAAGCAATTTCTGAACGTTCTCGGGTGAGGTGGATTCGGTATAGATGCGCATGAGGGGTTCGGTACCACTGGCGCGGAAAAGGATCCAGGTTTCGGCGGCGTTGGGCTTGGTTCTGGCTTCGGGATTGTCTAGGTAGAACTTGACGCCGTCGAGGGTTTCCTGGCGAAGGATGGGCATGTCTGCGATGACGGGATTGCCGAGCGTGAGCGCATGGGCACGGGCGATGGCTGCACTTTTGATGTCGTCGGGGATGTGGAGATCGATGCGGCCGTAGTGATGCTCACCGTACTCGTCTTGCAGGTCCTTAACGAGCTGGCCGAGGGTCTTCTTTTCGTCGGCCATGACGTTGGCCAGGAGCAGCGCGTTGAGGAGTCCGTCGCGCTCAGGCAGGTGACGCTGGAAGCCGATGCCGCCGGATTCTTCGCCTCCCATGAGGATTTCGCGCTCGAGCATATAGTCGCAGACGTATTTGAAGCCGATTCCATGCTCGATGAGTTCGCGGCCGTGCTTGGCGCAGATGCGGTCGAGCATTTTGGTGGTGTTGAAGGCGCGGGTGACGGCGCCGGGCCAGTCCTTATGGCGCTTGAGCACCCAACTGAGCAGCACGGAGAAAATTTTGTGCGGATCGACGAAGTTGCCGTGCTCGTCGGTTGCGCCAATGCGGTCGGCATCGCCGTCGGTGCAGAGGCCGGCCTGGCAATGATTGGCGACTGTGGCCTCGCTGAGAGCTCGGATGTGGGGCTCGATGGGCTCCGGGTTGATGCCGGGAAAGAGCGGGTTGGGCGTGAAGCGAATGGGGACGTTCGCGACGCCGATGCGGTTGAAGATGTCGGAGATGATGGTGCGACCTGCGCCATACATGGAGTCGATGGCGAACTTCATGCCGGAGCGAGCGATGAGATCGAGGTCAGTGAAGTTTTCAATAGCCAGGAGATAGGGGGGAAGGAAATCGGTCTCTGTGATGGATGCTGGTTGCGATGCCTTGGGGACGAGTTGGCCGAGGTCAGACTCGATAGCGGAGATGATGGAGGGCTTGCCGGATCCGCCGTACCAGGCCTTGTATTTGACGCCATTCCACTGCGCAGGATTGTGCGAGGAAGTGATCATGATGCCGCCTGCGGCACCCCGGCCTCTGACTGCGAAGGAGAGAGCCGGCGTGGGCGTGATGTCGTTGGCGAGCAGGACGGGTATGCCGGTAGCGGCGACTACTTCAGCGCATGCGAGGGCGAAGGCGCGGGAGCCGAAGCGGGTGTCGTAGCCGATGCATAGGCCTTTCTTCGGATCATGCTGCGCGTGGACGTAGGCGGCGACCGCTTCAGCGGCAGTGCGGACGTTGGCGAAGGTGAAGTCGTCGGCGATGACGCCGCGCCAGCCGTCGGTGCCGAACTTGATTTGGGGGTGGGACATGATGAAGTGGATCCTTCTCCTTCAGAAGAGAGTGTAACTAACTGAACTGGGAACGGGCGTTGTGACGCGGGGATCGAGGGGTTGGATGCTGCTTATCCGCGGCTGAGGATCATGTGGAGCGCGTGGCGGGTTTCTTCCGCAGCGGAATGTAGTGGAAGCGGATGAGGTAGATGTTGTCTCCCTTGCCATGTCTTGCAATTTTGAGCAGTTCGAGGACGCCGACGAATCCGGATTCACGCTCCAATTCCGGAGTGATATCGGGGAAACTGATGGGGGTAATGGATTCGATCTCAATTTCGCCATCGCCCATGCGATAACGGGCGCCGACGCGGACGTGGGGATGCGTCCAGATGCGCACGGTGCAGGAGATTTCGCCTTTACGGACGCCTTCGCGGAGACGAGCGGCAAATTGCATGATTGAATCTCAGCGATGGGATCAGATCAGTTCGCTGCGGCCGGAGAGGCTGAGTTCCTTGACGATTTTGCCGACATCCTGCGAGTGATCGCGATGGGCGATGAGGATGGCATCTTCGGTGTCGACGATGACGAGGTTTTCGACTCCGACAAGGGCAACGAATTTCTTGGGGCTGTAGATGTAGTTGTTACCGGCTTCGATGGCGAGCAGACCTTCTGTTTCGGAGACATTCCCGTCGCCGTCGCCGCGGAGGCGGGACTCGAGCTGATACTCGTAGAGCGAAGCCCACGAGCCGAGATCGTTCCAGCTGAATTCGGCGGGCAGGCAATAAAGACGTGAGGAGTGCTCGCCTTTGGCGGAGCGGGGTTCGAGGACGGCGTAGTCGACGGAAATGTTTTCACACTTCGGATAGAGGGTGCGGAAAGTCTCTTCGAAGGCGGGCGTGCCATGAGCTGCAGCGATTCTTTCGAGGAGCGGCGCAGTCTCCGGCAGGTGTTCGCGCACTGCGTTGGCGAGGGTACGCGCGGACCATAGGAACATGCCGGAGTTCCAGAAGTAGTTGCCGGCAGCAACGAAGTCTTCTGCGCGGTGCTGGTTGGGCTTCTCAGTGAATCGGCGAACGTGGAGGGCTGCGTCGTCGCCGGTGTAGTCGCCAGTCTCGATATAACCGTAGCCGGTCTCAGGACGCGTGGGCTCGATGCCAAGGACGACGATATTTTCGGCCGCTCCGGCGAGGCCGATGCCCTTTTCGAGGGCTTTGAGAAAACGCGGCTCGTCGGCGATGACGTGATCAGAAGGAAAAATGCCGAGGACCGCATCGGGATTCTGGCGCTCGATGAGAAAAGCGGCAAGGCCACAGGCGGGCGCAGTGTTGCGTGCGACGGGCTCTTCGATGATCTGGTTACGGGGTACTTTGCGGAGTTGATCGGCGATTTCGCCAGCCAGGAGTGAGTTCGTAATGACCCAGGTTTTGTCCTGAGCGACGAGCGGTTTCAGGCGCTCGACGGTCTGCTGGATCATGGAACGCTCACCGTCGAGGGCGAGGACCTGTTTGGCGTGAGCGCGGCGGGACCTTGGCCAGAAGCGGGTTCCGCTGCCACCGGCGAGGATCACAGGGCGAAAATCGATCGGACTCGACATGGAAAACCCATCCTACTTGACGCCACACAGGTTTGCCCAGTCCTCTGCTGGAATTCGTCCCAAAGACGTGACGGGGATCACGATGCGGCGAGTTGAACGCTCGTTAGGGACGAGTTGCGTGGGGTTCTGGGCTGATTTTGCGCGATTGCGCGATGGTCTCGATTTCCGCGGAGACGCGATCATGCACCGTCATGAGGCTGGTGGGCACGGAAACGGTTTGCGCAATTTGCTGGCCCGGATCGTGGATGAGAAGCACGGGACGCGGATCCCATTGCCCGCCACGGGAAATGCGCTCGTCTTCGACAGTCCAACCGGGCAGCGATCGCCACATCCAGGTTCGCCAAGAGTGGTCGCCTTCAACGATGAGGGTGGTGTTGGACCAACGAGGCTGGCTCTGCAGGCGGTCGAGGATATCCCCGAGGATCCGATCGCTGATATCCAGCGAGTCGAGATAAGAACCGCCGGGTACAAAACGCTGAGTGTGGCGATCCCAGACGGCAGGTGGATGGGGCGCGGGGAGATGGAGGTAAAGGATGTCTGCCTGGCTAGTGGCTGCGGCGGCGATCGCATGTTGCTCGATATCTGAGACGGAACCTGCGTGGCTCTGGGAGTTCCAGGCGGCGAAGTCCGCTGAGGCAATGCGAGGCGCGACGATTTGCTCGATCAGCACACGCAGCGGAAAGATAACGTTTTGCGCCAGCGAGGCCTGGGGAGCGGTGGGTCCCCGATCCTGCGCGTCTTCATTGTTCCAATAACACTCGGAAACAATCCCGGCGAAGGTGGAACAGTAGGGCAGATACCAGCCAATGACGCCGGTGGTGAGGCCGCGCTGATGAGCCAGTCCGAACAGGGTGACATTGGGATCGAAGAGGTGGCCGTGCTCGTCGCCTGCATTGGCGATAGTGAAGCGATTATTGGTCGAAAAGCTAAAGTCAGTAACTACGTGGCCTGTTTGCAGACCAAGGATGACCTTGACGGTGCGGGAGGCAATGGGTATGACCTGACTGAAGAGTGTGCTCTGGCTGCGGACGCGATCGAAATTGGGGAGTTGCAGGGAGGGATCGCGGGACTCGAACACCGGCTGATCGGCGAGCTCATCGAAGACAATCCAGACCAGGCGTGGACGGGAAGGATCGGCGGCAGGGAGCTGCGCAGTCAAGGATTGCGGGCCGGGACGCCAAAGGGCGGCGCGAACGAGCTGACCGGTCATGACCATCGCGAAGATGGCGAATGCTGCAAAGAAGGAGCCCGCGAATCCGGCGAAGCGCGCGGCGACGGCAGGATAGCGAACCAAAAGGAAGATGAGGATGCCGGCCCAGAGGGCTGCGCCTGCAAGGATCACGCGGCCGGGGACAGGAGAGGGGAGCAGATCGAGATTTCGCACGAAGAGCAAGGGCGGGAGAGCCGCGATGAGGCACCGGCGCACGACTTCCCTTCCCTTCAGGCGGGAAAGAATGAGAAGAAATGCGAAGGCGACGAGCGCGACGATCGCTATGTCGATGAACTGCGCAAGAACGATGGGCGTGACAGCGACAGGCGAACGCATGCGAGCGTCGCCCGTATCCGCGGTGAGGTCGACGTAGTTGGGTAAAAGGACAACTGCGGAAAATGCCCATGCCTGGGCGGCTTGCTTCAACATGCCTGGCTCGTTGGAATGTCGGCCGTGGCGGGAGATGTCCGCTCGAGGAGGAGCAGGATGCGCTGATTCCCGAGGACGGTGCGTTCGGCGACGGAGAAATGGGATCCGAACGCGCGCAGGAGATCGTCTTCGCAAAGTTGGCCATAGAGCGCTTCGCGGCCGCGGAGCCACTCCTGATACATGGGATCGGAGACGGGCACCCACTCGAGCAGAAGCCAGCGCTGAGTGAGGGAGGCACAAAGCTCCGAAATGTGGGTAAGAGGAAGTTGCTCGCGCAGGATGAGATGATGGATCACCGCCAACATCAAAACGAGGTCGAATTTTCCCGTGAGCCTTTGCAGTAGGGACATTTGTTCCTGATTTTGCCATCCTGCGGCGGGTGTGGGGCGCGCGATGTTTGCGACTAAAGCGGTGACGGGCGCGTTCTGGTGCTTTGCTGCCTGGAGAAGAACTTCGAGGGCGGCGGCATCGCTGTCGAGCGAAACCACGCGGGCGTTCGATCGAGCGGCGGCGAGCGAATAGGCTCCGGTGTTGGCGCCAATGTCGAGCACGCGACTGGGCCGGAATTGAGCGAGCACCTGTTGAACGAATTGCATTTTCTCGTCTGTGTCGGAAGCTTGGTAGTGGGTTGCCGATTGCGGATAGGCGCTCCAGCGGCTGGGAGGTTCGGCGGCAGCCGCGTTGTGAAGCTGTTTTCTGAGACGCGCGATGCGCTTGTGCAGGATATGGGTGATCAGTTCCGGATCAGAATGGGTTGGCGCGGCGTGGGGAGCGGGCGTCTTGCTGCCGCGGTTCTCGAAGAGTGTGGCCAGGGTGACAATGTCGAGCAAGTCGGGGTGAAGACGTTGCCAGGGCCGCAATGCCTGATAAATGGCGCGGGGCTCGTAGCCATCGCGAGCAAACAAGCTGGCCTGGAGCGGCCAACTCAGCAGCTTTTTAGCGAGAAGCGGAAGAAGAAATGTGCGAACGAATTGGCCGTAGGCGAGCCAGACCTTAGACTGCGGATCGCGGCGTTCGAAAGACAGAACATCGACAAGAACGGGCCTTGGCCCGTCGAAGACGATATTCAACGGGGTTGCGTCTTTGAGGATCCAGCCGGCATCGATGGCGCGGTCAGCGACCCGGAGTGTGAGTTCAGCAGCGGCACGCCAGTGGACAACCGTCCACTCCCAGGGGTAAGAGATAGGTTCGACGAGGGGGTGGCGCAGCCAGAATTCTCCGGGCTGTATAAAGTAGTTCGAACCGGCCTCGGCAATCTCGGTCGTTATGAGATCGCCGCTCCGCTCTAGCTCAGAGCGCAGGCGAGAATCCAGGAAATCGATTGTTTCCTGAACGGCTGGCGGACGAATGAGGCGAAGGGCTTGGGTCTCCATGAGGCGGAGTTGGCCCGCGGGATCGCGAAAGGTGAAATCGCCAGTAGCCGGTGCGTCGAGTTGGCTTTCACTTTCGATTGAGCAATCACTTGCTCGAATCATGGAATGTGCGTATCCGATCGCGCGTCACCGCCGGGATTGTGGTCGAGCTTCTCTTCGGAGCTTTCAGTGCGAGAGAAGATGGCCCGAATTCTGCGGCGCAGGTACCATCCAGTGGCGACGAGCGCAGACCCGAGGGTCTGGATCGCCAGCAATCCGGTGCCCGGATCAGCGTAGGCGTAGGCGGGAAGCTCAAAGAGGAGAACAAAGCCCACGCAAACTAAGAGGAAGGGTACCACGTGAAGTAATTTTTTCATGTTTTGGCCGTTTGTCACAGAACGAGATATCGGGGACCGGTTTCAAACGAACAAGAACGGGAAGCCGAACTTCTAATGCAGAGACGAGCGAACTCCGCAGAAAGATTACAGACTGATCATAATTCTTTCGAATTGTTCTTGCTAAATGACTTAAACAGGGGAGAATGGGCGCGCAGGTACAGCGCCGCTCTGTTCGAACTAGGTCTCAGGTGAGCCGTGTGAGGAAATCGCGCATGCGCTTTGTTCCTTCGTCAATGGTTTCGCGAGTAACAGGGTAGGAAAGGCGAATGTGCTGACCGGTTCCGAAGGCTTCGCCGGGCACTGTGACGACATGGCCTTCGTGCAGGAGGCGGGTGGCGAGTTCGGTGGCGGTGCGGATGCCCTCTTTGCCAAGGTAAGCCGAGATGTTGGGATACACATAAAACGCGCCCTCGGGCCTGGTGCAAGTCACGCCGGGGATTTCGGCGAGCTTGGCCAGCATGTAGTCGCGCAGGCCGATGAATTCAGCGCGGAATTCAGCGACGCAGTCCTGCGGACCGGCCAAGGCGGCGATGGCAGCCTTCTGGACGATGCTGGTGGCATTGGAGGTTTGCTGGGACTGGAGCTTGCTGAGATTTGCGATGATGGGCTTGGGAGCCATGGCGTAACCAGCCCGCCAACCGGTCATGGCATAGGTCTTGGAGAGCGAGCCGAGGATGACCATGTGCTCTTTGGCCCATGTGAAGGAGCCGGCGGAGACAGGCTTGCCCGCGTAGTTGAGGTAGACGTAGCACTCATCGACGAGCAAGTAGATTCCGCGTTCATGGGCGAGATGGACGATGCGCTCGAGGTCTTCGGCGGAGATATTGGAACCAGCAGGATTGGAAGGCGAATTAAGGATGATGGCCTTGGTGCGAGGGGTGATGGCCTTCTCAATGGCTTCGGCAGTCACGCGGAAATTTTCTGCTTCGCTGGTCTCGAGAAAAACGACCTTGCCGCCGGCATACTGAATGATGTCTTTGAAGCTGACCCAGTAAGGGACGGGAAGGATGACTTCGTCGCCGTGATCGACGAGGATCTGCACAGCATTGAAGAGGGCGTGCTTTTCGCCGGTGGTGAAGATGGCTTCGTCGATGGAGTAATCGGAGCCGAAGTCGCAGGCGTGGCGGTCGACAATGGCCTTGCGAACGTCGGGAATTCCGGGAACCACGGTGTAGCGGGTGAAGTTAGCCTCGATGGCGACAATGGCGGCGTCCTTGATATGGCGCGGCGTGGGGAAATGGGGTTCGCCCGCACCGAAATCGATGAGGTTGACGCCCTGAGCGCGAAGCTTGGCGGCTTCGGCGGCAACGGCCATGGTGGCGGAAACTTCAATGCGTCCGATGCGGTCTGTAAAGATTTTGGTGGGAGCGGCAACAGTCATGATGTCATTCTTGCAGATTTTGGGCGATGGGGGAACCCGCGTTTCTCCGAAACTACAGGTGCGGGTCGCCGGTTTGGATGGCCGCCAGCCGATTTCGGCACAGGACGCTTGGTTGACCGATTGGCCTGCGGTAAGATCGGCGTCTCGCTTGACCTTCGCGGCGAGCGAAGGGATTCCGCGTTCTCAATCATTATGTACTGGAGGTGAGTCATGGCAGGACTGTTTGAGGACATTCGCTACGGCCTTCGCATGTTGCTAAAGTCTCCGGGATTCACAGCGATTGCAATTCTTGCGCTGGCTCTGGGAATTGGCGCCAACACGGCCCTGTTTTCGATTGTGAACGGAGTGCTGCTGAGCCCGCTGGTGTATCCGCATTCGCAGCAACTGGTGGCGATTTACGAGAAGAATTCCGGGTTGGACCAAGGGCCGATCAGTTATCCGAACTTCCTCGACTGGGAGCGGACGACGAAGACGTTTTCGTCGATGGCAATTTACCGCCATCAGGACTACAACCTGGCGGGGACGGGGCAAGCGGAACGGCTGAATGGCTTCATGATCTCCGCAGGATTCTTTCCTACGCTGGGAGTGGATCCGATTCTGGGACGGACGATACGGCGGGAAGACGATCGGATTGGCGCAGAGCCGGTGACTGTATTGAGCGAAGCGCTGTGGAGACGGCACTTTGGCGCAGCGACGGGCGTAATTGGAAAGTCGATTGAACTGAATGGAACGGCGTACACGATTGTGGGTGTTTTGCCGCGGGGCTTTTCATTTTATGGAGTGGAGAGGGATCTCTATACGCCCATTGGACAATGGAACGATCCTGTGTTTCTTGACCGGCGTGTGGACATGAGCGCGCACGCGATTGGAAGGCTGAGGCCTGACGTGACGCTGGCGCAGGCGCGCACCGACATGGACGCGATCGCGCGCCATCTTGCGGAAGCGTATCCCGAGGCCGACCAGAATGTGAGCGTTGCGCTGACGCCGATGAAGGACGACCTTGTTGGCAATGTGAAGCCCAACCTGCTGGTGTTGTTGGCGGCTGTGGGATTTCTGCTGATGATTGCGTGCGCGAACGTGGCGAGCCTGATGCTGGCGCGATCGATGCGGAGGTCGGGGGAATTCGCAGTGCGTACCGCGCTGGGAGCGAGCCGTTTCAGGGTAGTGCGGCAACTATTGACGGAAAGCCTTCTCCTGGCGGGGATTGGCGGCGCGATGGGGCTTTTGCTGGCCGTGGTTGGAACGGGAATGGCATTGAGGTTTCTGCCTGCAGCTATTCCGCGGGCCGATGAAGTTTCACCGGATCCGCGCGTCCTGCTGTTTTCGCTTGGATTATCACTCTTGAGCGGAATGCTGTTTGGCCTGGTGCCGGCGCTGCGATCATCGAAAGTAAGCTTGCAGGAGATGTTGCGGCAAAGCGGCCGGGGAGCGGGCGGGGGGCGGCATCGGGTGCAGGGCATTTTCGTTGTTGCAGAAGTTGCCATTGCGCTGGTTCTACTGGTGGGTGCGGGGCTTATGCTGCGGAGTTTCGCTGCACTGTGGCGAGTGAATCCGGGGTATGTACCGGACCACGCCATCACGTTCTCGGTATCCCTCCCGTCAAATGCAAAAACCACGACGGCGGCGACGAGGGCGCGTCTGAGACGATTCGACGCGGCGATACGGGCAATTCCTGGCGTGGAAGCGGTGTCGGTGACATTGGGATCGCGGCCGATGATCCACGATTCCGATTTGCCGTTTTGGATCGACGGCGAACCGAAGCCGGCGAATGATAACGACATGAAGCAGGCCATGTTTTATTTGGTGGAGTCCGGATTTCAGCAGGCGATGGGTATGACGCTGCTGCGGGGCCGATTTGTTTCGGACCACGACGATGAGAACTCGCCCGTCGTTGTGGACATTGACGATGCCTTTGCCCGGACCTATTTTCCGGACCAGAATTCTGTTGGCCGGCACATTCATCTGGCGCTGTTCGACAAAGAGGCAGAGATTGTGGGCGTCGTGGGTCATGTGAGGCAATGGGGGCCGGGCAACGATCCAAAGTCGGTGATCGAGGCGCAGTTTTATTACCCCTTCATGCAGATGCCCGAATCGTTGATGGCCGGCGTGGCCGATGGCGTGGCAGTGGTGCTGCGCACCAGGGAGGAGCCGGCAGCGTTGATGGGCGCGGTTCGGAGTGCCGCAACTGAGGTAGATTCCGGTGCGGTTATCTATTCGGTGGAAACAATGACGGAGGTGATCTCGAAATCTTTGGCGACGCGCCGGCTCTCGATGATTCTGCTTGGGTCGTTTGCGACGCTGGCGCTTTTTCTGTCGTGTGTGGGGATATACGGAGTGATCTCGTACCTGGTAAGTGAGCGTACGCGAGAGATTGGGGTGCGCATGGCTTTGGGAGCCCGGCGAAGCGATGTGCTGCGGCTGGTTCTGGGAGAGGGAGCTAAGATGGCGCTGCTCGGCATAGTGGTCGGCGCTGTCGCGGCCCCGGCATTGACGAACCTGATGAGCAGCCAACTCTATGGAGTGACGGCACATGATCCGCTGACGTTTGCCGGGGTGGCGGCGCTCCTGGTGGCTGTTGCGATAGCCGCATGCTTTGTTCCGGCGCGCCGGGCGATGCAGATCGATCCGATGATGGCGCTGCGGTACGAGTGATGGGGGTGAGATTCTTCAATTCCGGCGGTATTTCCCGATTCTTTTGGGCTGATTGCCGCATCCATGGGAGTGCTGTCGAACAAAGGAGAATTCATGTCGCTGAGCCCGCTCGTGCCGCATACGTCGATTCATCATGTTGACGCCGATGGTGTCCGCGTCTTTTACCGGGAGGCGGGAGCGGCAGATGCGCCGGTCGTGCTGTTGCTGCACGGGTTTCCGTCATCTTCCTTCCAGTATCGCGAACTGATCCCGAGGCTGGCAGATCGGTACCGAGTGATCGCACCGGATCTACCTGGATTCGGTTTCACTGAAGTTTCCGGGGCGCGCAACTACACCTACACATTTGACGCTTTGGCGAATACGATCCACGCATTCACAAATGCGCTTGTATTAAAGCGCTATGCGTTGTATGTCTTCGACTACGGCGCGCCCACGGGCTTTCGACTGGCGATGGTGCGGCCTGAACGCGTAACTGCGATTGTTTCGCAAAATGGCAATGCATACGAGGAAGGGCTCGGCGACGCATGGGCTCCGATTCAGCGCTACTGGCGAGAGCCCACCGAAGAGAATCGCAATGCAA
Organism: Occallatibacter sp.; assembly: GCA_035487015.1. Classification (GTDB taxonomy): domain Bacteria; phylum Acidobacteriota; class Terriglobia; order Terriglobales; family Acidobacteriaceae; genus Telmatobacter. The sequence continues at coordinate 96,326 of DATHMP010000024.1, read as the reverse complement.
TCAGGAAAGCGCTGACTGCTGAAGGAATGCGCAGGGAATATCACTCCGGTATACCGGAGCGCTATGAGATAGCACCGGAAGGCTACACGCTGGATGCCGCTCTATTGGCGCGACCGGGAAACGTAGAGATTCAGCTGGATTTGTTTCTCGACTATGCGAATAACGTAAAACTGTATCCGAAGTTTCACGAATATTTTCGCGCTTCGAAGCCGCCGCTGCTGGCGATTTGGGGCGAGCATGATCCATACTTTGTGCCGGCCGGGGCTCAGGCGTTTCGCCGCGACATCCCGAACGCGGTGGTTCGCCTTCTGGACACGGGGCACTTCGCATTGGAAACGCATGTGGAACAGATTGCAGAAGCAATGCGGGCTTTTCTGGCGGAGATTGCCGGCTGAGTTCCGCTTATGGAGAAATCTGACGAGGCTTATGCGCCATTGATGTGGGTGCGAAGGCGTTTGAGAACGTTCGGTGGGACGAGGCCAGTGACGTCGCCGCCGAAGCTGAAAACTTCCTTAACCATGCGCGAACTGACGAAAGAATAGCGGCCGGCGGGCTGGAGGAAAACTGTCTCGATCTCAGGCGCGAGGCGGCGATTCATGAGAGCCATCTGGAACTCGTGTTCGTAGTCGGAGATGGCGCGGATGCCGCGCAGGACAGCCGTTGCGTCGAGGTGGCCGGCGAAATCGACCATGAGGCCATCGAAGGTGGCGACCGTGACATTGCCGAGGGCGCTGGTGGACTCGCGGAGCATTTCGACGCGCTCCTCGAGGGTGAAGAGCGGATTTTTGACGGGATTTTTTAGGATGCCGACGGTGAGGTGTTCAAAGAGCTTGGAACCGCGCTGAATGAGATCGATGTGGCCGTTGGTCGGCGGGTCAAAGGTGCCGGGATAGAGGGCCTTCACGCTCATGTTTGCTGCTCCGATGCGATTTTACGGCATGGAAGAGGGCACGATGCTGCGAGATGAGACTCGTAAAGTATCGAAAGTCAGGTGGCCTGGGCCTGTTTCTCGAAGGTGCGCTGGGCGGAGCGAGACGAGACATAGAGGGAGACTACGGTGATGTCGTCAGTCTGGCCGAAGTGTTTGGCGGTTTGAGCTATGTAGCGGGCGGGCTCGTTGCTGACCTGCTGAGTGCGTTCGAAGCCGAAGAGTTCGCCGTTATTGTTGGTGGCTTCGACGACCCCATCGGAGATGAAAACGAGGCGATCGCCGCGGTCGAGGTGGAAGGTGGTCTGCTCGTAATGGCTGTCGGCAATGACGCCGAGGGGCAGGCTGGGCAACAAGGGCAACTCGCGGCCGTCTCGATACGGACTGAGATGGCCAGCGTTGGCGATAACGAGAGTGCCATCCGGGTAGACGCGTGCGCAGAGACAAGTGGCAAAGCAGGGCGCGGCATCGAGTTCGGGAACCGCGCCGGGAGACGAAACGGCGCCCAGCAGTACGCGGTTTAGGTGGTCGAGCACGGTGGATGGGTCGTGGGCCAGCTCATTGCGCAGGGCGCCGACGAGCGTGCTGGAGTTCATGGCGGCCTGAAGGCCTTTTCCGCTGACATCACCGACGACCAGAAGGAGCGAATCGTCTTTGAGCGGGAGAACTTGAAAGAAATCGCCGCCTACGCCGTGGATGGGAAGGTAGGCGCTCTCGAGCATGAAGTTCTTGGTGGCCGGGAGCTGCGTGGGAATGAGAAGCGCCTGCACGCTACGGGCAGCTGAAATTTCAGCGTTGGTGCGCTGTTCTTCCTGGCTGACGCGGATGAAACGAAAAAGGATGACGGCCACGAGGCTGCTGATGAAGATGCCGTCGGTGATGTTGCCGATGTTGTACTTGATGGGGCCGAAACTGAAGACCGTCGACGCAAACTGGCGCGGAAGCCACTGAAATCCGACGGCCGCCTCAAGCGCGGAATTAATCCAGTCGGAAGCGCCGGCCAAGAAGAATGGCACGAGCATGACACCGGCGTCCCCTCGGCCGCGCCGCCAAGCCTTGAACAGCATGACCGTGGTGATGATGCAGAATGCAGCTTCTGCTGTGAGGGATACGGCCTGCTCTGCCGCGGGCCACGGCAAGAAGTGAACCACCGGAGCGACAAGGACTGCGATTTGCAGGGCTCTTACGGGGCGACGCAACTCGCTGCCAGTGAAGCGATAGACAAACTCAAGCGTGGTGGCCACAAAAACGAACGCCGTGAACAGGCTGAGAGGCCAGTAAACCCCGAGCGACAGATGACCGAGTCCGAAAGCAGTGCGCTCGATGCGACCGACGGATGCGGCTGTGCATAGAATGGCGAGCCAGAGATACTCGGAGTGATGGCGTTGTGCAAGGTAGAGTGCGGCTCCAAGAAGCGCTACGCAAAGGAAGACAAACGCAAGAAGCAATTCTACAGCAGCGTTGGTATTCCACTGGTCGCTGACGGCTTCGGCAAGTCGTTCGGCGATCTCCGGCTTTGTTCCGATTTCAACTCTGGTGAGGAGACCACGGCCGATGGTGATTCTGGGACCGGCCCATGTGCGCACAACCAGGATGCGTTCACCTGCCGGATTCGGAGAGGAGAGTTCAGCCTGGATGGGCAGAGACTGATATTCGCCAGGCTGTTCGGTCATGCCAGGGGTACGGCCAACCTCGTTGCCGTCGACGAACGCCTCGAGTTGACCGATGGAATCGGATGTGAAGAGCAGGACCAGAGGGGTATCGGAAGAGGCAGGGGCGAGCGCGGCGGCTTGCTGCGGCTGGAGGTGGAGGCGGTACCAGGCATAGCCGGAATACGGTTCGAATCCCTGATCGGAAAGCGGCGTGCTGAGGGTAACGAAGGGCCACCGTGAGTCGTCGAAGTCCCGTTCGGCGAAGCGAAGATCGTCGCCTATCTGGAAGCGCCAAGGGCCATCGAGAGTGAGAACGCCGCGTTGAGCGGGCACTGGCAGTGCGGTTGGTGCGGGAGCGCCTGCTGTGGTTGCGGATGGGTTGGAAGCGGGCGCCGGCTGAGCGGAAGGTATCTGGGCTGCCAGGCGCAGTGCACAGAGGAATAACAGCAGGAGCCAGCGCAGGCTGGATGGTGATGCGTGCTGCGCCGCTTGCGCCGGAATCTTCATTCGTGAACCAAGTTTAGAGCAGAAAAGGGGATGGTGCTCGGGAGAAGTCAGCGCATTGGAGTGCGCTTCCTTCGGGATCCGAGCATCAGACTGCACTGTCAGATTCTACGTAGCGGCAGAACCGGAAGTTCCTACCCGCGGCGAGGACGAATCGCTTCCTTAGCTTCCGCCGGACCGGAAGCGGGAACCTCGGGAACATCTGCCTTAGCAACAGTGCCAATGTTGAGCTTTTGGCGAACCTCGGTATCCATCTTCGCGAAGATTTCCCTATTTTCCTTTAGGAAATTGCGGGTGTTCTCTCGGCCCTGGCCGATGCGTTCGCCGGAATAGCTGTACCATGCGCCCGACTTCTCGACGATGTTGTGGGTGACAGCGAGGTCGAGGACATCGCCTTCGCGGCTGATTCCTTCGCCGTAAAGGATGTCGAATTCCGCTTCGCGGAAAGGCGCGGCAACTTTGTTCTTGACGATCTTGACCTTGGTGCGGGAGCCGACAACGGTGTCGCCTTCCTTGACGGCGGCGATACGGCGGATGTCTACACGGACTGAGGAGTAAAACTTGAGAGCGCGGCCGCCGGTGGTGGTTTCAGGGTTGCCGAACATAACGCCGATCTTTTCGCGGATCTGGTTGATGAAGATGAGCGCGGTGCGCGATTTGGAGACAGTGCCGGTGAGCTTGCGCAGGGCCTGGGACATGAGGCGCGCCTGGAGGCCCATGTGAGACTCGCCCATTTCGCCGTCGAGCTCGGCTTTTGGAACGAGGGCTGCGACCGAATCGACAACGAGCACGTCGATGGCGTTGGAACGGACGAGGGCTTCAGTGATTTCGAGTGCCTGCTCGCCGCTATCTGGCTGAGAGACCAGCAAATTATCGACGTCGACGCCAAGTTTCTTGGCATAGCCGGGGTCGAGCGCGTGCTCGGCGTCGACAAAAGCGGCCAAGCCACCGAGCCGCTGGGCTTCGGCAATGATCTGGAGGGTGATGGTGGTCTTGCCGGAAGACTCCGGACCGAAGACCTCGGTGACTCGGCCGCGGGGAATGCCCCCAACGCCAAGAGCGGCGTCGAAACTGATGGAGCCAGTGGATATGACCGCGATGGGCATGAGGGCTTCTTTGGAGCCAAGGCGGACAATTGAGCCCTTGCCGAACTGCTTTTCTATCTGGGAAAGTGCTAATTCTACAGCTTTTGCGCGATCATCAATGACGGCCATGGCGATTGCTCCTTAGGATATTGCACGCCTGGCGCGGCCCTGGACTGTGGAGAGAAATCACGCGGCGGCTTGATGCGATTCGAGGGGATTGTAGCAGGGCGAGACAGCAAAAGGTAGATAAAAAGCGAAGAAAAGGGGAAAATCTTCGGACAAGTGTACCGGGCGTCACAGAGGGGTCGGTTGCAACAATCGGAGGCGGTGAAGAGTCACAGAGATTGGGGGGTAGCGACTGCAGCGATTTCAGTGCAGGAATTGGAGGGCCGGCGTGATCCTTCTTGGGCTCTGCTCCGTTTTGGCGGCGAGATCTGGAGGGCAAGTCTCCCCGGAGACGAACCCGCAGCGGGTGCCAGGCCATGGCAAGGTCACGATCAACGTGGTGGTGACAGACAAGCAGGGACATCCGGTTCGAGGGTTGACGGCGAATGACTTTACGCTGACGGACAATGATCAGCCGCAGACGTTGGCAGGATTCAAGGCGCTCGACGCTGAGGCCACCGATGCACCCGTGCACACCGTGATTGTGGTGGACATGGTGAATGTTCCTTTCCAGATGACGGCCTGGGGCCGGGAGGAATTGGGCAAGTTCTTGAAGGAAGATGGAGGGAAACTGGCCAATCCGACATCACTGGCAGTTATGACCCAGAACGGCTTGAAACTCGAACCGAATGCAACGATGGATGGCAACGTGCTGATGAGTTCCCTGGACACCCTCCGAACACAGTTGCGGCCAATCAATCGAAACGGCGGGTTCTATGCTGCAGGGGAGATGCTGGAGATGTCGCTGAGGCAGATCAGCCAGCTTGCGGCGTACGAAGCAGCAAAACCCGGACACAAATTGATCTTGGTAATCAGTCCGGGATTGCCGTTGTTACCGAGAGCCGGCGACCAAGAGGACATGACGCAACGGAAATGGGTCTTCGATTCGGTTGTAGCACTGACCAACGGGTTGCGCGAGGCAGACATTACGCTTTACAGCCTGGACACCTATGAACTAGGACGTACGGATCCCTTCTACTACCAATCCTTCCTGAAACCGGTTAAGAAAGCGGATGGCGCCGAGTATCCAAACCTTGGATTGAAAGTGGTGGCGATGCATTCAGGCGGGCAAGCGCAAGTGACGGGCCGCGATATTACGGGAGAACTCAACACCACTGTGAGGGATGCAACGGCGAGTTACGAACTCACTTTCGAGAGCGTGCCGGGCGATGGGCCCAATGAATATCACGCGCTGAAGGTGATGGTGGGACGGCCGGATGTGACGGTGCCGACGACCGCAGGCTACTACGCCAATGTGCAAGGGGCGACAAACAAGAAGAAGTAGTGGAAATAAAAGGAATTCGGGTCAAGCGGTGTAGGCGCCGATGCGGGTTTCGCGGCTGGTGAGATCGTCGCAGGCTCGGTCGAGCGTTTCGTAATCGGCGTCGTGGCTTTTGCGGAAAGCGCGGAAGGCTTCTTCGCTGTTCCAGCGATCGATGGTGAGATAGTTGCCGGGGATGTAGGCATCGCGGAGGAGTTCGGTACCGCGGTAGTCGGGTGATGTACGGAAGAGCTGCGCCCAAGTGCCTTCAGGGCCGTAAGCGGATTCGAACGTAGAAATTTTCTCCTCAGCAATTTCAAACTGCCAGACAACGACGAACATGCGCGGCTCCCGTGCGGTGAAAGACTATGGTAGCGCACGGCGGAGGGCTAACCTGAACAACCGCAGGTCTGTGCCAGGACTTCGGCAAAATGCAACGCGCGCGCTTGGCCGAGTTGCGCGATCTGCTCCCGGCAACTGAAACCGTCGGAAACGATGATGGTTGCTGGGCCAGCAGAGCGAACAGCGGGGAGCAGACCGTCATTGGCGATGGTCTTAGAGACCTCGAACTTGTCCGCCTCAAATCCGAATGGCCCGGCCATGCCACAGCAGCCGGCCTGAATGGGTTCGACGGTAGCGCCAGCAGCGCGAAGGATGGCGATCTCGGTAGCCGGACCTCCAAATACGGCCTTGTGATGGCAGTGGCCATGTACGAGAATGTGCGCGCCGGGAAGTGTTCCGAGACCGAAGCCGGGCGCATGCTCGGACAGGAAGTCGGCGAGGAGGTACACGAGACTCGAGAGCTTTTCGGCACGAGGGTCTTTTGGAAAGAGCTCCAGCAGCTCGTCCATGAAAACGCTGGCACAGCTTGGCTCGAGAAAGACTACAGGCGTGCCGGCGTCGATGTGTGGGCCCATGCGGTCGAGGACGCGGGCAAGATAAGAGCGAGCGGCGGCGAGAAAGCCGAAGTCGTAGAGCGGTCGACCGCAGCAAATATGCCGCTCCGCGGTTTTGACACAGAAGCCTGCGCGGCCAAGTACCGACTCTGCCGCAGCGAGAGTTTGTGGGTGGTAGTAGTTATTCCAGGTATCGGGCCACAGGAGGACCGGCCGTCCAGGCAACCGCGCTTCGCGCCGTGGTGCGGCATTGGCAGCTGCAACGTGCGTGTAGGAGTTGTTCGCGAGTTTGGGCAGCGTGCGCTGCTGCGCGACTCCGGCGATGCGCTTGATGAGCGGGCTCGTCGCAGAACCGGTAAGGATGGCATTGGTAAGCGCGGGCGCCAGCGAACCCCAATGAGCGAGCTTATCGGCGAATCCGAAGATGTAGTGCTGGAGCGGGTGAAAGCGGCCCCTGTAATGCTGAGCGAGGAATTCGGATTTGTAGGCAGCCATGTCGACCTGCACGGGGCACTCAGTTTTGCAGGCCTTGCAACTGAGGCAGAGATCGAGGGCATCGTGGACGGCTTTGCTTTGGAAGCCTTCGTTGCGGAGCGAGCCAGCCAGCATTTCCCAGAGCAAGTGGGCGCGACCGCGGGTTGAGTGCTGCTCGTCGCCGGTGGCGCGATAACTCGGGCACATGGTGCCACCGGTGGTTTTGCGACAAGCACCCACGCCAACGCAGCGTTCAGTGGCGCGCGTCAAAGAGCCTTGATCGTGCGCGAACGAAAAATGCTTCACCGGTTCCGCATAGGAGGGATCGCTGTGCCCGGGGGTGTGGCGGAGATTTTCGAGAGGGTCATAGACGCGGACGGCATCAATGAGCTTGCCGGGATTCATGCGGTTATCGGGGTCCCAGAGCAGCTTGAATTCGCGAAAGGCCTGCATGAGCTCAGGCCCAAACATTTTGGGCAGGAGCGCAGCCCGGGATTGACCGTCGCCATGTTCGCCGGAAAGCGAGCCGCCAAAGTGGAGAACGACATCAGTGGCGCGATCGAGAAATTCGCGGAAATTGCGAAGGCCCTGATCGGTGGTGAAGTCGAAGTTGACGCGCATGTGAACGCAGCCCTGACCGTAATGGCCGTAGAGCGGACTGGAGTATCCGTATTCGGCCATGAGGGTAGTAATGGTGCGGAGGTAGTCGCCGAGACGTGTGGGCGGAACCGCTGCGTCTTCCCAGCCCTCCCATCGGTCGGGCTGGCCTGGAACGAAGACGACAGCGCCGAGGGCCGACTCGCGAACGTGCCAGACGCTGGCGGCTTCTTCGGATGTGCAGATGTGCGCGGCGGGGGGTGTGGGCCAGTACTGCGCAGCATGCGCGAGGTTTTGAGCCTTGATGTGGGCTTCTTCTGCGGACCATGCGCCCATTTCGACGAGAAGGAAGCCGACGCCGGGGGGAAGCTGATCGAGTTCGCGAAGGGCGAGTCCTTTGCGCCGCATGAACTGGACGAGGAGGTGATCGAAACCTTCAAGCCCAATCGGGCCATGTTCGAGTGCGAGAGGAACGGCATCGGCGGCAAGAAATGCGTCGGGAAATCCGAGAACGGTGAGAACGCGAAAGGGCGGGCTGGCGGTAAGGTTGAGCCTCGCGGAGATAACAGTGGCGCAGGTGCCTTCGCTTCCGACAAGAGCGCGCGCCACATGGAAACCGTTTTCGGGGAGCAATTCGTCGAGGTTGTATCCAGAGACGCGGCGTGGGATTCGGGGAAATTTTTCTTTGACCTGAACCGAATATATGTCGCGAATGTGCTTGAGGCCGGCGTAGATTTGACCGATGCGGCCGCCGGAACGAATTAGAGATTCGAGTTGGTCGGGACTTGTGGTGCCGACGGTCAGGCGGGTGCCGTCGTAGAGGACGATGTCGAGGGATTCGACGTTGTCGACGACTTTGCCACCGAGGAGACCATGGACGCCGCAGCTGTTGTTGCCGATCATGCCGCCAAGTGTGCACCGCGAATGGGTGGCGGGATCGGGGGCGTAGGTGAGGTGGTGCAGCTCGGCCGCGTCGCGCAGTCGATCGAGGACTATGCCGGGTTGGACGGTGGCCAATTGCTTCGCGGGGTCCACCTCGTAGAGCTCATTCATGAAGCGGGAGAAATCGAAGACGACGGCAACGTTGGCGCACTGGCCAGCGAGGGATGTGCCGGCACCACGAGGGAGCACGGCGGCGCCGGTGGCGCGGCAGGCTGCGAGAGCGGCTTCAACATCAGCGGCGTGGCGCGGGTAGACAACGCCGATGGGAAGCTGGCGGTAGTTAGAGGCGTCGGTGGAGTAAAGAGCACGTGAGCCCAGGTCGAAGAGAACATCACCGGCGAGGCTGGCTTCGAGACGGGCCTCGAGCTCGCGATGAGCGGCGAAGCTCTCATGTTCGAGCGGTGTGAAGTTTTGAAGAATGGGGAATGATGAATTGCTCACGGGGGAAGGATAGCGCGTGGCCTTCAGGTCCGACGGGGCGAATTCAGCGCGTCGGCCACTCTTCGACAACGATGCCGATGTCGTTTAGCTGTTGGATGGCAGCTTCGACATTGCGGCGGATTGAGGGCCGCTCTTTGGCGGGTGCACCGGGAACTTCGGCTACGGCGACGACACGACCGTAGCGCCAGGCTCCATCGGGCAGAGCAGTGAGGGCCTTGGCCAAGTCGGCGGGGCGGATTTTCAATTCCTGACGCCGTGCGGCAGTGGGGCGCATCATGGTTCCTTGCCCTACCGGGCTGGGATTGGCATCGGCCAGAGTGATCTGCAGGTCGATCATGTTGGACTCGACGGAAAGAAACGGATTGGACCAGGCAGATGGCTCGTGGACGTCGACGTAGAGGCTCTTGGTGGGCACCGGTATATGGGCTAGTTGAGCGCGCTGCTGATCGCGGAGCGTGGCAGAGGCTTGAGCCTGATGTTCGGCATTTGCTGCTTTCTGTGCGACACCAGCGACGGCCTGTTCCCCGTTATGACAGGCGACGAGGGACAGAGCCAACAGCAGTACCATGGCCACAAAACCCTTAATTCGAACGGCTCTACTCACTTTTCAAGAATACCAGCCGGCAGCGCGAAAGCCGGGCTTAATGGCCGGTCCAGGCGGGGGCACGCTTTTCAAGAAAGGCAGCAGTGCCTTCAGTTTTGTCGTTCGATCCGCAGAGTGCACCGAAGCGCGCGCTTTCGCGAAGAAGAGCCTCATGGAGGGGCAGATCGAGACTTTCGTTGACGGCGCGCATGGTTTCTGCCACGGCGAGGGGTGCATTGGCGGCGATTTCAAGGGCGAGAGCCTCGGCGCGCTGCATGAGTTCTGCCGCTGGGACAACTTCATCGACGAGACCGATGCGCAAGGCTTCAGGAGCGCCGATTGTTGCGCCGGTGAGAAGCAGTTTGAGCGCTCTGCCGCGGCCCACTAGACGCGGAAGGCGCGCGGTGCCTCCGTATCCGCAAAGAAGACCGAGTTTGACTTCAGGCTGGCCGAAGCGCGCGTCCTCTGCGGCCAAGCGGAATGTGCAGGCCATCGCGAGTTCGCCGCCGCCCCCGAGCGCGAAGCCCGGAATGCATGCGATGACGGGCTTACCCATGGCTTCGAGGGCGCGAAAGATTGCTTGTCCGCGAAGGGAGAAGGATTCTCCTTTTTCAGCGTTGAGGACCGCGATTTCGCGGATGTCGGCTCCGGCAGCAAAGGCGCGACCGCCAGCGCCGGTGAGAAGGATGACCCGGATCGAGGTGTCGGCCGCCAGTTGCGCGAAGGCCTGCTCGAGTTCGCCCAGAGTGGCGGAGTTGAGGGCATTCAGGACTTTGGGACGGTCGAGAGTGACGATGGCAAGTGGCGGACGTGTTTCGAGGCGGAGGTTCGCAAATTCCATAAGAGAAAAAGCGTAGCAGACAGGGTATGGGTGCGAGCAGGCCCCCTCGACGTGCCGGATCGATTCGATGAGGGGCACAAAAAAAAAGGGCGGCTTGGAAGCCACCCACAGAATAATCTGCCAGAAATGTACAGGCCAATCAGGAGACAACCTAAGAGTACTGAATTGTGGATGTGACGTCTTGAGCCGGATGGGCGAGGCGGAACTCAACCTTTCGGTGGAGACGGATTGGCCTGAAAGGGAGGAAGAGAAATGACTTGAGTGCATTTTCCGATGTCCCCGCGTAACGTGGAAGTGCGCGGTGTTTTGCCGGCTGGAAGGCCTGCACGGAAGCGCTCGCATGGAAGTTTGATCCAGACTCGACTTGACCAAAGCTCGACTCAATCCGGAAACGGGCGCGGAAGCCAGCAGGACTTGCCGGCGAGGCCGAACAGCCTGCGGGATCGCCGTGTGGATAGCTGTCCTGGCGGCAGGCGCAGCAGGTTGGGCGCTGGAGCCAACGACGCCCCTGGCAGACTATGGGCGTCAGGCGTGGGGGATGGAAAACGGACTCCCTCAGAACAGCGTGCATGCCGTTGTGCAGACGCGCGATGGATTTTTGTGGGTGGGGACGGAGGCGGGCCTAGTCCGATTCGACGGGAATTCCTTTTGGGTTCTGGATCAGAATTCAAAACCTGCCATCCCGAGCGGCGATATCCATTGCCTGCTGGCGGCGAGCGATGGGGCGCTGTGGGTGGGGACCAGCGATGGGCTGGCGCGGCTGAAGGATGGAGTTGCGACGATATTCACCGTGAAAGAGGGATTGCCGGGAAACGCGATTCGTTCGCTGCACGAGAGCCAACAGGGCAAAGTCGTCGTCTCCACGGAAAGCGGAGAAGCGGCTTTTGATGGAGCGCACTTTGTTCCGGTCGCAGACGGCATGCTGCAGACTTCACCTGCGCTTTACGAACGGACACTGGCCGACAAAACGCGGGTTCTGGTAACTAAAGGCGACGTTGAGATTGTGCAAGGCAGCCAAAGACGGAATTGGATGGTCGGGAAGGACCTACCCGGAACGCGGATTCAGACCGCCTTCGCGGATCGCGAGGGAATGGTGTGGATTGGAACGAATGGCGGCCTGGTGCGGTATGGAATGGGAAAGCTGGAGCGGTTTCCAGTTACGGATATTCTGGCGAACGCATCGATTTTGTCGATTGTTGAAGACCGCGAAGGTGACATGTGGATAGGGACGGAGACAAGTGGGCTGCATATTCTCAGGGACCAGCGGTTCCGAAATATTGGCGCGCATGATGGCTTGTCATCGGATGCAACGACGACTGTTGTGGAGGACGCGCAGAACAGACTCTGGGTAGGCACCAACGGCGCGGGACTGAACGTGGTGCGGTTGGGGGTTGTTGAACCTGGAGCCGAGCGGATTTATCCAGTCCGTGACTTGCTGTTGAGCGATGTGATCCTGTCGCTGGCAGCAGCGCCCAATGGCGACGTCTGGGTGGGAACACCGGATGGGTTGAACCGGATTCGCGGGGGCGCTGTGGATGCGTTCACGTCCGCGGATGGGCTTCCGGATGACTTTATTCGCTCACTACTGGTGGATACCGACGGCTCATTGTGGATCGGCACGCGCCATGGACTGGCGCACTGGACATTTGCGCTGAAGGGTCGCGGTTCCCAGCCGGAACCTGAGCACAAGGAAATCTACACACAAGCGAATGGGCTTGGCAGCGACCTGGTGGGCGCGATGACGCGTGATACGAAGGGCAACCTGTGGGTGGCGACGTTAGCGGGATTATCGCGACTGCAGTTAGGCCAGATGACGAATTTCACAACCGCAAGTGGACTGACGAGCAACGTGATTACGGCGCTGCTGCCGCGTGATGGCGGTTCAGTCGTAGTGGGCACGCAGGAGAACGGATGGAGTTTGTGGAATGGATCGGGGTTTTCTTCAACTCAAACCACGGAAATGAAGAGAACGAATGTCCACGCGATTCTCGACGACCTGCATGGGCATTTGTGGTTTGCGACGGCAAACGGAATTGCACGCTGCGACGTCACGGAAACAGCGGAGTGCGCAAACTGGCTGGAGTTTGGTCCGGCAGATGGACTGCGTAGTCGCGAGACGGCGACGAACAGCCATCCTTCGGCATGGCGCGGACGCGATGGTCACTTGTGGTTTGCGACGCCGAAGGGGCTCGAAGAAGTGAACCCGGAGCATTTTCCGGTGAACACCACGCTGCTGCCGGTCGCGGTGGAGCGTTTCGCGGTAGACGACGTAGACCAAATGGTGCCGCAGAAAGACGGAAAAGAGTTAAAGGTTCCAGCGGGACACAATCACTTTCAGTTTGATTACGCGGGGTTGAGTTTTGTGGCGCCGCAAAAGGTGCGCTATCGCTACATGCTGGAAGGGTTTGACAAGGGATGGACGGACGCAGGTACAAGGCGGGTGGCGTATTACACGAATATTCCGCCAGGAGGGTACACATTTCGTGTGCAAGCGGCCAATAACGATGGCTTATGGAATACGCGGGGAACGGCACTTGACTTCGAGTTAGAGCCACATTTCTATCAGACAATTTGGTTCTACATTCTGTTGACTGCCGTGCTGGCAGGGGTAGTGGTGCTGGTGTTGCGGCGCAGGTTGGTATTGGCGGAGCGGGAATTCAGCGCCGTGCTCGGTGAGAGAAATCGCATTGCGCGCGAGATTCACGACACGCTGGCACAAGGGTATGTGGGCATCTCAGTGCAACTGGAGGTGGTGGCGGAGTTGCTGCGGCACGAAAAGTCAGAGGCTGCTAGAAAGCAACTGGACACCGTGCGCGCCAACGTGCGAGAAGGACTTGCAGAGGCGCGACAGTCGATATGGGCGCTGCGGTCGCAGGATGTAGATGAAAAGACGCTGCCAGTGACTTTGCGGCGAGTGACAGAGCAGGCGGACGGGCACGGGATAGAAGCGACGTTTAGCGTTCATGGTGCGTACCGGCCATTGCCTCCAGGGACAGAGCGCGAGATTTTACGCGTGGCACAGGAAGCGATTCACAATGTTCGCAAACATGCCGGAGCAAAGCATCTTTGGGTTCGGCTGGACTACACCGAGGACGAGCTTGCGATGGAAGTGCGGGACGATGGACGAGGTTTCACGATTGGTGAAACAGAAGTTGAGCAAGACCGCGGGCACTACGGGCTGACCGGGATGCGGGAGCGGGCAGCAGCGATCCATGGAAGACTGGACGTGGCGAGCGAGCCGGGAAGTGGCAGCACGGTCCGACTGGTGACGCCGGCACCGAAGCCGGTGAAGGAGCAAAAGTGAAACAGGAAGCTATTCGAGTACTCGTCGTTGAGGATCACCACGTGGTGCGGCAAGGGTTAGTGGCGCTGCTGAACGTAGTCGATGAGATTGAAGTGGTAGGCGAGGCGGCAGACGGGGTCGAAGCGATTGCTCAATTTCGCAAACATCAACCGGATATTGCCCTGATCGATCTTCGGTTGCCGCGGATGAGTGGGGTGGACGTGATTCAGCGGATTCGCATGGAGACGCCGCAGTCACGGTTTATCGTCCTGACGACTTATGACGGGGATGAAGACATTTACCGTGCGCTGCAAGCGGGGGCAAGAGCCTACCTGCTGAAAGGCATGACGACCGATGAATTGATCGCGACAATCCGTGCCGTGCATTCGGGAAAATCGCACATTCCGCCGGCGATTGCGGAAAAGCTGGCGGAGCGCATGGGAACGGAGGAGTTGACGCCCCGCGAGTCCGACGTTCTGGAGCAGATCGTGTATGGCAAGAGCAACAAGGAGATCGCGTCGGAGCTGGAAATATCGGAAGCGACCGTGAAGACGCACATTAACAGCCTGCTGGGTAAACTGGGAGTCGCCGACCGGACGCAGGCTGCTACGGCTGCAATTCAGCGAGGCATTGTGCCGCTCGAATCTTTAAGGAAACCAAAACCATGAAGAAGATTCTTTCTTGCGCACTTTTTTGGAGTTTGTTAGCGGTGAGTGCCGTGGCGCAGAAAAACGCATGGCGGCAGGCTACAGACGCGGAACTAGCATCCCTGTTGCCTGCGCGAGCCCCGGTGGTGAAAGAGCACATTGAGACCGAGATGCGCACGGCGAGTGGAATCGTCGACGGCCGCGGGCGGTATATCGCAGGAGTTGTCCTGATTACTGCAGGGTATTCGGCGGATGGGAAGTATTCACACTACCTGGTGGTGCAGGCCCCGGTAAGAATGGGCGGAGTGCGGTTAAAGCCTGGAGAATATGTTTTTGGCTGGGTACGTGACGGCGAGGCACTGCGAGTGCACTTCAATTCTGCGGCGACGGGCGAACTGGCAGGCACAGCGGATGCACGCCTGATTGCAGGCCACACACGCGTTGAGAGTTTGAAGATCTGGCCGCCGGGTGATAGGGCGGAGATCCAGATTGGAAGATTTGGAATTCCTTATGAACTGGAAGAACGATAGAAAACAGGAGGCCCGCGCGAAGCGGGCCTTTCTGCATACGGCAGTTGAGGGAGGCGACTATTTCTCCGCTGTAAGGACGGGGCTCGCACCTGTGAGCGAAGGAGGATTGACTTGCGCGTTGAGGTAATTGGTGAGATCGTCGATATCTTGTTGCGTGCCGGCCATAGGCGGCATGAACTTGCGATAGGGTGAATCGGCCTTGTTCTCGTGAAGCGTGACGATGAAGTTTCTAATGGAAGCGCTGTCGCGTCCGTCGAGGAGCTGGCGAAGAGGCCGGTAGCCATCCAGCGTATGGCAGGAGCCACACTCACCGCGGAAGATGGCTTCTCCTCGTGAGTAGCTGCTGGTGGACTCGCCTGCTGCGCCCCAGACCCAATTGGAGTGAACGAGGTAGCCCTCAGCGTTGATGCGGCTTACATAGGGAACGCGGACACCGTTCGAATACATCCAGCGGCCGATGAAATAAGGCTTGCGGAGCATTTCTCGGCTGTATTCACCCGCGCCTGTAGCGATGTAGGCGAGCAGGAGAACAGCGATGGCATGAGAAAGATTGAAGTCGACCGGATTGCGGTACGCAAGGAAATAGGCGACGCCGATGATTGTGGCCGATGAAATGACAATGATGAGGGCCATGCGCGTTACCGTGGAGAAGGTACCGGAATTGATGGTGTCAATGCCAAGGGTGAGGAGCGCGCGCTGAGAGGCCGGCACCATGAAGAGATACCACATGAGCAGAAACGGAGTGGCTACGAAAGACGGAACGAGCCATTTGACGCTCCACTTGACCATACTGGCCTTGAGGATTGGTTCCTTGTCACCGTCCACGCGACTGGAGGTGATGAGCGACCAGACGCCCGCAAGGGATGTGCAAACTCCGGCACGCATGAGCAGACTTGGCCAGTAAGTGGGATTGAAGAATGCATTCCAGAACTTGCTGGCTTCGGCACCGGTGCCGGCAACGGCGAGCCATATATCGCCCGGGGTAAGCATGAAGGCGAGGATGCCATTGATAATGATGAGGGTAGCAAGTGATGCGCCTGCGTAGACCCAGCCTACGGTCAAATGAAGCTTCTCATCGATGCGATTCCACGTGTAGTAGTAGACAGCAACGGTTGTAAGCTCGACTACAAAGAAGACCCACTCCATTGCCCAACCGAAGACGAAATTATGGATGAGGGTGCTGGTGGCTTCAGGGTGCGTGAGGCCGATCGCGAACCAAATGCCGACTCCGGTGACTGTCCCGAAGACCCCGGTAAGAATGAGAAAGAATTTAGAGTGACTGGCGAGTTGTTTGAGCCATGCGGCGCGCAGCTCGGGGTCCTTCATGCGGAGTGCTTTGCGTTCGGCGACAGGCAGGTAGAGACCACCGCCCACGGCAAACTGCGAGATGACCACATGGAAGATGGCGATCATGCCGATAACCCAGCCTGAACCAAGATGCGGGATATTCCAAAAGGGGTAATTCATAGATACTCCAGAAAACAGTTGACAGAAGACGGCAGACAGCAAAGGCGCGCTGCTGCCTCACTTATCGAATGGTCCAATAACCGATTGCGGTGGTGGCGAGGAGCGCAAAGACTGCGACCAGGCCGAAGTAATGTGCAGCACGTCCTCTGCGACCGGACTCGTTTCCAGAGTCATAGAAGGGGATGAGCACCCACAATGCAATGCCGATGGTGAAGATAAGAAGCCCTGCAATTTCGCCTGCTTCGCCGGGCAGGACGTTACCGAGTAGTTTGAGCATTTCGAAGGGGCTCATGAAGTACCACTCGGGATGGATGCCCTGGGGTGCAGGCACGAGGATGTCAGCCTGTTTGCCGAGCGACCAGGGAAAAACGGAAGCCAACAAAGCAAGAATGTTGAGCGAGACGAGCCACATGCCGAGATCCTTGCGCAGGAAGTTCGGAAAGAATGGCATAGTTTTGCGTTGGGCGATGGGCGTGGCCTCTTCCGCAGGGGGCAAGGCGTTTCCGTGGCGCTGCACAAGCCAGAGATGGAAACCGAGGAGTGGCAGGAACAATGCGGGCAAAACAACGACGTGGAGAGCGAAGAATCTCTGAACGGTAAATTCGTTGACTTGAAGGCCACCACGAAGCATATTGCCGATGACCGGGCCAATTACAGGAATGGCGGCCGGAATCTGGAGGCCCACCTTGGTTGCGAAGTAGCTGAGCTCGTCCATGGGGAGCAGATATCCGGAAAAACCGAAGACGGCGGTAATTCCGAGCAGGATCATGCCGCTGAGCCAGCCAAACTCGCGTGGCTTGCGATAGGCCTTCATGAAGAAGACCGAGAACATGTGAACGAGGATGGAGAAGATCATGAGGTTAGCCGACCAGGAGTGCGCCGACCGGATAAGCCAGCCGAAGTGCATCACAAACGTGATCTGGCGGACGGATTCATAAGCATCTGCACCGGGGTGGTAATAGACCAGGAGTAGGACGCCGGTGAAGCACTGCACGAGAAAGAGGAAGAGGGAGATGCCGCCCCAGTAGTACCAGAACGACTGCGAATGAACGGGAACGGTTTTGTGTCGCGCAAAGGCGGCCAGTTCAGACAGCCCAAGGCGTTCATCGGTCCATTGATAGATTGTCTTCGATGTCATGCCCTTATCCTTTTGCGCTAAACGCGAGAGATGTTGACGCCCGAGTCGTTCACGGCGACCTTGAAGAGCTTGAGTGGTTTGGGGGGTGGTCCGCTGACGTTGGCACCCGTGTAGGCGTTGTAGACGCCGCCGTGACAACCGCAATGGATGCGGTCGGCCTGTGGCTCATATTGAACGGTGCATCCAAGGTGGGTGCAAACTGCCGTGAGCGCGACCCAGCGGCCGTCAGCGTGATGGATGAGCATGGCCGGAGCGGAACCAAATTTGAACATAAGGACAGAACCGGCGGGAAGCTTTTGCGCATCCTTGAGTGTGACTTCAGTGACGGCCGTTGCGCTGGATTCCATCTCCTGCGGCGAGGCAAGGTAACGATAGATGGGATAACCCATGGCCGCGGTGTAACAGAAGCCGGCGGCTCCGGCAGCAACAAGGAATGTACGGCGGGTGCGCTGTTCGCCCGGTTCTGCTGCTTCTTTGACAATGTGTGGAGCACTCAGGACTTGACTCATCGATAGAATTCGTGCCAATCAGGCAACGCCCTCCATAACTTTTTGCGCTCGCGCCACGACGGAGACGAGCCAGCCAACGACACACATACCGGCTACGAACAGGACGAGAAAAATCCCTACAACCGACCAATTGGTGATAACGACCCGATCCCAGACATCGAAGCCTTTACTGAGAAGGGTGAGATCGCGAACGGCATCGCGGTAGATGGTGAATGTGATTTCGATCAGGAGCGCGAGGAGCGCACCGCACCAGCCGACCCAGGCTGCGGTAAGCTTGCCGAAGCCTGCAAGCGCTCCGAGCAGTGCAGCGACGACGACGAGGAGCAACCATCCATAACCCGCGAAAGAAGCAAAGTGGTAGAGCGGTTGCGTGACGAAGCCATCCTTGACCGATGAGGGCTGGACAGAAGCCGCCCACAAGCCTGCGGTCAGATAGACCACTCCGAAGATCGCGGCTACTTTGCCACCAAAGCCTGCGATGAACTTCTTTTCATCTGCCGTGAAGGTGGAACGGCCAGCGAGATAGACCATCCACAAGCCTGAAAGGAAGAGACCGCCGGCAAGCATGAGCAGCCATCGCGGGGTGATCGTGGGATCGCCGGTTGGGAGATAAATGCCTGCGGCCGACGCGGTGTACATGTCGTGCCATGTCTCAGGGCGGAGCATTAGAGTCATATTGGTTGAAAGCAGACGCGCGATAAAACCCGCCAAAACCCACGCGCCGAGACCAATCCACCAAGCCGACTTTCCCACATCGAGTCGAGCGGAGAACTGATAGAGCAGCCAGTAGGTGAGAGTGAGGATCGCGATGATTGAGATCCAATACGCACCGATGAGGATGCTGCTGGTGTAGAGGGCACGGCCATACAGGACCTGAGCGAAAAGCAGAGGCGGAACGCCCAGGTTAATGACGTAGGTCATGACCACGGTAAGGCGGCGAGCCAGCGCACGTGCAGAGACCGACGAGTGAGGTGAATTGCGAAAGAGGCTGAGCAGAACTGCGAGCAGCAAACCGCCGAGGAGCATTTCGACCGCGACGAAGTGCAAGGACAGCGTAACGATATGGAGCAGTTTGAAGAGCCAGACCGGCGCCGGAAGCGGAATTGGATCGACGGCAGGAAATCGGTGCATGTTGAGGGCAAACTTCCTTTCACAGTCCCGAAGAGAGGGATGAAACGAACCTGAGTGCCTGCGAGTTGCTCAACTTTGGTCGGCCGGCGGCCGGATTGGAAGGGAGACTCGGAGCATTTAGGACTGTTTCTCTCCAATTTCAATCGGAAGCGATAGGAATACCGGATGATGCAAACGTGGGTCTGTGATGCCGGATACAAGACTTTGTGACTGAGTCGGCTACTCTGCAATTGACAATTTGGCCCGCGAGTAGATGAGTTTGACGGTTGCGTCCTACGAGTGTGGTCGAGCGACGATGACGTTTTGATTCGCTATTTTCTCTGAAGGCATTTGTAATGACACGATGCAATTCGTCAATGCAGTTGACGCGGGCCGCAGATTATGGAATCCGCGTCATGATTCACCTGGCGACTTTGCCGTCGGGAGCTCGTGCATTGCTGATCGACCTGGCACGTGCAACGGATACGCCGGTCAGTTTTCTTTCGAAGATCATGCAGGCGCTGAGGCGGGCGAAGCTGATTGGGTCGCAGAGGGGCAAGAGGGGTGGATTCGAACTGCTGGCGAAAGGCCGTGCGGCATCGATGTACGAGGTGATCGAGGCGATTGATGGTCCTATCTTTCTGAACACTTGCCTGGTTTCGGGCAAAAGCTGTGAGAGAAGCGCATGGTGTCCAGCGCACCCTGTTTGGGGGCGGGCACAGGGAGCGATGCTGAATGTACTGCAGGCATCGATTCAGGAGCTGGCCGGATCGGCCAAGCGCCTTCAAAATGGGCAACCGAATGAATTGAAGGTCCTGGTGGTCGTGCACTGAGATCGGCGCAATGCCCGTTGAATTCGCCGGTTTATATTGGTGCGATTCGGGTCCATCTTTCGGTCGAGACTGCCGATCATGGCGCCTCGTATACTGACTGCCATGTTCGAGTTGTTGCGAAAGATTGCCGTTTGGACACTCATCCCGATGGGAATTCCAGCCTTTACGGCAGCCCAGAGTTCCAATACCAACCCATCCGCTTCGAGCGGGCAGGCGTCGCACGCCGGGTCAGATGCCGGCGAGTCTCCGCATGCGGCGCAGTATGACGCGCAGCACAGGCCGATTACTGCAGGCGGTTTTGTGAAAACGGGACCGGTTGTATTCGAGGACGTTTCAGAAAAGGCCGGGCTCACAAAGTGGAAGCACACAATGGGCACCCCGGCGAAGACATACATCCTGGAAACGAAGGGTTCCGGCGTGGGCCTGATCGACTACGACAACGACGGCTGGCTGGATATCTACGTGGTGAACGGATCGACATTTGACGCCTTGGACGGCAAGACAACTCCACCTCATGCTGCACTGTTTCACAACAATCACGATGGAACATTTACGAATGTTGCAACCAAGGCTGGAGTGACGAACAACCGCTGGGGCACGGGTGTTGCCATTGCAGACTTCGACAACGATGGGTGGCCGGACATTTTCGTTTCGAACTGGGGCAAGAACAGGCTCTATCACAACAATCACGATGGGACGTTCACCGACGTGGCGGAAAAGGCAGGTGTAACGCTGGGCAACTGGTCGTCGAGCCCGACTTGGGGCGACTACGACGGCGACGGCCGGCTGGATCTTTTTGTGGCGGGCTATGTTCACTTTGACCGCAACGATCTGCCGGTGAGCGAACAGAACGGGGTGCCGAATTCGTATTGCACGTTTCGTGGCGAGAAGGTGAGTTGCGGGCCGCGCGGCTTGAAAGGTGAACCAGACCACCTATTCCACAACAACGGGGACGGCACATTCTCCGACGTGAGCGAAAAGGCAGGCGTGGCAGACAAACCTGGATACTACGGGCTGGGCGCTGTTTTTGCAGACATCAACAACGATGGCAAGCCGGATCTGATTGTGGGAGACGACTCTACACCGAACTACTTGTATCTGAACAAGGGCGACGGCACTTTTGAAGATGTGAGCTACGCGTCCGGATTTGCGGTAAACGGTGTGGGACAGGAAACAGCGTCGATGGGCATTGCCCTGGGCGACTACGCCAACAACGGCATGCTGGACATTTTCGATACGACGTTCAGCGACAATTACAAGCCGCTGTATCGCAACGAAGGCGACGCCAACATGACGGACGTGAGCTATGACATGGGACTCGGTGAAGTCACAGTTCCCTTCCTGAGCTGGGGCGACGCGTTTTTCGACTACGACAATGACGGTTGGAAAGACCTGATGATGGCCGATGGACATGTGTATCCTCAGGCGGACATTTACAACTGGGGAACGAGCTGGAAAGAGCGTCCGATGCTGTTTCACAACATGGGCGGCAAGAAGTTTGAAGCGGTGCCAGCGGTGGAAGGAACGGGCCTATCGGATGTGATTGCCGGACGCGGCATGGCGGTGGGCGATCTATTCAATGACGGCAAGATCGACGCGGTGATCAATGTGATGGACGACCATCCGGTTTTATTACGGAACGTGAGCGACGATCACAATCACTGGCTGGAATTGAAGCTGGCAGGGGGCCCTAAGAGTCCGCGCGATGCGGTTGGATCGACGGTGTACCTGACGACGAATGGGATAAAACAGCGGGAAGATGTTCTAAGCGGCGGAAGCTATCTGTCGTCGAACGATTTGCGGCCGCATTTTGGTTTAGGGCCGGCGACGAAGATTGACGATATCGAGGTGCATTGGCCGAGCGGGAAAGTGGAGCACTTTACTGCACCGGGTGTGGACCGGATTGTGACGATTACCGAAGGTTCGGGGAAATAGAAACAGCGGCCAAGAACTCAGAGATACGGGAAGCGCAAGATGCAGGCCAAGGAAGAGGCCGTGGGCTGAGACCCACGGCCTTTTGCATTCCAATGGATCTGAGGCTAGAAGACGATGCGGCCAGTAAGTTCGAGGCTGCGGGGGCCGGCTCCTTCGGCGGTTTGAAGAGCGCTGATGGAACCGAAGCTGCCGGAGTCGACCTGCATGTTGGGCGGCTCGTAGTTGCGATGGTTGAAGACGTTGGCGGCCTCGATGCTGAGTTGGAGCCTGGATTTTTCGTGGAGTTCGACGTTTTTCAAGAGGGACAGTGAGAAATTAGCTGTGCCTGGACCGACAACGCCGCCGACAGGTGCATTGCCGAAACGTCCAATGCCGGTCCCATCCGGATTCTGCAAGTTGAGATAAGGGAAGGCGGCGGGATTGAGCCATTGTGTGGTGGTGCGCCGCTCTGCGTAGAGGGAAGTGCCGGTGAGTTGATCAGGGCGCGCCTGGCCGATTGTGGTGAGGATGTTGGTATTGGCGGGGTCGACGGATTGCTGATAAGGCGTGAGGAATGGCCCGGATTGCAGGACTGCGACGCCTGCAAGTTGCCAATCGCCAAGAATGCCGTTGACGGGACCACCGCCGGAAAGCCAACGCTGACCATGGCCGAAGGGCAGGTCGTAGAGCCACGTGGTAAGGAAACGATGGCGGCGATCGTAGATGACGTTGCCGTAGTCGAGCCCGGGATGGAAGCGCGTGGTGAGATAGGTGCCACCGGCCACGGCGAAAGCGTTTGGCGTAGCTCCTCCAGCATTGGAGAGGTCGCGTGTCCACACATAGCTGGAGTCGAACGTGATTCCTTTGCCGCTATGGCGGGAAAGTTCAACGGTTCCGCTGTTGTAGTTGCTCTCGGCAAGGTTGGTGACGCTCTGGATGATGCTCCAGTCGGGGTAGGGGCGGCTGCTTTGTGCAGTAGCATAGCCGACGGTATTGGGCTGGACCTGGTTCAGGTCGACCATGGCTTCCAGGTTTTGACCATGGCTGCCGCTGTAAGAGACGCGAAGCCCGATGCTGTGGCCGAAGTCCTGTTCGACAGTGAGATTCCACTGCTGGACGCTGGGATCGCTATAGTGGACGGGGAAAGCGTAATAGAACCCGGCTGTGCCGGCGAAATCACCGGCGGCAGTGTTGAAGGGGTTGGCGAAGGACAGCAGAGGCGTGTAGGGAGTGGGCGCGTTTGGATCGTAGTCCTGGTTATAGGTACCTTCGAAACTGGAGTTGACGGCCCAACCAGAAACCAGCGAGAAGCCGAGCGGCGACTCTATGAAACGGCCCCAGCCCCCGCGGAGGACAGTGTGGTCGTTGCCGTAGGGACGCCAGGCAAATCCGATGCGTGGCCCGACGTCTGTGTGATCAGTGAACCGCAGCGCAGTGGGGATTCCGGCCTGCTGCGCAGTCAGGACGGGAGTGGGAGCGATGGCATTGATGAAATCGCTGGAGGAGTTGGCGAGGGCTTTGTCATTCGAAACTACGACGGCGCCAGTGACCTGAGTAGAACCGTCGGTACCAACGCCGGTCCAGTTGGGCATGAACGCAGCGGTGTTGGAATGAGTTTCGCGCAGGGGAGGATGGATCTCGTAGCGGAAACCAAGATTCAGCGTGAGATTAGGGGTTATCTTCCAGTCGTCCTGGGCAAAGGCCGCGTAAGAGTAGCCAAGGCCGTCCATGGAGGAGTCATTGGTTGTGCTGACCTCGGTGTAATCGGGATAGCCGAGAAGGAACGACGCATAGGGATCGCCAATGGCGGTACCGACATCGGACGAACCGTCGAAGACATACCAGCCCGAGCGATAGTTGCCGAAGACGTTGTCGTCGTGATCGGTGAGGCGTTTGAAGTCACCGCCGAATTTGAAGTTGTGTTTGCCGCGGGTCCACGTGACGTTGTCGAGGGCCTGAATGATCTGGCCGCGTTGCACGCCGGGATTGCCGGCACCCGTGGACATGAATCCATTGATGAGTACCTGCGGCGCTTCAGACCATTGTGTATCCGGCTGCAGAACGGAGAGGCCGGTCTGGGTGAGCAACTGGCTGGTGGAGTAGCTCTGGGTTTCAGACGTGTGCTGCTCGTTGAATCCTGCGCGGAACTCGTTGAGGAGTTGCGGGGTAAAGACAAAGTTGTGAGCGAAGGTGAGCCCCTCATCGATTTCGGGAGTGTTGTAACCGCCCTGCAGTGGGCTACCAGCTTCGGCACAGTAGGTGAAGACGCAAGTGGCGGAAGGAGCTGTAATGATCTGGCGGTTTTTATAGGAAAAGCGAGCGAAGAGGGACTGCTTGTCGGAGATGACCTTGTCGAGTCGAACGTCTCCCTGATTGGAAGAAATGGGGGATGGAAAGTTGATCTGATAGTTGTTGGCGTAGGAACTTGGATCGCCGTAATTGGGTGCGGGCATGAGGTAGGAGATCAAGTTGGCGGAAATCGGCGTGATGGGGACGTTGGAAGGATCAACAGGCGTAACACCATCGGGTTGGTAGATGGGATAGTTTCCGCTGGGACATGCGGCAGATGGCGTGCCGGTGGGGTCGGTACTGTTGCAGTATTGCTGATAGAGGTAGTCGGCGATGTTTCCGTTGCGCATGTCGGCGGATGGAACACTCAGCAGCATGGGTGATTCGCGGGGCAGGCGCAGGCCTTCATAGCTGATGAAGAAGAACGTGGAGTCGGGCTTGCCGAAGAGCGAGCGGAGGTGGAGTGGTCCGCCAAGCGTTCCTCCGAAGTCATTCATGATGATCTTCGGCTTGGAGAGCGCGAATGTGTTGTTTGAGTTGAATACGGTGTTCTCGTTGTTTTCGAACAGACCGCCGTGGAAGTGGATGGTTCCGGCTTTGGAGACTGTAGTGATGTCGGCAACACCCGAGAATTCGGCATTGTTGTTGGACTCGCTCACTCGAATCTCTTCGATTGAGTTGAAGGATGGGAACATTTCGTTGACGGGGCCGGAGTATTCCACGCCAACGCTGGAGATGCCATCGACGGTGACGCTGAGGAGTGCGGCGGTGGTGCCCATGACGGCAAGATTTCCGGTGTCGTCAGTCTGAACGCCAGCCTCTGTAGTCAACGTGGAGATGGGGCTGGTGGAGCCGCTGGAACGCGAGTAAATGGCAACGGGAAGGCTGACAAGTTCGTCGCCAACTTTGGTCTCAGCGAGATTGGAGACGTCGGTTGTAATCGGCGGTGGATTCCAGCCTCCGTCGACCACGACTGTCTCTGTGCCGGATTGAAGTTTCAGATCGATATCAGCACGGCGCGTTTCGCGTGCTGTGAGGGCTATATCGGGAAGAGACTTAGACTGAAATCCCTGGGCGGCGATCGTTAGCTGGTAGGTGCCGACATCTACATTGCGAAAGGCGTAGTTGCCGTCGCTGTCAGTCACTGACGCGCGGGATGCGGTCGTACCGGAGTTCAACAACGTGACCTTCGCATTGGGAACGACGGCGCCACTGGAATCGTGCACAGTGCCCAGGATTGTGCCGAAGGTGGATTGCGCAGAAAGTGGCGCGGCGAGTCGAAGGGCGAAACACAAGGCCAGAAACAATCGCACGACAAGAGTGCGGCATAACAAGCCAGGGATTGAGAACCTGTGCATTCATCCACCTTTTGAGAAGATTTGACAGAAATGACGATCTCTCTTCGCCTGGGGTAACTCCTTTAATGTAGCGCCAATGGAACGGCGCGGAAAGCATTTCCGTAAAAAAAGTGTCGGGGCGAACGATGGAGATTGCGCGGGCATCTCATGCGGATCTTGAAAGCGTTTCGAGGTCGGCCTGTTTTGAGAAACCCAGAGTTGCGGATTCACTGAGCCGAAGCAAAGCTCGTGATAGTCTGCCCGTGTGATTCCAGAAAAATCGACAGAGCTGGAGGGCGCTTCGGCGGCGCGTGCAAAGCACGCAGGCCAGCTAACGACCTGGCACGTGACAACGGTTGTGTTGCTGGCGCTGGGCTATTCGGGATATTACTTTTGCCGGTCGAACCTTTCAGTTGTGTTGCCGGACTTGATCCAGGACATGGCGCGTCGAGGAATTGCCGCGAATGAGGCGCAAGTGAAGCTGGGGTTCATTGCTTCAGCGGGCACGATGGCTTACGCGCTGGGCAAATTTGTCTCGGGCTCGATGGCGGACTTGTTCGGCGGCAAGCGGAACTTCGTGGGTGGAATGGCGGGATCGATTCTGTTCACCGTGGTGTTTGCAATGGGCGGGGGATTTCCACTTTTCACTTTGGCCTGGATCGGCAACCGGCTGTTTCAATCCACGGGCTGGGTGGGGCTGGTGAAAGTCACGTCGCGGTGGTTTTCCTACTCAACCTATGGCACGGTGATGGCTGTATTGAGCTTGAGCTACCTATTCGGTGATGCTGCCTGCCGCTGGGTGATGGGATTGCTGTTGGCTGTAGGGCTGGGCTGGAGGAGCGTTTTCCTGGCAGGCGCTGGATCTTTGGCGGTCCTGTTAGCGGCAAATCTTATGCTGTTGCGCGAAACGCCCGAGGCGCGAGGCTTGCCGTCGCCGGAATCGAACCCTTTGAATGTGTATTCCGCCGAAGCCGGGCACGACGAGAATGCGAAGGTTGGGTTGCTGGCGATTGTGAAGCCGCTGGTGACGAGCTTTCCCTTCTGGATGGTTTGCCTGCTTTCACTGGGGACGACGTTGTTGCGGGAGACGTTCAACTTCTGGACCCCGACTTATTTTGTGCAGTATGTGGGCCTGACCAACAGTGTAGCGGCGCAACGAAGCGCGCTCTTTCCCCTGTTTGGCGGGATCAGTGTTCTGGCTGCGGGCGTGCTGAGCGACAAGCTTGGGCTAAACGGGCGCAACCTAGTTTTGGTGTTTGGGATGGCAGCGAGTACCGTGTGCCTGGTTGTGTTAGCGCACACCCCGGTCCATGCGAGCCAATGGACTCCAGTGGTGCTGGTAACGCTGGTTGGCTTTTTATTGTTGGGGCCGTACTCTTATCTCGCGGGTGCGATGAGTCTGGACTTTGGAGGAAAGCGTGGGAGCGCGACCGCGGCAGGGATTATCGATGGAGTGGGCTACCTGGCCGGATGGCTCTCTGGCGATACAGTGGCGCGTGTAACGGTGGCGTTCGGTTGGAAGGATGCATTCCTTGCACTGGCGGGCGTAGCATTTCTGACTGCGCTGGTGGCTATGGTATTGGCAGCACATCAGCGTTTCCATAAACTGGCCGCGGGGGCATGAATGAGGAGTATCCATTCGGTCGAAGACGTTTTTGAGGCACTGGCCGCGGGCGGCGGCGAAGCCTACTTCGGCGAACCGGTGACCGTGTTGGAACATAGCCTGCAGGCAGCATGGTTTGTTCAACGCAAAAATGCCAGCGAGTCGCTAGTCGTCGCGGCCCTTCTGCATGATCTGGGCCACTTGCTCCATGAAGAGGGCGAGGACGCTGCAGAGCGAGGCCTGGATACACGACATGAAGAACTGGGGGCCATCGCGCTCTCGGGCCGCTTGCCGGACGCAGTCCTCGAGCCAATCCGGATGCACGTAGACGCAAAACGGTACCTGTGCGCAGCGGACGCTCGCTACTTTGCAACCTTGTCGCCAGCATCTGTGCAGAGCCTGACATTGCAATGCGGACCGATGACCGCGGAGGAAGCAGCAGCTTTCCTGGCAAAGCCATTTGCGACTGACGCCGTAACCCTGCGCAATGCAGACGACGCGGCAAAAGTGAAGGATCTGAGGACACCGGGGCTTGAGGCTTACGAGCCCCTGGTGGCACAGTTCTGGCACTGAGGCTGAAGTCAACGGTTTTACAAGTCGGGTAGAAAGTGTTTCAATCGGATGTATTGAAACAGGGGTGCCCCAGATAGCTGGGGCTGAGAAGATACCCTCGAACCCGATCCGGATCATACCGGCGTGGGAAGTTTCCGAAGTGGCCTTCCTTCCTTAGCGGCATGAGTTCTCCTGTTTCAAGCATTTGGAGCCAGGAGACCGATGTCAGCGCCCGAGTCTGCATTTTTCGCCAAGATCAACCAATTCAAACGAGGTTTTCCGCAGAGTTTTTTGCGGCCGGTTCGGCGCGGGAGTGTGGGCATTGCCTTCCTGGCCGGAATTGCGGCAGTGGCGGCAATTGTTGCACGTAGCCAGGCGCCGGATCAACTTCCGGGGCCTATTGTCGCCGAAGAACAGAAGCCGGTAACAGCGAAGTTGCCGCAGGTGAACACAACTGTCGTGGTTCACGGTGAAGTGAACAGCGATTACCTTCCCGAATCCATTGCCGTGAGGACGTTGGACGGTTTGCCGCTCGAGGAAGCGCCGCTTTCGGCCACGGTGGTCACACGGGATCTGATGAACAATCAGGCTGCGCGCCTGCTTGCAGACGTAGTGAAGAATGACGCGTCGATTGACGATGATTATGTGCCGGTGGGTTACTACGGCGATTTTGAGATACGAGGATTCCCGATCGATTTGGCCACAGGTCTCGAGGTCAACGGCATGACTATCGCAGGCGAACAGGATGTGCCGCTCGAGAACAAGGAGCGCGTTGAACTGCTGAAAGGGCTAGCCGGCGTGGAGAGCGGTGTGACTTCTGGCGGAGGCTTGATCAACTTTGCCACGAAGCGACCCGCAACGATCGTGGCATTGGACGCAGCAACGGATCAGCGTGGGACCGCCTATGCCGCCGCGGATTTGGGACGGCTTTTCGGGAGTCGAAAACAGGTTGGCGTGCGGGTGAATCTTGCAGGCGAGCGGATTGAACCGTATATGAACGATACGCAGGGTTGGCGTGGGATGGGTGCAGGCGCGGTTGACTGGAAGCTGAGCTCAAAGGCCATGCTGAAGAGCGACTTTGAATATCAGCACAAAGTAGAACGCGACGGCAGCGGCTATCAGTTGCTGGGTGGAACGGCTCTCCCGGACATTCACCGACTTTTTCCCTCGACCATGCTGGGCGAGCAATCGTGGGCGCCGCCCGACACGTACGACGTTTTCAACACGAGCGCACGCCTGGACTACACGTTGACGAAGAGCTGGGCGGCCTATGTCCAGGGAAGTTTCAGTCACTCACTCATAAACGACAATGTGATGTATGCGTATGGATCGTCGATTGATCCAGCGACGTATGCAGTGACCTGCCCGAATGCACCCGATGCGCCCGCGTACTTCTTCTGTCCCGACGGGACCTATGGGATTTACGACTACCGCGATCCCGGCGAATTGCGCATAGACGGCGTCGGTGAAGCGATCGCGACAGGTCACCTGAGGACCGGACCTGTGACACAGGATCTGGTCGCAGGCGGGACGCTCTTTCTGCGGAGCGTTCAACAACCAGGGTTCTATTCAACCGACAATCCTTACGCGGGGGACGGCATTGTGCAGGATGGTGCTGTTTATTCCTACGTGGGAGCAGAGAACATCTATCAGCCGATTGCACCGACGGCAATGGAGAGTCCTGTTGAGTCTGCTGGGCCGCGGCGGCTGTGGGAAGACAGCCACCAGGCGTCGGGCTTGCTACAGGATCGAGTGCGTTTGCCTGGACGGATTCAATTGATCGCAGGAGGCCGATACGATTCGTTGCGCGATCATAACTATTCTGCCTACGCATCGTGTACTGATTTTTCCGTACCTGCCAATTGCGCACCTGCGTTCACTAACGAGCCAGTGTGGCTTCCGCAATATGCAGCGGTCGTCAACCCGATCGCCGAAGTAACATTGTACGCGAACTATGGAACGCTGCTCTCATTGGGACCGCAGGGGCCATGGTGGGTGGATAATGCGAGCCAGTTTCTGGCGCCCTACCATACGCGCCAAGTTGAATTGGGTGCGAAGTACGAACCGGGAAGGCGCATTTTGCTCAGCACTGGTGTCTTTCACATGCGTGCGCCGTTTTTCTATCCGAAGGCAATTCAGTCGGCCGACGCTTTCTGTACGGCAGAGGATTTTGGCGGCTTGGGGTCGCTCTGCTTTGAGTCGCAAGGGCGGGAGACTCATAACGGTGTTGAATTGAGTGCTGAGGGAAAGGCGGCGAGCTGGCTACGCTTGAGCGCTTCGGCGATGGCGATTCGCGCTGAAGGAACGAACACAGGAACATCGGCTTTGGACGGAAAACAGCTAATTAACGTGCCCCACCTGCACGCAACCGTTTTTGCCGATGTGGCAATCCCGCACATGCGCGGTTTTTACCTCATGCCAGGATGGAATTTTTCTGGCCGCAAAGAGGCCACGCGCGACGACACGGTGAGCGTACCTTCTGTGAATATGTTCAACCTGGGCGCGCGCTACACTCCGGGCGGAGAACAGGGCCGGCTGACGTTCAGGCTTTTTGCAACGAACGTTGCGAACAAGCGGTACTGGTCGGATACGGGCGCGAGCTATGGCGACAGCTTTTTGTGGCTGGGCGCACCGGCAACTATTCGAATGGCGGCACACTACACGTTTTAGGCAGGTCGACTCGGCGCGGGGCTGAAGCAGGGATGACGACTGAATTCAAGGCTCACGGAATGGACGGCGGTCCGACTGACCCGGACTGGCCACCTCTGACGCGCGAAGAAGTGAGAAGCGTACTGGCCGAGTATCCGAATTTCCCGGGGCCGGTCGAAATCCTTTCGGTTAGTCCGCGCCCGTTTTCGGCAGCCAGCGTTGTCAAGGCAGGTGGAAGCAAGGTGCTGGTTAAGCGACACCATCGAACTGTGCGCGACGGGCAATCTCTCATGGAAGAGCATCGGTTTATGGATTACCTGAGAGAGGCGGGCGCGAACGTGGTCCGGGTACTGGGAACAATCAGTGGCGGAACGACTGTGGAAAAGAGTGACTGGGTCTATGAGGTGCAGGAAGGCGCGCCGGGAATCGACGCCTATGTGGATGCGGTCTCGTGGACACCTTTTCGATCACCGGAACATGCGTATTCGGCGGGAAATGCGCTGGCCACGTTGCACTTGTCCGCGCACGGATTTGAAGCACCTGCTCGGAAGACTCAGGTTCTCGTGTCGAGTTTCACAATTTTTGGCGGATCAGATCCGTCGATCGCCATGAAACGGTTTTTAGATGCGAGACCGACGCTTGCACATGACGAGGAAGTGCGGCGCAATTGCGAACGAGCACTCGAGCTATTGGAGCCATTTCATCGCGAACTGGCACCGCAGTTGGGTCGGCTTGGATCGCTGTGGACACACAATGATCTGCATGCGTCAAATCTTTTTTGGAGCGATGAGAGCGACAAAGCGAGGGCCGTTGCA
The DNA here is from genome assembly GCA_035487015.1 of Occallatibacter sp. GTDB lineage: Bacteria > Acidobacteriota > Terriglobia > Terriglobales > Acidobacteriaceae > Telmatobacter. Next base: position 65,281 of record DATHMP010000024.1, on the reverse strand, counting down.
ATTATTGATTTTGGTCTGTCGGACCGGACAAATCCGGTGCACGACCTGGCGATTGCTATTGAGCGAAACTGTGTCGAGTGGCTTACCCTGCTTGGGGCAAAGGCAACGGACGAAGATGTTCCGGTGCATTTTGAGCAAATCCGGGCTTTGCTGGACGGATATGTTTCGGTGAAGCCGTTGCTGCATGAAGAAGCAGCGGCGTTGGCGCCTATGACGGCGTTGTGCCATGCGGAGTTTGCCTTGAGAGAGGCCGATTATTTTCTCGGAGTTCTGCACTCAAGGGAAAGGGCCCGGTTGGCGCATGACGGTTATTTGGTGGGGCATGCACGGTGGCTTAGAAACGACTCGGGACGCAAAGTTCTCGACGCAATCCGGCGATGGTCGGAAGAGCTGGTGGAGCGCAGGGAAAGGGGCAGATGAGTCTCGACGCAGTTGCACATTATCTCGTCGCGAACTGGGTGGAGGTGGCCGGTTTTTTGACGACGTTGGTGGGTATCTGGCTCACGACACGCAGGGTCTTGCTTTGTTGGCCGATTGTGCTGGCAGCCGACTTGCTCTACGTTGTGGTTTTTTATCGGGCGCGTTTGTTGTCCGATGCGTTGCTGCAGGTTTTCTTTGTGGCATTCACACTCTATGGGTGGTGGCATTGGTGGCGCGGGGTTCGTGACGAAGGAGAAGTTCGTGTTGAGTCGCTGAAGTTCAGGAACCTTATTCTTGCGATGATTTCGGGCGTAGCCGGAAGCTTTGTACTTGCAGAAATCACGATACGACTGCATGCTGCACTTCCCTTCCTCGATGCAACGCTAGCGAGCTACAGCCTGGTAGCGAGTTGGTGGCAGGCGCGCAAGCACACGGCCAACTGGTGGCTGTGGATTGTGATCAATCTCGCCTATATCGGCGAGTACATTTACAAGGGCATGTGGCTGACCGGAATTTTGTATGCGGGACTGGTAATGCTGGCGGTGCTGGGTCTGCGCGATTGGCGGCGCGCAGCAGCAGATCAAATGGCAACTTGCACTACATTGAGCAGCGGTTCTCCGGCCATGTAACGACGCAATTCCAGTTCGGCCGTCTTGATGGCACGGGGAGCAAACTGTGGTGTGGATGCGCCGATGTGAGGCGTGAGCAGCAGGTTTGGACATTTCCAAAGTGGATGATTTTCAGGCAGGGGCTCGGGGTCGGTGACATCGACCGCCGCCCGAATGCGGCCGGCCTGCAAGGAATGGACAAGCGCATCGGTGTCCACAATGGGGCCGCGGGCAGCGTTGACAAGAATTGCGCCTTGGCGCATGAGGCCAAGTTGCGACGGGCCGATGAGGTGATGGGATTCCGGGGTCCTCGGAAGAATCAAGACGACGATGTCTGCGGCTGGAATGAGCGAGTTGAGATCGGAGACAGAATGGACAGGCGGGTTGGCGCGTGCGGTTCGCGCGATTCGCAGAATCTCAAGATGGAAGGGCGATAGAATGCGCTCGATTTCCTTGCCGATGGCGCCGAACCCCACAAGAAGCAGAGTCTTGCCCGTGAGCTCTTCCTGCATCACCGGAGGATAATGTGGCTGGGATTCTCCAGTAATTTGGGTGTAATGTGTCGTGGCTTCAAAACGGCGCTTCCAGATGCCAGAGCTTTGGACATCCAGGTAGAGAGGAAAGTACTTGAGCAATGCGAGGATCGCGGACAGAGTCCATTCGGCAGTTGAAACGTTGTGAGCTCCATGTGCGTTGCAGATGGTGACATGCTGCCCCATGGCACTTGGAATCCATTCAGTGCCAGCCATAAGCGAGAGGACAAGCTTGACGCCGTGGAGATGAGGAACGACGCGCTGGGCGCGCGTGGGGTAGGGGTCGGGAATCCATACATCGATATCGACGTCGTGATCGAGTTTGTCAGTAAGAGGGATGAGCGCGACCTCGCTCGGGAAGCCTGCGAAGAGCTTGGCTGCAATTGTTCCTGGGTATCCGACTCGTAGCATGATGAATTATGACCAGATGGTGCGCCTGAAGACCATGCTACACGCGATGAGGGCTGCGGGGGCGAAGGAAGCGGCCGAGCGAAGAGAGCATGCTTAAAGCTGCCGGGCTTAATGGGCAGCACTCCGCATCGAATTTTGGATGCAATAATTCACCGTGAGAGACGTCACCGCTGAATGCTTCCAGGGAAGGCATTCTAGGGCTGACACTTCGGAACGCCAAGTGAGCGGATGCGTTTAAGAGCTGACAAAACACGATCGCAGCAGCAGCTTGCAGAAAAACTGCATCTCAAAGAACCACGGGTATTTCGCTGGCTCAGCTGGGAGCATCGGCGACTTCTGATCCACTCCGCCAAGACCGCAATGGCGGCTGGTTTGTGCTGGTGGTTGGCGACGCGCTTTGGACTGCACGATGGGTATTGGGGTGCGATCAGCGCAATTATCGTTCTGCAATCGAATTTTGGATCGACTATTACCGCATCGCGCGACAGACTGTTGGGCACGTCGATCGGCGCAATGTTTGGCTTCGCATTTTCGTTATTTGGGACTTTGCCCTGGAACTACGTCCTGGCGGTGGTTGCGGCGATGACGGTATGCGGGCTGCTCGGATTCAAAAGCAGCTCACGACTGGCCGGGGTCACGATCACGATCGTGATGCTAGTGGGAAGCCGTAACTCGCACTGGACGGTAGCGCTGGATCGAGTAGGCCAGGTGGTGCTAGGTATCCTTGTAGCCCTTGCGATTTCAACGTTTGTTTTTCCCGATCGCGCGCGACTGCGTTTGCGCGATGGCCTGGCCCAGGAGTTTCTGGTGCTGGGGGAATTTTTCGAAGCGATTCTCCAGGGATTTCGTGGGGAGCCATGCGAGGATTTAGAGAGAGCCAAAGAAGCTGCGTTGGATGCCCTGCGCAGCAATGGTCAACTGCTGATTGCCGCGCGCAACGAGCCCTCGGGCGGACCGGGATGGCGTGAAGGTTTGAACGTTTTGGCTCAATTTGGACGGACACTGTTTGACGCGCTCGTAGCGCTTGAATTGGCAGTCCAACACAGCCACGAAGACAGTTTTGCGCAGAGCCTGGAGCCAGCCCTGGGACGATTGGCCCACGATGTTTACGCTGAATTCCATTCAGTCGCCGGCAGTGTTCACAACTGGCGTTTTCATCGAGGCGCGCAGGGAATCAGCCTGGAAGAAGATATCGCTCAGTTGGAGACTCGGATGGCGGAGGTCCGACACACGGGTTCGCAATTTTCCCAGGCGGAGATTCTGCGGGCATATGCGGTGCAGCTTCACCTGAAGCAGATTGCGCGGCTGTTGCGCGATGTACGAACCGAAACGAGCCTGGCGATTGGCGAGGCGCAGAAGTAAACGTCGCCGTTAAAGGAGAAACTTGCGCAGAGCCTCGACACAACCTTCGATTTCGTTAATGGTGATCGCGTATCCGAAGCGTAAATGCCCTTCACCCTGTGCGCCAAAGACGGATCCAGGGATCGTGGCGATGTGGGCCTTTTCAAGCAGGATCTGCGAAGCGACACGGCTGTTCTTATTGATCTTCTCAACATTGGGAAATGCGTAGAAAGCGCCGGCAGGCAGCTCGCACTCGAGGCCCACTTCATTGAGACCAGATACAAGAAGATCGCGGCGCTCGCGGTATTTCGCGCGGATGTCTGCAATTTGGGAGTCGGGAGTTTGCAGTGCGTGGAGCATGGCAAACTGCACAGGCGTGGTGACGCCATTGGTGGAATAGAGAACGATTTTGCGAAGAGCAGTCATGAACGGTTCCTGAGCAACGGCATAGCCAGCGCGCCAGCCCGTCATGGCGTAGGTTTTTGAGAATGTAAAGCATGTAATGGTCCTCTCGAGCATGCCGGGCAAGGAAGCGATGGACACGTGATCTCCGTCGTAAACGATGTCCTCGTACGCTTCGTCGGCAATGACGACCAGATCACGATCAATCGCAAAGGCGGCGACTTCTTCGGCTTCAGCGCGTGTAAAGACGAGGCCGCTGGGATTCTGCGGCGTGTTGTAGTAAATGGCGCGGGTTCCCAGCGTGGAAAACTGTTCGAGAGTCTTGCGAATTCCATTGCGGCGAGCAGTGATGGTGGGGACGAGAAGCGGACGAGCTTGCGCACCGGTGACCAGATCGCCGATCGGAGTCCAATAGGGAGAGAAGACGAGGGCGTCGTCACCAGGATCAAGAACGCTTTGAAACGCAGCATAAAGAGCCTGGGAGCCGCCGACTGTGGCAATCACTTCGTCGTTGGAAACTGGGATACGATTTTTGGCAGCAAGTTTTTCGACCAGTGCCTTGCGCAGCGGAGGCAAGCCTGAGGACGGCGCGTAGTGCGTCTGATTTTCAATGAGCGCCTGAATTGCGGCGTATTTGATCGGCTCCGGGGTTTCGAAGAAGGGTTCGCCTCCATGGAGGGCGTGAACCTGCAAGCCCTCGGCGCGCAAGGCCATGACCTTATTGCGAATCTGAACAATGTCGGAGAAACCCACTTCGTCCAGCCGCTTAGCGAGCCGGATACCACTCATTCGGGTCGTCATGAACTCGAATCCTCTCGATGAATTTGGAAGGTATCCCAGTTTCAGAATATCCGATGCGGCGGAGCAACGGCGAAATTTTGCGCGTGCCGCAAGGATGGTTGAAGGACGATTTAGATTACGAGCAAATTGGTGTAAACGGCCATGCCAACCACGGCATCGGCTCCGACCCGTTCGAGGGCGTCGACCTCGTGTTGGCTGCGGATGCCTCCGGCGACAATCAATTGTCTCGCTGTCTGGCTGCGGAGGCGGACGGCTACGTCGATCGGAAACCCTTGAAGGAGGCCCTCGCCATCGACATGCGTGTAGAGGAATGCAGACACGTAAGGCTCGAGTTGAGGAATGGCTTGATCTGGAGTAAGCGCCACTTCATCTTTCCAGCCCTTTACCGCGATGCGGCCTTTTTTTGTATCGATACCGGCGACAATCCGGTCGCGACCGATGGCTTGTTCGAGTTCCACGGCGAAAGACGTGTTGACTGATCCGTCAGCGGAGAAGAGAGTCGACCCAAGGATGACGCGACGCGCTCCAGCGTCGAGCGTGCGCTGCGCTTGCTTGCAATTGCGGATGCCTCCACCCACCTGACAGGGAAGCCGTTTTGCGATCTGAGAAATTAGGTCGCCGTTGTCGCCTTGCCGCATTGCGGCATCGAGATCAATGAGTTGAACCAACGGGAAGCGCGCGAATTTGTCTATCCAGAAATCGAAGTCGTCGAATGCCACGCGAAGCTTCTTTCCCTGCTCGAGTTGGACGATGCGGCCGCCGAGCAAATCAATGGAAGGGATCAGCATGGCAACCTCACAGGAACGCCCAACCGGGCGAGTTGCTGCTTGAGAGAGCGAGCGCTGGAAACGTCGAAATGAAAGATACTGGCAGCCAATGCGCCGTCAGCCTTGCCCGCGGTGAACACGTCGGCAAAATGAACGACAGTGCCGGCACCACCCGAGGCGATGACTGGGATGCGGACGGATTCGCTGACGGCTGCAGTCAAATCGCAGTCAAAACCTGCACGAGTCCCGTCGGAATCCATGGAGGTGAGCAGGATTTCGCCGGCACCGCGAGATTCTGCTTCTTTCGCCCACTCAATGACGGAGCGTCCAACAGGCTTGCGACCTCCGTGGACGTAAACCTGCGCAGATCTGACGGGATCTTGCGCATTTGGGTTGCGGCGAGCATCGATCGCGACCACCACGGCCTGAGCACCAAAGCTGCGCCCGATTGCCTCGATCAAAGAAGGATCGGCGAGCGCCGCCGAATTGATACTGATCTTATCGGCGCCGGCATCGAATACTTCTTCTGCGTGGCGAACGGTACGAATGCCGCCACCGACCGTAAAAGGGACAAAGAGCTCTCGGGCAGCGCGTCGTACGGTATCGAGAAGCGTCCGGCGCCCCTCATGGGTGGCGGTGATGTCGAGCATGACAACTTCGTCGGCGCCCTCGCGTGCGTGGCGCGCGGCAAGCTCAGCGGGGTCTCCGGCATCGACGATGTCAACAAACTGCACGCCTTTGACGACACGGCCAGCATTCACATCGAGGCAAGCGATGATGCGCTGCGTCAACATTTCGTCTCCATTGGCTGCCATTCAAGGAAGTTGCGCAGGATCCGGAGTCCCGTTTCTCCGGATTTTTCGGGATGGAACTGGACCCCCATGACATTGGAACTTTCGACCGCAGAAGCGAAGGGCTCGATGTATTCCGTGATGGCCGCTGTGGCAGCGGTGACTGGGGCCTTGTAGGAGTGAGTGAAATAAACATACGCTCCAGGCTGGATGCCGGAAAGCAGGCGAGATTCGGGCAAAACTCGGAGCGAATTCCATCCGACGTGCGGCACCTTTTCTGCGGCGTCAGGAAACCGGGTGCAGGACTCGGAGAAATGCGCAAGGCCCAAGCATGCCGGCGCCTCGGTAGAGGCGGAGTACAGCCATTGCATGCCGACACAGACGCCGAGGAAAGGGATTCCGCGTGCGATGGCCGCACGGACGGCGGGAGTAATGCCGGATTCGTCGAGGCGGCTGGTTGCAGCAAAGTGGCCGACGCCCGGAAGAACGATGCGATTGGAAATGGCGAGGGAGGCGGGAGTGTCGTTCACTTCGACCTCAGCGCCGAGGTGACGAAAGGCTTTGACGACGGACGTAAGATTGCCAGCCCCGTAATCGATAACAGTGACGCGCATCAGAGCAGTCCCTTGGTTGACGGAAGTATTTGGCCAAGTTGCGGATCGCGCGAACATGCGACGCGCAGTGCACGCGCGAATGCTTTGAAGATGGCTTCGATTTTGTGATGATTGGATCGTCCGTACATGGTTTTGACATGGATATTGGCACGAGCGCCGCGCGCAAATCCTTCAAAGAAGTCTGTGACAAGTTCTGTTTGGAGATCGCCTACGAGACGGGTACGCACTTTTGTGTCGACCGCGAAGGCGGCACGCCCGCTCAAGTCGATGGCTGCAATGGCCAGGGTTTCATCCATGGGCATGAGGAAGTAGCCGGCGCGGAGAATGCCTCGTTTGTCGCCGAGGGCGCGATCGAAGGCTTCACCAAGTGCGATGCCGACGTCTTCGACCGTGTGGTGCTGATCGACTTCCAGGTCGCCATTGCATTTCAAATCGAGATCGAATGCGCCATGACGCGTAAAGAGCTCGAGCATGTGGTCAAAAAAGCGGATGCCCGTCGCAATCTGATAGCGGCCGCCCCCTTCAATGGTGAGACGGACAGAAATGCGTGTTTCAGTGGTATTGCGCTCAAAACCAGACGAACGGAGCGCGGCAGATTTCTTTTTTTTCGTTTTGGCGGGGCTCATTGTTTGGAATCCTCGGAGCGAAGGACCTTTAGTGCTTGGATGAGCGCCCTCACAGCGCTGTGCATTTGTTGCCTTGTACCGATGGTGATGCGCACGCAACCGTCGCAGCCGCGATCGTTGGAACGGTCGCGGACGAGGACGCCGCCTTCGTTCATGAGGCGAACGAATTCAGCGTGGCGTGGGCCGATGTCCACGAGGACGAAGTTGGCATGGCTTGGCCAGCGACGAACGCTCGCATTGTCGAGCGCGGCCTCGAATTCAGCGCGGGCGGCAATAACCTCGCCCGCATACCAATCGATATAGGAAGAATCTTGAAGGGCGGGCTGCAGGCATGCGAGAGCGAGGGAGTTCACACTGTATGGCGAAAGAACGCAGCGAACCCAGCGTAACAGCTCTGAAGAGCCTGCGAGCATACCGATACGCAAGCCCGCGAGGCCGTACGCCTTTGAAAATGTTCGTGCGACAAAGAGATTTGGAATGGTGCCAATGAGATCGATCACGGTTTCTCCGTGGAAGTGAAAATATGCTTCGTCGACGAGGAGTATCGCGCTGGGGGCGCTGCGAGCGAGTTCGATGAGCTGTGCACGTGTTGCGATGGAGCCGGACGGACTGTTGGGGTTTGCGACGGCGATGATTTTGGTGCCCGGTGAGATGGCAGCCCTCAAACGGTTGAAAGGAAAGCCAAGGTCCTGATCGGCCTCCACGGCGATCACTCGCGCATCTGTAGACGATGCGTATACCTCGTACATGGTGTATGTGGGAACGGGAAGCAAGAGCTCATCGCCGGCATCGAGGAATGCCTGGAAGAGGACATGAATCGCCTCGTCGACTCCATTGGTGAGGACAACTTGATCCGACTTGAGTCGAAGGTGTTCGGCTACGATGGCTTCGACGGGCTCCCGCTCAGGATAGCGGGTAAGTTCACCCGTGGAGATACGCGAAAGCGCTTCGCGAACATGGGGCGAGCAGGCGAGCGTGTTTTCGTTGAAATCGAGCCTCAAACAATCGCGGCTACCGAGCGGAGGATGGTATTCCTTCATGGCGCGGATGCGAGCGCGGGGCTGCGGTAGCACAGTTACAGACTCAGGCATGCGCTCTCCTTTTTAGCCGCGTGCGGATTGCCTCAGCATGGCCGTGGAGACCTTCGGCTTCAGCAAGTGCAATGGCCTTCGCTCCCAGTTGACGGACCCCGTTTTGCGAGTATTGCTGAATTGTGATGAGTTTCAAGAAGTCGTAGACGCTGAGTCCGCCGCGAACGCGCGCCATGCCACCAGTTGGCAGGGTGTGGTTCGGGCCGCTGATGTAGTCGCCCAGAGGCTGCGCGGAAAAACTGCCCACGAAAACAGAGCCTGCATTGCGAATCCATTGGAGGTCGGATGGGGCATCCACGGTGAGATGCTCGGGTGCGAGCCGATTTGTGATGGCTCTTGCCTCTTCAGATCCGGATGCAATGAGGATGAGGCCGTTCTTCTTGAGAGACTCGTTCGCGATGGGGTTGATGCGAGTTCGGAGTTTTATCTCCGCAAGAACCGCATGGGCGAGATCTTCGCGAGTTGTAATGAAGATGGCAAGCGCTTCAGGATCGTGCTCGGCTTGTGCGATGAGATCGGATGCAATATCTGACGCGGGGAGTTGATCACACGTCACAACGATCTCAGTAGGTCCGGCGAGCATGTCGATGGCGCAATCGAAGGCAACGAGGCGCTTTGCCGCGGTGACGTAGAGATTGCCGGGGCCGACGATCTTTTCGACTTTTTTGAGATTTTCGGTGCCATAAGCAAGTGCGGCCACTGCATGCGCACCACCAACCCGATAGCACTCGTCGATCTCCAGGAGGTGCGCAGCGGCCAGCGTTTCTCTGGCTGGACGCGGCGAAACTACTACGATGCGCTCAACGCCAGCAACCTGTGCGGGGATTGCCGTCATGAGCAGCGTAGAAGGAAGGGGGTGACGTCCGCTCGGCACATAGCACCCTACGGATGCAATAGGGCGAACCAATTGGCCTGTTTTCAGTCCAGGCGATGCCAAGTCGGACCAGGATCGAGGAAGTTGCTTCTGAGCAAAAGCACGAATTTGTGCGGCAGCGGTGGTGAGTGCGTCTCTAATTGCGGGAGCGGTAGCCTCCCATGCTTCGGCCATTTCATTCTGGGTGACACGCAATTCGCTCCGGCCGGCAAGGCGGTCGAATTTCTCTGAATAGCGAAACAGCGCGCGGTCGCCTTGTTTCTTTACATCGGCAACAATCCGAAGGACAGCCGGTAGGACAGAGTTGAGAGAGGCGCCACCTCTCGACTCAAGAGCGGTGATAATTTTTTCGGCTCGGCGCGTGGATCGGCCAGACGTTCGAATTAACTTCATCGTTCGGGTTCCGCCCTTTCCGCGGCTATAAGACAACCTTATTCAGGGGATATTCGACAATGCCTGTGGCCTTTGCAGCCTTGAGGCGGGGAATGACATCGCGCGCGACACGCTCTTCGACAATCGTGTTCACAGCGACCCACTCGGAATTGCTCAGTTGGGACACGGTGGGCGAATTGAGCGCAGGCAAGACGGCGAGAACGGCATCGAGATTGGACTTCTTGACGTTGAGCATGAGACCGACTTGCGACTGCGCATCGATAGCACCGCGGAGCATGAGAGAAATCTGATCGATCTTAGTGCGTTTCCAGTCGTCGGCCAAAGCCGACTTTGATGCAATGAGATGCGTCTCGCTCTCAAGGACGGTGTCGATGATTTTGAGGCGATTGGCCTTGAGTGAGCTTCCGGTTTCGGTGACTTCGACAATTGCATCAGCCAGTGTAGGCGGCTTGACTTCAGTTGCGCCCCAACTGAATTCGACTTTGACGTTGACGCCTTTCGTGCCGAAGTAGCGCTTGGTGACTTCCACCAGTTCAGTTGCGATGATCTTGCCTTCAAGGTCTGCGGCCTTCTCGAAGCCGCTGGCTTCCGGTACTGCGAGCACCCATCGGACTTTGCGGCGACTTTGTTTGGCATAAGTGAGTGAGGAAACGCTGGTGACGTCGAGGCCGCTCTCGACCACCCAATCGATCCCGGTGAGACCGGCATCGAGAACACCGTGGTCGACGTAGCGAGCCATTTCCTGCGCGCGGATGAGCATACATTCGATTTCGCTGTCGTCGATGGAGGGAAAGTAGGAGCGTCCATCGGCGTAGACGTTCCAGCCAGCACGCTTGAAGAGGGCGATTGTTGCGTCCTGAAGGCTGCCTTTGGGGATTCCGAGGCGAAGCTTGTTAGCCATGGGAAGCCTCAGCTTTCTCGCCGGCAACCGGACGCGTGAAGCAACTGACGGTGCCTTCGTGACACACCAGACCGTCGCCTTCGACGACAACGCGGAAGAGCAGAGTGTCGTTGTCACAATCGGTGGACGCCGAAACAATGCGGAGCCGATTCCCGCTAGTTTCGCCTTTCATCCAGAGCTTCTGGCGGGTGCGGCTCCAAAAAGTAACGAAGCCCGATTCAAGAGTCTTGGCGTAGCTCACCTGGTTCAGAAAGCCGAGCATCAGGACTTCGCCAGAGTTGACATCTTGCACGATGCCTGGGACGAGACCGTCCATCTTTTCGAAATCAATTTGCGGTATTGCGTCGCTCATATCCATTCCTATCTGCTTTGGTTCTTGCGCATGAAAAAACCCGTCGGCTCTTTGGCCGGCGGGCTCGATAATTCCTGATCTGTGTGGCTGATTAACTCAAGCCAAAGCAGTCCGCCGGCATGGAAGCTCCATGATGGTGGTGATGGCCATGATGGTGGCAGATCTGCATTACTTATGAAACTAAGCGCATGCCCCGGGGTGTGTCAAATGAAAATCGGCGGTCTCTCTCGGGGTGGCGTGTCAGGACTGGGCGGCGGTTGAGGGAACCGAAACCCGCTTTCCCTCGCTCTGCAACAGCTGAACAATGCGCTCATAGAGGCGGTTGCGGAGTTCGAAACGATCCGAAGCGCGGGTGACGTAGCGTACTCGCGTATCGACTCCAGCGCTTGAAGGTCGAAGATTGACGACGGGGTCGGCGCTGAAACGGCGCAGGCTTTCGTCGTGGGTGCCGCGTTTCCATTCCATTTCTGCGAGGCGGGTGTTTTCTTTCGTCTCCTGAACGACGATTTGATGAATCTGCTCCACCGTTGCGGAGGTGCCGGCCGATGAAGGGATCGTGACGCCAATTTCATCCCACATCCATTGGCCTGCCGAAGAGAAATTGAAGTATTGGCCGCGAATGGCAAAGCCATTCATAAATGTGATACGGCGTCCGGTCGGATGTCCCTTGTCTTCGAGCGTGCCTGTTTCAAGCAAGGAGGTACTGAATAAACCAACCTCGGTGACCTCGCCGCCGACACCATTGATCTCGACCCAGTCGCCCACGTGAATGCCGTTTTTACTTACAAGAACGAACCAACCGAGGAAAGCAATGATGAAGTCTTGCAAGGCAATGGTGAGGGCGGCCGTCGCAAGGCCGAGGATCGTGGGAGTCTCACGTGGAGTGCCAAAGATAACGAGAAGAATGAGGAGAACGCCGAAAACCTGGATAGCGAGCTCAAGTACGCTGCGCAAGGTTTGTGTCTGGCGTTTGTCAAGGACATGATGGGACATTAATTGACGGACAAGCGTATCGCAGAGAAGCATGCAAATGAGAATGAGGATAATGACAGAAAACGACTGCAGGATGAGTCGGCCGACGATACCATGTTGAATCATCACCTGCGCGGCCCATTTGCTGTACACCGTGGCGAGCTGCTGCTCGGTTTGAATGCGATCGTCAAAGATGCTCAGAATTTGCCGCTGGGCGCTGCGATCCTTGATGTTCGCAAGCCGGGATGCTCGATCCTGGAGAGCCGTAGAGCTACTGTCTGCATTTACCTGTGCTTCGAGGGTGTCGTGCTGGGCAGTGAGCGAAGTAGCTTGCTGCTGAGCTTGTTGCTGCGCCTGCTGGATCAGCTTGTAACGATCGATCTGGCTGAACCAGCGACTAACTCGCGTAGCAACTGTTCCATTCTGACTGACGGCGATGGCAGCGACCTGACTCGTTTGTTGAGAAGCGGCATCACTCTGGTGCATTGCAGCTTCGTGGGCTGTCAACTCTTCCTGAATCGTCGCGCTGTCGTCACCGGCAGCGCGAGCGAGGTCCCTTTGAGCATCCGCAAGCTCATCGGTGTCGAGTCCGAGCTGCGCTTTCGCCACCTCCAGATCGGCGCTGGTTTCGGATTCTGAGGCGGCCGTGCCTTTCGGCGGGCTCTTGGAACCTGCGGGTGCCGGCGTGAGACTCTGCACCTGTGCCTGATCTTGAGCGACCAGTTGCTGGAGTTGAGAGATGCGCTGGGAGATTGCCAGGGCCTCTCCCGTAAGCTTGGCATGCTCAGACTGCAGGCTCGACTCGCGCAGGGCAGCGGCAAAGGCCTGATCAACGTCGTGGTCGCCCAGTCGTTCAGCATCCCGGGCATACTCGTTTTCTTCTGCCGTGACGGCGAGCGCGGCCAGCGTCTGAGCTGTTTGCCAAGGCGAGACATCGACGAGAGTCTTCTTGCCGAATGTTGCGTGGGTGCCGTTCTTTGCGCTAAAGAGCGAAAGATTTGCTTTGGTGCTGCCAGCGTTCCAAGAGAGGGCGAGACAAAGAAACACAAGATTTGCGAGGACAATGAGGCTCGTTAACTTTGCTTTGCCGAAGATGTTGACGCGGCCTGTTCCAGCAGGTGCTGGAGCAATTGGGGGAATTGCCATAGATGCATTTTTACAGGACAGGCCTGCATCTGAGAACGGGAATCTGACGCCTAGTAGTCACACTGCCGGTTGCCACGGCCTGTTGAAATGGCGGAGAATCGGAATGTGCAAAGCAGGCGTAAGGTTCTCATTTGGCTGACTGCAGTCGCGGCCGGTCCGTGGAACGGGGGGGCGCAAACCGGCAGCTCTCAAGGGGCGCGGAGAAACTCGGACGCCCAGGTTGACATTAATCACGCAACACTGGATGAGCTGCTGAAAGTGCCGGGAATGACGCGGAGTTGGGCCGGGCGCATTGTGCGATTCCGGCCCTACCGGATGAAAGATGACTTGGTGGATCGCGGCGTGGTAACGAGCGAAGTCTACAACCGCATTAAAGACTTCATCGTGGCGCATCGAAATTCTCAGTAGCTCTCAAATGCTAAGCAGATTGCTCCATTGCAATCGGGCGATCGCCGCGCTTCAACAACCGACTCAACAAAACATAAAGAACCGGGATAAAGATCAGGTTGAGCACGGTGGAAAACAACATGCCTCCGACGATCGTTGTGCCGACAGAGCGGCGGCCCAATGCGCCCGCCCCGGTGGCGAATACCAGAGGCATAACACCGAGGATGAAGGCGAAGGACGTCATGAGAATGGGGCGTAAGCGCAGCTCAGCGGCTTCGATGGCCGCTTCAGCGATCGAACGTCCCTTGCGGCGCAACTGCTCAGCAAATTCAACGATCAAGATCGAGTTCTTGGCGGAGAGTCCGATGAGCATGACAAGGCCGATCTGGCAATAAACGTCGTTCGAGAGACCGCGCAACGAAACCAAGCCCAGCGCTCCAAGAACCGCCATGGGAACGGCAAGCAGGATGATGAATGGGAGCGCAAAACTCTCGTACTGTGCCGAGAGTGTCAGATAAACGACAAGGAGCCCGAGCCCGAATATGAGAATGGCCCGGCCGCTGGATTCAATTTCATCCAAAGTGAGGCCGGTCCATTCGTACTGCATGCCGGGCATCATGACGCTCTTGGCCAGGTCCTGCATACCGGTAATTCCCTGCCCCGAGCTATACCCCGGCGCAGGCGACCCATCAATCTCGACGGATCGAAACAAATTGTAGTGATTGATGACCGGAGGCCCCGAGCTCTCGGTAACGGTGGCCAGGTTGTCGAGCGGAATCATCTGGCCTGTGTCAGAGCGTACGTAGTAACTGTGGAGGTCGCCTGCAGTCATGCGGAAAGACTGATCAGCCTGGACAAACACACGGTAAGTACGGTTGTTGAAGTCGAAATCGTTGATGTATTCCGAACCCATGAAAACGCCCAGCGCGGTAGTGATCTGGGATAAGGGAACACTCATCGCTTTCGCTTTTTCGCGATTAATGGTGACCAGTTCTTGTGGATCGTTTGCGGAAAATGTAGTGAGCAAGCCGGTCAAATCCTTGCGGGCGCGACTTGCACCGACGATCTGATGGGCGACTCGGTCGAGGTCGGAGAGGGTATTGACACCCGTATCCTGAAGCACGAATTGGAAGCCGCCGAAGCTGCCTACACCCTGAACTGCGGGCGGCTGAATGACAGCAACGAGGCCGCCACTGGGTTGGAACATTAACGCACCGAGTTTCGGCGCCAGGTCAGCCACGATATCAGAAGTGGAATGCCCCTTGCCGCGACGTTGGTCTGCAGGCGTTGTACTTATAAACATGAGCCCGGCGTTCGATGAACCGCCCGAAAAGCTAAAGCCCATGATCGAAAAGGCGCCGGAAATGTCTTTGTTTGAGTAAATTATGGCTTGTGCGCGACGGGCAAGGGCGGTGGTGTAAGCGAGTGAGGATCCTGGTGGCGCTTGAACGATGCCGATCAAGAAGCCCTGATCTTCTTGAGGGATGAATCCCGTGGGCACGGTCTTGTAAATCCAAACGGTCGCGTAGAGGCCGATGATGAACGCGAGAAGCAGGGCGTAGCGAAGGTTGAGAGCAGTGTGAATGACGCGGGCGTAAGTGCGGCCCAGCCACGTAATCGAAGCGTCTGTGCCATGAATGAAAGCCGCGAAAGCCCGTGACAGGGGCCGAATGTGCAGGAAGTCGAGCTGGAGCGGTCGAGCTTCTTCGCCACGCAGGAACAGCGCCGAAAGCGCTGGCGATAGGGTGAGCGCGTTGAAGGCCGAGATGGCAATGGAAAATGCGATTGTGAGGGAGAACTGCCGGTAGAGTATTCCGGTGGTCCCGGGAAAGAACGAAACAGGAACAAAAACCGCGATGAGAACGAGCGATGTTGCAATGACCGCGCTTGTGACCTCCCTCATGGCATGCGATGTTGCTTCATGGGGATCTGAATGTTCCATGGCAATGTGGCGCTGCACGTTTTCAATGACTACGATGGCGTCGTCCACCACAAGGCCTGTGGCAAGCGTGATGCCAAAGAGCGTAAGCGAGTTAATCGAGAAGCCAAAAATCTTGATAAACGCGAAGGTCCCGATCAGTGACACTGGAATGGTTACGGCAGGGATGATGGTGGCTCGCCAATCGAGAAGAAACAGGAAGATGACCATGATGACGATTGCGACTGCTTCGCCAAGCGTCCAGAGCACCTCTCTGATGGAATCTCCAATGACCGTAGTGGAATCAAACGCCACAGCGTACTCCAGGCCGGGCGGAAAATTCTTGGACAGTTCTTTCAGGACAGCTTTCGCCTGGCGATCAACTTCGAGAGCATTAGCATTAGAAAGCTGAAGAACGCCAATGCCCTGCGCAGCAAAGCCGTTGTATTCGAGCGACGAGCTGTAATCCTCGGCGCCGACCTCGGAATGACCAATATCGCGGAGAAGCACGAGCCCGGTTGGATTGTTCTTAACGATGATCTGGTCGAATTCTGCGGGGCTGGTGAGGCGGCCCACGACACGAACAGGAATCTGAAACGCCTGAGCTGGGTCGGAGGGTTGTTGACCAAGCTGACCGGCCGGAATCTCCACGTTTTGCTCGGTGAGTGCGTTGACGACATCTGCCGGCGTGAGAGCCTTGGCCGCCATTTTGACCGGATCGAGCCAAATGCGCATGGCGTATTTGCGCTCGCCGAATATCTGTACATCTCCTACGCCCGGGACACGTTTGATCGCGTCCTTTACATATACATCGAGATAATTCGAGATGAATTCGTGGGAGTACCGGCCGTCTCGCGTAAAGAAGCCAGCACCGAAGACGAAGTTGCTGTTGGCTTTGCTGATGGTGATCCCGGTGGCATTGACGGCGGAAGGCAAACGGCCGGTGACACTAGCGACGCGGTTCTGTACGTCGACTGCGGCGATGTCGAGGCTGTAGCCGGTTTGAAAGGTTGCGGTGATTGCGCTGCTTCCGTTGTTGGTGCTGGACGAGCTTATGTAGCGCATGCCCTCGACGCCGTTGATGGCTTCTTCCAGCGGAATGGTGACGGCTTTTTCGACAGTATCAGCATTGGCACCGACGTAATTGCAAGTGACACCAATCTGCGGCGGCGTCAGAGTGGGATACATCGCGATCGGCAGTGTAGGAATGCAAATGGCACCGGCGAGGATGATGAGGAGCGCGCAAACAGTTGCGAAGACTGGCCGATGGATAAAGAAATCAACAAACAAGATGAGCCTTCTTTCCTTCCCATTTCTGTCGGGCGGTACGCTGCGATTCTGCCGCACTTCGGCGGATCAATCGTGGAGCTGCAGGTCCTCAGGCGCCCAAAGGCTGAACGGGCATCCCGTTGACGAGAAACTGCGTGCTCGAGACGATGACTTTGTCTCCAGCGTTGAGTCCCGATGAAATGGCATAGGCATTGCCCACGGTGTCGCCGAGAACGACGGGGGTTTGAGTTGCGAAGTATTTGCCCTGGTGCTCCCGCGCTACGTACACAAACGTCTGACCGCCGAGCCGGGTGACTGCGAGAACAGGGATCACGGCCATTGGCTTGGTGCTCCAGATAACTTTCGCTTTGATCATTTGAGCATTACGGACCATTTCAGGCGAAGGATGCACGGCCGCCTTCACCAAGATCCCTTGCAATGCGCTATCCACTTGCGGAGAGACGAAGTCGACTTTGGTCTTTTCAACGAGCTTGCCTCCGGTGTCGTATAAATCAACCCCAAGGCCCTGTTTGACCTCGGACGCGCGCTCGGTGGGAACGTAGATATATGCCTCAAGGTTCTTGTTTTCATCCACTGTTGTTAGGAGCGAGCTTGAAGAAACGTAATCGCCAACGTGAACTGGAATATCTCCGACGACCCCATCGTATGGTGCGCGGACCGTATAGTAGGCGAGTTGTTCTTCCTGTGTCTTTCGCAGGGAGACCGAAGACTCATAATCCGCCTTTGTGTTGGCAAAGGATTGCTGTGCCTGGTCCCACGCGTCGCGGCTGATGACACCTGCGTCGAAAAGCTTGTGCTGGCGGTCGATCTCGATATTGTTGTAATCGAAGAGAGCCTTCTTCTGGCGTTCTGTGGCGCGATCTGCTTCAACCGTGGCAATTTGCGGTTGAGCATCGATCTGCATGAGGACCTGGCCGGCTTTTACATAGTCGCCCGAGCGGGCGCCGATTTGAATAAGCCGCCCATTGACCTGCGGTTGGATAGTTGCTGAGTTGCGCGACATGATCGTGGCCACGTATTCGCTGCTCTGCGGTACGGGTTCCATCTTTACCACGACGGTTTGAACCGGCATGGCCTGCATGCCCTGGCCGGAAGGCGGCGGTGCCTGTTTCTTCTGGCAGCCAAGCGCCGCCAGTGCGAGCAATAAGGAGATTGCAGAATGGTACTTAAGTTTCAAAGCCGTAACCCTCGATGAGTTCTTGCCTCGCCCGGCTCTCGCCTCAAGACATGGAAGACGATCCAGTGGAATGCAGCATCCATCGTACAATGCGGACGCTGTTTTTGCCTGTGTTTAAGAAGCCCGATCTGACTCGGGAATACAGAAGAAAATCGTTTGACTGAAGACGATTCGGAGATGCAAAGACTATTCTGACCGAAGCAAGAAATCTGTAAAGCGGCCGGACGGCGTTGCAATCCGGTTGAAAGAAGAAATCAGGCGCTCTCTCCCTGCCAGGCGAAGGGGTTGAAGTTCGTCTTGCGATCGAAGGCGTCGATGCCTTCAGCGCGCTTGAGGCGTGCCACGACGAAATAAGTGATGGGAGTGGCGACCACCTCGACCGCGACCTTGATAACGTAAGACGACAGGACCATACGCAGAAGCATCGATGACGATTGAGACCCGGCGAAGGCGATCAACACGATTACGGCGGTGTCGACGGCCTGGCCCGTAACTGTGGAACCGACTGTCCGCGTCCAGAGCCAGCGACCACTGGTGAAGAGCTTGAGCTTGGCGAGGGTATAGCTGTTGGTGAATTCGCCCGCCCAGTAGGCTATTAGGCTAGCGAAGGCAAAACGCGGAACGACACCAAAGACGGCCGCAAACGCTTCTTGCCCGTGCCATTCGGGAGCTGGTGGCAACGCCACGGCAAGCTGCCCCATTCCAGCAAGAAGAGTCATGGCAAAGAAACCGAGCCAGATAGCCCGTCGCGATGAGCCGTAGCCGTAAACTTCGGTAAAGACGTCGCCACAGATGTAGGTGAGTGGGAAAAGAAACTCTGCAGCGCTGGGCCGAAGGGATCCGAGTTGGCAGATCTTGGGACCGACCAGGTTCGAAATCAGTAAGACCACCACGAATCCGATGGTCAGGAGGTCAAGATATCGGAAACGCTGCGCCATGATTTGAGGATATCGCAGACGAATCTTCAAGAAGTTAGGCTTCGCAATGCGGGGCAATCTTCGACAACCTGCATCGGGTCCGATTAAAAAGCTGAGAGTGCTTCGGGGCGTGTTTTGACAGGTATAGGGCGAGTTGATAGCCTTTATCTTGGCGCATACGGCCATCTCCGGCCGGTCTTGCACTCTTAGCGTCCCCGTCGTCTAGCCCGGCCTAGGACACCGCCCTTTCACGGCGATAACACGGGTTCAAATCCCGTCGGGGACGCCAAATAAAATCAATGATTTGCAGAGAATTGCACGGTACGCTGTGGTGACCGGCAAAACCAATGGGATATGCCGGAAAATAATCGGCTTCTGATCGTTAGATAAGCTTCTTTGCGGTACTGCGTTCGGCGTGTTCGAACGCATCAACAAAGGGCTCAAGTTCTTCATAGCTCATGCCAATACCTTGTCCGGTTGCGACGCCTAAACCCAATCTTTTAAGCCGAGGATTCCACCGCCCGGTTATCCTCGCGGTGATCGCAAAGAAGATGCAATGTCTGGGAGATCGCGTGCTAGGCTGTTTTTTGTGCACGAGGGGTTGCAGAGCCGCATTTTTGTCGGCACTTCCGGCTGGGCGTATCCTAGCTGGAAGCCCGGATTTTATCCGCAGAAACTTCCTCAGAAGAAGTTCCTCGAATTCTATGCCACAAAGCTGAACTCGGTGGAGGTGAACTATACCTTCCGCCAGTTACCGACCCCAGGGATGGTCTCAAGTTGGCTCGCTGCAACTGGAGCCAACTTCCGCTTCTCCTTCAAAGCTCCACAGCGCATCACGCATTTCCTTCGACTCAGAGACTGTTTGGACACGGTGGTTGGCCTATCGCGCGCTCTAGCCCCAATAGTTGCTGCCGGACGAATTGGCGTGTTGCTCTTCCAGCTTCCACCCAATTTCAAGGCAGATGTGCATCGCCTCGCCGCTTTTCTTGATGATGCCGGAGCGATCGGGCTGCGAATGGCCTTTGAATTCCGGCATAGTACGTGGTTCTGCGAGGAAACCTATGATGTATTGCGGCGCCATCAGGTCGCTCTATGCGCCGCCGAAAGCGACAATTTGGAGACGCCGGATGTTCTTGCTGCTCCTTTCAGCTGTTATCGACTGAGGAAAAGAGCGTACTCGTCAGCGCAGCACGAAGAGATTGCGAGTGCTCTGCTGCGAAGATCTGCTCGTGGGGAGGTATTTGCTTACTTCAAGCACGAGGACCAACCCACGGGAGCTCTGTCTGCCGTCGATACTCTCCAGCGACTCAAATGATCGCGGTCTGCTAAATGTCTACTGTCCATGCTTTGTGCCTCTTTGAGGACGTTTGATCCGAGTCTAGATAAACTTCAAATTAAGGTGAGTTCCCTCTCCTTTATGTCATTGGCGTCGCAGGCGGCCCTCGAGCTTTAGCTTTTTGTTACCGATCGAATGCTTGGGACCACTTCGGGACCATCCGGTACTCCGTTATAGTGTGCTCCAGCCTTTCCAAGCTCCGTAAAAGCTTGCAGTTGCGAGTTGCCCGCGTTCTTTCACGGCGATAAACCGGGTTCCAAACCCGTCGGGGACGCCAATCAAATCAATAACTTATCCGTCGCCCCTCCCCCCGAATTTCGAGCAACTTTTTCCTAGACAAGACTGGGGCGAATACGCGCATTCGAAACTGCATTGCGTGCGTGCAATGACAAAGCAATGCGTGAAATCCCAGCAGTGAGAACAGCAGTGAGATCCGAAGAAGCGAAATTCTTGATTCCATGAATGTCGAGCTTTCCCGTGCTAAGGACAGGAAGTACGTCTGCGTGGATGAAGTGGTCAGCATTTGGCTTCCAGAGAGAGAGCCAGGAGTTTCGACTCCGCCAGTTTTTCCGGAGCTCCGGCAAGCCTTGGTCCGGCAAAGTATGCACGACCATGATTCGCTCGCTTATCTTTTCGAACGGCACAGAGGGACATCAAAGGTTTGCTCCGTCAAGCTCGCGTTCTTGGAGGTTTCTTCGTGATTATTGTGCAGGAAGACTCCGCCGCCTAACTTGTTGAGGCTTGGGAGATTATTCCTTGATGTTGAGGACCGTCTTCGTCATCCTTGCGACGTCGCGTGCAGTCTTCCCCAAGCGCAGCGCCTCAGCGTGTTGGTGGGATCTCGCTGACGCGCAGACGCCAAGTCTTCCCCAAAATTCAACAACGTCGGCCCCAATCCTTCGCTGGGTTTCCTCGCCTGAGCGGAGACCCCGGCCGGCGAGATTTGAAATTCATGCGACTCGGAACCGATGAAATGCCGTCACTTTGCCGGTGCACCGTTTGGAGCGACCTCAATTTCTCTCATCATCTCTCGCGACATCTCGTCGCTCTTATCTTTAACCTCACCAAATCTCTTTGCCTGCTGTTCACGGCGCGGATCATTAGTACGGGCATAAAGTTGTAGCAGGCCAAAGTTGGCCGAGTAGTTATCCGAGTCCAATGCAACTGCCCTATGGAGTTTTTTCGCGGCTTCGGCGTAGTTTTTTGTCTGAACGTACACTTGCCCCAATTCCGCAAGAACTTCTGCTCTATCGGGATCGAGAGTCTCAGCCTGCTGCAACTCCGCAATGGCAGCAGGAAACTCGCTCTTCTGACGCGCGATCCGTCCGAGGTAATAGTGGGCCTCGCTTGCAGTGGGGCGAAGTGTACTAGCTTTCTGTAGCCAAATCGATGCGTTGTCGTAATCTTTCGCGCGAAAATACGCCTTGCCAAAGGCAAGGAGACCAGACGGATCGCCTGGCTTCAAATCGTGGAACTTTTGAAGGTAAGGCAAGGCCTGCAAAGGGTCATGACCAAGGGACGCGACGACTCCCAACCCGAAATTGTATTGCGGATTGTCGGGATCGAGTTTGATGGCATCTTCAAGCGCTTTGCGAGATTCGCCTATGAGATTCAACTTTGCGCAAATTACACCAAATTGGAAGGGGAGGCTGGCATCTTTCGGACTCAAATCCCGGGCATGAGCGAGATATCCCAGCGCGCCTGTGTAATCCTGCGCATCGTTGGCAATGCGGGCAAGGTCGATGAGGGGTGTGACGGCTGAAGGGTCAGCGGCATAGGCTTTTTCGAGAGTTGCTCGTGCCGGCAAGAACTCGCCGTTCGCTTCCTGAGCGAGGCCGAATATCCTGAGGCCTTGCGTGGACAATGGATGTTGCGAATCGACGGCTGCAAAGATCCTCTCGATCAGATCGGCGCGTCGTGCGATTCGCAGGGCCGGCAGAATTGTTACCGCATCGTCTTCGGACAAGTCAGGATTGGCGATGAATGCACTTGCTGCACGATTTGCTGCTTCGCGACGACCCAAACCGGCTTGATCGGCACAAACTAGCCCCTGCACCCCAACCTGGCTACGCTCGTCTGCTTTGAGACGAGCTACGTGGTCAAGCGAGCTTTGATATTTCCCTTCCCACATGAGTATGTTGGCAGCCTGGTAGTTTGCTTCAGAGTTCGAGGGATCGAGGCGCAAGGCTGTCTCATAAAGATGGAGGGTTTCAGCCTGCCGCAGCTTGTCGTCACCCGAAGACTCCAAATCGATGCGAGCAAGATTCAGATAGGCGCCTACCAGTTTAGGGTCGTGACGAATTGCATCAGTGAAGTCCTTTTTCGCCAGGTCGGCATGGTTTTCGCGAATTTCGACTATGCCAAGAAGGTTCTCCAGGCCGCCATTGGACGGATAGCGGCGGGTGGCGTCAAGAAGGAGACTGCGGGCGCCTTCGAGGTCACCTGCTTGAATCCGTTGTTGAACTGCAAGAACCGACTGAAGGTAGGGCTCTCCTGTACTTTGCCCGCTTAAGCCAATTGATAAAAAGGCGGGAGCAACGATGACAAGCAATGCACGCTTAAAAGCGTGCCCCCTGTCCCAAAAAAGAAGCTGCATTCCGGGCACTTTCACCATCGCTCCGATTCTTCGCCAGTTTACTAAAATGGATACAATGAGATCTAAGAGAAACGCGTTTGCTGGGGCATGTTTTGGGCTCTATGCATTCCTCGTGACCGGAAATGCTCTGGCGAGAAGCTACGCACCCGAGGACGAGCCGAAACAGAAGCTGGAAGTCGCGCGCGGACTAGGTTTGACCAATGACGAGGAAACGCATCTTTCAGCCGCATTGGGCAGGGAGGACTACGTTACCGCGGAAAAGATCCTGCTGGCAGTGATTGGACCCAACTCAAAGTCTCCGCAGACCGCGCATCAACTTGCGTTCGTGGGCAGTGTCTACTTTCTGAATCGCGACTACCTTAATGCGGCCATCGCATGGAAAAAGTCAGAAGCAATCGAGCCCCTCGATCCAGAATTGCGTTTCACGGAGGCGATGGCGTTTATTCGTATTGGACACGCGGATTGGGCACGCGATGTGTTGCAATCGCTCTCGAACGCAGACGTAAAGAATGCTCTGTATCCCTACTGGCTTGGGAGGCTGAGCTACGACGAGAACCAATATTTACAGGCAATCGAACACTTCAAGCTCGCCATTCAGTTAGATCCGCAATTGGCGCGAGCTTACGACAACCTGGGGCTTTGCTATTTCTACCTAAACCAAAACGATCTCGCGATCGCAAGCTACAAGAAGGCCATCGATTTGGACAAGGAGTTAGCGCATCCTTCACCTTGGCCCTATTTGAATCTCGCGATTACGCAGCAGTTTCTGAACAATCTTGAAGATGCTGAAACGAACCTACGTGAGGCCTTACATTTCGACCCAGAGTTCAGCAAAGCACATTTTCAACTCGGAACGGTCCTGGAAGATGAGGGGAAGTTAGAGGCAGCGCTTGAGGAACTGAAAGAAGCTGCGCACCTGGAGCCGTCCTATGCGGAACCGCATATGGCAATTGCCCGGATCGATCATCGCCTTGGTCGGAAGGAAGAAGCAGACTCTGAAGTCAAAATATATTTGAAGTTGCACCAGCCTGATGCTTCAAAGCACTAGATGTGAAGCAATAGCGCGCTTTGAGCTTTGAGTATATCGGCTCAGCTGTCTTCTCTGGTCCTTCGAAACATGGAGACAAAACGCCCTCTGACCGATGAGACTCGATCAGAGGGCTGAGTTTTTCTCCGAGCTACTTGCGGTCAGAACTCCAGGCGTCCGGAGAACTGGATGGTACGAGGAGCGCTGACTCCACCGTTCCAAGTTCCGAAGTTGCTTTGGGCCACGTCCGTGTGGAACGCCACCGAGGGGCCGCCGTAGTTGCCGCCCTGTGAAGCGATCAAGTAGTGGTTGTTGAATGCGTTGAAGAAGTTGGCAGAGAACTTAAACGTCGCCTTTTCAGCGATATTGAAATCCTTGGCCAAGGCGAGATCAAGGTTCTTGTATGCCGGTCCGTAGATTGACGTAACTGCGTTACCGGTACCGGTATAGCCGAAGCTGCTGAACTTCGAAGCCGACTCAAATGCGTTGACGTCGAAGTACGTCGCTCCTGGCGGGGCCGGGTTGAACCCATTGCGCCCGTGGAGTTGGGCAAGCTGTCCTGGTAATTGGCCCGGGACGCAGCCTTCTCGAAGATTGGGTGCATGCAGTGACGTGTCGCAGTTTGAAGAATAGAACGAGAACGGAGTGCCGTAATCGTAGTGGAAAAGCGGTGTTACGCGCCATCCGCCTACGAACAGATCTCCTACTCCACCGCCGTTGGCCCACTGTTTGCCTTTGCCAAAGGGTAATTCGTACACAACCGATGCTTGCCCAGTGATGGGAACATTGTCAGGAACGATGGCCCAGGCACGGGGTTTCTCTTCGAACGGCGAAAACTGTCCGTTGTTGCCCTGGTTTCCTGCCCCTGTGACGTTGCCTGACTGCACAGTGTCAGATCCGTCGGTGTACATTTTCTGGACGGTTAACGCTCCAAGAACGTAAAGACCGTGCGAAAGGTGACGCTCAACCTTGGCCTGGAATGAATTGTAGATGGAGGTTGCGTGCTCTTCGTTCTGCCCTTGCAGAGTCGTGCAATACATCGGGTAAGGCACCAAGGCTTGACCGACAGTAGCGCAAGACCCTAGATCCGACACGAAGTCGTCGTAGGGAATGCTTACGCCGTCGAGCGTGGTTTGGCCCGGGGCAAAGAGATCATTGAGATGATCACCCAGAGCAGTGACGGTTGGATCGTTAGGGTTGAGGATGTTGAGTGGGCTCAGAGCTGACGGTAGATGCGTCCCTTTGGTGCCCACATACGACATTTGAACGAAGAAGCTGCTTGGCAGCTGACGCTCCACCGTGAAGCTCCACTCCTGCGAGTAAGGGCGGCGGTTGCCATCGAGCGGGCGGTACTTGATGCTGTGAGCGCCATTGTCAAACGTCGACTCGATTGTGCTTGCAGTAGACCCCGTCTGGGCGGCGGAAATGCCGTTTGCCAGATAGAGAGCGGGTATCTGGAAATTCCCACTCGGCGTCTGCGCAACTGTAACCAACTTGTTAAATCCGTCCTGAGACATTCCGCCGTCCCAACCCGGATAGAATGCTTGACCAAAGTAGATGCCATAGCCTGCGCGGACGACGGTTTTTTCGTTGATCGCGTAAGCAAAGCCGACACGCGGAGCGAGGTTGTCGATCTTTGGAATTTCAGGGTAAGGCTTTCCATAGCTGGCTGAGCCCCATTTACTGCCGGCATAGGCCAATCGTCCCTGGAGATAGCCCCCGGTGCTGGTGTTGTAGGCACCCGGATTTGTGCCGTTTGGATCGAAGAAGGACAAGTTGTCAAACTTCTCACTGAACGGGGTGATGTAATCCCAACGGAGGCTGAGGTTGGCGGTCAGTTTAGGAGTTACGCGCCATTCATCACCGAAGTGCGCAGCATAACCGTACTGACGAGGATATTCAGCTGCGACGTTATAGTAGTTGGTTGTGGCTTGCGAGGTGGCACCGAGGAAGAACGACGCCATGTCATCACCCGGGCAGCCAGTGGAGGCGTACTGCGGGCAGTAGTTTGGCGTATTCGGATTGTTATTCGCATTGCCAGTTGTGCTTTGAGCGAATGAGAAGGTGCCACCGCGATTGTCGCCGTTGTGAATGCTTGTGCCGGCCTTCTTCCACTCGTATCCCATCTTGAAGGTGTGCTTGCCATGGACCCACGTAAAAACGTCGGTCAAACCGTAGGTACCACGGGTTGTCACGTCATGCGCCGAACTTGCAGGCGATGTCGTACCAAGCTGTGTATAGTTTGTGAACTCCATGGTGGGCATGTCATCAGTGCTGGCAACTCCCGGCACCTTGGGCAAGGTTGAATGACCGTCGAGCTGGTAATAGCCTTCATTCCGGTTCAGATAACCGAAGCTGAAGTGGTTGGTCATCGTGTTGGTCAGCGTATGTTCCCAATTGAACCGCTGAATAGGCGCGTTCTCGGGATTGGCCGGACCGGCATTCGAGAGAGCGACAGGCAGATCGCTGCCGGTATTTACGCCGGCGTATTGCCACCAGTAGGTGTAGTAGAGGTGATCGCGCTGTCCAATGTTGCCGTCAATGCGGAAGAACCAGACATTTTCGCTGTTTGTAAGTGAACCCTGGCCGGAGTGCGGGATAACGTAGTTTCCGGTCGACTG
This sequence comes from Occallatibacter sp., assembly GCA_035487015.1. GTDB lineage: Bacteria > Acidobacteriota > Terriglobia > Terriglobales > Acidobacteriaceae > Telmatobacter. The sequence continues at coordinate 38,969 of DATHMP010000024.1, read as the reverse complement.
GCCGTTAGTAGGTGTTGGCAGCGCAGCCATCCAGGCTTTTGCAATCGGATCCTCAAAGTTTGGATCGATCACGTTGTGCCCAAGGCCGGAAGCATCGACCGGCTGACCAGCCAATGCGCCAAATTTGCCGGGGTCGTTGGGGTAGTAAATTTGGCTGCCCCACTCGCTGAAGTTTCCGGTGCGCGCTGCAGTCGAAGCGATCGAATCGACCGCCCTGACGGAGCCGCCATGATCCTGAAATCCTTCCCAGTTGAAGTAGAAATATCCCTTCACGTAAGAGTGGTCGGTTGATATACGAGGAACATGGATCGGTCCGCCAACGTTTACACCGTAGTCGTTTTCCTTGTCTGGTGATTTGGTGGCGCCATATTGTGCGGAGTTGAATGCGTCGTTGCGGAGATATTCATAACCGGCGCCATGGAATTGCTCGCCACCGCTCTTGGTTTGAATAATGAGCTGACCTGAAGTCGTATTGCCGTATTGGGCATCGTAATTGGCAGTGAGCACCTTGACTTCGCTGGTGATGTCAGGCGACATGCCAAAGTCGGTCTGCAGGGCCACCATTCCGGATTGGTTCATGTAGCCCTCGGAGGTCGTCACTCCGTCGACGATTGCTTCGTCACCGGTGATGATGCCGCCGTTAATGCGGGCGTTAAAGGCATTGTTACCACCCGCGGAAGTTACTCCGGGCATCATGGTCGCCACAGCTACTGATGAACGTGGTGCGCCAGATACGACGAGCGGGAAATCCTGCAAGGTCGCTGGGCTTACACCGCCCTCGAGGGTTTGGTTTTCGTAGTTGATCAGAGATGTATCGGCCACGACGGTCACTGTGTCGCCAGTTTGACCAACTTGCAGTGGCACGTCTAACCTTGCGGACTGGTTGACGGCGAGTTCAATTGCTTTTTGCTCTGAAGACTTGAAACCGTGTGCCGTGGCAGAAAGGTCATATTTGCCCGGTGTCAGGTTGCGGAAGTTGTAGGTACCTTGGTCGTCTGATACGAACGAAGCCTTGAACCCCGTGGCTTCATTGGTTAATGTGAGCTGTGCGCCGGGAATTGCAGCACCACTTGGGTCTGTAACTGTTCCACTCAATGAGGCATTGATATCTTGAGCAAAGCCCCGTGAGCTAGCAGCTAAAAGAAAGACACCAAGCAGTGACCAGAGAACTAGCCGCGTCACTGTTGATCCCTTGTTTGCCATACTGTCTCCTGTCAATTGGGTTGCATTGTGTGTTCGCGAGCGTCGGCGATCGCGGAACGCATTCGGACAGCGTTCCGAGAATGACGTCATGTGTCATGCCCTGTGCTCATCGCCGGCTGAGTGCGGATCTTCGCCGGAACCGGTTTCCATGGGTGTGAACTTCTTGTGCACCCCGGAAGAAATCTATAGGCGACAAAACTTCTTTCACCTTGGCGAGCCTACTTGGGGGCCGTCTATAGGTGGGATCAGCCGTCCTTTGGTGACCTTTGCCACAAGGAGCGACGGACGCCGGCACGCTGCATTTGAGCCTGACGAATCTGATTACGTTTACATTTATTCCGCTTTCCCTCGGTTTGGGGCGGATGGAAACGTTATCAGGGAAAACTCTTTTAGGCTCGGCTGTGAAGCTTAATGCATGGCCAAAATGACTGTCAACGAGTTTTTTTGTGGGCTAAATCGCTGTGATTAGGGACTCATTCATGGAATCAGAAGTCAATTCGCCAAAGGATTCCGCGGCCATAATCACGCTGCCGTGTTTTGAAGCTCCGATTGAACGGACATTTCTGCAATAACATCATCTAAATCATATGCTTAGACGATATGAAAGACTGCGGACTGATATTTTGAAAAGCCAAGGGTGGACTGTGGACAATGAGAGAACAGTAGGGCATGCTTTGAAACAAATGCGCCCTTGTACACGCAGATCAGTTCTTCGCGCGATTACCGGCAGTGTCTCGACCGTCTTTACGCAGTCTTTGCTTGCCAGAACTCTTGGAGATGCGGACGCCGGGCAGCAAGACCAACGGGGCCCAGAAGACCAAAGCGATCGTGCACTCTCCAGCGGGAGAGATCCGGCGCCCTATTGGTTTACGAATGTTTCCGGCCGATCCACTTTTTCGTACATCTCAAACAATGATTTCACTGGCCGGAAGTATTTCCCTCAGCCCATGTGTGGGGGCGTCGGGGTAATCGATTACGACAATGACGGCTGGATGGATCTGTTCTTTACCAACGGCGCAAAACTCCCTGAGATGAACAAAGCGAGACCTGCCTTCTCCAACTGTCTGCTTCGAAACATGCGTGATGGAACTTTTGAAGACGTGACAATTAAGGCAGGACTGAGTGGAGAAATTCTCACGTACAGCTTTGGCGTTGCAGTTGCCGATTATGATAACGACGGATTTGAAGACCTCTTTGTTTGCAACGCTGGAAGGAACTCGCTTTACCACAACAACGGGGATGGGACCTTCACCGATGTGACCTTAGGATCTGGATTGGAACACAAGCCTGCGGATGTACTGAGTGTGGGTGCGGCGTGGTTCGACTTCAACCGGGATGGTCTGCTTGACCTATTTGTGACTAATTACACAACTTGGACGCCACAAAGCGATCATCGGTGCGTAAAGGACGCCCTGCAAGACGAATATTGCGATCCAAAGATCTACAAGAGTGTAGCTTCGAGACTCTATCGCAATTTGGGCAATGGCAAGTTTGAGGATGTAACGGAAACCAGCGGAATAGGGAAATCACTCGGCAAAGGAATGGGCATCGCACTTGCCGATTTCAATGGGGATGGTTGGACCGACGTGTTTGTCGCGAACGACACGGAGCCAAATTTTCTATTCATAAATCAAGGAAACGGGACGTTCAAGGAGAGCGGCCTTGAATATGGCGTTGCCTACAACGAGCAAGGAGATACAGTCTCCGGCATGGGCTGCGATGCTAAGGACCTGGACAACGATGGATTGGTTGACATCGCGTATAACGATCTGTCCGGTCAAGTCTTTGGACTGCTGAGGAACGAAAATGGGAAGTCGTTTCGCGACATCACATGGTCAAGCAAATTTGGGAATTTGAGCCGCAATCTTTCGGGGTGGAGCATGGGCTTTGTGGACTACGACAATGACGGCTGGAAGGACATCTACAGCGCCAACGGCGATGTGGACAACTTGCGGGCTACGTCGCAGCAGCGAGACACGATGTTCAGAAATCTAGACGGCACAAGACTTGTTGACGTTTCAGAAGAGATGGGCCCGGATTTCAATATTCCTGGATATCAACGCGGATCTGCATTTGTTGACTTGAACAACGACGGGTTTATGGATCTGGTTGTGACATCTTTAGGGAAAAAACCGCGCATTCTGATCAATAATGCCATCGTCAAGAATCACTGGATTCTGTTTGACTTGCATGGGACCAAGAGCAATCGAAGTGGCATCGGTGCGATCATCAAGGTCAAGACGAATTCGAAGAGGACTCTTTACAACCATGCCACAAGGAGCGTCGGCTTTATGTCATCGAGCGACCGCCGCATACATTTTGGGCTCGGAAAAGAAGGAAAAATCGATCATGTGGAGATTCGATGGCCGAGCGGGATCGTACAACGGATCGAGAACCCAGCAGTGGATCAGATTTTGAAGGTAGAAGAGCCGAATCTGTGAAACTTATGTGTCAATGGGATTCGACCACCTTGAATATTTGATCTGCCTTCACATCCGTAAATATTTGCTTCACGCCCGTGGGCCAAAAGAGCTCGATCCGTTGAATTGAATCGTCTTTTCCCAAACCAAAATGGACGCGTTTATCGCTGGATGAGTTGTAGCCAACCGCCGTCGTCGCGTGGTTGAACTGGACGCCCCTTGCGGTCGTGATTCTCACCCGCGTACCGATCCCGTCCCGGTTGTCTTTGGTCCCAACTAGTTCGAGTTCGATCCAGTGATTGCCGTTGTGCGTGGTATTGATGAGGAGCTGGGGCGCGTCATTTACGGCACTCACGACCACATCGATTTGGCCATTGTTGCGAAGGTCGCCGAATGCTGCGCCGCGGTGGGCGCGTTGCTCGAGAATTGCGGCTCCGGCGGCGCTGCTGACGTCAGAGAACGTAAAGTTGCCGTTATTTCGAAGAACGCCGTCGGGAAGTTTTGCAGGACGATGCAGGAGTTCCAATTCGTTATCGAGGATGGCGCCCCCGACGACAAACAAATCCTTGTAGCCATCATTGTCAAAGTCAAATGCTCCAGTACCCCAAGCGGTCATGCGCCGACTGAAGGCAGTCATGCCTGAAGTCTCGGTCACGTCGTCGAATTGTCCGCCAGAATTTTTGTATAAAGGAAACGTGTTGCCAAACATTGCGGTGTGAAAGATGTCCGGCAGGCCGTCGTTGTTCAGATCGCGAAAGTCGGTCCCCATGCCCGCAACGACGCTTCCATCGGAGGTATAGGCGACGCCCTGTTCGAGTGCAACGTCCTTGAATGTCCCATCGCCGTTGTTGTGAAGAAGGAAGTTCTGGAATGTGTCATTCGAGACGAATACGTCCATGAATCCATCGTTGTCAAAATCGGCGAACGCCAAACCCATTCCCTTCCCCACGAATTGGGAGATGTGCGAGCTTTCGGAAACATCCGTAAACGTGCCGTCGCCGTTGTTCCGGTAGAGGATATTCGCAGTTCCCTTGAAATTACCCGGAGCGCAGTACGAGCGAACGCCACCGAGTGAACACAATTTCGCATCAGCGATGCTGTAGTCGAGATAGTTAATGACAAGGAGATCGAGGAGCCCGTCGTTGTTGTAGTCAAACCAGCCGGCGGCAACCGCCCAAGGCTTAGTTTTGTTCGCAAAGGTGCCTGCGGCTCCAGCTCTTTCGGTCACATCCGTAAAAGTTCCATTGCCGTTATTGCGAAGAAGCTGGTTGTGATTCACGCCAGTAATGTAGAGATCATCAAATCCATCGTTATCGAAATCGCCAACGGCAACGCCCATGGAATAGCCAATTCCCTTTATCCCGGCTTGTTCGGTTACGTCGGTAAATGTTCCGTCGCCGTTGTTGCGGTACAGGCGATTCCAGTAGCTTGAGTCTGACTTTTCAAGTGAAGGGATGGATGCTCCGTTGGTAAAGAAGACGTCGAGGAGACCATCGTTGTTGTAGTCGAAAACCGCAACTCCGCCCAGCATGGTTTCGATTGAGTAGCGCTGTGGACTGATGCTGTTCTTCAGCTCGAAATGGATTCCAGACTTAGCGATGAGGTCTTCGAAGATGATGCGGGATTCTCCCGGACTGGCGGCGTGGGGAGGCGCAGTCGAACTTGATGGCAAAGCAGGCTTGGAGGAAGGCGAAGCCGGGATCTGGGCGAGTACGGGGCCAGCTGTGAACATTATCGAAAAGGTCAGCGCAAATAATAGACTTCGACGAGACGGGCGCACTTCTGAGATTGAGAGTGTGCCCGCAGTTTGGTCGAGTTGGTTGAGCTGGTTCGTCATTCTGCAGAGAAAGCGAATCAAGGGCAGTGTATGCGGTCGGAGCCAGATCTCGCATTTGCAGTGCAGGATCGGATTTGCCGGAGCAACGGGATGCGTGCAAACGACATGCCGCAAATGTAATCGTATACAATTCGTTCGCAACCTCAGGAAGCACTTGGCCACGGCGTTCGCTGCTGCTGGTGAGAACGAACAATCCGTTACACGCACATGCAGGAGACTACGATGATGCATTCGAATGGACGTCGGAAGAAAAGAATATCTGTTTTGGCGGGTAGTTCGGTTGGGCTGTTTCTAATGTTTCTGATCATGGCGATGCAAGGCCATGGGCAGACATTAGCCGGGCGTTGGGCCGCCAACGGTCGCGCACTTGATAACGGAGAGCAGGAAAAGTATCTGCTGGAGTTGAAACAGGACGGGAATCAGCTCACAGGCACCGTGACAACGTTAGGTTTTTCTGCGGCCGTCACGGGCACTGCAACAGGCACACACTTTGAACTCTTCGGAGAATGGAGCCCAAAGCGACCCTTTCTCGTCGGAGATCTGGTCAACGGCCAACTCGTAGCAAATCAGGGACGCAGGCACTTGGTTGCAAATCCTGCGACTGCCGCAGACGAATTGCCGAAAGTTCCATTCATAGACCCTCCGGCGTTGCACCCAGTCAACGGCAACGGACTGGCGAAGACCCCTCCCATGGGTTGGAACAGTTGGAACTTGTTCGCGGGGAAGATTGATGACGCCACGGTTCGGACGATGGCCGATGCCATGGTGTCGAGCGGTATGCGAGACGCCGGATACGTCTATGTAAATATCGACGACACTTGGGAAGGCGTCCGCGATGCAAGCGGTAACCTGCAGTCCAATCACAAATTCCCAGATATGAAGGCACTGGCGGATTACGTACATTCGAAGGGCTTGAAACTTGGGATATATTCCTCTCCTGGGCCTCGCACCTGCGCGGGCTATCCGGGCAGTTATGGCCATGAGGCGCAAGACGCGAAGACTTTTGCCGCATGGGGAATTGACTACCTTAAATACGACTGGTGCAGTGCGCGAATGATCTACAAAGACTCAGATTTGCAGCCTGTCTACCAAAAGATGGGCGAAGCTCTCGTTTCGACGGGCCGGCCAATGATCTTCAGTCTTTGTGAATATGGCCTTGGAAGCGTGGAGAAATGGGGTCCTGACGTCGCTGGGAACCTATGGCGTACGACCGGAGACATTCGGGATGAGTGGTCCAGCATGATCGACAACATCGAATTACAGGCGCATACGGCTCCCTATGCTGGCCCAGGCCATTGGAACGATCCAGATATGCTTGAAATCGGGAATGGCCACATGAGTGACGACGAATACCGAACGCACATGAGCCTGTGGGCTTTGACAGCAGCGCCCTTACTGGCCGGAAATGACGTGAGAAGCATGACCGACGCAACCAAATCAATCCTGATGAATAAGGAAGTGATCGCGATCGATCAAGACCCTCTAGGAAAACAGGCGTCGCCTGTCAAAAAAGGTGAGCTTGAAACCTGGGTAAAACCTCTTGCAGATGGAAGTGTCGCCGTCGGAGTGGTGAATATGGGGGCTTCGGCTGAGCAAGCGTCAATCCAACTGAGTGACCTGAACTTGACTGGGACCGTCAAAGGTGCTCGCGATCTCTGGGCGCACACAGACGTGAAGTTTGCAGTGGGCGGGTATTCGACCTCCGTACCCTCGCACGGAGTCGTTCTGCTGAGAGTGACCTCTAACTGAATTTCTTTCACTTGATAGAAGACAAATGAGCGAGCCCGATCCGTGTGTCGGGCTCGTCATTTTTTGATCTCGAACTTTCCCGATTCTCAGAACTAATCCGTGAAAAATTGAACGTGGCCGTGACGTTGGGATTGTTTGACCTCATTATGGAAGCCATTGAAGAATATCAATTTGCGTTCCGGTACTTCCACAACTTAATTCTTCGCGGATGAGGCTGGTGCCGGTGTGAGCTTTGAAGCCCTTGCGGCTATACTGAACCGTCGCTTGAGTCCGGTTGGGAGTGCAAACTGTGAGAGTTGGCCTGTTTACTCGCGAATACCCGCCCTTGGTCTACGGAGGGGCGGGTGTCCATGTCGACTACCTTTCGCGCGAGTTGGCGAAGGGAATTGACGTGGAGGTTCACTGCTGGGGTCCGCAACACGTGGACCATGGTTCGCTCGTCGTTCGAGGTGCAGAACCGTGGGCGGAGATTTCCAATGAGACTGAAGGCAAGTTCAAGAGTGCGTTAGAAGCCTTTAGCTTGAATCTCACCCAGGTGAAGGCATTGCAGGGCATCGATGTCGTCCACACACATACGTGGTACGTTTCGATGGCTGGCTATCTCGCAAAGAAGCTCTACGGCATGCCTTTCGTGCTGACCACACACTCCCTTGAACCGCTGCGAGCATGGAAGTCGGAGCAACTTGGCTCAGGGTATGCCATGAGTTCCTGGATGGAACGCACCGCGATTTTGGATGCAGACGCGGTCATTGCCGTGTCAGCCGAGACGAAAGCTGACATTTTGCGGGCTTATCCGGATGTCGAAGCCGATCGAATTCACGTAATTTACAACGGCATAGACCTGACGGAATACCAAAAGACCGGTGAATCCAAGGCTCTGACAGATCATGGAGTCGACCCGGCGATCCCGTACATTCTGTTCGTCGGACGAATCACGAGGCAGAAGGGTGTTACTCACCTCGTCGACGCCATCCGCTACCTTCCGGCGGAAACTCAAGTCGTGCTTTGTGCCGGAGCGCCCGACACGCCGGAAATCGCGGCAGAGCTACGCGCCAAGGTTGAAGCGGCTCGGCGTGATCACCCGCGCGTTGTTTGGATTGAGAAGATGATTACGAAGCCTGAAGCCATTCAGATGTATAGCAACGCACGCGTGTTCTGCTGTCCCTCGGTTTATGAGCCATTCGGTATCATCAATCTCGAGGCTATGGCGTGCCAGGCACCAGTAGTGGCTAGCTCCACAGGCGGAATTAAAGAGGTCGTGGTCGACGGAAAGACAGGATATCTTGTGCCTTTCGAGCAGGACCTGGTCACGAGATTTCCAACCGATCCTGACAGATTTGCGCGGGATCTCGCCGCTCGTCTGGGTCAGTTGCTCCGCGATCCGGAGCAATGCGCGGCATTGGGGCTAGCCGGACGTAAACGCGTGGAAGAGATCTTTAGTTGGACCGCAATTGCGCATCAAACAATCGACCTGTACCAAAATCTCATTGAGGCAAAAAAGGCAAAGAGATGAACGCTCAACCAACAGAAGGCCGCCGGCGCGTCATCATCGAAGGAATCACTCCGCAAGTCGATGGCGGACGATTTCCCGCAAAAAGAACCGTTGGCGACCTTGTCCGTGTGGAGGCTGACATTTTCACGGATGGGCATGACGCGATTGCAGCCTCACTGCTTGCACGGAAGGAGGGATCGGGCAGGTGGACAGACATTCCCATGCAAGCGATGGAGAACGACCGATGGTTCGCCATCTTTGGCGTGAACCAGCTTGGCCGTTACGAATTCAAAATCCAGGGTTGGATAGATCACTTCGAGACCTGGCATCGCGACTTGTTGAAGCGGATCGCCGCGGAATCTGACTCCATGGTCGACTACTTGATCGGCGCCGACCTCATTGATGCGGCTGGAAAGCGGACAGCAGGAACGGATGCAGCCTGGCTAAAGGATAGGGCCAAGGATATGCGCTCGGGCAATGTGCCAGAGGACCTTCGCACGTTGGCGACAGATGCCATGCTCCATCAACTCGCTCTGCGGTATCCAGACAAAGGTTTTGCGAGCGAATCTGATCGTGAATTGTCTATCGTCGTCGATCCGGTCCGGGCGAGATTTAGTTCGTGGTATGAATTCTTCCCTCGTTCAACTGCGAAGGAAGTCGGAGGTCATGGGACTTTTGCCGATTGCGAGAAGCAGTTGTCTTACGTCGCGGAAATGGGATTCAATGTCGTTTATTTTCCGCCGATCCACCCCATCGGGCGCACCTTTCGTAAGGGCAAGAACAACGCTCCCGAAGCCCAGCCTGGTGATTCCGGAAGTCCGTGGGCAATTGGCGCTACGGAAGGTGGCCATAAAGAAATTTTCGGCGCGCTGGGGACGCTTGCCGAATTCAAGAATTTCGTTGCCAAGGCGAAGAAATTCGACATTTCTGTGGCCCTAGACATTGCATTTCAAGCGGCCCCGGATCACCCTTATGTGAAGAATCACGAATCCTGGTTCCGCAAGCGGCCGGATGGAACGATCCAATATGCAGAGAATCCTCCCAAGAAGTACCAGGACATATATCCATTCGACTTTGAGAGTGAAGACTGGTCGGGACTATGGGAAGAACTAAAGTCTGTGTTTCTTTACTGGATCAACCAGGGAGTCACCATTTTTCGCGTCGATAATCCGCACACCAAAGCTTTTCCTTTTTGGGAATGGGTGATCAGTGAGATCAAGCGAGGCCATCCAGAAGTGTTTTTCCTCGCGGAGGCCTTCACAAGGCCGAAGGTCATGTATCGGCTCGCAAAGCTTGGTTTCGGTCAATCCTATACATACTTTCCATGGCGCAATGGAAAACAGGAGATTACGGCCTATCTGACCGAGTTGACGCAAACACCAGTACGAGAATATTTCCGTCCGAACCAGTGGCCCAACACTCCGGATATTCTGACGGAGTATTTGCAGGTGGGCGGTCGTCCTGCATTCGCAGTTCGTTTGCTTTTGGCAGCGACACTAGGGGCAAACTACGGGATTTACGGACCCGCGTTTGAACTATTTGAGAACACGCCGATGAAGGCTGGTAGCGAAGAGTATTTAAACTCAGAGAAATATGAAATTCGCCACTGGGATCTGGAAGCCAGCGACACTTTGCGCCCTTTGATTTCGCGTGTGAATGCGATACGAAATACCAACACTTCCCTCCAAAATGACTGGTCGCTGAAGTTCCACTTCTGCGAGAATGACCAGATTTTGTGCTATACAAAGGAATCAGAAGATCGCTCGAATCTGATTCTTACGGTCGTGAACCTTGATGTCCGCTTCAAACAGTCCGGCTTTGTAACCTTGCCACTCGACGGGTTGGGATTGCCGCAGGATGCTTCGTACGAAGTGGAAGACCTCCTCAGCGAAGAACGTTATTCATGGAATGGCGACCGGAATTATGTTGAGCTAAATCCCGCGCAGCGGGCTGGCCACATTCTAAAAATTCATCGCAGATTGAGAGTAGAGAACCGTACTGAATACTTCCTTTAAACGACTTTGAATCATCTGCAGTCTTCCCGTTGCCAAATAATGAGATTTCGTTGAAATGAATCGGTCTCGATGAGCCGTAGCGCCAAGGCGAGCCGTGGGCAGATTCACTCTAGGATGTTTGTAAAAGCTTGTTTCTGTGCAAGTTATTGATAGCCATGGAGTAAATAACGCGCATCCAACTGAAAGGGGAGATGTGAAGCGTGAAGAAACTCGCAAGTGCAACAGATCGCCTCTGGTATAAAGATGCGATTATCTACGAGCTTCATGTTCGTGCCTTTGCCGATTCGAATGGCGATGGAATCGGCGATTTCCAGGGGTTAATTTCGCGCCTGGACTATCTGCAGGATCTCGGGGTCTCGTGCATTTGGCTTCTCCCGTTCTTTCCCTCTCCCTTGCGCGACGACGGTTACGACATCGCAAACTATGTTGATGTCAATCCCTCGTACGGAACGTTAAGCGACTTCAAAGCATTTCTCGATGCCGCGCATCAGCGGAACATGCAGGTAATGATCGAATTGGTCATCAACCATACCAGCGATCAGCACCCTTGGTTCAAAACAGCGCGACTAGCGCCGCTGGGGTCGCCTGAGCGCGACATGTATGTCTGGTCCTCAACCGATCAACCGTACAAAGATGCTCGCATCATCTTTACAGATACTGAGAAGTCGAACTGGACCTGGGACGAAACTGCCAAAGCTTTTTACTGGCATCGATTCTTTTCGCATCAACCGGACCTGAACTTTGACAACCCACTTGTGCTTGAAGAAGTTCTGAAGGCAATGCGTTTCTGGCTCGACCTTGGCGTGGATGGGCTGAGGATGGATGCGATTCCGTACCTCTGTGAACGCGACGGCACCTCGTGCGAGAACCTTCCCGAGACACATGCAATTATTCGACAGATCAGGGCCACAATCGAGGCGGAGTACGAGAATCGACTAATTCTTGCTGAAGCCAATCAGTGGCCCGCGGATGTGCGCCCATATTTTGGTGATGGGGACGAATGCCACATGGCCTTCCATTTCCCTCTCATGCCTCGAATTTATATGGCGCTACGCCAGGAAGATCGTCTTCCGATCACAGATATCATGGCGCAAACTCCGCCGATACCTGACAGTTGCCAATGGGGCTTGTTCTTACGTAATCACGACGAACTCACACTGGAAATGGTGACCGACGATGAGCGCGACTATATGTACTTCGCTTACTCGGCGGATCCCCGGATGCGCATCAATGTGGGTATTCGCCGACGTCTGGCTCCGCTCGTGGACAATAACAGGCGCCGCATCGAACTTTTGAATTCCCTACTGCTGAGCTTTCCGGGAACGCCCATCCTTTACTATGGCGATGAAATCGGCATGGGCGACAACATTTATCTTGGCGACCGCAACGGTGTGCGAACTCCAATGCAATGGACGTCAGATAGAAATGCCGGCTTTTCCCGGTGTGATCCAGCCCGGCTCTACTTTCCGGTGATTATGGATCCAATCTATGGATACCAGGTCGTCAACGTTGAAGCGCAGTTGAGTGATCAGTCGAGTCTCTTGCATTGGACACGAAACATGATCGCATTGCGCAAGCTGTTCCAGGTCTTTGGCCGCGGTTCATTGACTTTTTTGAACCCCGAGAACCGAAAAGTTCTTGCCTATCTGCGGCAGCTCGAGCGATCCGATGGGTCTCAAGAGATTGTACTTTGCGTTGCAAATTTAAGCCGCTTCGCCCAACCGGTCAGTCTCGATCTTGAGCAGTATGCCGGCATGCAGCCGGTTGAAATGCTCGGCTATGTCTCATTTCCAACAATCTCACCGGAGCCTTATTCGCTGACTGTTGCGCCCTACTCGTTCCTCTGGTTCGAACTTCAACCGGCAGCACCACACGCTGAGCTTGCTCCGGATCGGGAAAACGATGCTACTCCCGAAATTGACCTCGACGAGGCCCTCGCGGGAGAGTTGGGCACCCAAGGCTGGGCAAGCTGGTTTGAAGGAACGGGATCGGCACATTTTCAATCAACGCTTGCGGCTTGGCTTCCGAATCAACGCTGGTTTAGTGCAAAAAGTCGGGAGATTCACTCTGTTGCTGCGCTTTATTGGATTGACCTTGACGGTCACTCAAAATCGAAAGAGCCGGCGCGAGGCAGCTTCGGTGAGGGACTACCCATTTCGCCCATCCTTCTGTTCCTCGAAGTTCGTTATAGACAAGGAGACCCTGACGTTTATCAGATTCCGCTCGCAGTGAGTAGAGGAAATGAAGCAATTGAGGTCGAAGCTTCTCAGCACCACGCCGTCGTAGCTTCGGTCGTCTCCAAACACGCAACGCTTGTGATTTACGATGCGTCCGTTCGAGAGGACGTCCGGCGGCGGCTGCTTGAACTGATTGAAGGTAACACAACGCTGCCTCTGCATTCTCCCGCTTTGACCGGTTCTCCATTGCATGAATCTGACGGAGATGTCTCAGCCCGGCCTATGCGCGCGGTCTTTGGCAACGAACCTGAACTGGCGGTGAGTGAGGGTAATACGAGAATACTCACGCAAGCTGCGGCCGTCGAAGATGAGATGCTCAGTGATGCACATACACTTCCGGAGACTCCGGTGGTACGGCCTGCGCCAATTGATGCGCAGCCTGGAGAAGCGGCAGCTCCACCGCGGTCCATTGCGCCAGTTACATCTTCGGATTCCCAGCGGATGCAGCCGCGCGAATCTCCGGCTGCCGGAGACGCAACATCCAGCGCTGGAAGACTTGATGCCCGGGCTTCGTTAATTCTAGGGCAGCCACTCCAATCGCCACACTACCCGTCGCGTCTCGGTACCGCAGAGCAATCCAATACATCGGTAATCTACGGGACAAGCTTGATACTCAAATTGTTTCGACGTTTACAGCCGGGCGAGAACCCGGATGTCGAGATTGGGCGATATCTCACTGAAGTTGCCCGGTTCCCGCGTATCCCGAGGCTGCATGGAGAAGTATCTTTAACACCCCAAGGCGCAGAACGGATCACGCTCGCCATGTTGCAGGAACTTATTCCGAATGAAGGAGACGGTTGGAGTTGGTTTCTAAGCCAACTCGAGTCGTTTCTTGAATCCGTCGCCCAACTGACTCCCCCTGTGATTGAAAGGACGGGCCATCTGCTAATGGATGCCGTAGGTGCACCTACGATGCCGCAGGACGCCGATTTGGCAGTGGATGCGGCGGCATTGCTGGGGAAGAGGACTGCCGAGTTGCATCTGGCGTTAGGCGGTCAGGTTTCCGATCCCGCATTTGCACCTGAGGAATTCGATAAGGAAAGCGTCGCGTCGGATGCGTTGCGGGTTGAAGAGCAGGTTTGCACGGCGTTTCAGACACTGAAATCCAAGTTGCCGGAACTCGACGAAGCCACCGCGGAAGCGGCAATCCAAGTGCTAGGCCGCCGCCAACAGCTCATACAGCGTTGCCGTAGTTTGGTCTCAGCGGGAGTTGGAGGTCGGCGCATCCGGATTCACGGGGATCTTCACCTGGGCCAAGTACTCCGGACATTGAAGTCTACAGAAGGGACTGGCGACTTCGTCTTTCTCGATTTTGAGGGTGAGCCAGCAAAGCCCCTTGCCGAGCGGCGCAAGAAGCAGTCTCCTTTAAGAGACGTCGCTGGGATGCTGCGGTCATTTTCTTATGCTGCACAATCGGGGGCTAATGAGCCAATGGAAAGAGCGGCAGGTAAAGGTCGTGCAGCAATTGGCCAGTGGGCTTCACATTGGGGATCATTGGCATCGGCGTCATTTCTTCGCGGATATCAAGAGGTTATTTTTCAGAGGCCGGATCTGCTCCCGGCAAACGATGCGGCTCAAGCAATGCTGGAGGCTTATTTGCTTGAGAAGGCGGCTTATGAGCTTGCTTACGAATTAAATAATCGCCCATCCTGGGTGCATATTCCCCTAGCGGGAATTCTGGCATTGTGAAAGAGTTGGCTCTAATGCAATGGCAACGACGAATCTGATTGACGAAAGTAATTCCGAACAGACGCAAGTGCGCGGTAGCGTATTGGTGCTCCTTCCCGCGTCAGATCCCGCACGACTTCAGCCGGTGTTGGAGCGATTGGCTTCAGCCTTGCCGGCAGAGGAACTGGTTGTAGCTGTTCCGGGAGAAATTCCGAACGAGGTGAACGGACCGGTCAAGGTTATCGCTGCACCTCCATCTAGCACAACCTGGACGCTAACCGCCAGAGATTTTGTCACGGCACAGGACATGGCGAAGACATGCGCCGTGCAGACATTGCTCATTCTCGGCCCCGAAGCCGAATCCCTGAGCCCCGCCGGGATCCGTGACTTGGCCATAACCGTCCAGACCACCTCGACCGATTTAGCGATACCCCGCTACGTTCTTCCCCCTGGTGCAGGTCTTGTAAATTCCGCGATTCTGTATCCCCTGAGCCGGTCGTTATTTTCTACGCGGATTCGGTTTCCCCTGCCGATCGATCTTGGACTTTCAATGCCGATGGCAGAACGCCTGGCGAACATCGCGCAGCGATTAGTCTCGGCAAATCAAGGAGATTCTCCGTTATGGGTTGTCAATGAGGCTGCAGTTGCCGGGAGGGCGACGGAAGAAATCGATGCTGGAACGCGCGAACTCCCACAACCCAAAGACTCTGGATTGAACGTCATTTTGCCCCTGGTGACCGCTTCACTCTTCTCCGACATCGAAGGAAAAGCCGCTTTTTGGCAACGAGCCCGGATCACTCCCCCCGCGGCCCGTCACTGGCCATCAATGAGCAGAGCGCCGAGCGAATCCGCTGCCGATGTGAGTTCAATGATTCAGGCATTTCGGATCGCAAACACGAATCTTCAGGAGATTTGGTCGCTGATTCTGCCGCCAAACTCGATGCTTGGTTTAAAACGGCTTGCTCGAGTGGAAGGTGATGCATTTCGGATGCCGGACCAGCTTTGGGCGCGCGTAGTCTTCGATTTTCTGATCGCATATCGGCTGCGCACTCTCAACCGAGGACACCTGTTGGGCGCGTTGGTCCCGCTCTACCTCGGCTGGGTCGCGGGACATATCAACTCGATTGTTGCCGGGGGCGACCCTGAACGTCACATTGAAGCGCTTGCAACCGCCTTTGAGACAGATAAGGCATATCTCGTCTCGCGATGGCGGTGGCCAGACCGGTTTAACCCGTGAGTGAGAATCGCAGCAGGTCGATGCAAGTCTTCGGTCGCGAATCTGCCTCGACAGTCGGAAATGAGGAGTGAATCCTATGATGGATGTTCTTGCCACAATCATCCAAAGTCAGCCAATTGCCCCGCCTCAGCCTCTCTATACTGACAACGCCACAATCTGGCACCACATGGCCGGAGCATTGCGCGAGTCGCTTTTTCGCGTTCTCTCATTGCTGATTGCCGTGCTGCCAGGAATTCTCGCGTTTTTCGTGGCTTTTATGGTTTTCACATTGATCGGCATGGCGATCTCGGCAATTCTTCGCAAGGGATTATCGCTGTTGCGTTTCGACGATCGCTTAAGCCATTATCGCGATTCCGGCACCTGGACACCTACCAGTTCACCGACCGAAATTGTGGCGAGAAGCTCGTTCTGGGGCTGTGTCTTACTCGGTCTTCTAATTGGAGTCTCAGCATTCGACGCTTCGTATGCGACAGCTGCTACGTTGCCTATCTCACTCTTGCCATATTTAACGCATGCAGTTGGCGCAATTTTTCTGCTGATCGCTGGCACACTGGTTGCACGTTTTCTAGCGCGATCCGTTCTCATAGGTGCAGTGAACGCCCAACTTCAATATGCGCGAATTCTTTCGCTCGGAGTGAAGTGGCTCGTTCTCGTCCTAACGGCGGCGATGGTCTTGGAGCATCTGGAGATCGGCGGCGTAGTCGTCTCACTCGCCTTCGGAATCCTCTTCGGCGGAATTGTTTTGACTCTTTCACTTGCAGTCGGTCTCGGTTCGCGGGACCTCGTCAGCCGCTCGCTCGAAAGTCATGTCGGGAGTGGTGACCGTGGTGCTGAAGTTCTGCCCACGCCGATCAACAAGCCCGATCAAATTCGGCATTTTTGACGAGGAGAAGCCGGAGCGAGACAATCTGCCCGTGTCGCGTCGACCAACAAATTCAGCCACTTACAGATGCCCGAGCGTGATGTACGTCTACTCGATGGCAGGAAGATGCTGTTCAACGGTATCTTTAAGGACCGATGAGGCGTGGCTCGAGTTTGCCCGTTGCTAAAATCCTCTTGGCAAGAGACCGGCATCATGCAAGGATTTGAGTCTGCGCTGGGCGTGGATCCCGATACGCGGTTGATCAATCCTCCCCCGAATACATGGATGCTCTCCTTTCAGGTTGACAGGCAAGGTGGGCATTAACAGCAGTGTGAGTGTGCATTGGAAAATGCAGGCGTTTATCGAAACTCCAGTCCCGACAGTGTGGGGTCGGGGCTCCGAATCTGGGGGCAGGATGGGGCAATTCAAACTCGCAGTTCTTTCCGCTTCACTGGCCGGTGGATTGTTTGCAATGTCAGTTCAAGCTCAGAACTTCGGAGCTGCCAAGACAAAAGTGACCTTGCAGAGAAAATTGCCGGCGCTGGCACACCTGACTGGAACCACATTTAAGGTGAGAGCAGCTGGACGCGATACACAGAGAGACCTTGCTCACAACCTTGAGGCACTCTTGGAGACGGAGCTTCTAAAGGATGATCCACATCTTCGCTCCGACGAAAGCAATCCTTCGACGATTATCAATTGCCAGATCACCGAGTTCGCGCATCCTCAGCCAACGGTCACGACGCGCGCCTCGCTCGCCTTAACAAAGAACGCTCCCAAAACGCAATCGTATACGCGGATCACCGGAAATTTGACAGTGGCGTTCCAGGCGAAAACTGCGACTGGGCAGGCCCTTACATCAGATAACGTCACCGCGAAGTATGACGAAGAGTTCGACAGTTCGGGAACGAACTCCTCCCATGGAGTGAAGGGTACGGTGACGGACACGTGGAAACGCATTACAGGTGGCGCGAGCAGTGAAGATTTGAATCCCCCGACTGATGCGGAGCTCCAAACGAAACTCTTGGCGGATGTGGTGCGCAAGATCGCCGAACACCTGGTGAACACAAACGAAGTTCTCGAAGTGTATCTCGCAAAGGGCAAAGGACCAATCGACGCTGGCGACAAGCAAGCTGAGTCTGGCCTGTGGCCGCGGGCGCTGGAAACATTCGAGACCGCTCCACCGCTCCCCAAGCCTGACGAAGACGCCTACCGGCTCTACGACATTGGCGTTGCCTATGAAGCTCTTGCCTACGCGGCGGAAGATGAAAAGACCGCGATGAAATATCTTGAAGAATCTGCAATCAACTACGGCAAGGCCATTGATTCCAAGCCGGCAGAAAAGTATTTCCTCGAGCCGCAAAAGCGAATCGAGACCGCGATGGCGCATTATAAGGAGTTGGAAGACCAGCGCCACCAGAAGGAAGCTGCGGATGAAGAAGAAAAACATCCCAAGGCTGCGTCCTCAGCGCAGGCAAAAGATGCAAACGCGGGAGCGAGTCGAACTCGAACTCCTCCAAAGGGAATGACGAACTCGCAGGTGGTGGCCATGGTGAAGTCAGGGATGGACGACGACACGATTGTCCAGGCAATTCGCGCATCGCGCTCGGCGAACTTCGATCTTGGCGTGCCCGCTCAACAAGATCTGGGCAAGAATGGCGTGAGTACGCAGGTTCTCGCAGCGATGAAAGCGCGCGCGACGCGAAAAGCGGTTGCCAGCAAATGATCTCGAGCTGCCGTCTCAGAATTCTACTCATTGCCTTGCTCGCCTTCCTCATCTGCGCAAACCGCGCCGCCTGCGCCCAAGACTTGAGTTGCGGCGCAGGAAAAGACCTGGTTGTTCAGGCTTTGGAGCGTATTTCTCCTGGCGCCGGAAATGCGGCATTCGAAGACGCTTTGCAGTTGTTAAAACACGCAATTGCGGAATGCAGCGAACTGGGCGACGCTTGGTACTACCGAGGTCTCCTGGAACGTCGGCTCGGACGAGAGCCGCTTGCGAAATACGCACTGGAGAAAGCGCGGTTCTTGAACTCTGAAGCTCTACAGGAACAGCTAAACCCTTTGGTTCTTGCAACCCCTCCCGCTCGAGGTCTGAGCGCCGATTCCGAGGCACCGGCAGTTGCGAGGGTAGTACCGGACACCGCGAAAGGTCCCGTACAACAGAAATGGGCGCTGGTGATTGGAATCAGCCAATTTGCAGATCAGAAAATTCGCCAATTGCGCTACACAACAGCCGATGCCACGGCATTCGCAGACGAACTGAAAGATCCCAATATTGGCAAGTTTGCCCCGGCGAATGTCCACCTGCTGACGGATCAAAACGCAACGACGAAAAACATCAAAGAGGAGCTGAACTGGATTGCCCGACATGCGCGACCGAATGATATGGTCGTAATTTACGTGGCGACTCACGGAACACCACGCTCTGCAGATTCTGCAGGCGGCGCCAATTACCTGGTCACGTACGATACGGAAGCGTACAAGGCCGGTGAGCTGAATGAAGATGCTCTCTATGCCACCGCGTATCCCATGGTGGAGCTCGCGGACACCGTGGCGACCCGCATGAAGGCACTTCGCACAGCGATCTTGTTGGACACTTGCTATAGCGGAGGCTCGATCAGGCCAGCTGCGACAGGAACTGCGCATCTGGCGGATCAACCGCCATCCGGCGATATGCTCAGCCGTATGACTCAGGGGACGGGTCGCATTGTGATCGCGGCCAGCCAAGCAAACGAGGAATCGCTCGAAAGTGACCCCCTACGCCACGGCTACTTCACGTTCTTCCTGCTCGAAGCGCTGAAGAGCGCAAAAGGAAATGCGACGTTGAGTCAGATTTATACCTCGGTGGCCAAGCATGTCGCCGATCAAGTTGGGGCGAGTGGCGCGCATCAGCATCCGATGATTAGCAGGAGCTCAAGCGATGCAGACTTCGCTCTCGGAGTTTCGTCCTCTCAACCTACGGAGACGGAACCATAGACCGGTTTGCTTTTTGTGGCGTTCGATTGCTTGATCGGCGACCTCGGGCGGCAATTCGCCCAATTGCCGAATTCGGATATCCGACAGTATCCGGCCTTTCCGAGATTGTCCTGCAGATCCCATTCAGCTGCCTTTTGGAGATGACCATTTCGCTTCGGTTGTTAGTTCGTCCATTATGCTTGCGATTGCCGGATGAGGGCGCCGGGATCAGAGCCGAAGTGGTATGACGTCGATAGACGAGTTCCATCCATTGTTTGACTTTCAAGCGAGTTGGACTGCGGCGATCAGGCCGCAAACTGAGGGGGAGTGTGGGAATGCCGATTTCGAGAAGGCGATTCATCAAATCGACGGCGCTTGCAAGTGCAGCGGCCGCGATTGAGAGCAGGTCCGTTTTCGCTCTGAATGGCAATTCGGCTCAGAGGGTGCCGGCGGCTGCAGGTTCGCAAATCACTTCTGAGGCCGCGTACGAATTTACACGTGGCATTGGAGTCTATCCCGGCGAATCCAGCGAGTCCTTTGGCCCCGAATTGACGTTAGATGTGCCCTCCTATCGGAATCTAGCGCTACTGCGCCCGGCGTACCACTCAAGCAGCTACGACTACAACCTCACTGCTCAGCTAGTGACCGATGGAATTAAGGACTCAAAGATGCCGCGCTGGGTTGCCGTGACTGACGGAATTCGCGGTCCATTGCCGAAATATGAGCGCGAATCCCCGATTGACCACAATGGTCTGAGCGTCCTAACAACGCAGGGGCCCAGCGCAAAGGTTGATTTTTGGCTGGGAGGCGGCGATGAACCGCTGGAAGTCGATGAGATCAGACTATTTCTTCTCGGTCCACCCAACCATTCGCCCGAATCCCTTCGTTTCGAAGTGTCGGTCTCAGAGGATGGCGCAACCTGGAAGCCAATCGGCAATGCGACGAACCCCAAACCAGCTCCTACCGCGGGACTTCCCCCCGATGTAATTGCCATGGGACCTGTGTATGCACCAGTGGTCCTGTTTAAGGCACCATCTATAAGTCGCTCTTACCGAATCGAATGCCGAGTGGATGGAAACGACACCGAATCAAAGCAAGCTTCTGAGGCAGTCTGGCAGATTGGCGAAGTGGCCTTCTTCCGGGGCGGCGAGCGAGTTGAGGTGGGGGGTCCATATGACTTTACCAGCGCCTGGATGAGCGAAGGACTCGGCGAAGAGTGGGTGTACGTTGATCTCGGGGCCCGTTTCGAATTTGACCGAATCGGAGTCCATTGGATTGCGCGAGCTGCTGAAGGTTCCATTCAGGTTTCCGACGATGCTCAAACCTGGTCCGATCTGCATTCTCTTTCTGGAATGACCGGATTGGTGGATGACGTGAAACTGGAACGACCTGTCTCGGGACGCTTTGTGCGCGTTCTAATGACGAGGCCGACCTCGCCTTACGGCTACATTCTCAGCGAACTCGAGGTTTACGGGCATGGTGGATTTGTGGCCGAGCCGAAATTGCGCACCGCATCAACGGAAGATGCTCGGATCAATCTCGCAGGCGGAGGGTGGCGGCTGCAGAGAGCGAATCTCGTCGGCGCGGGCGGTGGCGCACTGTCAAAGATTGAATTCGACGATTCGTCGTGGGTTGTGGCGACAGTGCCGGGGACCATTCTGACGTCCTACCTCAATGCGGGCGCCATCCCTGACCCGAACTTTGGTCAAAATCAACTCTACATCTCTGATTCGTATTTTTATTCGGACTTCTGGTATCGCACTGAAATCACTGTGCCGTCAGCCAAGCCGAATCAGTCCGTGTGGCTGAATTTCGATGGCATTAACTGGAAGGCAGAGGTCTTTCTGAATGGAGAAAGTCTCGGTCGGATTGATGGCGGTTTCATGCGCGCGAAATTCGACATCACTTCCAAGATATCGGCTGATGAGCTAAACGCTCTGGCCGTTCGCATCGAAAAGAACGCGACGCCGGGGAGCACCAAGCAGAAGACCTTTGAATCAGCGGGTCAGAACGGTGGTGCACTCGGCGCAGACAATCCCACTTATCATGCGTCGATTGGCTGGGATTGGATTCCGACGATCCGTGGCCGGAATACGGGCATCTGGGGCGATGTATTCCTGACCGTCGTGAATTCGGTCACAATCGAAAACCACTATGTGTCGACCAAGCTTCCACTTCCCGACACTTCGAGCGCGGAGATCACAGTCGAACTGGAACTTAACAATCATCAGTCCCATCCAGTTTCAGGGATTCTCCGAGGGCGACTTGGCGATGTGAGTTTTGAGCAGCGCGTTCAACTTGGTGCGTTGGAGAAAAGGCACGTAAAGTTCGATGCAGCCACGCATCCGGTACTCCAGGCGAAGAATCCCAAGCTTTGGTGGCCAGTTGGATATGGCGAGGCCTACCTTTACGACTGCGCGCTCTCATTCGAAACAGGCGGGAAGGTCCTCGATACAAGGATTTTCAGGGTTGGTTTGCGCCATATGACGTATAGCGAGGAGGGCGGCGCGCTGAGGATCTGGGTGAACGGCCGGCGGTTCATTGCCAGGGGCGGCAACTGGGGTTTCAGCGAGTCGATGCTGCGCTACCGTA
Source organism: Occallatibacter sp. (assembly GCA_035487015.1). Classification (GTDB taxonomy): domain Bacteria; phylum Acidobacteriota; class Terriglobia; order Terriglobales; family Acidobacteriaceae; genus Telmatobacter. Next base: position 16,702 of record DATHMP010000024.1, on the reverse strand, counting down.
CTCGCGAATATGACGCCGCGGTTCGCTATCACCGCGATATGAACTTTACAATGATTCGAAATTGGGTTGGCCAGATTGGTGATGAAGCCCTCTATGACGCCTGCGATCGCCATGGTGTGATGGTGTGGCATGATTTCTGGCTAGCGAATCCATGGGACGGTCCAGAACCTGATGACAACAATCTGTTCCTGCGCAACGTTCAGGATTTTGTCTTGCGGATTCGCAATCACTGCTCCATCGGCCTTTATTGTGGCCGGAACGAAGGATTCCCACCCACGAACATCGAAGAGGGGATACGGCAGATCCTGGGCGATCTGCACCCTGGCCTGCACTACATTCCAAGCTCCGCAGACGATGTTGTGAGCGGCCACGGTCCCTATCAGGCGATGCCATCCAGAACCTATTTCCAAGTTGCAGACGCGAAGTTGCACAGCGAGATTGGTGCGCCGAATATCCCACCGATTGAGAGTGTTCGCATGATGGTGCCGGAGAAGGCGCTTTGGCCGCAAGCACTTGACTGGGGCATTCACGATTTTTGCATGAAGGGAGCGATGGGAGGTGCCGGCTTCCGAAGCATAATCGAGAATCAATATGGCGGAGCCCAGAGCGCGGAAGAGTGGATACGACTTGCGCAGTTCGTCAACTACGATACCTATCGCGCGATGATGGAAGCCCAAAGCGAGCACCGGATGGGAGTCCTACTATGGATGAGCCATCCCTGTTGGCCCTCCTTTGTCTGGCAAACATACGACTATTTCTTCGAGCCAACGGCGGCATACTTTGGCTGCAAAAAGGGGTCAGAGCCGCTGCACATCCAGTGGAACCGTTTGAAGGATTCCATTGAAATTGTGAATTACAGCGCTGGTCGCGTTCCCGGCCTGAAAGCGCAGGCAGAGATTCTGAACATGGATGGGACCCAAAAGAGCGTTCAGTCGGTGGGCGTTGACAGTGATGACGACAGCACCACAATCTGCATGGCCTTGAAATATCCGGAAGGTCTTTCGCCGGTTCACTTTGTGAGGCTCTCGCTTAGACAGGACGCGCAGGTAATCTCGACGAACTTTTATCTCCGCGGGCTTCGCGAAGGCGACTTTCGGGCGATTCGTGAACTCCCGAGCCAAAAGGTGAAAGCGCAGACCACCTCGGAACGAATCGGCAATATCTGGCGACTTACGACGCAACTGGAAAACGCCGCGGCATGGCCTGCGCTGATGGTCAGAGTCAAGGCAATCCGGGAAAAGACGGGCGATCGGATCCTGCCAGCAATCTACTCTGACAATTACATTGCCCTCATGCCTGGAGAATCAAGAATCATCTCAACGGAGTTACGACCTGCGGATGCGCGAGGAGAGAGACCCACAATCGTCGTGGCGTTATGAAGCCTTTCTAATTGCTGTGCGTTTGAGCTAATACAACAGGTATTTTGTACGCACCTTCTCGAACCTTTCAATTGCGTCTTGCCATTCCTGGGCGATTCGTCGTGGATCTTCACCTGCGATCAATGCGTCCGCTGTTGCCTTGTTGCGAACGAGACCATCCAGATCATTGACTTTGAACTTGTCGGGAAAGAGTTGGAGCAGCGCATGGGCGATCTCCAAACCTAACTCCGGCGCATCGAGAGCTTCCCGATCCGTAAGAACGAGGCTGACGCCGTTGCATTTCTCTCCAGCGAAAGCCGAGGAGTTCGGTACGAAGGATTCGGGCACGAAGCGAATCCCCGCAATCTCTCGAGAATTGAGATAGTGCGCGAGGGCGAGACCATCGATCCACGGTGCTCCCACAATTTCAAAAGGCGTGTCGGTTCCACGGCCAACAGAGATATTCGCGCCTTCGATCATGCCGACGCCCGGATAGAGGATCGATTCAGTCAAATTGCGGAGATTTGGAGAAGGGTTGATCCAATTTTGACCGGTTGAGTCGAACCAGTCCCCGCGCATCCAGCCCTCCATTGGCACAACCGTGAGCTTTGCGCCAATGTTGCGCTCCGAGTTAAACATCCTAGCCAATTCGCCAATCGTCATGCCGTGGCGCACAGGAGTTTGACCGTAGCTGACGAAAGATTCACGACCGGGGTCCGCCATGGGGCCTTGTACGAATGCTCCGTCTATGGGGTTCGGGCGATCGAAAACGACGATCTCTTTGCCAGCTTTCGATGCCGCCTCGAGAAAGTAACCGAGTGTGCTTTCGTAGGTGTAAAAGCGAACGCCCACATCCTGAATGTCATAAACAATTTCGTCTAGTCCGGCGATTACTTCAGGCGTAGGACGGCGCTTTGCATCCGTATCTCCATACACGCTGTAGACTGGCACTCCAGTGGCCTCGTCTCGTGAGTTGCCAATTTCTGTTGTGTCGAGTTTTCCGGCGATTCCGTGTTCCGGGCTGAAGATCGCGGCGAGTTGTAATCCAGGAACCTTCGCGAGCACATCTGTCGTGCGGCGACCCCGTCCATCCACTCCACTTTGATTTGTGACTAAGCCGATGCGAAGCGGGTGGCTGTTTTGCGGATGTAATTCGCGGAATTCGTGGCTCTCAAGAACATCGATTCCATTCTTTACATCCCCGTTTCGAACCGTTACCCGGCGTTGGGCCATTTGCGATTCGTTGTAACCAGTAATCCTCGCCATGCGGATCTTATCGCCTTGACTGGGGGTGAGTTCGAGTGCTGAAGCGACGATGGTGGCAATTCGCGAGCGAAGAGCTACGGTCGATTTACCGCCGTTAGGGTGCACAGCATTCGTGAGGATGATGATGTAGGTGTCAGTTACCGGGTCGATCCACAGCGATGTGCCAGTGAATCCTGTGTGACCAAAGGATCCCACAGGGAGCAACTCGCCCCGGTTCGACGAAAACGGCGAATCGATGTCCCAACCCAGACCGCGCAGACTCGATGCAGAGGTCGGTTGCTGGGGCGTGCTCATTTTCTCGATCGACGCTCGAGTTAGAACCAAATTCCCTGTGAGGAGTTCCTGGGCGAATTTGGCAAGATCGTCGGCAGTTGAAAATAGTCCAGCGTGCCCTGCGACACCGCCCATTCTCCGAGCCGTTGGATCATGGACAACGCCTCGCAACATCTTCCCGTTTTCGTCATATTGCGTGGGAGCGATGCGAGAAATCCATTCATTCCTGGGAAGGAATGAGGTCTCGTCCATCTGCAGAGGGCCAAATACGTTTTTCTGCACGTACTCGCTGAGCGGCTCACCGGTGAGCTTTTCAACGATGAATCCAAGAGTTTCAAAGTTGATGTCGCTGTAGAGAAAATGCGTACCGGGCGGATATTTAGGTGTCTGCTGCATTGCCATGGAATAGGCCGCCGGGCGGCCCGTCCACGCCTGCTTCAGGTCGAGGTCTTCCTGCAACCCTGAAAAATGCGTCATCAGTTCACGGACGGTGATCTGACTCTTGTCGTTCTGCGCAAAGTCGGGCAAGTAGGCGGCAACGGGATCGTTCAAGCGAATTCGTCCCTGCTGAAAGAGTTGCATTACAGCAGTTGTTGTGGCCACGCACTTGGTGAGAGACGCGAGATCGAAGATTGTATCCAGAGTCATCGGCTCGCGCTGCGGTTCGAGGGAGCGCCAGCCGAAGGCCTTGCGATAAATGACATGGTCGTTGTGTCCAACGAGAACGACAGCACCGGGTATGCGCCCGTTATCGACCGCGCTCTGCACTGCGAAATCAATTGCAGCAAGCTGATCTGTTGCCTTTGGAAGTGCGCCCGGAGATAGGGATGTCTGCGCATGGACTGCAGACATCATCGAGGCGAAGGCGACTATCATAATTATCCCAATAGATGCGCACGATTGACCGTAATTCCTTCTCGATTTCCGCATTTCAGCCCTCAATTGCATGTCGAATATTTCCACTTGCCTTCTTGAGTTTCGCTTTTGCTGCTTTCTGGTCAACGCCTGATAAGAGCATTACCAGCGCTACAGGCACACTCATGCCGGCTCGTTCCAAGACACTCTCCGCGGTCTTGCGGTCAACCTTCGCGAGCGATTCGACGATCCCGATGCCGCGTTCAACCAATTTCTTATTCTTGAGATGAAGGTTCACCATTCGATTGCCATATACGTAACCGAGTTGAGCCATAGCGCCGGTGGTCAGCATATTGCAGACCAGCTTCTGCGCAGTTCCCGCTTTCAGCCTAGAGGATCCGGCGAGTACCTCCGGCCCGACATTAATCTCGATGCGAATGTGCGCGGCTTTTGCGAGCGCAGAACCGGGGTTGCAGGCGATCGCAATCGTCTTCGCTCCCTTGTTCCGGGCAGACTTCAACGCTGCAATTGTGTACGGGGTCCGGCCGCTCGCGGCAATCCCAACAACAACGTCCCGCTCGCCTGGGCTTCTTGCGATCATGTCGCGCTGGCCGGTTTCCGCGGAATCCTCACTCGATTCCGTGGCATGGACCAGTGCCCTGTCGCCCCCGGCGATTAGAAATTGGACCGTGTTTGGGGATGTCCCAAACGTTGGCGGACACTCCGATGCGTCCAACGCGCCGATTCGTCCACTTGTTCCGGTGCCAACATAGATGAGACGTCCTCCCTGGGCGAGACTGCGCGCAACCGCTTCCACCGCCCGGGCGATCTGCGGCAAAACCTGACGAATCGCGAGCGGCACGACGGTGTCCTCCCGATTCATCGCGGTGACCAGTTGGAGGGCGCTCATTTGATCAAGATTCTTTGTCGCCGGATTTCCCTGTTCGGTTGCCAGATCTTTCAGCCGCATCGATCTCCTTTTGATTACGCGTTGATGGTGTTTTTGGGCCATGCCAAACTCATGCCGTATCCGATCAAGAATGTCACACCACATCCGAAGGCCACGTACCAGGTAAAAGCTGTTGTGGTAAATATCCAAAGACAGATGTTGAAACCCAAACCTGCAACCATTCCCACCATTGCGCCCCTCTCTGTCGCCCGGCGCGTGAGCACTCCTAGAAGAAACACGCCAAGCAGCGCTCCATACGCTACAGACGCGATCGTCAGGCCCATTTCCAGTACCCGACCACCGCTTCGTGAGATGACAGCGAGCACAAAAAGCATAGTGGCCCAGAAGGCCGTCGCGCGGCGAGAAATCACGATTCTGCGCTCTTCCGTTGCGGCAGGAGCCCATCTTTGATAAAAGTCGACTACTGTTGTCGAAGACAGAGCGTTCAACGCTGCACTCAGGTTCGACATGGCGGCAGCAAGAATTGCCCCAATGAACAGACCACTGATCCCGTGTGGCAACTGCGTCACAATAAAAGTTGGAAATATCGAATCTCCCTTCGGGATGCCTGCCGTCATGGGGAAGGATCGATAGAACACAAAGAGAAGAACGCCCACGAGGAGGAAGAGTGCGAACTGAAAAAGAACGAAGACACCACTCGACAGGAGCGCCGCCTTTGATTGCCTCTCGTTTCGCGCAGACAGCAGCCTCTGTACAATCAGCTGGTCCGTGCCATGACTTGCGACCGTGAGAAAGGTCCCTCCGATGACCCCAGCCCAGAGTGTGTAGGGTTTAGCGAGGCTCCAGGAAAGGTCGAGAACCCTGAATTTACCGGCGTGGCTCCCCATCGAGACGATCGTTGACCATCCGCCGGGTACGAGTTGCGCAATTGCGAAGACGCAGCCAAGCGTGCATGCGACGTAGACAGCCAATTGCATGACGTCGGTCCAGATGACGGCTGCCATACCGCCTTCAAAGGTGTAGATCAAAGTAAGCAAAACGACCACTGCGATCGCCAACACATCGCTCGCCAAACTCGTGAGACCATGAAAAAGGCCGGCCAATGCGATCCGCACGATGACGGCAACTGCAAAAATTCGGACGCCCTCCGCGGCCGCGCGAGTCAATAGGAAGACGGAGCCTGTGAGAGTTTGCATTCGAGGGCCGAATCGCTGTTCGATGAGTTGATAAGCCGTGAGAAGATTTCCACGCGAATATTGCGGGATCAACACGAAGCTGACGACAATGCGTCCGAGCAAGTATCCGATGGCAAGCTGAAGAAATCGAAAGTCCTGATCGTAGGCAAGGCCTGGAATGCTGATGATGGTCAGTGTGCTCGTTTCTGCAGCGACGATGGAAAGCGCGATGGCCCACCAGGGCACCGCCTTTTCTGCGAGAAAGTAGCTTTGCAGCGTACGGTCCTGTTTTCGAAAACGAAGGCCGAAAAGCGTGACGCCGGCGAGGTAGAAGCCGATCACCCCGACGTCCAGGAGATTCAATCCCATTCTGCACAATTCCCTTCGAGCGGCATTGAACGCCCGGAAGACCTTCGTGGATTGGCTTGCTTTGACGGTACGGGCCTGAGGACCGCCCATCTAATTGTAAGAGCGGCACTTCCGGATGCCGCCTCTAGTGTCGGAGAACTTTTACCCAGCTGCGGGAGTCTGGACGCTTTAACCCCACTTGAAGGGCAAATTGACCGCTGCAGTAGGCCAATCCAGACCAAGAGCCGAGTCCCGGCTTACCGCATTGACCTCGGGTCTTGAAAACAGGTAAACTACCTTAGTTTGGCGATTCCTGCTTGTCGCTGCGGGGTTTAGCGTTCGCCTGTAGTTTAGGCTGGAGCGTTCCCAGGCGCAGAAGTTTCCGCCCGAGCTATTTTGTATGGATGAGCGCAAGCGATGCTTGCTGCTCTGGAGGATTTATGTACGCGGTTATTCGAACCGGTGGAAAGCAGTACCGTGTCGCTCCCGGCGATGTCGTAAAAATCGAGAGTGTTCCGTCAGAAAGCCAGACAGTTGAATTCAGCGACGTGCTGGCCGTTTCGGGCGAACCTGGGACAGTTGCGAAGCCTTCCACGGCCAAGGTGACGGCCGAAGTTCTTGGCGAAGGCCGCGGGGGCAAGATCCTGGTGTTTCATCTGAAGCGGAAAAAGCAATACAAGAAGCTTCAGGGGCATCGGCAAAACTTTACTGAAGTGCGCATCAAGGCGATCGAAGCCGATGGCGTGACTTACACTGCTGCCAACTAGGCGCGGATCAGAGATTGAAAAGGGGATTTAGCGATGGCACATAAAAAGGGCGGCGGTAGTTCTACAAACGGGCGCGATTCGAATGCACAGCGCCTTGGCGTAAAGGCATTCGGTGGCGAACTCGTCACTGGCGGGTCGATCATCGTTCGGCAGCGTGGCACGCGTATCAAGCCAGGCGCACACGTAGGTCTCGGCTCCGATGACACGCTGTTTGCGAAGGTTACGGGCCGAGTGAAGTTCAGCGACCACGGGAATCGTGGACGTTTCGCATCGATTGAGCCTGTCAGCGCCGAATAACGACGAAAGCTTGAGAGGGCTGTGGCGAGGCCGCGGCCCTTCTATGGTAGGATCTGCAGGAAATGAAAAGACCAGCCCACGGGCTGGTCTTTTCTGCTTACAAAGAACTTTTTGTTAGGACTTGGATTCGCTGCCATGCATGTTGGTTCGGGTGAGGACCTTGTCGACGACCTTCTCGACATCCGAAAGGAAGAAGCTATTTGCAGGCTGCTGAACGGCGACCTTTGTGCCGTGGCCAAGAGCTGCTGCGATCTCATTCCAGCGATAGATGGTCGAGTTGGCTGCTAGAACAACGGGCTTGCGGGCCGGCTCCGGAAGCGCGCAATAGGCCGACCAGACACCGAGCGTGACCAGAATCATGGATTCGTTGACGAATTGAATTGGAGAAGTCAGCGAAGTGTTCCGCGACCAGAACGAGGCGAGGATAAAGTCGTTGGCCGACATGATTCCAAAGCCGAGCGCGATGCCGAAGGAAACATCCCGAGCGGAGAGACGCAGGGCGTTGATGCAGAGGCAGAGAAACGCCAGCAGACAGAGCTCAAGAATGCTGACGGAGCGCATGAGCGCGAGGGCGACATCGGGAATCAGGAGCGCGCCGAGATGCGAGAACGATACCGATGACAGGCTAACGATGAGCGACGCCAAAGTTGTCCAGCGGAAGACGATGGTTCCGAGCCGCATGAGGCCGGGAAAGGAAGATAAGGCATTCCGAAAGACTTCCTGGCAGATGAAAAAGAGCGAAGCGGCGCTGGCGATGTAAACGGCCCAGTAGAGGTAGAAGTAGACAGGGTAGAAGAACTCCTGATGGCCGGGCTGTGCCTGAAGGTAGAGAAGACCGAGGAGCAGCGGCATCGATCCGAGCCGTATGCCGAGATAAGTGCTCATCGCAGGGAAGCGGCTGTGCAGGCCCTTCTTCCAAAATACGAAGCCAAGAGCTGCCCACAGCAAAAACTCCGCTGCAGTCATCATCGACATGGCGAAATCCAAAGGCATACCACGCCCCTACCGTCCTGAGGGTTTTTTCAGGATAGCGCCGGAGACCTTTGGATTCAAAGGGAAAGTGCGCCGAACGTCTAGCACTTTGGTGCTACGCGTCCAAGGAGTAACTATTTCCCGGTGTTCGGTGAAGGGACGCAGCCCATGCCAGGTCCACATCCAGGAACTGGAATCGCCGCGCTTGCTGCCTGGTGGCTTATGAACATGTGCGAATTCGAAGAAGAATGCGATGCCGCAGCGGCACCGGCGATTACGACGGCGCAAGCGAAGATGCGAATTGCCAGTTTCATAGTTGGTTACCCCTTTGCGAAAACTATTGACACAAATGGACTGTGTACTAACACATTCATGCTAGAGCAGATTCTAAAGTAAGTCTAGGTATTTCAGTTAGTTCCATAAGTAGTCACCGAGATAGGTACTAACGTCACATAACACACAGGTAATACGCTCTCAGGTACTCAAGTCAGGGGTGACTCTGCGTCCCCTTTTTCCACCCCCTCCGCGTGGTAAAATTGAGCCAGGCAAATTCGTTCAAAGCCTCGATCTTTCAAGCGGTTAGTCGCAAAGCAGACGCACGAAAAGCAGTCCGCAAGACCGCGTCGAGCGCACCAAACGGAAAAGAGCTGGCAGAGCGAATCTTATGGCGACCCTACCTTCAGAAAATCTCCCTGAGGAACACATGGACGACGGCAACAACGGCAGCTACACCGGCGAAAACATCAAGATTCTTGAAGGACTGGAAGCAGTCCGACTGCGCCCCGCGATGTACATCGGGTCCACAGGCGAGATGGGACTTCACCATCTTGTCTACGAAGTGGTCGACAACTCGGTCGACGAAGCGCTTGCCGGGTGCGCCAAGAGAATCGAAGTCACGATCCACGTGGACAACTCGATTACCGTGGTAGACGATGGGCGCGGCATCCCGGTGGACATGATGCCGGTGGGTAATGGCAAGATGATGCCCGCTGTGCAGGTGGTGCTGACGAAGCTGCATGCGGGCGGCAAGTTTGATGCGTCGAACTACAAAGTTTCGGGTGGCCTTCACGGTGTCGGCGTGAGCTGCGTGAACGCGCTGAGCCAGGAACTCAACGTAGAAATCTGGCGTGATGGTCACACCTGGGAACAGGACTATTCTTGCGGCATTCCCACGAGCGAGTTGCGCAAGGCCGGCACAAGCAAGAGGCGCGGCACGAAAGTTCATTTCCTCCCGGACAAGAGTATTTTCACTTCGACGGAGTACAACTACGACACGCTGGCGCAGCGCCTGCGCGAACTTGCTTTCTTGAACAAGGGGCTCGAGATCACGCTGACCGACGAACGGACGGCCGATTCGAAGACGGGCGACTCCAAAAAAGCGGAGTTCAAGTATGCCGGCGGCATTTCGGAATTTGTGAAGCACCTGAATCGCGGCAAGTCTGTGTTGCATGAAAAGCCGATCATGATGGAAGCCACGCGCGACAGTGTGGAGATCGAGATCGCGCTGCAATACAACGACAGCTATTCCGAAACGGTGTTCAGTTTTGCGAACAACATCAACACCGTGGATGGAGGGACGCATCTTTCCGGTTTCCGCACTTCCCTCACCCGCACGATCAACGCGATTGGACAAGCTCTTGGTCTTTTCAAGGACATGAAAGAGAACCTGTCGGGCGACGACGTGCGCGAAGGTCTTGTTGCGGTCGTAAGCGTGAAGCTGTCGCAGCCGCAATTTGAAGGACAGACCAAGGGAAAGCTCAACTCCGACATCGCTGGAACTGTGCAGGCGTTCGTGAACGAGCGTCTGGGCGCATTCCTTGAGCAAAATCCTCCGATTGCGAAGCGCATCATCAACAAAGCGATTGAAGCTGCGCGCGCGCGGGAAGCAGCGCGCAAGGCGCGCGACCTTACGCGGCGGAAGGGCGCACTGGATGGCGGCGGACTGCCCGGCAAGCTTGCCGACTGCTCTGAGCGCGATCCCGCACGCTGCGAACTCTACCTCGTGGAGGGTGAGAGCGCAGGTGGAACGGCCAAGCAGGGCCGCGATCGCCGCTTCCAGGCGATTCTTCCGCTGAAGGGCAAGATTCTGAACGTAGAAAAAGCCCGTTACGACAAGATGCTCGGACACGAAGAAATCCGGGCAATGATTACTGCGCTGGGCACCGGCATTGGCAAGGATGACTTCGATCCCGCCAAGCTGCGCTACGGCAAGATCATCCTGATGACGGATGCCGACGTGGACGGTTCGCATATCCGGACTCTTCTGTTGACGTTCTTTTTCCGTCACATGACGGAGCTGATCAAACGGGACAACGTGTTTATTGCGCAGCCGCCGCTTTACAAGATCAAGAAGGGGCGTTTTGAGCAATACATCAAGGACGACCGTGAATTTGTGAAGGTCATGGTGAAGCGCGCCTCGGAGGGCATGATTGTTCGCCATGGTGAAAGCGCCAGCAAGATTGAAGGCGCGGACCTGACGCGATTCATGACCTACCTGAACGAATATCTCGGGTTTGTTGAAAAGGTGGACAAGCGCATCCGCAACGAGAAGCTGACGGAGTTGCTGGCGCGCGCCGAGCTGACGCACCGCTCGGACTTCACATCGAAGTCGGGCAGCGAAGCGCCGGAAAAGCTGGCGTCATTGCACGCGGAGCTAAAGAGTCAAGCGAGCGATTTTGGTTTCAAGTCGCTGAACAAGCCGGTTGAGGATGAGGAGCACCACACCTGGTCGATCAGCTTTGTGGATGCGCAGGGAGCCGAACGCCGGGTTGACTGGAATCTTGCATCGAGCCCGGAGTTCCGGCAGATGATGGCGAAGTTTGCCCAGATCAAGACGTATCTTGAGCCGCCGTTCCTGGTGGAGTTCGCTTCAAAAGCGACTGCAGTGGAAGAACCGGAAGAAGTAGAAACCGAAGAGGGCGAGGCGCCCGCAGAAGCAAAGGCGGAAGCCAAGACCGCGCGCAAAGCAGCACGCATCACGCGCGACCCTGTCGAGAAGCAAACCGCGCGCGAGCTTTTTGCGTACATTGTGGAGCAAGGCAAGAAGGACTACCAGGTGCAACGGTACAAGGGGCTGGGCGAGATGACCGCGCCGCAGCTTTGGGAGACAACGATGGATCCCGAGCGCCGGACTCTGCTCTCAGTGAAGCTTGAAGATATTGCGGAAACTGAAACGATCTTCACCACGCTGATGGGAGAAGATGTCGAGGCGCGACGGAAGTTTATCGAAGACAACGCGCTTGACGTAAAGAACCTGGATATTTGATTCACCTTCCTTCCCGTTTCCGTGGGTACGATTGTGCCCACGGGAGACTTCCCTTGGTTTGCGTGCAATGGGCCGCGAAAGATCCTCAAACTAAGGAGTGCACGAATGAACACCCAGCGAAATGCTTTTCTCTTAGCCTCTCTGCTCTTCGTCTCTGCGGTGTCCTTCAGCGGATGCAAAGCGAACAATCCAGCGGCAGCCAACCAGGCAGCAGAGTCGTCGCAGCCGGCAAGTGGTCAGCCGGCGAGCAACGCAGCGGCACAGCCGGGAGGGTCGACAGGGCAACCTGCGACGCCGCTGCCTCCGCCACCTCCGGCGGTGATTACGCTGCCGAGCGGCACGGCGATCCGAGTGCGTCTTGACCAGGATCTTGGTTCAAAAATTTCGCAGCCAGGCGATTCCTTTACAGCAACCGTCGCCGATGATATTCGCGTAAACGGCGAAATGGTTGTGCCGAAAGAAGCGCGTGCGGATGGCACGGTAATTGACGCGAAACCGCTGGGCAAGTTCAAAGGCGGAGCGGTTCTTTCGATCAAGCTGGAGCGCGTTCACACGAAGTGGGGCGGTTATCCGGTGGCGACGACCACGATTTCGCGCGCGGAAAAGGGCAAAGGCAAGCGCAGTACCGCGATGATTGGCGGCGGCGCGGGGCTGGGCGCGATTCTTGGCGGCGTGGCCGGCGGCGGCAAGGGCGCGTTGATTGGCGGCCTGGTGGGCGGCGGCGCAGGCACAGCGGGTTCAGCGTTTACCGGCAACAGGCAGATTGTGCTGCCAGCGGAAACGCTGCTCACGTTCACGCTGGATCACTCGGTACACATTACAGAAGAAAAGCCGCAACTACCGCAGCTGCAACCAAGGTAGGAGAATGATTGGCCGCGCAGCCACGCTTCGGGCACCGGCTGAATCTCACAGTTTCACAGCTTCACAGTTTCACGGATGCAGGCCCCACGGGGGACTGGCCGCCCGCGCAGAGGAGTTTCGTGCCCCTGCTTCGGAATTCGCGGAGCGTGAGCCCAACAGGGCAGATCGTTGATCCGATCAAGTTTTTGTAGCCCGAAATGTCGATTTTACGAATCGCGTATACCCACCCCCGGGGGGGGAGGGGGGGGTACCCAAATCGGCCCCTAAGATCCACACTGCACAAGGTTTAGCCTCAGAAAAGACGGTTTTAAACCGCACTTTTGCGCACATTTGCGGGACTGAACATGCAACAGGTCGCAAGTGAGCGAGTCAGCGGATTGGCACCTGGGCTGAAGGGGATGGGAACCTGGCTTTCCCTGTTCGGATCAAGCGGACCTCCCTGGCGTGCGAATTCCCCCAACTCTTATTGTGAACTTTTGTTCGAATTAGACTGCAAGTCCGCTCAAAAAATCGCGCGAGTAGAATGAGCGACTTAGAAAGTATTTTTCAGATGCGATCTTGACTGGATTTTTTGGACTGCCGCGCGTGGGGAGGGAATGGGCGAAAGATGCACATGGGTCCTTCGCCCGGAGAGCCGGCAGGCGACTTAGAACTTGCGGGTCCACTCTTTAGGCCAGCGCTCGACGATCACCTTTTTGTCGGTAAAGAACTCGATGGCATCGCGCCCCTGCGCATGCATGACGCCGAAGAAGCTGCCTTTCCAGCCGGAGAACGGGAAGTAGGCCATGGGCGCGGGGACGCCGATGTTGACGCCCACGTTTCCTGTGGAGACGGTGTTGCGGAATTTGCGGGCCGCGGCGCCGGAGGAAGTGAAGATTGAGCTGGCGTTCCCATAGGCCGAGCGTTCGATCATCTCGATGGCTTCTTCGACGGTTTTGGCGTGAACGACGGAAAGCACGGGTCCGAAGATCTCGGTTTCCATGAGGGGACTGTTTGCGGGAAGTCCGTCGAGCACGGTGGGTCCGATAAACGAGCCGGCGACCTTGGACTGTCCGCGGCCATCGACGACAGCTTTGGCTCCATCGTCTGCGCCTTTGCCGATGAGGGAGAGAACGCGTTCGCGGCTGGCGTGGGTGATGACGGGTCCCATCTGGACGGCGGGGTCGAGACCGTTGCCGATCTTGAGCGAAGAAGCGGCGGACGAGATTGCTTCGCGAAACCAATCTTTGGCTTCGCCGATGGTGACGGTGACGCTGACGGCGAGGCAACGCTGTCCAGCACAACCGAAGGCTGAGTCGGCAATGATTTTGGTTGTGGTTTCCTGATCGGCATCGGGAAGAACGACGACGTGATTTTTTGCACCGCCCTGGCATTGGACGCGCTTGCCGCTGGCCGAGCCGCGGGAGTAGACATATTTGGCGACCGGTGTGGAACCGACGAAGCTGATGGCGCGAACCTGGGGATGATCGAGCAACGCGTCGACCGCGGGTTTGCCGCCATGGACTAGATTGACGACGCCGGGAGGGATGCCGGTTTCGGAGATCAGTTCGACGAGGCGAGCGGCGGAATAAGGCACGCGATCACTTGGCTTGAGCACGACGGTGTTGCCGGTGGCGATGGCATAGGGCAGGAACCAAAGCGGAATCATCAGAGGAAAGTTGAAGGGGGTGATGATGCCGCAGACGCCGAGCGGCTGGCGGACCATGATTTCGTCGATGCCTGGCGCGATGTCTTCGAGGGAGTAGCCCTGCATGAGGACGGGAATTCCGCAGGCGACTTCGACATTCTCGATGCCGCGGCGAAGTTCGCCTTTGGACTCGCCGAGGGTCTTGCCATTTTCGGTGGTGATGATGGCGGCGAGGGCATCGAAGTGCTGTTCGAGAAGATTCTTGAGTTTGAAGAGGAACTGGACGCGATCGCCGGCGGGCAGGGCGCGCCAGGCGGGAAAGGCGGTCTGAGCAGCGGAGACGGCGGCGTCGACTTCAGCGGCAGAGCCTTCGGGCGAGCGGCCCAGCGGTTCGCCCGTGGCGGGATTGGTGAGTTCGAGGCCGGGCGCGCTCGAAGGGGTCTGCCATTTGCCGTTGATATAGTTGCGAACTTCAGGGGAAGTGAGAGTCGTCATGGGACTCTCACTTTACGGCATTCGAAGAGGCGCTGGGAAGCCTTTCGTTGCGAAGGCAGGTTGTGTTGCGGAAGGGTAGCGGGGTGCGGCGCCTGCTATGGTGGATGCGTTCGTTTTGCCGGCCAAGTCTGGACGCTTGAATGTGCCGGGAAGGAGTTTTTGATGCGCAGCTTGTTTGCATTGCTTGTACTGGTTTCGGCTACGGGGCTGGTAGCTCAACAGTCGGGAGCGCCGGCTGCTCCGGCGGCGACCACTGCCGCGGATGCTCCGACGCGCGATACGAGCTATATCGACGAGCATGGGACGGCCCATGTGACGCGCGTGGTGCCGGTGCCGCAGACGATCAGTCCGCAGGCGCAGCTAGGCGTGGGACGCGCGGAGCCGGACCAGGGGCCGGCACAGTCGCTGGAAGACCGGCGCAAGATGACCGATGCCTACACCGCGCGCGCGAGGGTGGCATGGACGAAGCTGTGTCCGAATACGCTGGTGGATGAGACGATGGCCGGCGTGGCGGTGCATGTGGTGACGCCGGACGGGATGCGGGAAGCAAACCGGGACAAGGTGCTGCTGAATCTGCATGGCGGCGGATTCAATTCCGATTCGGGCTCGTACACGGAGTCGATTCCAATCGCCAGTTATACGGGGATCAAGGTGGTGGCGGTTTTGTACCGGCTGGCGCCGGAGCATCCCTTCCCTGCTGCGGTGGATGACTCGATTGCCGTGTACAAAGAATTGCTGAAGACGTACAAGCCGGATCACATTGTGATTTACGGTACGTCGGCGGGCGCGATTCTGACGGCGGAAGTAGCGGCGAAGATCAAGCAGGCGGGGCTGCCGATGCCGGCGGCGCTGGGCATCTTCAGCGGGATGGGGGATTTTGCGCGGCCGGGCGATTCGATTGCGCTGTATGCGTTGCGGGGACTGGCGGGTCACCTGGATCCGCCGGAGCCGGGAGCGCACGATCCATTTTATGTTGCGCAGACGGATGCAAAGGACCCGGTGCTTTCACCGATTTTTGGAGATTTGCATGGGCTGCCGCCGACATTGTTTGTGACGAGCACGCGCGATCTGTTGTTAAGCGGAACGGTGAATCTGCAGCGCGCTTACTACAATGCCGGTGTGGATGCGCAACTGGTGATTTACGATGCGCTGCCGCATGCGTTCTGGTATGACCCGCTGCTGCCGGAAGCCATTGAGGCGAACCACATCATGGCGGATTTTTTTGTGAAGCATCTGGGCAAGTGAGCCGGGGGCGCAAGCAACGCTGTGTGGATGACGCCGGAAGAGTCGACGTGCAACAGGAGATGCGACGTGAGGCAGACTCAGTCGGGAATGGGCGTGACGGGAATGCGCAACGCGGAGTTGAAGCGCGAGAAGAGCTCGAAGGCTGAGGCGACTGCAGTGAGTTCGATGATCTCGGTGGCATCGTAGTGCTCGCTCACCGCATCGTGCGCAGCTTCGTTGATGGCGTGTCCTGATTGATGGAGCAGAGTGGCGTAGCGGAAGCCGGCCTTTTCTTTCTCAGTGAATGGACCCTGCTCGAAGTCGTCGAGGCTGGCGACCTGGCCCATGGTGGCGCCGCGCTTGAGAGCGAGATGGCGATGGGCGCTGACACAGTAGGCACAGCAGTTCAATGAGGCAACGCGGGTGGCGATGAGTTCCTTGTACCAGCCGCGGAGAGAGCCTTCGGCCATGAGGGGTTTGAGGAAGGCGGTGATGCCGAGGGCCAGATCGGGCACATTGGCGAGCGCCTTGAACATGTTGGGGACGATGCCGCGATCGGCATAGATGCGGTCGTAGAGGGCCGCAATTTCGTTGGGAACCTGCTCGCGCTCGAGAAGCGGCACGCGGGCTCGCAGATCGGGAATCGTCGTCATGACGCTGCCGCACATACTGCCATAATGCACGAAAACCTGGGTGAGGAAATCCATAGTTTTAAGTTTCCGGCGCAGTGGCCGGACGCCTTCACTAGATAGAACGGGAGGGGGGCGGATTTTCCTTCTGGGGGCGTCGCGGTTCTGTCTGGGCAATTTCTCAGGCGGCACCAAGGTGTTTGGCACGGCGGATGCGGGATCCCCATCCATGGGGGACGGGGAGCGAGTGCGCACGGGGCCGCTGGACCGGACGGGCGGCCTGGCTGCAGCGTTACAGTGTCAGCGCGTGCTTGCGAAGGACCCGTCGAATCCGCGGGCACTGCTGATGCTTGCGGTGATTGCGCTGGCCAGCGAACAGG
>DATHMP010000023.1:0-2293 GCA_035487015.1 Occallatibacter sp. | reverse complement strand
TCGATGTCATCGCACATTTGCAGAACGCGGGTCTCAACGCGACTGCGGTACAGAATCCGCTCCTGTCGCTTGAGCAAGATTCCGCCGCCGTACGCCGCATCTTGGCGCAACAGGATGGACCCACCGTCCTTGTCGGCCATTCATTTGCGGGAACCCTCATCAGTGAAACAGGGGGAGATTCGATCGTCTCGGCGCTGGTCTACGTGGCGGCTCGTGCGCCCGATGCAGGCGAGGACTTTGGAGCACTCGCAGCCAAGTTCCCGAAGCCGCCCGCAAGCGCGGGGACGGTAAAGGGCGATGGGTACTTTTGGCTCAATCAGGAAGCCTTCCTGAGGGATTTCGCCAATGGCGTAGACCCCGCCCGCGCGCGCGCGCTCTTCGCCGTACAAGGGCCGGGCGCCGACGCGCTGGCAACCGCCAAGACCTCGACGGCCGCCTGGAGGGTAAAGCCGAGCTTCTACCAGGTATCGACAGAGGATCGCACGATCAATCCGGAGCTCGAGCGATTTCTGGCGAAGCGAATGAAGGCGACGACGATTGAACTGGCATCCGGCCACCTGTCACTGGTGTCTCATCCGCGGGAGATTGCGGATCTGATCCTCGCGGCGGCTGGGCACAGAGGATAAAGGCAATGGCAGCCCAGAACATGGATCAACAAGCGCAACAAGTATCGTCTCGCTCCTGGACGACGCGGCGTGACGAAAAGCAGCGGCGGCTGCGATTGGTCTCTTCCTGGATGAAGGGGCCGCTCCTGCCCCGAGACAAGCTGGTGGAGTCCCTGCAATTGCTGATTGCGCCAGGCGATCGAATCGTGCTCGAAGGCGACAACCAGAAGCAAGCCGACTTCCTTTCACGTTCCTTGGTGCGGGCGGACCCGAAGAAATTGCACGACTTGCATTTGATCATTTCCAGCATCAGCAGGCCGGAGCACCTGACCCTTTTCGAGCTGGGAATCGCAAAGAAGGTCGACTTCGCATTCGCAGGCACGCAAAGCCTGCGGGTGTCGCAGTTGCTCGAGGATGGTGTCCTCGAAATCGGCGCCATTCACACCTATGTGGAGCTGTATGCCCGGCTGCTTGTTGATCTGGCGCCGAATGTCGTGTTGGTTTGCGCGCTGCAGGCGGACGCCGCGGGGAATTTATATACCGGCCCGGAGACGGAAGATACGCCGGTGATTGTCGAGGCAGGCGCATTCCATGACGCCATCGTCATCGCGCAGGTAAACGAAATCGTCGACAAGCTTCCCCGCGTAGACATTCCGTCTTCATGGGTTGACGTCATCGTCGAGGCGGACCGGCCGTTTGCCCTGGAGCCGCTGTTCACGCGGGATCCTCGGCATATCGACGATCTTCAGATTCTCATGGGAATGATGGTCATTCGTGGCATCTACGAGCGCCACCAGGTTCGCTCACTCAACCACGGGATTGGCTTCGACACGGCGGCGATCGAGCTATTGCTGCCGACGTACGGTGAATCGCTCGGGCTGCGCGGAAAGATCTGCAAACACTGGACCTTAAATCCACATCCCACCCTGATTCCCGCCATCGAGAGCGGATGGGTGGAGAGTGTTCACTGCTTTGGAAGCGAGCTTGGAATGGACGACTACACGCGCGCCCGTCCCGATGTCTTCTTCACGGGGCGCGACGGCAGTTTGCGCTCCAACCGGGTCCTTTGTCAGCTAGCAGGCCAATACGCGGTCGACGCATTCGTGGGCGCCACTTTGCAAATCGATGGCTATGCCAACTCATCGACGGTGACCGCAGGCCGTATCAGCGGCTTCGGTGGCGCACCGAACATGGGACATGATCCGCATGGCCGCAGGCACAGTAGCCCGGCGTGGCTCGACCTGAAGACAGACCCGAGTCCGACCGCGAGGGGACGAAAATTGGTCGTGCAAACCGTGCAGACCTTTGCAAAGGGTGGAGTACCTGCGTTCGTCGAGACGTTGGATGCAGTCGCGGTCGGCAAGAAGGCAGGAATGCCCATCGCTCCGGTGATGATCTACGGCGACGATGTGAGTCACGTCGTGACCGAGGAAGGCATCGCGTATCTGTACAAAACCGAGGGCATGGAAGAGCGGCGCCGCGCCCTCGCCGCAGTAGCGGGCGTGAGTCCCGTCGGCATGCGCGCAAAACCGCAAGAAACCGCAGCGCTTCGGCAAAGAGGCATCGTTGCTTTCCCCGAGGATGTAGGCGTGAAGCGATTGCAGGCCAAGCGCTCATTGCTTGCTGCGCGCAGCATGGAGGATCTGGCGGCCTGGTCCGGCGGCCTTTACAAGACACCCAGTCGGTTC
>DATHMP010000022.1:0-2047 GCA_035487015.1 Occallatibacter sp. | reverse complement strand
CGCGCCAACATAATTGGCCGGCCTCTCTTCAACTATTGGTCGTTCAAGGCCGCAGATGGACAACTTGAACAAACAGGATTCGGTCACAAGCTCGCGTGGATGGGCCACGTTCTGGCGCATTTCTTCCAGGATACGCGCTGGAAACGTACTTTCCACATGGTTCATTGAACCCAGATCGGGAGGGAGCACGTTGTAGGCACGCGAGGAGATCCAACTGCCTTCACGGGATTCCCGGGATAGGATGGGACCAAGAGAAAGGCTTCCCGTGTCTGAGGATGATCGTCAACATTTGGACGTGCAGCCTGAGAGTATCTGGCTGGTGGACAGAATCGTTTCCCGGGCCGCCGGCACGGAATCCGCATTCCTGCGTGACGGGTCTGGCTTTCGCCTCGACGGAAAAGACCCTTATCTCCGCCTGCATTTCGTCAGCATCTACGTGAGCGACCAGGAAAGGAGCCTGCATTTTTTCGTCGACCTGCTTGGTTTCAGCTTGATCTCCGACTCACACTTTGCTTCCGGCCGCCGTTGGATCGAGGTTGCTCCACCCGACGGCGCGGCGATCCTGACTCTCGTGAAACCCATTCCGGGGCTAAACCAAGACCATTTTGTCGGGAACTCCGGGATGGTCACCTTCCTGACCGAAGATGTGGAAGCCAAATATCGGGAATGGTCCGGGCGCGGTGTGTCTTTCTCTATGCCGCCGCAAACACCGGCATGGGGAGGCACCTACTGCGCGTTTCGTGACCCCGACGGCAACACCTTCGCGCTTGCCGGTTTCGACGCAACCACCCGTGAACTGGACGCGCGCCGCCGCGCTTACGCCGACCGCATTGAAGCAGAAACACGCGCCGCGCGAGAACTGGAAATCGCCAAGCAAGTACAGGCACGTCTCTTTCCCCAGCGATTGCCTCCGGTTCCGACGCTGGATTACGCGGGGCTTTGTATCCAGGCCCGCTCCGTCGGCGGAGACTACTACGATTTTCTGGAACTTGGGTCCGGCCGCCTGGCGCTTGTCTTGGCCGACATTGCAGGCAAAGGCATCGCGGCATCTTTGCTGATGGCGAATCTGCAGGCCAACCTGCGCAGCCAGTGCGCCGTGGCCGCAGATGACCCGCAGAGGTTTCTGAATTCGGTCAACCACCTGCTGTTTGAAAACACGGCCGAGAACGCGTACGCCACGCTCTTCTTTGCCGACTTTGATCCTCGCAGCGGATGCCTGCGCTACGCCAACTGCGGTCATCTGCCCGGTCTCGTGCTGCGCCCCGATGGGACCATCGAGCGGCTCGACGCCACCTGTACCGTGGTCGGACTGTTCGACCATCTTCCCTGCGCGGTCTTGGAGAATCGCCTCGATCCGGGCGACATTCTGGCTATCTACTCCGACGGCGTCACCGAGTCCTTCAATGCCAATGGCGAGGAATTCGGTGAGGCGGGATTAACGAATGCTCTGATGTGTCATCGTTCGCTGCCTGCAGAGCGGCTAGTCGCTGCGATTGTGGAAGAGGTCAAGCAATTCGCCACCGGCACCCAGTTCGATGACATCACGCTCATCATCGCCAAGCGCAGTGGTGCGCTCTAGTAACTGCCAACTTGGCAAGTGAGTCGCCCCACCATCCACATCATTTTTGAAGTCAGACGTTGGGATCGTGGTCGAATCACCCTCGATCCGGAAATGGCAATAATATATTTGACGCACAAGATGGATAGCGCGAAAGGACTTGTGCGTCAAGTATGTTATTGCCTCAACTAGTAAACAATTGTCACAACAATTATCATTCCGATTCCCAATTCGTATGGGGGATCCAGCCACAGACGACGTGCTGTAATGTGGGAGGGGGCCGAATTGCTGGCTTCTCTACAAATTTGGAAGACCCCACAACTTTTGGAAACAGGCAAAACCTTGCCGTTTGGCAAAGTTTTGCTTATTTTCGCATCAATGAAACGGAGCGGAACGGCGCCATGCGCATCGGTATCACCTGCTATCCCACGTATGGCGGCTCAGGAGTGGTGGCCACCGAGCTCGGCATTGAACTCGCTGCCACCGGCC
>DATHMP010000021.1:0-4261 GCA_035487015.1 Occallatibacter sp. | reverse complement strand
TACAAGTAGATACCATGAACAGATTCAGGCTTACACTGATGAGCGTCCTCGCTTTGTCGAGCCTTGCGTTTTCTCAAGAAGGCTCCATCGTGGGAACGGTAGTAGATGAAGACGGGAATTTTGTGGCGGGTGCTACAGCCTACGCAAGCAGTGTCAGCCGAATTCATCAAGGGGTGACCCCTTACGCTTCGACGGATGTTAACGGTCAATTCGTAATCTCGAAACTGGACTTCGGAAAGTACTCCGTTTGGGCAGCAAAGCCAATAGAGGATTATCCAGAACTTTACCTTGCATTCTACACAGGGTTCGCAGCCAAATTTCCCGTCATAACGGTCTCGGCCCACCATCGCTCGGCAACCATTGTTCTGCGATTGGGAAAGAAGGCTGGAATTTTGAGGGGCACCGTGACCGATGCGCTAACTGAAAGACCGTTGAACGCCAATGTTGAATTTCGATGGCTGCTCGAACCAAAGAACTTTATGAGCGGGAGTGGGCTTACAAACGCGCAGTTCAGGATTCTCATTCCATCCGACACGCTTATAACAATGGTTGTCTCTTTGGATGGCTACGAGAATTGGCGATACGAGAGCGCTGACGAGAGCCGGAAAAATGCAATTCTCCTGCGGCCTCAGGAAGAGATGCAATTGGACATCCGGTTAACTCCAAAGCAACCGACTCGTGGCAAGCCGCAATAGTTGGCGAAACAACCCAGTTCACTCAAATGATCCATCGCTCATTCCACCGAACGAAGATCGCCCAAAGCTTACCGCCCGGCGCGTGCCGCCATGCCGAGCGCTGGCAGCATACTTGGTCGGCCCCGGCGGAGATCACCCGCATCGATCTTGAACTGCTCGACCAGGCTGCTCAGTTGCGCTGACATCTGCACCAACTCCTGCACGGCCTTCTGCGTGTCGCTTGCTCCCAGCGACGTGCTTTCCGCCGCCTGTGCGATCCCGCTGATGCTGCCGGTGATGTCTTTGCTGCCGCGCGCCGCGTCGCTCAGATTGCGGGTCATCTCGTTTGTGGTCGCGCTCTGCTCCTCTACCGCGGTGGCAATGGTGCCCGAAATGTCGTTGATGTGGTTGATCACGCCGCTGATGCTGGCAATGGCCTCGATCGCCCCCTGCGTGTCGGTCTGAATCGCGGTAATTTTCCGGCTGATGTCCTCAGTGGCTTTGGCCGTCTGTTTGGCCAGTTCTTTCACTTCGTTGGCGACCACGGCAAAGCCCTTGCCGGCCTCGCCGGCGCGGGCGGCCTCAATGGTCGCGTTCAGGGCAAGCAGGTTGGTCTGCTGCGCAATCGAGGTGATGACCTTGATGACTTCGCCAATCTCGGCGCTGGACGCACTCAGCTTGGCAACATTGGCGTTCGCAGCCTGCGCCGTCTGCACAGCTTCCGAAGCCACGGTGGCAGCGTCGTGAGCGTTGTTCGCGATCGACTGAATCGTCGATCCCATCTCTCCTGCGCCAATGGCCACCGTTTGCAGGTTCTGACTGACTTGCTGAGCGGATTGAGAAACCACGGTGGCCTGGGTCGACGTTTCTCCGGAGTTGGCCGTGATCTGATGGCTGGTGGCCGAAAGTTTTGCGCAGGCCTCCGACAGTTGATAGGTGTTGGACGCGATCTGCCGCATGACCTCCTGCAGCTTGTCCATGAATAGGTTGAACGACTGGCTGGTCTCGCCCAGTTCGTCGTCGCTCGTCAGCTCGAGCCGCTGGGTCAGATCGCCCTCGCCTTCGGCAATATCTTTGAGGCAGCCGGTCAGCTGGCGCAGCGGCGTCGCGATATAGCGTTCAATCACGACCGCCGAAACGCTTCCACCACACAGCGCTCCAATCAACAGGACCAAAATTCCGAACGTGCGTTGCCGCCGCGACCAATCCGTAACCGTATCCAGTTCCGCCTGAAAGTCCGCGGCCAGGCCAGCCTGCAGTTCCTTCAGAGACGCGCTCATCTCACGGTTTTCCTCGGCCAGAGCGGCAACGGACTGCTGAGTCTGTGGAGTGTTATCAGGATGCTCGATCATCGTCGAATACAGCGACTGAGAGGGGCTGTGAAGATCCGAGAATCGCTGCATCAGCGTGGTTGTCTGTTCCGCCCGAAAGCTGGTTTTTTGCTGCACCGAATGCAGCGCCGACGTCACGACCTCGGCGTCTTCATCGGCTTTCGCCAGCGCCGTACGGTCATGCATCAGGACGGCATCGTTATAGCGCTTCAGCATGCTCTCGAAGCCGGCGCTGGCTTCCTGGCTGCTGAGAGCGGCGGGAAACAGCGAACCGGAAGCCACCTGCGTGTGCTGTTGAGTCTCCGAGGACGTCCACTGCAGCAGCACCAGAAACGCCACATACCCCGCGGCAAATATGCCGATGCTCATCCATATTTTCGCCTTGATTCCCATCTTTTTCATTGCCAGCCTCACCTGACCGCCAAGGTTTTCGCTTTCCCCACGTCACTGCCCCTTCTCACATTGCCAATCGCGCAGAGCGCGGCCGTTCCTTCGGATACTGTTCCTTCAATCGGCCTGCCATCTCTATGCTTTAGAGGGACTGCTGCCGGCAATGCACTAAAGGGGCCTCCGGAAGAACGAAACCGTCAAGCACGAACGTCACGACCGGCCCAGGAAGGGATTTCACGCCTATAGGTTTGCTTCGTGAGATTTCGTGTCCTTTCTTGGTTGAAGCTTTGCGCTTGCACCCGTCAAATTCCAGCGCGCGTGTATAATTCGCCGCATTTATGCCCACGTCCGAACGTGCAAACTCGAGCGGAAATAAAAGCGGAGACGAGAGTGGGGTATCCCGGTCACCGTTGCCGGTCCGGCTGGCCGTGACGGCGGTTGCACTCCTGATCTGGTTTGGGACGCAGTCCCTGATCGGCGCGCGCGGGGCGCCTGCGGCCGGAATCGTCGACAAAATCCACTCCGCCACTGCCTCGGAGAATTTCTACCTGCACCAGCATCCTGGCGCGGCGAATGTGCTGCTGGCGGTCAGTTCCGCCATCATTGATCTGCTGGGAATCTTTCTCTTGTCGAAATGGATCTTCGGCGGCGAGTTGCGGCCCTTTTTGGGACTGGTGATCGTTCTGGGCCTGCGCCAGATCATGCAGAGCCTGGTCGCGCTGCCCGCCCCGCAGGATGCGATCTGGCACTCGCCAGGAATCCCGTCGCTGCTCGTAACTTACAGCGTGGCCAATGATTATTTCTTTTCCGGGCACACCGCGATTGCTGTCCTGGGCGCCACTGAAATAGCTCGCGCGGGCAGGCGCTGGCTGATCGCCGGCGCGGTTGGGGTCGTATTCTTCGAGGCCGCCGCCGTCCTGATTCTGCGCGCTCACTACACCATGGACGTCTTCACCGGCCTGATCGCCGGACTCTACGCCGCTCACCTGGCAGAACGCATGACCTCTTCAAAGCCGAAGCAGCGAGCGTAGGTACCCCTCAGGCTTCCGCAAGCCGTAGAATCGGATGCAGCCGACTGGGCCTCCACCGTGAGGGGCCTTTCCTATGACGGTTACTGCAAAACCCGCAGTGCAGCGCCTGCGGATCACGCTGCGCGGAGCGGTGCAGGGAGTCGGCTTCCGTCCGTTTGTCTATCGCCTGGCCGCGGAAATGTCGCTGACTGGCTGGGTACTGAATTCCTCCGCCGGTTTGGTTGTGGAAGTCGAAGGGGCCAGCGATCAGCTCAATCGCTTCGAGCAGCGGCTGCAGCGCGAGCGGCCGAAGGCGTCCGTCATAACTGTCCGCGAAGTGGCTTGGCTCGCCGCCGAAGGCTCGACGCATTTCGAAATTCTGGCCAGCGACCACGATTCCGGCAAGACCGTCAACGTGCTGCCCGACCTGGCCACTTGTGTCGATTGCCGCGAAGATTTGTTTCATCCCGGCAATCGCCGATTTGCATATCCCTTCACCAACTGCACGAATTGCGGGCCTCGCTACACCATCGTCGTAGATATTCCGTATGACCGCCCCAACACCACGATGCGGACGTTCACTCTTTGTCCCGCGTGCCGCGAGGAATATGAGAGTCCAGCGAGCCGGCGCTTTCATGCGCAGCCCAATGCATGCCCCGTCTGCGGACCGCAGCTGGATGGCACCATCGACGATGCGGTCGAGGCGCTGCGGCAAGGAAAAATCGTCGCCCTCAAGGGCATTGGAGGCTTCCAGCTTCTGGTCGACGCGCGGGACCATGATGCCGTGGCTCGGTTGCGCGAACGCAAGCATCGCGAAGAAAAACCGTTTGCCGTGATGATGCCGTCGCTTGAAGTG
>DATHMP010000020.1:0-2850 GCA_035487015.1 Occallatibacter sp. | reverse complement strand
CGTTCTTGAACCTATGGGAAAGCTTGGCATATGAAGCGAGCGGCGCTCTTGGAAAAATCGGAAATGTGAGTCAATTTCCTAGCCGACGACGATATGGTTTGCCCATCGTGTGCGGCGGGCGGAGTAAGTCGTCGCGTCGATCCCGGAAAAGGCACGAAATTCATTGGCGAAATGGGATTGGTCGTAATAGCCGCAATCCAACGCGAGCTCCGCCCAAGGGATGTCGGCGCCGGAATACAGCTGCTTCACGGTCCGCTGGAAACGCTGAATACGGCACCAGGTTTTGGGCGAGAGACCTACCTCTTCCCGAAAAACCTGTGAAAAGCGACGTTCGCTCCAGCCAATACGTCGAGCCGTTTCGCGGACGGTTACCGCGGCAGGCGCCCGATCAATATGTTGCAGGGCAAAAGCGACTTCGCGTGAACCGGCAAGATCTCGCCGCGAAGCGAGGCGAGCAAAATGCGCAGATAGAAAATCTTCGAGACATTGCAGCCGCGCCCGAGGCGTTGGATGTTCGCGCAATCGGTCGCGCAGGCTGCGCACGGGCGCGCCCCAAACGTCTTCGAGAGGTATGCTGCGATTGCTGAACAAGTCCACCGTGTCAGAGACGAAAGGCGAGAATCCATCGGGCGCAAAGACAACGCCGATCAGGTCGGTCATGTCAGAGCAGTCAACGATTTCGTAGACAGAACGCGCACCGACCACAAGAGCCGGAGGCACACGCTTGTCGCCGGCTCCTTCGGGGCAGTCGAGAAGAAAATCGCGGGCGAGGTTGAGTATGATTTGCACGCGACCCGTGGGCAGGATGCGCTCGCGCGAGTGCGTGATGGAGGTCGCCTGCGCATACCACAGCACGCGGATAAATCCGTTGAGAGGCGCGGCGGGGAAGCGTTCAAGGTAAAGCACGGTGACCTCGACGCCGTTATAGCACTCCAACGGCGCAGAACAAAGCGGTGCCGGGAGAGCCAACGGAGGAGTTCCCGTATGCTGGACGGCATGGGGCTGCCGGCAGACGATACGAAGCTCGTACAAATTTTGGATGCGGCGCTGGCCGACGCGGCGCGCAAAGCGGGCGCACGACTGGCTTGCCGGCCTGGGTGTACGCCGTGTTGCCATGGAGCCTTTGCGATCAATGCGCTTGATCGAGAGCGGTTACGTGAGGCACTGCAGGCGACGGACCCTTCGACGGCAAGGGCAGTGCAAGACCGGGCCCGCGCCTGGGTTGCGGAATTTGGACCAGAGTTTCCGGGCGACGCGACGACCGGGATTCTGGGTACAAGCGAAGAGGAAAAGGCACGGTTTGAGGAGTTTGCGAACGATGCTGCCTGTCCGGCTCTGAATCCGGAGACTGGCTTGTGCGACCTGTATGAAGGCCGGCCGATGACGTGCCGGGTGTTTGGCCCACCCGTGCGCATGGGCGAGGGCGAAGCGCTGGGTTGCTGCGAGTTGTGCTTCGTGGGCGCCAGCGAGGCGGAGATTGCAGTTTTCGAAATGCCGGTTCCGCACGAATTGGAAGAGCGGTTGGTGGCAGAGATGAATGAGCCGGGCGAGACGGTGGTGGCCTTTGCGCTGCTGTGAACTCGCTTCACCGACCGGGCCCAAGTTTTTGGGATGCCCGATCAACGCGGGCATAAAATTGTGAGCCAAGAGAACGTTGCCATGCCTGTTGCCCATCTGACAATCGAGTTGCGCATTGAACACGCCCAGTCGCTGAAGGATCGGCGACAGGTGGTGCGCTCGATGAAGGACCAGCTGCGGCAGGGATTCAATATCTCGATTGCCGAGATGGATGAAGCGGTGACTTGGCAAACGGCGACGCTGGGCGTAGTGGCCATTTCGCACTCACGCAGCTATCTGCAGGGGCTGGTGGATGAAGTGGAGCGAGCCGCGCGCAGAATGGCAAATGAACTGGGCGCGGAGATGGCCGACAGCTTCTGGGAATACCTGGAGAGTTGAGCAGCGCCACAGAAGCCTACATCTGGCGGATGAAAAGCGCGGTCAAGTTGCCGCCGGCAGTGGTGCCGACGATGCGCACGTGATCGCCCTTCTGCGCCTGGAACTTGAGGCCGTTGACTGCGCCATACCCGCCTTCGCCGACCGTATCCTCACTGATTTTGAATGTCTCCACGACGCCCTTGTCATCGGTAACGGAGATGGAGTGCTCGTGGCCTTCGAAGCGGGTGACGGTTCCGACTGCAGAAGTGAAGGGGCCGGCGCCGAGATCGCGTAGACCCACAACCGTGCGCGCGTCGTTCTGACCGTAGCAGAAGAAGACGATGGCATAGGCGCCGCTCTTCTTAAAGGCATCCGCCTCAGTGTTTTCAGCGTGGATTTTCTTGTCGAAAGAGCTGGGCATTTTGCCGTTGGTCTTGTCTTGAAAGACGGCGGTGGAACCCGTGTCCTGAAGGAGGGTGACAGTTTTTTGCGCGGCATCGACGGAGCTGACCGTTCCGGTGAGGGCATGGACCACTTCCTGAGCGGCGAGCGGGAGCGAGACGAGACCGAGGCATCCGGCAATGAAACAGGCAACTGAAAATCGATTCAACATGGAGATCCTCCGGCAAATATCCGCAATTTGTGCGGAAAGATGACTTGGAGCAGTGTTCTGATGCGGGTTGCGCCAGTATAGAGCGCGTCCGATGACATCGCAATGAGGATTGCAGTGAACTCGATGCTGGCCGGTGCTGGCCCAACGGGGGACTGGCCGTCCAGGCAGCCGCGCTGCGCGCCATTGACCTGGCCTCAGGTTCGCGCGCCGGAAAGCGGGGCTGGCGGGGTTTGCTAGGCTGTGGGAGCCGTTGATCCGGTGAAATTTTCGGGAGCCAGAATTGCGATTCGGTCAACAGGCAT
>DATHMP010000019.1:0-139431 GCA_035487015.1 Occallatibacter sp. | reverse complement strand
CAGTTCTTCGCGAAGATGCTCGCGCCGGAAAATTCGATCGATCCAGCCCATCGTTGCAGCCTCCTGGGAATTAGGCCTCGCGCCTGTCCGGCCCCAGCACCATCTGGATTCCGTCCAGCATGCGGTCAAATCGCGAAATCTCCCGCTCCAGGTGGCGCAACCCCGCCTTCGTAATCTCGTACACCCGCACCCGCCGATTCGTCGCAGTCGAAACCGTCCACTCCGCACGCACCAGCCTCGCCTTCAACAACCGTTGCAGCGCCGGGTACAACGAGCCCTCTTCCACCTGCAGCAGGTTGTTGGAGCGCTGCTGGATGTGCTGCACCAGCGCATACCCATGCGCCGGCTGCCGCCGCAGAGACTCCAGAATCATGATCTCCAGCGCGCCCGGAAACAAATCCCGCGATGAATTTTGCTTGTTTTCCATAAAGCCTTTACCAAACAAGCATAGAGTAAATAGGTATTATGAACATGTCAAATCGACGATAAAACCACGGCTGACTTCCGCACCGAGTGTCCCAGATTTCCTTCTTTCGGAGATGGGTGAAAGCAACGTGCCCACTCTGACCCTGTCATCTCGAGCGAAGCGCAGCGTGGCCGAGAGATCTGCGGTTGTTCTTTGCGCGCCACCCTCGACGAAAATGTGTGGCCCGGTGCTCCGTATCTCCCGGTTTTGGAGATGCGGGAAAGCAACGAACCCGCCCCGCCTTCCCGGAGGGAGCGGGCGCCTTCAGGCGCCCGAATCGACGACCTCAACTCCTCGGGCTTTAGCCCCGGAATGACCGTTCCCATGAACAGAAAACGGAGGATGCAGTAGTTGAACAACAACTCAGTCTCGGGATGAGAGCCGTCGCCATCGCAGACGGAGTCATTCGCTTCGGTCTCGAGGTTGCTTGTGTCTACAATGCCGAAGCTGCCGGCGTCGCCGTTGTGAGTCATTGGGGCGAGAGCGGCATTCGCGACGCCATTGGAGTCGGCAGCGTCGTGCTCGATGTTGCCGCATGCACCGCGTTCGGCAGAGCGCCGGAAGGTCCGCTTTGGGAACCGGAAGAGCCGTTAGCTCCGGAAGAGCCCGAAGCTCCGGAACCGAATCCAAAGCGGAATTCCCGAGAGGGGTCGCGGAAGCAAATATCTGTCCGCTCTGCTTTGCCGCTGGAACACCCGTGCATACGGATCACGGCGACGTGCCGATCGAACAGATCAAGGTCGGCGACGAAGTCATCGCTCGCGATCAGCGAACAGGAAAGTCTGAGCTCAAACCGGTAACAGACCTGATCCCGAAACATCAAGGCACCCTTGTTGAGCTGCGGATCGAGGGCGAGCCCAGAGTCCTGCGCCCATCGGTGGCGCATCCATTCTGGACCAGGTTCAACGACTCAGACAGCGGCCACTGGATCACGGCTGCCAACCTGCGTCCCGGCGAACTCGTTGAAACCATCGACGGCAACTGGCGTAAAATCGAGTCGGTTACACACGATTCGGGTGAAGAACCGGTTTACAATTTCACCGTCGCCAAGGACCATGACTACTTCGTCGGAGAGACCGGGTTCCTGGTTCATAATGCAGGCAACTGCCCTTGCAGTTGGGGAAATCCGAATACGCTTGAAGATCACTTCCTGCGGCACGGTCCAGACTTCGGATCGACATCCCCGGAAGATTACGCCAATCAGGCAGCCCAATTTTTCCAGGATTCTCAGGCAAATGGTCTGCCAACACTAATCGGTCCGGGGGGCGTAATTCGGGTATTCGATCCAGCCTCGAATACGTTTGGTTCCTTCAACCCCAACGGCACAACAAAAACTTTCTTCAAACCGACGTCGCCCAATTATTGGGGCAACCAGCCCGGAGGTCCGCCATGTATCCCGTAGAATCAGATCTCTGTCCTGCGTGCGGGTATCGATTGGGCTTTTCTCCCTGGAACGGTAGGTCGGCCTCGGATGAGATATGTCCGTGCTGTTACATCCAATTTGGGTACGATGATGCTGACGTGCAGGATGAGGATGAGCGCGCCCAGATTTATGCGGAATGGAGGAAGCGCTGGATTGCAGAAGGGATGAAGTGGAACAGCAAAGGGAGGAAACCACCTGACGCTTGGAATCCAATCGAACAGTTGCGATCAATTGGCGTTCAATTGTGATCGAGCCGACCGTAGTCTCTCGCCAATGATCACGACTACTTCGTCGGCGAAACCGGCTTCCTCGTTCACAACCAGAATTGCGGGTGCTGGCCGGACAATCCGTTCGACATGAATGACATGTTGGGCTTTGAGGGCACGCAGGTTCCTGATGTGCCTGGGTTACCTGGGTTTCCGGAATTCGGCACGCCTGGACGTAACAAATGGATTTGGAATCTCGCCAAAGGCGTGCAGATGCGTTTTGAAAACCACAACTACTTTGGACCCGGTGCGCCAGCCTGCGAAACGGAGCCACACTGGCAGATAAGGGTCAACGGCAAGAACATAGGAAAGTGGATGCCGGGTGATCCAATACCGTAATTCAAGTGAGGGCTGCGTTTATGGATGGGTTCAGATTCAATGACCTGAAACGCATGAAGGAGATTGGTATCTACTTCAGCGCGGTATATCTAGCCTTCTCGGAGGCTGATGACGATGTCGAAGTCTCGTTTACTCCGGAAGACGGTCGAGCGATCCAAGCTCTTCTGCAGAAGAGGTTGGGTTTCGAACAGGAGGAGCTCAGCACGGTTCATGACGGCTGTGCAACCCATCGATTCAAGAATCTTGACGGAGATGAGAATGCCGTTCTTAGGGTTCGAGAAGAGCTAGGCGGAATCAACCTGACTCTGGCGAGTGGTCTGGAGAATTCAGATGGACCATTGGAATCAGATTTCGGCGGGATGTCAGTCTGCATTTCGAAAGTCGACGCAAGAACTCTGGCCGATGCATTTTCTGAGTCATTGAAGTCTTTGAAATGAGCAGCACCTGGACCCGGATTACACGTACGATGCTCCGGTCTGCAGCTATGACGCTTCCGGGCGGGTGGCGCACCCTATGTTTTTTCAAACTCGACATGTTCACACCTGTGGGGGTGCCCCATCCTTCGCTTCTTTCCAGCGAAGGGTGGGAGAGCACAGACCTCAACCCGCCACCGGTTTTGCAATCTCTCCGTCAGAATAGATCCCCGATTGAACCACTTTCCCAAAACGGAACTCGCACGTGACCAACGATTCGAATCCTTCCCGCACCCTTGCAGTCCAATACCCCTCCAACGCGTAAACTGATATCAGACGTAGAAAAGGAAACGCGGCGATCCCAACCCGGGTCGCCGCTTCCTTTTGCAGAAAATGTGACTTTGGACCCGGTATAGAACCGTTTTTCTCGGCGCTAACCCACTTGAAATGTTCACAATAGGGGCAAAAATGGGGTAACCCCCCTCCCCCCTACCCCCCGGGGGTATACCCCCTTCACCAAATCGCAATGTCGGGCCTCGAAAATTTGACCAGATCAACGCAACGCGCGACCGCTGAGCTTGTATTCCGGGTGAAGCTGCGAAGAACAGGAGGCGGCTGGCGCACCCTATGTTTTTTCGAACTCAACCAGTTCACGAATGTGGGCGCCGCATCCTTCCGCGTTCTGTGCGGAAGGGTGCGAGAGCACAAACCTATCTCTGCCGCCCTTCCGCTGACTCGCTGACTTGCTGACCCGCTGACTTGCTGTCCTCGTTCCCAAATCGGAACTCGCACGTGACCGACGATTCGAATTCCCCGCGCACCCTTGCAGTCCAATACCCCTCAAACGCGTAAACTGGTATCAGACTCTAGAAAAGAAAAGCGGCGATCCCCACTCCGGGTCGCCGCTTCCCTTTGCGGCAAATCTCCGTTGGAGCCAATGCAGCAAATGCGCGCATAACCCCGGTATAGAACTGTTTTTCTCAGCGTTAACCCACTGAGAATCTTCGGGATAAGGGCCAAAATGGGGTACCCCCCCTCCCCCCTACCCCCCGGGGGTATACCGCTTCATCAAATCGCAATTTCGGCCCGGGAAAATTTGACCAGATCAACGTCCCGCCCGATCCCGCCCACTCCGCCAACTCCGCTAACCCCGCTCTTCCGCACCTGGGAAGCTGGGCCAGACCGGACCCGTTCCACGCAGTCGCCTGTCACTCGGCCGCTTCGTTCCCTTGTTCTCTTGGGCCCTTGTTCCCTGTCTTCAGCCCCAGCTCCCGCATCGCAATCTGCAGATCCGCCCACGCTTCCTTCTTCTGCCGCGGATCGCGCAGCAAATACGCCGGGTGATAGGTCACGATCAACCGGCAGCCGCGCACCGAATGCACCCGTCCGCGTAATCCGGCCAGCGGTTGCCGCTGCCCCAGCAAGTACGTCGCTGCCGTCGCGCCCAGCGCCACCAGCACTTCCGGCCGCACCACGTCGATCTGCCGAAACAGAAACTGCGAGCACGTGTTCGCTTCGTCCGGTTCCGGCGTCCTGTTTCCCGGCGGCCGGCACTTCACAATATTGGCGATGTAGACCTCTTCGCGCTTCAGGCCCATCGCCCCAATCATGTTGTTCAACAGTTGTCCGGCTCGCCCCACAAACGGCAGGCCCTGCGCATCTTCATCCGCGCCCGGCCCTTCGCCCACAAACATCAGCCGCGCATGGGCATCACCGTCGGCAAACACAATCTTGTTCCGCCCTTTGTGCAGCGCGCAACGGGTGCAGTCGCCAATGTCTTCGCGAATCAGCCGCAGCGCAGTTTCGCGCCCCGCGGCAGGAACTTCGGCGCCTATCTCCGGCGCAGGATACACAGTTTTCCGAGCGCTAATTTGTTCATTCTCCTGTGGAACTGTGGAACTGTGAAACTGTGGGGATGCAGCTGCGCTCGCCTCGCCCTCAATCTCTGCAAACTTTGAAACGTCGACCGGCCGCCGATACAGCTCCGTCAGCCCCAGTTCGCGATAGAACCGCAGCCGCGCTGCAAGTGCCTCTTGTGTTGCCCTGTCCAGCACACGCGTCACTTGCGCTACTCCACGATCAATTGGCGGCGCGCTGCCGGCGCAGGTTCCGATTGGTTCAACACCTGCTCTTGCCGTGTCGGCCCATCGGTCTCCACCACCAGGGGCCGTGGCCGCCGCAACCCAAGAATTTCGTCGAGAATCCGATCCGCCAGCTTCCGCTTCGGCATCTCGTGCAGTTCAATCGCAGTCGAGCTCGTCAGAAAAGTAGCCGCATTGTTGTCCGCATCAATGCCCACGCCATCGCCCGAAACATCGTTCACCACGATCGCGTCCGCGCCCTTGCGCAGTAACTTCGCGCGTCCATTTTCCATCCTGTTTTCGGTCTCGGCTGCAAAGCCCACGATGATTTGCCCCGGCCGCCGCCGCCGCACCACTTCCGCCAGAATGTCTTCCGTGGGCGCCAGCTCCAGCATCAAGGGACCCGTGCGTTTCAGCTTCTGGTCGCTGCGATTGACCGGTCGGTAATCGGCAACCGCCGCAGCTTTCACCACCATCGTGGCACTGCTCATTTTCTCCAGAACTGCCGTCCGCATCTCTTCGGCAGTCGTCACTTTCACTACTTCGCAATGCGAAGGAGGATACAGCGATGTCGGACCCGAAATCAGAATCACCTTGGCACCGCGGCTCTGCGCAGCATCCGCCAGCGCATAACCCATCTTGCCGCTTGAGCGGTTGCCGAGATACCGCACCGGATCCAACGCCTCGCGCGTTCCACCCGCCGTCACCAGCACAATTTCTCCAGCCATATCGTGCCGTCGGCCAAGCGCGTTCAACACGGCATCGGCAATGGCCTCCGGTTCGGCCATGCGCCCCACTCCCACCATGCCGCACGCCAGGTCGCCCGTGCCCGGCTCAATCACGCGCACGCCGCGCTGTCGCAGAATTTCAAGATTTGCCTGTGTCGCTGGATGGTCCCACATGTTCACGTTCATTGCCGGAGCAACCAGCACCGGCGCCTGCGTGGCCAGGTACATCGTGGTCAGAAAATCGTCGGCGATCCCGTGCGCAAATTTCGCCAGCGTATTTGCCGTTGCCGGAGCCACCACGAGCGCATCGGTCCACTGCGCTTCGCCAATGTGCTCAATCGACGTATCGTCGGTCCCGTCGGAGTTGGCGGTCTCATCCCACAGGCTGGTGATCACCTTGTGCCCACTCAGCGCGGCAAATGTCAGGGGCTGAATAAACCTCGTCGCAGCCTCGGTCATCACCACGTGCACTTCCAGCGCCTGCCGCTGCAGGGCACGCACCAGTTCTGCCGCTTTATAGGCTGCAATGCCGCCGGAGACGCCAACCGTCACACGCATATTGAAATTGTAGTCTCAACCGCTCCATGCCCGCCGGAGCACCAGCACAGGAATCTCCCGCTTCTCAAGCCGTGCAGTGGGAAGTGAAGAATCCGAAAGAGAGGTGCTACTTCACTGAATGACTACAAAATCGGAATGCCGCGATCTTCAACCAGCGGTTTCACCACCGGCACTTCCTTTTTGACGTAGGAGATCTTGCCCGCTTCGATTTCATCCTGCGCAATCTTGCACGCCTTGGTGGAGTGGCTCGGGACCAGCGCCGTAGAACCGTTTTGGATCTGACGCGCACGGCGCGCCGCCACCAGAACCTTGCGGTAGTTCGAATCGAACTGGGTCTCAATCGTCATCGGGATCATCTCCAAAAGGAAGTTGTTGTTGGCCGGAATCGCCATCAATTCCGAAGGCATCCAGTACAGGCTTGAGCCGCTCCCGCGCGTTCTGCAAACGGCAGGCCGCGGCGACCTCTAACACTCTGCTTGAACGGTACGTAATCGGCTCGCCATTGCGGTAGAAACGTTCCGCTAATACGATGGCTTCCAGTTGCGCTACCGCCCTGTCCAGGATGTCGTTGACCAAAATATATCCGTATTCGCGATAATTCTCAATTTCCTTGCTGGCTTCGCTGAGCCGCCGATAGAGTTCTGCTTCATTTACAACACCTTCCGCGCGACTTCGGTTGCGGAGACGCGTGCGCAACACCTTTGGCGTGGGAGGCAGCACAAACATGCTTACCGCCTCCGGCATCGCCTTGCGCACTTGGGCTGCGCCCTGCACATCGATGTCGAGCAGCAGGTCGTGCCCCTCGCGACGCGCATCATCGAGCGATTGCCTCGACGTGCCGTAGTAGTTGCCAAACACCTCGGCATGCTCCAGAAATTGGCCCGCATCGCGCATGCGTTCAAACTCCTCGCGGGATGCAAAGTAGTACTCGCGGCCGTTCTCCTCTGAGCCCCGTGGCGGACGCGTCGTCCACGAAATGGAAAAGTCCACGCCGCTCACCTGCTTGCGCAGTTCGCTCACCAGCGTGCTTTTCCCAGAACCCGAAGGCGCCGAAATGATGAAAAGAATTCCCGCCACTTTCCCGTCTTCCCTTTCGTCGTGTGTGCACTGCTCTTAAGCTTGTTATTCCACGTTTTGAATTTGCTCGCGCGTCTTCTCGATCTCAGCCTTCATGGCAAGCCCGAGCTCCGTAATCCGTGTTCCTTTGCCGCTCACGCTCCCGGTCTTCGAAAGCAATGTGTTGGCTTCGCGATTCATTTCCTGCAACAAAAAGTCGAGCTTTTTCCCGAGTTCTCCGCCCGACTGCAGCAACTCGCGAAAATGACCAATATGCGTCGTCATGCGAGCCAACTCTTCAGCCACATCGCTTCGATCTACCAGCACCGCAACTTCTTCGAGTAATCTCTGCCGGTTGAACTCGGTTCCAGTCGCCGCCGTCAGCCGCTGCGTCAATCGCTCCTGGTACCGCTGTTCAATCTCCGGCCGAAGCGCCGCAACTCCATCCGTTGCTTCCGCCAGTTTGTCGAGCGATGCATTCAGGATCGCAGCCAGCGCCTCACCCTCGCGCGCGCGCATCGTCTTAAGCTCCTCCAGCAACGGCCCGATCTGCTCTTTCACGCTCTCTGCCAAGGCAGCTAAATCGCCGTCTCCGTTGTTCCGGCTCTCTCCCTGAAGCGCTCCCGGCAACCGCAGTGCGACATTCAGGTCAGCCTCGCCCGTCAACCCAAACTCATCGCGCGCCGCTTGGAACGCCTCCAGATACCCTGCAACCAGGTCGCGATTGTATCCGGACTTTTGTTGAGCCGCGCGCTCGACCGCCAACGCAAGCTCCACGTGTCCGCGCACCAGGCCCTCTTTCAGAACGCGCCTCAACTCCATTTCCAGCGCGTCCAGCCCCGAAGGCAGCCGCAACTGCAGATCGAGAAAGCGGTGATTCACGCTCTTTAGCGTCAGCGTATAGACAATCTGGTCTCTGTCGTTCAACGCCACGCGCTGCTGTGTGCGGGCAAATCCGGTCATCGAATAAATAGGCATACCCGTTATTCTCCCGCCTTTGTCGAAACAACTTGTTCAAACACCAGGGGATACTGCGTCGTCGGATCGAGCGGAATCTCCGGCGCGGCCTCCGGCATGTCCATAAATTGCAGGTGGTACAGGCGCTGATAGGTGGGCGATGTCGTCATCAGTTCCTCATGCGGACCGACCGCCGTGATTCTCCCGTCTTCAAGCACTGCAATCCGGTTGGCCCGGCGAATCGTGCCGAGCCGGTGGGCAATCACCACCACCGTCCGGTCTTTCATCAAGTTCGCCAACGCTTCCTGCACAAGCGATTCGCTCTCTGCGTCCAGCGCCGATGTCGCCTCATCCAGAATCAAAATCGGCGAGTTCTTCAGCAACGCACGCGCAATCGCTATCCGCTGGCGTTCCCCACCCGAAAGCCGAAATCCCTTTTCGCCAAGCACCGTGTCGTAGCCCTGCGGCATCTTCGAAATAAACTCGTGCGCCAGCGCATTGCGCGCCGCCTGCTCCACCAGCGCCAGCTTCACGTCGGGCTGACCATAGGCAATGTTGTTGCGCACCGTGTCGTTAAACAGGATCGTCTCCTGCGTCACCTGGGCAATCTGCCGTCGCAGCGACCCCAGCGTCAGATCGCGCACATCGTGGCCATCGATCATGATTCGCCCCGTCGACACATCGAAAAAGCGTGGGATCAGGTTGACGAGCGTTGACTTCCCCGCGCCGCTCGGTCCCACCAGTGCCAGCACCTCGCCTGCCCGAACA
Source organism: Occallatibacter sp. (assembly GCA_035487015.1). Taxonomy (GTDB): domain Bacteria; phylum Acidobacteriota; class Terriglobia; order Terriglobales; family Acidobacteriaceae; genus Telmatobacter. The sequence continues at coordinate 130,376 of DATHMP010000019.1, read as the reverse complement.
TCGAGCTCAACATGATGCAAAATCTGGCTCTCGCCTTCCTCCGTTGAGTAGTAAAAGCCAACATCCTCAAACCGGATCCACTGGCTGAACCCCTTCAGAGCCTCGGCGCGCGGCCGCTCCTTCACATCATCTGTCGCATCGAAGAAAACGAAAATCGAAGCCGACGCACCCATCGCCTGCTGGAAGCTGTTGTAAAAGTAAGCAAATTTACGGACCGGATCGTAGAGCTTGAAGAGCAAAATGATGAAGGCGCCAAAAAGACCCATCGTCATGCGCCCATGCAGAATCTCGTTGCGCCCGATAAATAGAAACATGGCAATGGCAATGGCGCCAATCGTGTCCATGAGCGGCGAACTGATGGATTGAATGCGCACACTGCGCAGGTTGGCGCGAAACAGCCGCTTCGCCGCATTCTTGAATCTCAATATTTCCCAAAGCTCGGTATTGAAGGCTTTGACTATGCGGTTGCCCGTCACCGTCTCATGCAGAATGTTCTGGATCTCCGCCAGCTTGTCCTGGCCGGACCTCGTGCGGGTCCGCACTTCTCTGCCAATCTTGCGCGCCGAAGTGATCACCACCGGAATGAACAGGACCAGCGCCCAGCTCAAATAGCCGCCCAGCCGGATCACGAAAACCAGTCCGACCAAAAACGTAAAAAGCTGCTGCAGAAACTCGCCAATCACCGAACTCAGCGCGTTCTGCACTCGGTCCACATCATTGATCAGCGTCGAAAGAATCGTGCCCGTGGCATGACGATGGAAGAAACTCGAAGAGCGCTGCAGAGTGGTTTCGTAGAGATGATTCCGTAGATCCGTGATCGTGCCGAAACCTGCATAGTTCACCAGGTAGGTCCCCAGGTAGTCGCAGATCCCTTTGGCCAGGGTCGCCGTCACCAGCGCAAACGCCACTACATCCCATGCGTTATGGATGTGTAGAAAATGAGGAATCAAAAGCCTTAGGTCAAAGTGCCATCGGCTCTTCGCCAGTCCTAGGATGATCGGGCCTTCGGGAGTATCCGGCCTCAGAACCTGGTCGAAGATCGGCTGCAGAAGAAGAATGCGAAAGGTGTCGAGTACGCCAACCGCGGCCAGAAAGACAACTCCGGGCAGCCACTGCAGCGTGTAGGGCAACCCGTACCCGATGAGGCGAAAGAATCGCTTCATGCCGGCGTGACCACCTTGGCATTGCAGGTTACCGGTCGGCCCTGGGTCGATGATTCCATCCCCATATTGTATCTGGGCACAGCCTTAAGCGCTGCAAGTTAACGGCTTGCGCCCTTCTCAATCAACCGGGTCGTTGAATAGCCCTCGACGAGTGGGACAATCTTCACTTCGCCGCCCCAGGACTCGATCTCTTTTGCCCCGACTACATCCTCGGCCTTGTAGTCCCCGCCTTTCACGAGCACGTCCGGTTTCACGGCAACAATCACCTCAAGCGGCGTCTCTTCTTCGAAGATCACCACTGCATCCACCGCCGCCAATGCCGCAAGCACACGCGCTCGCTCCTGTTCGCCGACGATAGGCCGCGTCGGCCCCTTGAGACCGCGCACAGAAGCATCGCTGTTGATCGCTACAATCAGGCGATCGCCCATGCGCCGCGCCTGTTCCAGCAGCGTAATGTGACCCACATGCAGCAAGTCGTAGCATCCGTTGGTGAAGACGACTCTTTCGCCGTTTGCCTTCCATAGGCCCACCCGACTCCCAAGTTCGTCCAGCGACATCACCCGGTCTTCTCCATGCAATGCAATCTGCGGGTTCAGCGCGGCGAGAAGTTCGTGCTTCTCCACCGGCACAGTTCCCACCTTGCCCACCACAATCCCCGCGGCCACATTCGCAAGTTCAACCGCGGTCTCAGGCCGCAATCCAGAGGCAAGGCAAAGCGCCAGCACCGCAACCACGGTATCTCCAGCACCCGAAACATCGAAGACCTGGCGCGCTACCGCAGGCGCAACAAAGCGATTGCCCGGACGAATCAGCGCTATGCCTTTTTCGCTCAGGGTCGCTGTCATAAATTCGAGCTCAAGATCCGTCACCATGGCCTCTGCAGCAGTCAGCATCGCTTCCAGGTCTTCAGCGTCCATCCGCGTCGCGCGTGCCAGCTCGTTGCGATTCGGGCTGATGGTCGTCGCGCCTTTATAGCCCGTATAATCCGCCCCTTTGGGATCGACGATGATCGGAATGCCCAGTCTGCGCGCCTCTGCAATCAGCGCCTGGCAAAGTTCGCGATTCAACGCGCCCTTGGCATAGTCCGACAGCACCAGCGCATGGGAACCCGGCAGCAGCGACAAGGACTTGTCGCGCAAATGGTCCAGAGCCGACTGTGGTATTGTTCCGATCCGCTCAACGTCTAGACGCAACATCTGCTGGCGGCCACCCAAAATGCGCGTCTTGCTGATCGTGGGGAATCCTTCCGCAGTCGTGAAATGAGGTGTAACCCCCACTTCTCGCAGGCGTGTCGCAAGAAGCCACTCATCCTCATCGCCGCCGGTCAGTCCCGCAACAACAGTTTTTGCACCCAGGCGCGCCAGATTCATGGCTACGTTGGCCGCGCCGCCTGCCTTTTCCTCGTGTTTGGTACCCCGTACCACCGGCACCGGAGCTTCCGGCGAAATGCGCCCCACATCGCCCCAGATGTACTTGTCGAGCATGACATCGCCAACCACCAGGAGCCGCTTGCCGGCCCACTGATGTTCGATATCGTGGATAACCTTGTGTAGTTCTCCAATCACTGTGCCGCTCCATCGAAATCGGCGCGAACCCACCTTATGCCGGGCCGCGAAAGTGCGCATCGTTGTTGCTATCATAGCGTGGTGAATAACTCCACTGACAGTGTTTCCGATGGCACATTCGTTACCATTTTCCTCGACCGGGATGGCGTGGTGAACGAGAAGATGCCTGAAGGAAGTTACGTCACGCGGTGGGAGGAGTTCCACTTGCTGCCCGGCGTTCCCGAGGCCATCCAAAAACTCAATCGTGCCGGCAAGCGCGTCCTCGTCGCATCAAATCAGCGCGGTGTCGCACTCGGCTTGTATTCAGGCAAGGATGTGGAAGCCATCCATCGACGCTTGCAGGAAAATCTCCTTACCCAGAACGCGCACATCGACGGCTTCTACTTTTGTCCTCACGACAAAAGCGCTTGCGATTGCCGGAAACCTCTACCCGGCATGTTTGTTCAGGCACAGCGCGACTTCCCCGATATCAATGCCGCAAGCAGCATCATGTTGGGCGACTCGTCGTCCGATATCGAATTCGGAAAGCGCCTGGGAATGAGAACCATCTTTATCGAAGGCGATCCAGCGAGACGAAAGCCGGGATGGGAGAAAGCTGCCGACCGCGCAGATGCGCGCTTCTCATCCCTTCAGGCTGCAGTGGATGCCCTGCTGAAAAAGCCGTAGTGCTTCCAGCGACAGCCTAATACGATCGCAGGTCGCGAATGGCTTTCAATATCGTCTCTGGCTGCGGAAGAATGACATCTTCCAGCTTCGGCTGATACGCCACAAACGTGTCCATCGAGCCGATCCGACGCACGGGCGCGTCAAGGTCGTCGAAAAGCTCGTCGGCTATACGCGCGGCAATTTCTGCGCCATAGCCCCAACTCAACATGTCTTCGTGGGCCACGATCACCCGGCTGGTCTTGCGTACGGATGTCGCAATTGCTTCCCAGTCGTAAGGGCTTAACGTCCTAAGATCGACAATCTCAACATCGATCTCATCTTCGCGTCGAGCCCTCTCGGCCGCCTGCAACGCGCGCGGAACCAGTGCACCGTAAGTGATCAGCGAAATATCCGTGCCCGGACGAACAACCTTCGCCTTGCCAAATGGAATCGCAAAGTCCGGCCCCGGATACGGCGCTCGCTCGTACGCCTCTCGATAGAGCCGCTTATGCTCCAGGAACAGAACTGGATCATCGCAGCGAATCGCTGTCCGCAACAGCCCGTTGGCATCCAGCGCGTTCGACGGAAATACGACACGCAATCCGGGAATGTGCGTAAAAAGACTTTCTCCCGATTGCGAGTGATAAATCGCGCCGCCCGTCAAATAGCCGCCAATGGGCACTCGAATCACGGCCGGTGCGCCCCATGCGCCGTTGGAACGCCACCGCATCAATGCAAGCTCATTGTGAATCTGGTGCATTGCCGGCCAAATGTAATCGAAAAACTGAATCTCGACCACCGGCTTCATCCCGCGTACGGCATAGCCCACTGCCCTGCCGACAATGTTCGCTTCCGCCAGCGGCGAGTTGAACACCCGCTCCGAGCCAAACTCCGTCTGCAGCCCGGCAGTCAATTTGAAGACGCCGCCTTTGCCCTTAACTTCTGCCAGCGCAGCTTCACGGCTGGCATCGGCCACGTCTTCGCCATACACCACAATTCTTGGATCGCGCCGCATCTCGTCGCGCAGGCTCGCATTGATCAGGTCAGCCATCGTCCGCGGCGCGGCAGCCTTTCCGCTGCCAGGCTTCGCTGGCACCGTCGCAATTGCAGGGTTCGTCGGGTCCAGATCTTCCGAGTAAACATGCTTCGTAATGCTTGCAATTTCCGGCAGAGGCGCCTGCAGTGCGCGCTCGGCTGCATCTTCCACTTCGCGAGCGAGTTTCTGCTCCAGCGCAGTGATCTCCTCTGCGTTCAAAATACCTTCGCGCAGCAGCCGCATCTGCATCTTCGCCAGCGGGTCGCGCAACGCGTCCGCTTCCCGTTCCGCCGCCGAACGGTAAAGCTTGTCGTCGTCTGAAAGCGAATGGCTGTAAATCCGGATGCAATGCCCGTGCACCAGCGCGGGACCATGCCCTTCACGGCAATACGCTGCCGCTTGCTGAAACGCCCGCAGGCAAACTTCTGCATCCGTCCCGTCAATCTCCGCAAAGTGAAAATTGGGGAAGTTGGCAACCAGCTTTGAAATATTCCCGCCCGGCGTATTCACTTCCACTGGAACGCTGATGGCATAACCGTTGTCTTCCACACAGAAGATGACTGGCAGTTTTTGATTCGAGGCCGTATTCAGCGCTTCCCAGAATTCGCCCTGCGACGTGGAACCCTCACCCACGCAGACCATCACCACTTCGTCCGGGTGAAATTCCACTTCGCGCAATGCCCGGTAATCGCCTTCTGCCTTCGCGGCGGCTTCAGGGTGTCTGCTGAAGTAGCGTCCTGCCTCGGCGCATCCCACGCCATGCAGCAGTTGCGTCGCCGTGGAAGAAGATGTGCTCACGATGTGATGCGGCCTGCTGCTCCAGTGGGTCGGCATTTGCCGCCCGCCGCTCGCAGGATCCGTGCCCGCCCCAACCGCCTGCAGAAACATCTCTTCTGCTGTTACTCCCAGGGATAGGCATAACGCACGATCACGGTAATAAGGAAAGAACCAGTCATACCCCGACCGCAGGGCCAGGGCTGCGCCCACCTGCAGGGCTTCATGCCCCGCACATGAGATTTGAAAGTACGTCTTCTGCTGCCGCTTGAGCATAATCTCGCGATCGTCGATCCGACGCGATAGATACATCAAGCGATAAATTTCAATGAGCTGTTGCGGGGTTAGGCTGCCAGAGGAAGCGATCGCCTCTGTCACGCGAGCGGCGGAAACCGCAAGTCCCATTCCCTTAACCCCCAGAACTGGCTTTCAATGCTCAGACACACGATTGTAGCAACCGGCGTGGGAAATTTCCTATGACCCCGAAGGGCCACGTTTCCAGGCGCCTTAACGCTCGTCTTTCCGTTCCAACCTATCGAAGGGGCCCCGAAAAGGGAGGCGAAACAATTGGGCCGCCCGCTCCAGCGAAACTCATCTTTTGCTTGACGTTACGCGCGAGTTTCTCAATTTCCGCCAATTTGCGGAACCGGTCCGGCATGGAGGCCTCTCCGGCCTCATTACCGGCTTCCGCATTCAGCTCCCTGGCGAGTTGCACCAGGCGATTCGTATCCGAAACCATGGACTTTTGCCGGTCCGCATTCAGCGCACGGAGCTGTTTGGCGACAAATACCGGATCCTGATCTGAAAAAGTGTCAAAGGGGTTGGTGGGATTGTTCAAACGCTGATTGAGGCCGTTGGATGGCGATTCCTGTCCTGCCGGCGCTGCCGCTTGTATCCCGCAGAAAAGTACCAGCGCGAAACACAATGCCGTGCGCCCCAGCTGAACGCCGAATCTGGATTCCAACCCGTTCATCAGCCCTTCTCTGCCTGAAAAAAGTATCAGGCTGCCTGCTGCTGGCAACCCAGGAGAGTCCTTGTGCTCAACTTCCCCCAACCGTCAACGTCATGCGTGTCTGCACGTCGTGCGCCAAAAGCTCAATCACAGCAGCTTCCCGCTGAAGCCGCTCCGGGACTGGCTTGTCCCCGAGAAGATCCATCTGCGCTTTAAGGTCTTTGGCAAGGATCAGCAACTTTACTGAATCGTCGCCAATCTGCTTTTGGCGCAGCGTATTGGCCGCATCAAAATCCTTCTTCGTTTGCAGTTGCTGCTTCATCACCATTTGCGCGTTCACATCCGGCAGCCGGTTCGCCTGCGGCAAAAGAATCGGATGCGGCGGCGGTGTCGGTGGAAGCTGTTGAGCTAAGGAACGCGTGAGGCAGACAATCAAGGAGAAAAGCAACACAACCATGCTTCCCCAAAGACAAGATCCCCGCCAACGATACAGCCGTTCCACTGTCCGCTTCCGCTCTTCGGTATCTCTCCGGATGCTCCTCATAGAAGCTCCTTTCGATCTCCGCTCGGCCGTGCCCTCTCCGCCGTTCCGGCCTTGCATCCATGTACGGATCCCAACCTCATTGTCCGCGCACCTGGCTGGCGCCTGCAGCCGGCTTCATATGTTCCTTGAGGCTTCGCGCCAGTTTCTCAACCTCGTCTGCCCGGCGAATTACTTGGAGTGAAAGCGTATCCTTGCTCGACTTGTCCACTTCCGCCTTCAACGCGATGGCTAGCACCAGCAGTTTCGCGCTGTCATCGGAAAGCTGCTTCTTGCGCTCGGAGGTGGCGGGTGCGACTCCTTGTTTTCCCGCATCGGCGTTCCCCTGCTTCAATTCCGGAGTGACGCTGGCAAGACCAACTGCATCTGAGTTGAGCACAGGCGGATTCGGGCTGCTCTGGGACGGTTCCTGGCCTTGTTCCAAGGTTCCCGTGAAAACAACCAGGCAGAGAAAAAATACCCACCCGCCGGCTCGGACAAACCAGGAGCGTCGCGAGGCGCCAAACTCGAGGCCATGTCGCATCTGCCGCTTCTCAATGAGACTTCTTTGCATGGGAATCCTCCCCGGTTAAATCATTGGATGACCAATTCCCTCGGAAGGCGAGCAGCGAAGTTTTGAGCGGTCCCCAAAATTCCGCCCAGTCTGGGCACAGTATAGATAGAAAGAGGAGTGTTGGTATGCACCCATTTTTACTCACGTTCACCTCCGGCTGGCTTTCTCAGGATCGGTTCATGGGAAAAGTCCTCGATGAGTGGGCAACAGATACCCAGGAGTTCGTCCGCAGCAAGCTTCCCCATCTTCTCGTCGTTATACTTATCGCTTTTGTTCTCAATCGTTTATTGCGGCTTCTTACAGCCCGCATGATCTATATTGCTGAACAGCATGCCGCAGGAAAGAGCCGCGTTTCCCAGGTCCGTACTCTCGCCGGTGTCATTCGAACCACAGGACTTGCGATTATCGGGGCCATCGCCGGCCTCCAGTTTCTCGACGCCGTGGGCGTCAATCTGGCGCCCCTTCTGGCCTCCGCAGGCGTCGCCGGTGTCGCCGTCGGCCTCGCCGCGCAAAGCATGGTCAAGGACATGCTCAACGGAACCATGATCCTCATCGAAGATCAATTCAACGTCGGCGACGTCGTTACGCTGGCCGGCCTTACCGGCACTGTTGAAACCATGACCTTGCGCAAAACCACGGTTCGAGGAGGCGATGGCACGCTGTTCGTTATCCCCAATTCGCAGATCACCACCGTCGCCAACCAGAGCGTCGACTTCTCCGTAGCCACAATCAACGTGAGCGTCGACTTCTCCGCCAACCCCGACAAGGTTCTCGATCTGCTCAAAACCATCGCCATGGACATTCGCACCAGCGACCAATTCAAGGACGTCTTCATTACCGACCCGCAGATCCTCGGCGTTGATTCCATGAAGGGCTCTCAGCTCATCTTCCCTGTCGTCTTCAAGACCAAGGCCACGCAGCAGTACGCCCCTACGCGCGAATTCCAGCGCCGCGTCCGCATTGCCCTCGAAGAAAATCACCTGCTGCCCGGCGACCCCAACCGCGTGTTCAATTCCTTCATCGACCGCGTCACGGGAAAGCACACCATCGAACCTTCAACAGCAGGATCGCCCACCGGTACGGCGCACGAAGCTCCGCCCCACCGCGACCCCACCACAATCAAGCCGCAGGAAACCAACCCCTTCAGCGGAGAATCCAGCTAGATGCTCATTTGTCTTCGGTAAGCGCCTGCACCAGTGCGTCCGAATCTGCAATCGGCGGAAGACAGGTACGTCCTCTGCACACCATCGCCCATGCTTCGGCTCCCTTCGGCTTAGGCACCTGCAACAGCGTCTCGGCCAGCGCCGGCGGAAGACTTCCCGCGGAAACCTTGTTCGGCTTCAAGCGAATCACCGTCTTGTTCACGGCGTACCCCGAAACAGCCGTCGCTTCCAGTCTGTCCGCCTCCGAACCCTCGCCAATGATCACCACCTGCACCGGATCCTGCAGCAGCCGCTCCAGCGCAAGCCCATAACTGCCCGCGTAAAGTCCAAAGTGCTCCACAATCCCCGCGAACGAGCTCAGCGTGTCTTCCGCCACCTCTCGCAAATCGTTCCGGCCCGACAGCGCTTCAAGACGCAGCAGAGCCGTAGCAGCCGTTGGATTACCTGCCGGAGTTGGAGAATCCTGCAGCGGCTTGCGTCGCGTACTCAGCGCCCCAAGGGGCGTCTCCCCTTTCGCGGGCGTCGCGGCATCGTAAAACGCGCCGGATGTGCGGTCATAAAATCGTTCGATCATCGCATCCGCGAGTTTCACTGCCGCTTCGTAATACCGCATCGTCCCGCAGGCCAGCCAGCCATCGATGCACGCATTCACAACAAATGCGTAGTCGTCGAGTGTCCCGGCAATCGGCACGGCTGGGGCTGCATCTTCGGGGTAGCCAATCACATGACGAAGGCTCTCCGCGCCATCCCATGCTTCAGCCAACAGTCTATCCAGCGTCCGCAGCGCGAACGTCCGTGCCTCATCAAGCCTCAATACCTGTGCTGTTTCCAGATAGGCCGTCACCGCCATTGCGTTCCAGCCCGTGTAGAGCGTCCGGTCGATGAACGGCGTCGGTCTCGTCGCCCGCACAGCCAACAGCTTTCCATGTGCTGAGTCAACGAGCTTCCGCACCTCATCCTGCGTAAGGCCGGTCTTTGCACTCACTTCATCGAGAGTAAATTTTCGATGCAGCACGTTGCGCGTCGGATCGTGGTGCATGTCACCGAGCTCGCCAATGTCCCAGTAAGGACCTGCAACTTCCAATTCCTCGCCTTGCAGCGCCTTGCGCGCCTCGTCCAGCGTCCAGGTAAAGTAATCTCCATCGTCGTCAAGATTGATGTCCGCATCCTGCGACGCGTAAAATCCGCCGCGCTCGCGATCGGTCATCACCGCGTCCAGCCAACCCACAATCTCCAGAGCCGTCTGCCGAAAGTCCTCGCGCACGAAACTTTGAAACCCATGAACGTAATTCCGCAGCAGTTCGGTGTTGTCGTACAACATCTTCTCGAAGTGCGGCACCACCCAAAGCTCGTCCACGCTATAACGATGAAATCCGCCCGCAAGCTGGTCATACACGCCGCCGCGCGCCATCTTCTCGAGTGTCACCTCAAAAGCAGTTCGCGCCTCGTCGCTGTTCCTGCTCCGTGCAACCTGCAGCAACAGGTCCAGCGCCGCAGGATGCGGAAACTTGGGCTGCGAACCAAATCCGCCGTTCCGCGCGTCAAATTGCGCCAGCGCTGACGCCGCCAGCTTCTCGCTCAGCACCAGCGTCAGCTCGCCGCCCCGGCCAGAAAAGCCTTCGTTGTGTTCAATCGCGGCCATCACGCTGGCCGCAGATTCCAGTGCCTCCTCCCGACGGTCCCGCCAGACCTGCGCCATCGTCAGTAGCACCCGCCCAAAGCCAGGCCGTCCATAACGGTCATCGCGCGGAAAATAGGTCCCGCCAAAAAACGGTCGACCATCCGGTGTTAAAAATCCGGTGAGCGGCCAGCCGCCCTGCCCGCTGATCGCCGACACTGCCGCCTGGTAGCGCGTGTCCACATCCGGCCGCTCGTCGCGATCGACCTTGATCGCCACATAGTTTTCGTTGATTGTCCGCGCCAGTTCAGCGTCTTCATAGGACTCGCGATCCATCACGTGGCACCAGTGGCACCACACCGCGCCAATGTCCAGCAAAATAGGCTTGTTTTCGCGCTGGGCGAGAGCGAACGCTTCTTCGCCCCATGGATGCCACTGCACTGGCTGATGCCGCGCTGAACGAAGGTAGGAAGACGCCGCGGTGTCCAGCTGATTCACGGCGCCGGCAGTTGTCGAATCATGCGCGGCCATGTGCTGAGAATATACGTCCGCTCAGGAGGGCGTCACCCGCCCCGCCGGCGCAACGATGGAACCGCCACGCGACTATGCTTTCGCAAGCTCCTCTTGGATTGCCGCAACAAGCTCCGGCGAATCCGGCTCCGTATCTGGCGAGAAGCGCTTCACCACATCGCCTTCCCGGTTCACCAGGAATTTCTCAAAATTCCACAAGATCTCCGGCGCTTCGTTCGTTTCAATGCCGTACCCATTCAGCTTCTTCGCAAAGGGAACTTCAGAGAAGCTCAACGCCGTGGGCTGGGCGCCCGTCAGCGCCTTGTACAACGGATGCTTGTCGGCACCCACCACCGTGATCTTGCTGTACATCGGGAACTTCACGCCGAAGTTTCCTGTGCAGAACGTCTGAATCTCAGCATCGCTGCCCGGTTCCTGGCTCTTAAAGTCGTTCGCCGGAAAACCCGTAACCACCAGCCCCTGCCCCTTGTAGAGTTCATAGAGCTTTTCCAGCCCGTCATACTGCGGCGTTAACCCGCACTTCGAAGCCACGTTCACTACCAGCAGAACTTTGCCTTTGAATTCGCCCAGCGAGGCGTCTTCGCCCGTGATCTTGCGTACCGGAATGTCATAAATTGATGCCGTCATGATCAATGCTCCTAAAAGATACTCAACGGATTTGATGTAACGTTTGTGGTCCTATGCAAGCAATTGCCGGCCCACCTTGCAATACAACTCTACCGCTTCCAAAAGCTCCTTCTTTGCCAGCTTTTCAAAAGGCGTATGCGCAACGTGAATCGATCCTGGACCCAGAAGTAACGGCTCGCCCCAATTGCTCAGTTGCGGAATATCCGTCGTGAACTTCGCAATCATCGTCGGAAGCCCCTCCACTGCTTTCAGCCGAACAAATGGGATCTCCAGTGTGAAGTCAACCTCCGCCAATCCTTCCGCAGCCTTCAGAACCGCCGCGCGGACAGGTGCCGAATCTCCCACCAGTCGTATCAGCAATTGCGCTTCCGCTTTATCCGCAATCACATTCGGCGCATGACCGCCATGCACAATCCCGATGTTCAGTGTGCTCGGCCCCACGTCTTCAGTCACCGGAAGTTCGATAGCCAGCAGATTGTCGAGAGCTTTTATCAGCTTGTGCACCGCGCTGTCGCCCAGTTCGGGATATGCCGAATGCGCCATCTTCCCTGTGGCTTTTACCCACACGCGCAGCGCTCCCTTCGAAGCCAGCGCCAGACGGTTATCCGTCGGTTCGCCGTTGATCAGAAACCGGCTACCCTTCGGCTTCTCGTTCGCAACCTTTGCTCCAGCAGAATCGCGTTCCTCGCCGGAGACAAATAAAACGCCAACCTTGTATCCGTCGCTCCTCAACCGCTCGGCCGCTGCCACCTGCGCTGCGATGATCCCCTTGGCGTCGGAAACTCCACGCCCATACATAAACTCGGCATCTTCACGGAACGGGATGTATGGCGGCACCGTGTCCATATGCGTCGAAAACACCAGGTCCGGCGCCTGACCCGCCGGGCCCCCATAGACGTTCCAGCGGGCAACCCCTGCATTCCCGTCCAACGGCTGAGGCACAGCCGTCTTTTCCACCTCCCAGCCCCTGCCCGAAAGAAACTCCGCCAGAAAATCACCGACGGCCCCTTCGTTATAAGTGGTCGATTCAATGTCGACCAGATCATGCGTAAATTGGATGGGATCAATGGGCTGGCTTGCAGACATGATGCAGCCAGAATACCGCACGCTCCCGTCAAGCCACGTAAATCAGGACATTGCACTACTCTCCGCCTTCAATGCACTGCTGCATCGTTTTATCCGGGCTCAATCCCGTGTTTTCAGTCCGCGAATGCGAGTAGAATGATCTGTGGAATGACCGCCAAAAACGGATCGCTGGCTCCGGAAAAATCGCCGGGAACCGCAGTCTTGCGCAGCGTAGAACTCGTGGGCCCTGCCGGGAGGCTTGAGGCCCTCCTGAATGAGGGTTCGCCCCTCGCCCCCTGCGCCGCAGTTGTCTGTCATCCCCATCCCAAAGGCGGGGGCACCATGCACAACAAGGTGGTGTATCACGCGATGAAGGCGCTCAATGCGCCGGAGTTCGGCTTGAGCTTGCCGGTTCTCCGCTTCAACTTTCGCGGAACCGGTTTGAGCGAGGGCACATACGACGGGACCGCTGAAACCGAAGATGTGTTGGCAGCTTTGTCCTGGATTGAAAACGAATACAATTGTCCGCTCCTCGTTGTCGGCTTCAGTTTTGGAGCCGCAATGTCCCTGATGGCTTGTTGCCACTCTTCACCCTCTTCTTCCGGCAAGCGCAACGTCCGCGCCGTCGCTGCGCTTGGGCTTCCCACTCGCGCCGAAGGCCATGAATACCGCTATTCCTTCCTTTCTCATTGCTCAATTCCCAAGCTGTTCGTCAGTGGAGACCGGGATGCGTTTGCGCCCGTCACTGACCTCAATCAGGTGGCCGCCACCACGGCCGAACCCAAAAAGTTGGTGCTCATACCGGGCGCCGATCACTTTTTCTCCGGCCGACTCGAAGCGATGCAGAACACCCTCGCCGGTTGGTGCAAGGAACAACTGCCATGACACCCGTGAGCGATACCGCTCTGGATTCACTCCACGCCGAAGCTGCTGAAATCTTCACCGGAGCCATCAAAGCCTGCGACATCGAATCCGCATTCGATCGCCGCATCCGATTCGAGGCGGCCACTCTCAAGCGTCTTCTCCCCGATGGCATCGGCCCAGACACCATTCACCTTCCGCACTACAAGCGCATCTTCGTCATCTCCTTTGGCAAAGCCGCCGGCCCGATGCTCGACGTATTACTCGACCGCATGAAACGTCGCAAAGGCCTCCGAGGCATCTGTTGTGCCGAGTCCCTGCCCAAAAAGCGCAATTGGCGCATCCGCTACTTCGAAGGCGGACATCCGTTGCCCAACGAAGACTCCTTCGCCGCAGCGCGCGCTGCCCTTGCCATGCTCAAAAAGGCGCGCAAAGATACGCTCGTTTTCTTCCTGATCTCCGGCGGCGGCTCGGCCATGTTTGACCTGCCGCTGGCCGGCGAAATCACTCTCTCCGACACAATGGTGTTCCACCAGGCTCTGCTCGCCTCGGGCGCGCCCATCAACGAAATCAACACCCTGCGTAAGCACTTCTCCGCGGTGAAGGGTGGTCGCCTCGCGCTCGCCGCCCCGGAATCGCAGAAAGTTTCGATCCTCCTTCCCGACGTACCCCTCCGCACCCTTGATGCCCTGTCCTCGGGACCCACTTCGCCCGATCACACAACTGTCGACGACGTTCGCGACATCCTCGAAAAATACAAACTCCTGGCAAAGTTCCCCGCGCCCGTTCGCGCCTTCTTCGAACGTGAAGACCTCCCGGAATCCCCCGGCAATAAAAGCTGGAAGACGACCATCCTGCCTAGGCTTCCGCTCTTTGGAACGGCCGCCGCGCGCTCCATCACTGCTTCAGCAACCATGTCCGGCGAGCAGGAAGCTTTCCGCGACTCCGTGTTTGAGGTTCTTTTATCCAGCCACGATCTCGTCGAAAACGCCCGCATTCTCGCTCAGCGCGCCGGCTTCTTTGTGGCCGTCGATAACTCCTGCGACGATTGGGACTATGCCGAAGCTTCCCGCTATCTCCTCGAGCGCTTTCATGAATTACGCGTGCTCCATCGCCGCCTCTGTCTCATTTCTGTCGGCGAAGTCACTGTCACGATGGATCGCGCACCCGGAGCAGGCGGGCGCAATCAGCAGTTCACCCTCGCCTGTGCGCTCGAACTGGCCAAACACCCCAACACGCTCCTGACTGTTCTCAGTGCAGGTTCCGACGGCATCGACGGAAATACCCGGAGCGCCGGCGCTATCGCCGATCCCACCACTGCCGAACGGGCACGCGCCTTCGGATATGATCCCGAAGAGTCTCTTCGCACCTTCAATGCCTGTCCTCTCTTCACCGCATTGGGAGACTCGGTCGTGACTGGACCAACCGGGCAAAATCTGCGCGATCTTCGCCTGCTGCTTTCTGAAAGCTCCTAACTCGCGAGGCTTGCATCTTCAAGCAACTGGCATCAAGGACCTATAATCGCAGGAACCGCCGTGCTGTACTTTCCGTCACACTTGTTTCGCCTTTTGCACCTTCTCTCTTAGGATGGGTCCGTGGCACGAAGAGGAACTCGCAAGCCCGCTGACAAAACGCCCGATATTCGCGCAGTGGCCGCCCTGGCGAAAGTCTCCATCGCAACCGTTTCGCGCACCATCAACGGCGCTCCCGTCGTAAGCGAGCGCCTCGCCAAACGCGTATGGCAGGCCATCGAGCAGCTCAACTACTTCCCCAACACCCACGCGCGCAGCCTCGTCTCGGGCCGCAGTCGCATCCTCGGCATCATCGTCGAAAACATTACCAACCCATTCTTTCCTGAGCTAATTCAAAACTTCGAAGAAATCGCGGTGGCTCACGGCTACGAGATCCTGGTCAGCTCTTCCAACAGCGATCCCGCCGTCCTCACCACCTGTGTGCGCCGCATGATCGAACGCAAAGTCGAGGGTGTGGCCATGCTCACCTTCGGCGAAGAAGAACCCGTTCTCGATCAGTTGGCTTTCCACGACATCCCCATCGTCCTCGCCGAATTCAAGCTGAGCGACCCCAAGGCCAGCACCATTCTGCTCGATTACACTTCCGGCATCCGCGCCGCCATCGATCACCTGGCGCAGCTCGGACACTCCAAGATCGCCTTCCTCGCCGGCCCGCACAAAATCCACTCGGCCGTCACCCGCGAAAATGACTTCCGCACCGCCATGGAAGCCGCGGGCTTAACCATCCAGAAGAAATGGATAATCGAGTGCGATCACACGCTCAAAGGCGGCGTTGCTGGCTTTGACCGTCTTCTGACCCTCGCCTCGCGTCCCACAGCCATCCTCTGCTCCAACGACATGACCGCCATCGGCGTCCTGCGTGCCGCCTACCTCAAGGGCTTGCACGTACCGCAGGATCTTTCGGTCGTCGGCCTCGATGACATTGATTTTGCCGAGTTCACCCTTCCCCCGCTCACCACCATCCGGCTCTCCCGCGCAGACCTCGCGCGTGCGGCCTTTGAGGCTCTCCGCCAGCAAGCTGAATTGGCAGGCAGCCCCACCATGCAGCGGGAATTCCTCGTCTCCACGAGCCTTGTCCAGCGCGGTTCCACAGCTCCCCCACCCGCGGAAGCCTGAGAAGTCCCGAAGGCACTTCGAACGCAACGCCGGGAGTCAGCAGCCGCGACGAATTGTTTCCCCTTGAAAACCCCGCACATTATTTGCTGTACTCATCCCGCAGCTGCGTCTGCCGGCTCACCATCGGTACCGCCACGCCTTGAATGTAGACCTGCTTTACATCCGTCCGAACATCCAGAGGATCGCCGTTGGCAACCACCACATTCGCTGTCTTTCCCACATCCAGCGAACCCAGCTTATCGCCGAATCCAAACATCTCCGCAACGTTCAGCGTAATCGCCTTAAGCGCATCATCGTAGGGAAGCCCATAGGCAACGGCAAATCCCGCGGCGTAGGGCAAATTCCGCGAAGAATGACTGCTTACGGGGCCTCCAGCATCGGCCGACGAGATCGCAATCTTTACCCCGCGCTTCGCTAACTCCGCCGGCAGCGTAAATACTGCGTCATAGCGTTCGTTGGCTCGCGGCGCATCGTAAATGGATCCGATGATCACTGGGACTTTGTAGGCAGCAATCTCGTCCAGGATCTCCTGGCTCTGCGTGACGTGATTCAGAATCACTTTCAGATGGAACTCTTGCGCCAGTTTCATGATCGTCTCTACGTCGTACGCTTCGTACACTCCAATCACAACCGGCCGCTCGCCTTTCAAATAAGGAATCAGCGCCTCAAACTTCAGGTCTCTCTTGAATTCGCCATCGCTCTTCTTTGCTGCGGCCTCCTTCTTCGCCATGTAATCCTGCGTGTCGAGAAAAGTCTGCCGTAGTTCCGTGATCAACCCCATCCGTGTCGACGGATACTTGGCATGCCCGCCTTCCCCACGCCCGCCGCGCCGGCGCTGATCTGCACCATAATTCACCGCCAGCGCCACGTCTGTTCCCAGCATCATCTGCTGCCGGCTTCCAAAGAGCTGAATGAAGATGTCCTGCCCGGCAATGGAGTCGTCACTGGCCGGCGCCACCACGGCATTGGTGACCCCGTTCAGCCGGGCCACCGGAATCAACTCCGTTTCGGAGTGAAATGCATCTGCCACGTGCATGTGCGGCATAATCTCGTCCGATGGCTCCGCCAGATCGTTCGTTGCCGAATCTGCGCTGATCTCGGTCAGTCCAAAATTTGACTCCGGATCAATCAACCCCGGATACACGGTCATTCCCTTGGCGTCCACGACCTGCGCACCCTTGGGAATCTTCACCGATGCTTCCGGCCCCACAGCCGCGATTTTTCCGTCAACAATAAGGAGGACGCCCTTGTCGATGGTTCCATGACTTACCGTCAGCAGCCGTCCACCAACAATCGCAATCGACTGTGAGGGCGCACTCGCCGGTTCTTCCGCAGCCAGTGCTGCGCCCACGACAAGGATGGGAATAATAGAAACCAACCGCATCAGGCCTCTCACTGTCCGTCCTCCCCGTCCTCGCTTGCTCCAAAATCACCCCCGTCATGCATCGCTCCGCTGAAGTGCGTTGTCCCCCATCCAGGCAGCGAAGCGTCAAAGAACAGATCGCCGTCGATGTATACCTTCATCGCGCGCGCGTACGTCGAGAGCGGGTCATGATTCCAGAGCACCAGGTCAGCGTCCTTCCCTACATCGATCGATCCCACCCGATCATCAACTCCGATAATCCACGCCGGGTTCAGGGTGATCATCGTGATCGCCTCATCCTCCGTCGCCCCACCGTAATGGATCATCTTGCCGGCCTCCGCATTCAGCCGCCGAATATGATCGTCCGAATCGCTCTTCAGTGCCACCCGCACGCCTTTGCGCATCGACATCACCGCATTCCACGGAATCGCGTCGCGCGCTTCGTCCTTGAAGCCCCACCAGTCCGTGAACGTCGCAATCGCCGTTCCGTCCGCTGCAATCTGTGGCGCTACCTTGTACATCTCCAGCGCATGGTGGAAGGCTCGAATCTTGTATCCATACTCCTTCGCCATTGCCTCTTCGGTCAGGAACTCATCGGCGCGATAACAATGAATCTGCACGTAGAGCTTGCCGCGGAGCACATTCGCCAGCGCTTCCAGCTTCAAATCGCGCTTCGGCGCCACTGCATCCTTATCGCCCTTTTTCACCTTCGCGTCGTAGGCGTCCCAGTCCGCCATGTAGTGCCGCGCATCCTCAAAGGCCATGCGCATGACTTCAAAGTTTCCCATCCGTGTCGAAGGCAGCTGGTCCCTGCTCCCGTATACACGCTTCGGGTTCTCTCCGGACGCAAACTTGATCGAACCCGGCGCGTTGGGAAACAACATTGCATCGCGATCCAGCCCGAATTTGTTCTTGATCACCACCGCCTGGCCGCCGATCATGTTCGCCGAACCATGCAGCAACAGTTCAGTTGTCACTCCGCCCGCCAGCGCGCGATACAGATCGGCGCTCCGGTTATCAAATGCATCGATCATATGCATCGACGGCGTCACCGGACTGGTCGCCTCATTGACATCACCGTCCAGTGCCGAATGCGAGTGTGGATCGATGATTCCGGGTGTCAGCCACATTCCCGTCGCATCCACCAAAGTCGCCGACGGTGGTGCGTCGACGGTTGCGCCAACGCCGGCAATCTTCCCGCTATGCACCCAGACTGCGCCGTGCTCAATCGTGCCATGGCTTGCGGTCATTACCGTGGCGCCCTTGAACACGATGTCGGCCGGTGCCGTCTGTTGAGCGAAAGTGACAATTGCGCAAGAGCTTAACGCGAGAACGGCGAGAAGAAAGCAACAGGCATGGAAATACGGGGGACGATGAAGACTTTCCATCAGGTGACCTCCAAGTGCAGGCGAGGCGATCGGGACATCGCCAATGTTTTCAGGAGTGGATAGTTCTGCTTTGCATCCTACACCAGCTGCGAGACTGCCACGGATACGCTTGGGAACCACCCAATTCCTGTAAACCCATCCGCCGCATTTTTCTCGGTGCACTCCTGCGAAATCTCTTCAGCAGAACTGCCGAATCTCGCTCGATGTCCCGCCTGCAGCCGGAATATAGCATTTCTGCGTATAGTCCATCACCATGCGGTCGGCGTTGAATCTCCATCCCAGCGTGCGGATCGTGCGCTTCATCCGCTTGATCCACCCGCCCGGCAGACCATCCTGGTCGCGGTCATAGTAGAGCGGAATCAATTCATCGCGCAACACGCGATATAGATCATCTCCATCGCGCGTGTCGTGAACATCCATATCGCTGTGCGTCCTGCCCTTGCCGATCGCGAAGCCGTTCATCCCGTCGTAGGCCTCAGCCCACCAGCCATCCAGCACCGAAAGATTCAGACCGCCGTTCAGCACAACCTTTTGCCCGCTCGTACCCGAAGCTTCCAACGGCCGCCGCGGATTGTTGAGCCACACATCCGCGCCCTGCACCAGGAATCGCCCCACGTTGATGTCGTAGTCTTCCACGAAGACGAATCTGTCTGAGAATTCCGCATCGCGCATCAGCTCAGCAATTTGCTGCAGCACCCGCTTGCCCGGTTCATCGTGCGGGTGCGCCTTGCCGGCAAACACAAACTGCACCGGCCTTTTCGGATCGTTCACCATCGTCGCCAGGCGCTCAATATCCTTGAGAATCAGATTCGCCCGCTTATACGTCGCAAATCTTCGCGCAAACCCGATCGTCAAGGCATCCGGCGAAAGCAGTTTGCTCAGCCGCTGCAGTTCCTCCCGCGGTTCACCACGTCGCTCCGCCTGCTCGCACGCACGCCGGCGCACAAACTCCAGCAATCGTGCCTTCAGCGAGAGATGCGTCTCCCACAACTCGCCGTCGTCCACCGTCTCGATGCCTTCCCACGTGCGTGCCGCACCACCCTTGGTCTGCCAGCCCACGCCAAGATGCCGATCGTAAAGCCGGCACATCTGCGGAGCCAGCCACGACGGCACATGCACGCCATTTGTGATGTGACCTATCGGCACAGAGTCTTGCGGCTGGTTCGGGTAAAGACTCCACCACATGGCCCGCGATACTTCCCCGTGTAGGCTCGACACTGCATTCGCCCGGCGCGAAAGCTTCAGCCCCAGCACCGTCATGCAGAACTGCTCTCCATAATCGGAAGGATTAACCCGGCCAAAGCCCAGCAGGTTGTCGTGCGAAATCCCCAGCTCGTCCCTCAGCGGTCCAAGATGCTCTTCCATCAACTCCGGGCTGAACCGGTCATGCCCCGCCGGAACCGGCGTGTGCGTCGTGAAGATCACCTCGCGCGGAATCTGATTGGCCGCCGTCACAAAATCCATGCCCTCTTCCTGCATGCGATTCCGAATGGCTTCGAGCACCGCAAACCCGCTGTGCCCCTCATTCAGATGTAATACGCCTGGAGAAATTCCCATCGCCTTCAGCGCTCGAAATCCTCCCACGCCCAACAGCAGTTCCTGGCGAATACGCGTCCTTCCATCGCCGCCATACAAGCGCGACGTCAACTCGCGATCTTCTGGCGCGTTCCCTTCCACATTCGAGTCCAACAGCAAAAGATCGCATCGGCCAACCTTCACCCTCCAAACCTTGGCTCGGATCGAACCGCCGCGCGTCTGGATCTGAACCTCAACCGGCTCGCCATTTTCGCCAATTGCCGGCTGCATCGCGCATTGGTTCACATCGGTCTGGACATACTCTTCCTTCTGCCATCCCTTTCCATCCAACCGCTGGAGAAAATACCCCTGCCCGTAGAAAAGTCCTACACCGACCAGCGGAATATCCAGGTCCGATGCGCTCTTGATGTGATCTCCCGCCAACACGCCGAGTCCACCCGAGTAAATCGGTAATGACTCGTGCAAACCGAACTCCGCGGAAAAATACCCCACAGGCCGCGTGCGCAAAACACCC
The DNA here is from genome assembly GCA_035487015.1 of Occallatibacter sp. Lineage (GTDB taxonomy): Bacteria > Acidobacteriota > Terriglobia > Terriglobales > Acidobacteriaceae > Telmatobacter. The sequence goes on along the minus strand of DATHMP010000019.1, from coordinate 109,833 downwards.
GCATGCTCGGCGCCCCAGGTCGCATCCGCGTTCAGATACTCCTGTTGCCGCCGATAGACATAGTTGATTCTGCTGTGCAGCGACAACTCCGCCGAACGATGCTCGATCTCCGCCAGCGGCAACTCGTTCAACAACGCGATAGGATTCTGATTCAGCTCGCGCCAACGCGTCGGGTTCAGATCGCGAAACAGCGCAACACACTCGTGGTCCCAACACCACCACAGGTTCCTCGCCAGTGACCACAGCCGCTCCTGTGCCGGCGCAATAAACCTGTCCAGAGTTCGCGCCTCGCTCACCACCGGCGCCACTTCCCCAGCCGCCTCCACGAGCATGCGGATCTCATCGTCCCGCCAGACACGCGATTCCTTCGTCTGCACAATCAGCACGCCCTGCAACACGCCGCGATCGATCAGCGGCACGCCCAGGAACGAGTGGTACTCTTCCTCGCCGGAATCCTTGAAGTATTTAAACCTCGGATGCTTCGTCGCGTCGTCCACGGCAACCGGCATCACCCTCTCAGCAACCAGTCCCGCCAACCCCTCATTGAGCGGCATGCGCAATGTACCGATGCAGCGGGGATGCAGACCAAGTGTCGCTGCCAGAACCAGGTTCGACCGGTCCGGCTCCAGCAGATATGCTGAACACACATCCGTCCTGAACCGCGTCGCGATCAAGGCAACAACCTTCAACAAGGTGTCGGCCGGCGTTCCCCCGCCCTCCGTCAGGCTGGTGATCTCTTCCAATGTCAGGACACGGCTGGCTTCCGATGCATCGTAGAACTGCGTCATGGACTTATCCTCGCAATTCGATCAGTTTTGGGTCTTGAATCTCGACACCATCGGCAGGCCCTGCAGGGATACAGAGTTGCATGCGGTTCAGTTGACCGTCCAAAAGTGGAGCTGAATGCGTGCTTTGCGGCCGGAGCGACCATCCCGTAGTGGATTGCGCCGCGGGGATGAAATTAAAGATATCACCGCGATTGCTGCCGTCCGAAAAAATCGCTCCCCGCCCAACCCTTTGGTGATGGTTACCCATCGGGCTCCATCAAATCAACCTAGGCAGACCGCCGGCGTCGTCCGCTGATCAGATAAATCGCCGCGCGAAGCTCCAGCAGCGGATCGGCTGAAGCCTCAATCCCATCTACCCGCGGTATCGGATCAAAAATGATGTGCTTCTGCTGTGCCAGGCTATCCTCGACGACCTCCGTCAATTCCAACGTCCCCAGGTCCGCAACTTCCCGCGTCTCCGGCCAGTGAATGGTTGCGTCATCCACCGTGTCGTCCGAGCCGGCAAGTTGCACCGCAATCTTGAACCGCACCGGCCCCTTTTTCACCCGCTCCACAATCTCATCGAAGTGATAGTTCTCGGTCAGGCCAGCAACTGCCGCATCACTCAGGTAGTCATTCCCCTGCTCAGGAACAATCCGATATCGCCCATACCGTGTCTGCCCCTCCTCATTCGTAAAAGCAAATGCCGTCACGCCAAAATAGGTCTCGCGCGCCAGGCTGCTCGGGAACGGCTTGGGAGCCTGCACAAATGCCAATGCTGCCGGATGCGACCCCAGAAAGGCTTCAATCGGCTTGGGCGACGGCACGTCGGCCCCGCTCGCAGCCACTGCTTTCAAAAACTCCAGAAACTGTGCTCCATCCCGAGTCGGAAACCCATCCGTTGAATGGCTCACAATATCCGTGTGAACGTGCTCGGCCAGGTTGAAACGGATCGCAAACCCACGCGGATTTGCTTCCGGCGCGTTATCGGGAATCTGCGGTACCCCCGTCGAATTCGAGAACCGCACCGTCACCGGTGTCGATGCCCGCACAACATGCGGCGCCTTCGTGATCGACTGCGCACCGCCGGCAGGCGTAAACGTCCCTGTCAGCATCTGCCCTTTGGCATGAGCCGCGCGAAAGCCAGGGTGCAGCCCAAAGAGCTGGTCAAATTGTTGCAGCAAGTCATTGGCTAGAGCGACAACACGTTCATCGTTCGGCAGAGGCATCGGGGAAGCTCCTTTGCTTGAAGTCTACTTGAGTCCCGTTCCTCATGAATTCCAAGCAGGTCCGCTGCAGCGCAAAGCGCACAAAGATCATTGCACGACCAATTCTCCTTGGCGCAATGCAGTAACTTCCGCGCGCGTGCTTCTCGCCGCCGCGCGCCGCTCTCCATAGACATGAGGCTCGCCGAACTTCACCTCTGCCGTAAAATCCTCGGCGCCCAGCGTTCTCAACAAGTGCGGCAGAAATGGATCGTCTCCAAACCAGCACAGACTGCGCTCTTGCTCGCCGTTCCCTGGCACGTAACGCAACGCCGCCGCGGTTACCGGAACCCCTGCGCGTACTGCCGGCTCGAACAATCGTGAATGAAAACGCTGCACGCTGCTTCCGTCCGTGCTCGTTCCCTCCGGAAAGAACAGCACCGGCACCGGCAGTTCCAGGCGCCTCGAGATCAGCGATGTCACCTTCTCCGCGCTGGCCAGGCTTCCTCGATCAATAAAAATCGCTCCGCCCATCCTTGCGGTCGCCCCAAAGAACGGCCACCCCCCGATTTCGGCCTTGGCAACAAAAAAGCACGGCATCGCCGCCGACAGAATCACAATATCCAGATAGCTCAGGTGATTGGCCACCACGACTCCGCGCGTCGGCACAGTGCCCACTACGCGATACCGGATGCCCAGGCCGGTCAGAACTCGCCTGCCCGCATCCTGCATCCACAGCGCCCGCTCCTCCAGCGTCAGAGGCCCGCGCACACGCCTCCAACCGTAGCGGACAACACAGATTCCCAGTGCAAAACCCAGTGCCACAGCGCGCTGGGCGGCACGGAACGTCAAGAGGTCAGCGGAGCCAGAAAATGGTTGCGCGCCGAGGGCGACAACAACTTGAGGTCGAGCAAGGTCAGAAAATCAATGGTGCCAAACTCGCGATCCCACGCCGGCGGCGCGCAGATGCGGGCGCCAATGGCCAGATAGGTCCTCAACAGCCTCGGAACCTTGGGCAGCGTGGGAAACGAATTTCGTGAAGAGCCATCCGATAGCTGTGCGTCCGGGCTCTCCTGCTCGTCGAGGCAGGCGAAAGCCAAGGTCGGCTCCGTAGCGAACTCTGGCGAAACCCGATAGTGCTCCAGCTGGTGATACAACTGCCAGCCTTCGCCCGGTTTCTGCGAGTTAAGCGACGAACATCCAATCAGGTAGCGCAGCCCCATGTCGGTAGCATACTGCGCAATCCCTCTCCACAACAGAATCAGCACTTCAGGCGTGCGGTGTTCGCGATCGATCGAGGCCCGACCCAGCTCCAGAATTCCTCCACGCAGCGGCTCGTAAGGTGCGAAATAAAACTCCTGCTCGGAGTAATAACCAAGATTCTGCTCTGCCGTAGCGCCCGACTGCATTCGATACGTCCCAACAATCCGCCGCGTCGATTTCTCTTCCACCAGCAAGTGTTCGCAGAACAAATCGAAGTGGTCCATGTCCAGCCCTGTCCGGTACGAACTCTCCAATCCCTCACCCATCTCGATGTTGAATACCTTGAACCGCAGCCTGCACGCAGCATCGCGATCCTCAACACTCTGCGCAAGCCGCACGCGATACTTCCCCACCTCCGCATGAATCCGAGGCCTTGCTGAAACTGTAGATGAGCTTGAGAGAAAGGTGGATTGCGGGTTTTCCACCTGGACGGCGGAATCGGCTGATTGAACGATCGGATCTCGCTTCCCAATCTGCGTAATCACGGGAGTAGTATCCGGAAATCTTTGTAAGAGGACGGTGAAGTTGGTGCAAAAACGTTGCAAATCCTTTGTTGATTTTGTTACTCAACCGAAACAAAACGGCCCTCCGCACAGGAGAGCCGTTTGGGATTCACTTCATGTTAACCAATTGTCATCCGCCCGCGATCGACGGAATCACCAGCACCTCATCGCCATCCTTGAAGCTGTACTTCTCATTGCCCAGGAAGCGAATATCCTCTTCGTTCACATAGAAGTTGATGAAGCGGCGCAGCTGGCCATCTTCGCCGCGTAAATGCTGGCGCAGCGCCGGAAATCGCCCTTCGATATCGATCACAAGCTCCGGCAAATTCGCCGCCGTGCTTGAAATTTCGCGAACATTGTTCGTGTGCTTTTGAAACGCGTTCGGCAACAACACTCTAACGGACATAACTCTCCCCTGCGATGCTCCATTCCTGGCGAGCCGCAGTTCTTTCTTCCACGTAATTTTCGAAATCGGTCAGCCGCGGGCGAATCGCGTGGCTCTGGTCATAGGCGCCGGTCAGCACGTCGGTCGTCTTCAATCCGTTGCCCGTGATGCAGGCTACTGTCAGTTCATCCGGATGAATGCGTCCATGCGCGTAAAGCCGTGCCGTCACCGCCGTTGTCACGCCGCCCGCCGTCTCAGTAAAGATTCCTTCGGTCTCCGCCAGTTCCTGGATCGCCGAAACAATCTCGACATCCGAAACATCCTCGGCCCAGCCGCCCGACTTGCGAATCGCGCGCGATGCATACAATCCATCGGCAGGATTCCCGATCGCCAGAGAGCGTGCGATCGTGTTCGGCCGCTGCGGCTCAATCACGTCGGTGTCGTTCTTCACTGCCTTGGCAATCGGCGAGCAACCCGTTGCCTGTGCTCCAAAGAACTTCACCGGCTTGTCGTCCACCAGACCCAGTGCGATCAGTTCATCGAACGCCTTGCGGATCTTGGTGATCAGCGAACCGCCGGCCATCGGCACCACCACGTTATCCGGCAGCCTCCATCCGAGCTGCTCCGCAATCTCGAATCCCACCGTTTTCGAACCCTCAGCGTAATAAGGCCGCAGATTGCAGTTCACAAATCCCCAGTTGTAACGATCCGCAATTTGCGAGCAGAGCCGGTTCACATGGTCATAGTTGCCATCCACCCGAACCAGCGTCGCTCCATAAACCTGTGTGTTCAGAATCTTCGCCGGCTCCAGATCTGCCGGCACCAGGATGTAGGTCTTCAATCCCATGCGCGCCGCTTGCGCTGCCACCGCATTGGCCAGGTTGCCCGTTGAAGAGCAGCCCACCGTATCGAAACCAAAGGCCTGCGCGTTGGCCAGAGCTACGGCAACCACACGATCCTTAAAGCTGAGCGTCGGCATGCACACTGCATCGTTCTTGATATAGAGATTCTTCGCCCCGATGTGCGCACCCAGGCGCGGAGCTTTGAGTAAAGGCGTAAATCCAGCAGGGGTCCGCTCGACGCAGTCGTCGCTCACCGGCAGCAGCGCGCGATAACGCCACATGTCCTGCGGTCCCTGGCTGATCTTTTCGCGGGTAAAACGGGTCCGGGCATAGTCGAGGTCAAATGCGACCTCAAGCGGAGAAAAGCACTCATCACAGATCGAAAGCGGCTGCACCCCGTAGGTCTTGCCGCATTCCCGACATCGCAACTCGTACGCAGTCGTCACAGTTCCCTCGCATGTGCGCAAAGCACTGCTGCAATACGGGCGCGTGACCGGCTCAATAAAGAGCGAACTTAAATAGACTCGAATGAACTTGCGAGACGCTTTGGCAAAGAGTGCTGTAGCGCCCCCGAATCTCATGTTCCCGGCCGAAGCCAGCGAGAGTTGACACCATACTCCTGGTTTGCCCAGGCAGGTTGTCGTGGCGTCACAGGGCCCGTCCCTCAGCCACTCTGCATGAAATCCAGGCTTGCCCTTTGGGGGCAAACTTGAATGTTTTCTTTGTATCACAGCGCCAAAACCTGCGCAAGTCGCTTTTCAGTGAGTGGTATGCACAAGCCACTCAATGGTCACGGGGCGCGCTTCAACAGCACCAGCCGTCCCAATCGCTACTCCGCCCGGTGGATCCAGATCGCATTCCCGCCGCCCGAAGCCATTTGTACCTTCAGCACCGTATTGCGATCGACAGGCTGTTTGGTAAACGTCGTGTGTGTTGGCTCAGTTCCTGCGTCGGGCGCATCGGCATAGACCTCCGCAATGTACTTCCCTTCGCCAAGAAACGTCAGCGGCAGCTTCACCGATCGCTCGTCCCAGTTCGTAATCGAGCCCACATACCAGTCCTTGCCGCTCCGTCGCGCCACGCTGATGTTCTGCATCGGTTCGCCATTGAGCACGCGAATCTCATCCCACGTCGTCGGCACTTGCTTGATGAATTCAAAATCGTGCTGCCCTGCATAATGCTCCGGATAATCCGACACCATCATCAACGGGCTCTCCAGTACTACGTAGAGCGCCAGCTCATGCGCCCGCGTTCCCAGCCCCATCGGTTCCTTGTCACGCGCGACAAACGTCTCGCGGTTCGCATTGCCGAACGCTCCCGGCGTGTAATCCAGCGGCCCCGCCAGCATGCGCGTAAACGGCAGAGTCGTGTTGTGCACCGGCGAAGTTCGCGCGCTCCACTTCAAATACTCCTTGCCCATCACGCCTTCGCGCGTAATCAAGTTCGGCCAGGTTCGCCGCAATCCATCCGGCTTGTACGCACCGTGATAATCGATCATCAGGTGATGTTCGGCTGCCAACGCCACCACCTTGCGATACCAGTGCACCATCTGCTGGTCATCGCGATTCATGAAGTCAATCTTGACCCCGGCGATGCCCCACTTCTCAAACAGCGGAAACGCCGTGTCCATGTACTTGTCCACTGAAGTCCAGTGCGACCACAGCCACAGCTTTACGTTCTTCTCTTTCGCATACCGCAGCAGTTCCGGCATGTCGATTTCCGGAGTTACACGCGTGATGTCCGCTAATGCTGAATAGTCCTGGGGCCCCGTCCGATCAGCCTCCGCCCACCCCGCGTCGATCAGCATGTAAGGAAATCCCGATGCCGACGCGAAGTCGATATAGTGTTTCATCGTGTCGGTATTCATCCCTGGCTTAAAGCTCACGCTTGGGGCCGACTCACCCGACCACCAGTCCCACGCCGACTTCCCCGCCTTGATCCACGACGTATCCGCAATCTTCGACGGCGGATTCAGATTTAATACGATGTTCGACTCCACCAGTCTTCCCGGTTCATCGCCAATCATCAGCACCCGCCACGGAGTCTTCAGCGGAGCCGTTGCCTCTACCGCAATCGACGCATCATCCCGGTGCGGCGCCAGTTCTGCGCGCAACCCGAAAGCCGAACCGCCCTTCTTCAAATACATCCCCGCATAGTCGTCGATATCGGCTTCTGTTATCGCAATCCACCCCACACCGGGGACTCGCCCCAGCAGCGGCAACCCGATCAACCAGTCCTTGTGAATCCCGCTCACAGTGCGCATCTGGTACTCGTCTTCATACGACGACTGAAAACCGTCAAGCAGCAGCGGATACAGCGTTGCGTCCTTGCCATAGCTGAACTCCGTCAGCTCGTGCTCGATCCGAACTTTGCTTAGGCCCGCTTGCTCCGGCACCACATACCTGAACGCGATCCCGTCATCGTAGGCGCGAATCTGCACCGAGAGCTTTCTTCCTGCATCGTCCGCCAAATCAACCACCGCAGCGTTGTAGTGATCGCGCACCTCGCTCGTCTTCCCCACCGGGATCGTGTACGTCTCATCGTGCTGGCTTGGCTCCGTATGTTTTTGCTTCATACCAGGACCGAGAGGCGGCTGGCCCTCGAGCTTCAGCCCCAACTGCGATTCATCCATCAGCCACTTGCCGTGAAAATCCACGGAGTAGCTCAGCTTGTCGCTGCTCGGGGAATGCGTTCGCGAAAAGTCTGCGTCCGACAAGATGAATGTAATTTGGCCATCCGGCGACGTAACCCGAAGCCGGTTGTCGCCCGCCCCTTGCGCGATCGCCGAAGCGCCGAGCATGATCGTCGAACAAAACACAACCCACAAGCGTGCGAGAGACATACTTGCTCCAGTTTTAGTTCTCCGTGCTTGGGCACGAACCTGCAAGGCCGAGGCTGTCAAGCCGAATTCAGAAATCGAACCGTAGCCCTTAATTCGTGTAGACCCGCACATAATCCACCAGCATCTCCGCGGGGAACGGTGTGCTCGCGTTCGGCGGCCCAGGCCAATTCCCGCCTACCGCCAGGTTCAGGAGGAAGAAACTGCTCTGCCCCGCGTCAAAAGGCCACTGGGCCCCCGAAAATCCACTTAAGTTAGCCGTCGTGTAGGTCACATACGGATGCGTCGGATCGTCCACGTAGTACGCCACGCTGCCTTTCGACCAAATCATCCCATAGGTATGCCACTGCGCCGCCGTTTGTCCCGATGGGAAATTGAACACGGTTCCCAGCCCCGTATCGCCGGTAAATCCGACTCCGTGCACCGACCCTTCATTCCAGTCAGGCGTCTTCGCAGCATCGATGCGCTCCAGCACATCCATCTCACCGCATGCCGGCCAGTCTACCGTCGCAATGTTGTTACCCATCAGCCACCCTGCCGGCCAGAACCCCTGCGCCTCCGGCACCAGCGCGCGAAACTCGATCCGTCCGTATTGAATGCTGAACAATCCCTGCGACTTCATCCGTGCCGATGTATACACACCCGCCGAAAGTTGTTGCGCCACGATGTGCAGGTACCCGTCCGTCCCCACATATGCATTTGGACTCGCCGTTGAACACGGAGCCGTATTCGATCCCCACGCGCAATAGTTCTCCAGTTCCTGGTTGCCGAATCCGCTGTTCCCCGTGTCATACGTCCACACGGTCGGGTCCGGCTCCGCCTTCGCGCCGGTCGAATTGGAAAACTCATCCGACCAGACCAACGTGCCTGACGGAATATTCGGCGCAAACGCCTGGCTGGTCACGCTGCTTGCCGCACCACTGCCAACCGCAGCGATCGCCTTCACCGTCAAGTTCGACGCCACCAGAAACGGCGCCTGGTAAATCTGCGAGGCGCTCGTCGGAGCGCTTCCATCAACCGTGTAGTAGATGGTCGCGCCGCTCGTCGTCGTCGCCAGCGTCACGATCACCGCTCCATTCTGCGATGGTGCGGTCGCCACCGTTGGGGCATTCGCAGCCGGCGCTGGCGTTGGACCGCCGGTCACCGTCGTTCCCCCGCCGCATCCACACACAACTGCCGCGCCTAAAAGAAAAGAAAGAAACATGGCCGAACTCGCTTTCATCTTCGCTTGCTTTCACGCTTCGCGACGGTCGTCATCCGCTCTTTCCGTCGCCGACCATCTAAACATCCCGTACCTTGCCCGTCAATGCGGCCACCGTCCGCGCGCAGGACCGCGCACGCCTGGCCGCATGCGCCGACATCAGAACCTTGCAGACTCAATTTCTATCTGAATTGCCTATGCCCCCGAATCGTAATTCAAATTCGGTGCCAACCACCGCTCGGCCTCCGCCACGGTCATTCCCTTGCGCACGGCATAATCATCCACCTGGTCGCGGCCAATCTTTCCCAGTGAAAAATACCGCGACTCCGGATGCGCAAAATACAGCCCGCTGATACTCGACCCAGGCCACATGGCAAACGACTCGGTCAATAGCATTCCCGTCTTCGCCTCCACGTCCAGCAGCCGCCACAACGTGCCCTTTTCCGTGTGGTCGGGACATGCAGGATAGCCCGGAGCCGGTCGAATCCCACGATACTTTTCGTGGATCAGATCATCCGTGCTCAAACCCTCCGAGCGTCCGTAACCCCACTCTTCGCGGACCCGCTTGTGCAGGCATTCGGCAAAGGCTTCCGCCAGCCTGTCCGCCAGAGCTTCCGCCATGATCGCGTTGTAGTCATCATGCTTTGCCCTGAAGCCGTCGCACAACTCCTTCAGCCCAATGCCGCTCGTCACCGCAAACGCACCAATGTGATCCGCCAGCCCTGTGGTCTTCGGCGCGATGAAGTCCGCCAGCGACCGGCATGGCTCGCTCCCCTCGCGGTTCGCTTGCTGCCGCAGGAAATGCAACCGGTCCAGCACATGCTCGCGCCGGCCGTCTGTATAGAGCTCCAAATCGTCGCGCAACGCGTTTGCTGCGAAAAATCCATACACTCCGCGCGCCGTCAGAAGCTTCTCTTCCACAATCCGATCCAGCAGCACGTTTGCTTCATTGAAAATCTGCTGCGCCTGCGCGCCATACACCTCGTGCTCCAGGATCCGGGGATAAACGCCCTTCAGCTCCCATGCATGAAAAAACGGTGTCCAGTCGATAAACTCGCGCAAGGTCGCCAATGGGAAATTTTCCAGAAGACGCGTGCCAAGAAACTCTGGTTTTGGCAGATCCTCCTGCTTCCACGCAATGGGTGTGGGCCGTTTCCGGGCTTCCTCAAGCGACACCAGCTTCTGCTTCGGAGCGGCATGGGATTTCCGTACGGCTTCGTATTCAGCCCGATGCTGCACCACAAATTCAGCCCTGCTCTCCTCGCTCAGCAAACTCGTCGTCACCGGCACTGCCCGGCTTGCATCCAGAACATGCACCACAGGCTCGCTGTAGTGCGGCGCGATTTTGATCGCCGTATGCGCGCGGCTCGTCGTCGCCCCGCCAATCAGCAGTGGCAGCTTGAAACCCTGGCGCTCCATCTCCCGCGCCACATGCACCATCTCCTCGAGCGACGGCGTGATCAATCCGCTCAGTCCAATAATGTCTGCCCGCACTTCCTTCGCGCGTTCCAGAATCTTCTCTGCTGGAACCATCACCCCAAGGTCGATCACTTCGTAGTTGTTGCAGGCCAGCACCACGCCTACAATATTTTTCCCGATATCGTGAACATCGCCTTTTACCGTGGCCAGCACGATCTTGCCTTGCGCCTTCACTTCCTGCCCCGCAGCGGCCATCGCGGCTTTCTCTGCTTCCATAAACGGGGTCAGCCAGGCCACTGCTTTCTTCATCACCCGTGCCGATTTCACCACCTGCGGCAGAAACATCTTGCCCGCGCCAAACAGGTCACCAACCACGCTCATCCCATCCATCAGCGGCCCTTCAATCACGCTGAGTGGCCGTCCCAGTTTCACGCGCGCTTCCTCGGCATCAATCTCGATGAATGCGTCAATCCCCTTCACCAGCGCATGCGTCAACCTCTCCTCCACCGTGCCGCTGCGCCATTCCTCGGCCTTCTTCTCCGTTGCCGCCGTACCCTCTCCCTTCAGCGTTTCGCCAAGCTCCACTAGCCGCTCGGTCGCGTCAGGCCTCCGGTTTAGCAGCACATCTTCAACAAGCTCTTTCAGCTTCGGCTCAATCTCTTCATAAACCTCCAGCATCCCGGCATTCACAATGCCCATGTCCAGGCCGGCGGCAATCGCGTGATACAAAAACGCCGAATGCATCGCTTCGCGCACCTTGTTGTTTCCGCGATAGCTGAATGAGATATTCGACACGCCCCCCGACACCTTCGCGTGCGGAAGATTCGCCTTGATCCACCGCGTCGCGTTGATGAAATCCACCGCGTAATTGTTGTGCTCTTCAATGCCCGTTCCGACCGTCAGAATGTTCGGGTCGAAGATGATGTCTTCCGGCGGAAAACCCACCTCGTCCACCAGGATCCGGTAAGCCCGTTCGCAAACCCTGATCTTGTCCTCAAAGCTCGCCGCCTGCCCCTTCTCATCGAAAGCCATTACCACCACGGCCGCGCCATACATCAGCACCGTCCCCGCGTGATGACGAAAGACCTCCTCGCCTTCCTTCAGCGAGATCGAATTCACGATGCCCTTGCCCTGGATGCACTTCAGCCCGGCCTCGATCACCGCCCACTTCGACGAGTCCAGCATGAACGGAACCTTCGCTACCTCCGGCTCGCTCGCCAGCAGTTGCAGATAGCGCGTCATCGCCGACACGCCATCGATCATGCCCTCGTCCATGCAGATGTCCAGAACGTTGGCCCCGTTCTCCACCTGCTGGCGCGCAATGCTCACCGCGTCTTCAAACTTGCCATCCTTCACCAGGCGTGCAAACTTGGGCGAACCTGCCACGTTGGTCCGCTCGCCAATCATCATGAACACGCCGGGTTGCTGGGTAAACGGCTGCGATCCGGAAAGACGAAGTGGCTTCATCCTGAAACCTCTGCGGTCTCAGTCTCCGACTCGCCGTCGCGCACGGGCGGCCAGGGGCGCGGTGAAATCCCCTCCACCGCTTTCGCAATCGCCGCTATGTGTTCCGGCGTATTGCCGCAGCACCCACCCGCAATGTTGATCAGTCCCGCCCGCGCAAACTCGCTCAAAGAGCGCGCCATGTCCTCTGGTCCAAGATCAAAACCAGTCTCCGCCAGTGGATTCGGCAACCCAGCATTTGGATAACACGAGATCGCAACATCGGCCTTCTCTGCCAGCTCGCTCAGAAACGGGTACATCAAATCAGGCCCCAAAGAGCAGTTCAGACCAATCGACAGCGGCTTCACATGCGCGACCGCATTCCAGAATGCCTCCGTCGTCTGCGCCGAAATCAACGTCTCCCCGCCTCGTCCCACCGCGGCCGAAATCATGACCGGCAACTCTACCTTGTCTTCCGCAAACACTTCCTGAATTGCCACCAACGCCGCCTTCGCATTCAGCGAATCAAAGATCGTCTCCACCAGCAGAAAATCCACTTCTCCCGCGATCAGCGCCCTCACCTGGTGGGCATACGCCGCCTTCACCTGGTCGAACGTCACTGAGCGAAATCCCGGATCGTTCGCGTCGGGCGAATTCGACAGCGAAACTGTCAGCGGCCCAATCGATCCCGCCACAAACCGCGGCCTTCCCGTAGCTTTCCCCACCCGATCGGCCCACTCACGGCACAGCCGCGCCGATTTCTCGTTGATCTCCCACGCCAGATCGTTCAGAAACTTGTCTTCAATAATCTTCTGGTAGAACTCCGGATCCTTGCGGCCTCCATGCTCGCGCGGATCATCGACAAAGAACTCGCTCTGCGAAATGCTTGTCGCCCCAAACGTGTTCGTCTCGATAATGTCCGCCCCCGCCTCCAGAAACTTCCGATGGATATCGCCAATCATCTCCGGCTGCGTCAGCACAAAAAGATCGCCATTGTTCAGCAGATCCTTTTCTGCATTCTTGAAGCGATCCCCGCGGATGTCCGCTTCCTTCATGCCGTAAGTGCGAATCGTCGTGCCCATCGCGCCATCGATAATGGCGATGCGATGCCTCAAAATCTCATACAGGGGATGTTCGCGTGCAGTGGTCATGTGCCTACCTCAATTCTAAGCGCGGCGTTACAACCGGCTCGGGCTGAACCATCAAACAATTCGGGCGTACCCGCTCAACAACGGGGGCGCTTCTTGGTCAACATTTCCTGGGTCGTGAGGTGATTGCCGGTCTATCGAGGCGCTGTTAACGCCGATACCGGCACCAGCATGTCTTCTTTGCGCATCACCAGGGTGGTGGCGTTCAACGAAGCCAGTTCGAAGCCGTGGCCGTGCGTAATCGCATCCGTGGGGCAGGCTTCCACGCAATAGCCGCAAAAAATGCAGCGGTTGTAGTCGATGTTGTACACCTTGGCAAACCGCTCTGACGACGAGATGCGCGTCTCCTCGGTGTTTTCGGCAGCCTCAATGTAAATGCAGTTCGCCGGGCAGGCGGCCGCGCACAAAAAGCATGCGACGCACTTCTCCAGGCCATCCTCGTCCCGTTGAAGCACATGCGCCCCACGAAAACGCGCCTGAAACACCGCCCCGCGCAGTGGACCCGGCCCATCCGGATAGTTCTCGACCTGCGTCGGCTGCAGCATCTCCCCGAAGGTGATGCTCATGCCCTTGGCAATTGCTGCCAGATTGCGCACAATCGACATACGTCAAGTATACGATGTCCCCCGGGAGGCTTTCTCGATGGCTGGCTCCAAGTGGCTCTATCCCACACTTTTAGTCTTTGCATTGACTGCGGCCACTGCCCGCGCTCAGGTGCCCGCAACGGGCGAGATGGAGATGCATCACGGCGTCCGCGCCACCGTGCCTCTCAGCATCACTTTCGGTGACAAGTCCGCCGAGTGGCCCCTTGCCAAGCTGGCCGCATTGCCCCACACCACCATCAGCGTCTTCAACGAGCACGCAAAAGCCAACCAGTCCTACTCCGGCGTCCCGCTCACTGACCTGCTCACGCAACTTGGCGTCCCTGCCAAGCCTCGCGGCAAGGACTTCAAAATCTATCTCGTTGCTCAGGGCGCAGACGGGTACCAGGTCACCTATTCCCTCGGCGAAGTCACGCCCGACGTCCACGACGGTACCGTTCTCGTGGCCGATCAACTGGACGGCAAGCCCCTCGGCGACAACGGCGACTTCCAGCTCGTGCTCACTGGCGAAAAACGCCCCGCTCGCTGGGTCCGCAACCTTGTCGCCATCCGCGTTCTCACCGCCAACTAGGCCAGACCTTCATAATCCTGCGAGCACGTCACCGCCTGCGCCAAAAAGCACGCGCGTCCCGAGACATCTTCGCCTCGCGACGCGCTTTGTACTTTCTGCCTGATCCTTCCTCGTGCGAATTTACCTCGGAACGTCGTGCGGATTCTCATGCGGATTGCCATGGTTCGGTTGCGGCTTCGGGCGCATCGGTTGGACTGGCCGCACCGGGCCGCCATGGACCTCGGGAGCCCTGGGATGCACATTCGGATCGGCGTGAATTGGATGACTCACCGCCGGATTTGGTGGCTGCCCGTGATTCACATTCACATACTGGTTGTGATCGTTGCGATAACTTTCCGCGTGTTGAATCTGCGAGTTCATGCGCGGAGCATATGGCTCCTGCCGAGCCACAGCTTCCGGCTGCCTCGGCCTTACTTGCACTCCTCCTGAGCCACCGTTGTAGCTGACGCGATTCACCACCGTCTTCTCGTTGCGCACGTTGTAGGTGTACACGTTGTGCACCACGGTCGTGTTCACGTTGTTGTACGCGCGGTTGTAGTTGAAGTGGCCGCCGTTCCAGTAGCCGCCTTCATACCCCAGGCCCACATACCCGTTTCCGTAGTTGATGCCGCCATAGAAACCGATATGTGTACCCCAGTGCCCCGGATGAAATGCGTATCGGTTTCCTGAGTAGCCCCAGAATCCCGGCGTCCACAACGCGCCCGAGTAGGGTGGTTCAACCCACGCTCCCGGCACCCAGTAGTAGCCGTTCGATCCGTTGTTCCAATACCCGGGGGTCCAGATGTATCCATCCCCTGGATCCGGTGGCTGTTGATAATCCGGCAAAGGCGGGGGCGCTTGCTGTGCGTAATCCGTGGCCGGCTCTGAATAGTCCGAGTCGTCCGGCGGTGCATCCGAGTAGCTTTGCCCGCTAGCCACAGGCTGACTCGGTTGCGCTGCCGCCGGCGCACTGGAGGTGTTGTAAGTCGCAGGCGCCAGGTTCGCCGCGGCGGGATCGGTTCCCTGGTCAGGCGCCGGCTGAGTCGCGTCTGTTGTCGTCTGACTCTGATTGCCATGGCATCCCGCCACGCTCAGCAGTGCCGCAAACGCGAACGCAAAAAGTGGAGTTCTGCGGGAAATTAGGGACATGAAATCCTCCGTCGAAACCGTCGTTAGGATTACGCTCTCTGAGTGGATGCGGTCAACCATCCAACAGTTGGCGCAACCCGACGCTCGCCCTTCAAACGCGCAATTTTTACTTGCATTTGCTGACGAGAGCCTGCCTTTTCTATCATTTCGCTCTGTCCACCGAGGCCCCCTCCATCAGCCTCATTTGCTTCGCGGTCTGCGCTCCGCCTGGGGGCTCAAAAGGTCCCGGCAAGTCGCCGAATCCTGTCCGTGCGCCAGTCCCACCACCGATCCGGTCGCTTGGCACAAGCGCCTTTCCATGGGGGCGACATCCTTGTTACTGATCAACTGTGTGCGGTCCAGCCCATTCCAGGGATCCACATCATAGGCGTAAACATAGTCCTCGGCCGGCTTTTGCTTCCCGTAGTCGAAATGACTCCACGTGCCGATGACTTCGTGCCCATTCGGATCGGCAAGCGCTGCATACACCTGTGTCACCGTCACCCCAGGCGGCGGATTCGCACTCGCCAGCGGAATTGCCTGCGCCCCCCGCATCCACCGCGCGACCCATGCATGTTGCTTATCGTCGTAGTGAAACGCAGTGAAATAAGTTGACGCATTGCACTCGGTGCAATCGTCATAGAGCGCGCCCAGTTCTCGCGGCTGCCCCACCGCAAACAGCATCCAGTCCAGCAAACGGAGGTTCACGCCCTTCACCAGCGCGGTCACCATGTGGTTGGTCAACGAAACACTAAAAATCGAAAACGTATCCCCATTCGTGCTCGCTTGCGGGTTCGCGCGCAATGTCGTAATCACCAGCGCCGCATCATACTGCACGCCAATCTCGCGAAGAGCCGTCCATTTCTCCGCCTCCAGCGCGCGCGTCACCCAGACCACCACGTCCTGGTCCTGCGGTGAGTGAAAATCAACCCATCGAAATGTGTCCGGTGTCTGCTGCGCAGCAAGGGGAATTGCGGGAGCCAGCGCTGCGGCGAGAATTGCGATCTGCACTGCACGAAAAACACATCGCATAGTTTCCTGTATACCAGACCGCGCCCGGCGTCCGGCGCCTGCCAGCTCAGTTCTGTCCCTGCAATCGCTCCAGATTCGCCTTGGCCTGCGCGTGCTCCGGCTGCAACTTCAGCGCATGCTCAAAGTCGGCACGCGCCTCCGCGATTTTGCCCGTCCGCGCGTGCATCACGCCCAGGTTGTTCCATCCATCGGGGTCATCTTCCACAATTTTCAACGCCATCTGCTGTTCCACAATGGCTTCATCCACTTTTCCCATCGCGGCCAGCAGTTGCGACAAAGCTGAGTGAATCTCCGCGTCTTCCGGCTTCAGCGTCGCAGCGGCCTGCATCTCGATCAATGCCTTGTCCAACGCGCCGGACTGTGCATACGCCCGCGCCAGTTGCTCGTGCGCCTCCGTCGACGACGGATCCACCTGGATCGCCTCGCTCAGATGTTTGATTGCTTCCTCCGCGTGCCCGGCATTGCCCTCGCTTTCTCCCAGACCCATCAATGCCGCCAGATTGTGCGCATCCAGGGCCAGGCTCCGATGGAACTCGCTCTCCGCAGTCTCTGCGCGATTTTCCGACGCATACACATCGCCCAGTCCCGCATGAGCTGCCGCATCCTCCGGACAAATTTTCAGCTGTGCCTCAAAATCCGCCTGCGCACTCTTCAGCTCCTCATGCCTCAACTCCACGGTCGCCAGATCAAATCCCGCATCGCAGGCCCGCGCGCCCCCATGCTCCATTTCCATCGCCTTGCGATACGAGTCCTCCGCCTGCTTCCAATCCCCCGCACCTTCCTGTGCGGAACCCAGTGCAATCAACGTGCCGCTGTCGTTCGGCGCCAGCCGCAGGGCCTTCTCAAATGTCTCAACCGCCTTTGCGAACTCGTCTTGCCCTGCCAGCGCCGACGCCAGGTTATAAAGCCCCACATGATCGTCAGGCGACTTGCTCAGCCGGTTGCGCATCCACGCCTCTTCCAGAAGCAGCCGCGGATCCGGTGCATTCGGCGCGACATGCACCGGCAACACTTGCAGCCACAGGTGCGACATCTCATCCACCGACCGGTTCCCTGCCTTCACCTCCACCGGCGGTGCGTTCGGGTTGTGCACATTGTCCGCCGAATTGTCGTACGTATACCGCATGTGCAGCACTGTCCCCTTCGGCAAAAACAGCGGCTCCTTATAGTGGTAAACCGACTGGCGATCGATGTCCCAGTTTTTGATCCACACCAGCCACTCCTTCTTCCCATCGGGCAATGTTGCCCACCCCTGCATGTCGCGGCCCAGGTAATGCGCATGCGGATATACGCCAAGCACTTCCACATCCACCGGCAATGTCAGCGCATCCTCCACCACAAAATGCGCATCACCCGGCGGAATATTCAGCGCATCGTCTCGGTCGAGTTGCAGCAGCATCGGATGTTTGCTCGGCGCTTCGTCAGTAAAGTAAATTCCCACCTGCGCATCGAGCGTCTCTGCCTTGCCCGAAGGCTTCAGGTGCATGTTCAGGATCAGGTCATTCCCGGGATCAAGCCTCCATGCCATATCGGCAGGCTCGGTTAACACCGGACTGTCCGGCTTCCAGAAAAGGAAATGGCTGTCCGGATCGAAGCGATTCCCCGCGTCCACCAGCAGTTCCATTCCCGGCACGCCAAGCTGCCAGTCCTTCGGATGCTGGTGCCTCAGGCTTGCGGTCCGATCGATAATCACGTTCGCATGGTGCACAACCTGCGGCGCGCCCGGAATGATCTGCATCGCCCGAATGTAGTGCGTCTGTTTCAGCGGATACGGCAACACGAAGTTGCGAAATACATCACTTCCGCCCGCCTTCAACGTATACGGAAATTGAACGCGCAGAATCAGGTCCGGCTTGCCCAGCTGCCACATCGCTTCGTAGCGTGGCGCCGCCGGAGCTTCGGCCGGCCTTCCTTCCGGCATGCCATTGCGTATCCAGCTCTGCAGCAGATCGACATCGTGATCGCTCAAGCGTCGGTTGTCCGCAAAATCCCCGTATCCCGGCTCAGGCAGCCCGGGAGGCATAAACCGCGACGCGGTCACTTTTGCAATCTGCGGAGCCCAGCGCTTTGCTTTCGCATAGGACATCAGGCTGAAGGGTCCCGCGCCGCTCGCATGATGACAGGTCGTGCAGTTTCCATAAATGATGGGCGCAATATCGTGTACCCACGTCGGAGCAGCCGTCGACCGTGGCCCCGCACCCGTCTGTCCCGCGCACAATGCGGCTCCCGCAACACACACAACCGACGCGATTCCAATTCCTCGCCGCCTCATGGCTGAAGAAACTCTATCGAACAGCCCACAGCTGGCCCACCGGCCTGTGCCACCGGTTTGCTCTCGAGCGTCGCCATGATCGCCCCTTCCAATTCGTGATGCTGCGCCCGCGGACGTTCTTGCCCAAACGCGATGTACCGATCGTCGATGCGTCCGTGATACACCTCGCGCAATCCGCTTGCCCCCACGTCAAACACCGTTGCTTCCGGCGTCACCGTCACATGCGCCTTCCGCACCAGCACCTGTTTCCTGTCGAGCACCACATCTTCGCGAATCGAAAATTGACGGATGTGCTTGCGCACCCGGTCCGCCGTATCGTCCCCATTGGGAAACACCCACCAGAAACGAACGCCGCGTGCCGCAAACTCACGATTCAGGCGCGCAATCTCGGGAACGTATCGATTGGAAATGGGACAGTCGCTCGCCGCAAACAGCAGAACCACTACGTGCTCGCCTTGCGACGCGAGTTGATGCACTGGCCGGCCCTGCAGATCGAAACCGAATGTCTCAACCGCCTGCGCACCCACCGGGCTCGACCACAGTACCAACATCAGGATTTGCGCGCAGTGGAGTTGGAATCGCAATCGGCAACCAGTGAGCCGGATTCTAGCAAAGCGGCGAAATCACCGGCAACCACGCGCCTGCGCATCTTGCTTCGTTCAAATCCCCAGCTTCGCCCACAGCGCATCCACCTTTGCCTTCGTCGCCGCATCCATTTCGATCATCGCCGGCCACAGCCTCTCGAATCCTTCGGCCTTCCACTTCCGCGTCGCGTCAATCCCCATCTTCGATCCGTAATTCGGCAGCCGCGCCGCATGATCCAGCGAATCCACCGGCCCCAGCGTGAACTGAATGTCCCGCTCGGGATCGATGTTGTTCGTCACCCGCAGCACCACCTCGGGAATATCGTGCACATCGCAGTCCTCGTCCACCACGATCACGCACTTGGTAAACATCGCCTGCCCCAGCGACCAGATCGCGTTCATCACTTTGCGCGCTTGCCCCGCATAGCTCTTCCTGATCGACACAATCATCAGGTTGTGAAACACAGCCTCCACCGGCAGATGCACATCCACCAGCTCGGGAATCGTCACCTTCATCGCCGGCAGAAAAATCCGCTCTACCGCGTGCCCCATCCACGCATCTTCCATCGGCGGCTTGCCCACAATCGTCGCCGCATAAATCGGGTCCTTGCGATGCGTAATGCACGTCAAGTGAAACACCGGATACTCATCCGTCATCGTGTAAAAGCCCGTGTGATCCCCAAACGGCCCTTCGCTGCGCATCTCGCCCAGCTCCACATAGCCCTCGAGCACAATCTCTGCCCGCGCCGGCACTTCCAGATCCACCGTCTCGCACTTCACAATCTCTACCGGCTTGCCCCGCAAAAACCCCGCAATCATGAACTCCTCAACTTCCGGAGGCGCCGGCACAATCGCCGCAAACGTCGTCGCGGGATCGGTTCCGATCGCCACCGCCACTTCCATGCGAGACCCCTTCATCTTCCCCAGAGTCACCTGCGGCAATCCGCCCACCGGCCCATCGGGAATCGTTACCGCTCCCCCCGCACTCTCCGCCATCATCGCCACTCTTGCGCTCCCCCCACCCGCCTCATCACCCGTCCAATGGGCTCCGGCCCGCAGCGCATTTCTATAATGCTCGGCGGCTACCTTCTGCCGCTGCCAGTGCATGCCCGTCGTCTGCCCGTCATACACCTGCATGCGATACATCCCGATATTCCGCTTGCCCGTCTTCGGGTCGCGCGTATGCACGCACGGCAGCGTGATAAACCGTCCCCCGTCGTGCGGCCAACACTTCAAAATAGGAAACGCATTCAGATCGAAGTTCTCGCGCAACACAACTTCCTTGCAGGGCGCATCTTTCGCGGCCACTGTTTTCGGAAAAGCGCTCGTCACCGCCCCGAGTTGCGGCAACATCTTCAGCTTGTCCATCAATCCTTCGGGTGCCTTCATATTCATCAGCCCCGTGATCCGCTCGGCGATCTCGTCTACTTTCTCCACGCCCAGCGCCAGCGCCATCCGCCGCTCACTGCCGAACTGGTTGATCAGCACCTTGTGCCCGGGATGCCCCTTCACGTTCTCAAACAGCAGCGCAGGCCCTCCCGCCGCATACTTCCCTTTCAAAGTGTGTTCCCCATCTTTCGCGTCTTTCCGCGAGGGGTGGGTTGACCCAATCTTGCTCACGCGATCCGTGATCTCCGTAATCTCCAGCTCCGGCGACACCTCTTCGCGGATCCGTTTCAGTTCGCCATGCTTCTCCAGAGCTTTTATCCAATCGCGCAAGTCATCGTAGGCCAAGGCATTTCACTCCAAGTTGCTGGTTTCCTTCACCATACTAGGTCGTATCGACCCTTTGTGGTTACCTGTTTTGCCCTCACCCGCACCGCTATGGCATACTCTGCCGCAGACGTCGGATTCTTCGAGGACAACGCAATGGCTCACTCCCCCCATGCCAGGCGCAAGGTCAGCTGCCGCCCCTATTTCAAACTGCTGCCCCCCGGCGTTCGTGCTGCCGCACCCTGGACTCTTCCCAACCTTTGCAAAGCCTATAACTGGCCCACCGGCCTCGCCGGCGGCGGCGTCATTGCCATCGTCGAGCTCGGCGGCGGCTGGGTCCAGTCCGATATGGATCAGTTCTTCCAAGCCATTGGCCAGCCTTCGCCCCAGATCACCGACGTTTCCGTCGACGGCACCCAGAACAATCCCAACCAGAGCCCCGGTTCATCCAGTGACCCCGACTACGAGGTCGCACTCGATATCCAGGTCTCCGGCGCCGCCTACTACGCGGCCACCGGCAAACCCGCCACGATTCGCATGTACTGGTCGCAGAACATCGACACTGCCGTCGCCAAGGCCGCGCAGGATGGCTGCGATGTCTGCTCCATCTCCTGGGGCGCCGACGAAGCCACCTGGGGCGCCACCGAACTCAATCAGATGGAATCCGCCGCCGCCACGGCAACCAACGCCGGCATGATCGTCTTCGGCGCATCCGGCGACAACGACTCCAGCGACGGCGGATCCACCCCCGCGAACGTCGACGCTCCAGCCTCCTGCCCGCATGTCGTCGGCTGCGGAGGAACCAAGAAAACCTCCACTAGCGAAACCGTGTGGAACGACAATCCCGGCCAGACCGACGGCGAAGGAACCGGCGGAGGCTACTCTACTGTCTTTCCCGTGCAGTCCTTCCAGATCGGCGCGCCGCCCGCTCCATCCGGCACCCAGTATGGCAGTGGCCGCATGGTGCCCGATGTCGCCGCAGACGCCGATCCCAACACCGGCTACACCGTCGTCGTCCACGGAGCCTCAACCGTCGTGGGCGGCACCAGCGCCGTCGCTCCGCTCTACGCCGGCCTCTTCGCCTCCTTCGGCTCCAGGCTCGGCTTCGTCACGCCCAAACTCTGGCAAAATCAGTCGGCCTTCATCGACATCACGCAGGGCGGCAACGGTTACTACGACGCTGCCGTCGGCCCCGACCCCTGCAGCGGCATCGGTGCCCCCATCGGCTCAAAAATTGCTGCTTTGTTCAACGGTTCCTAGCGGGGACAGAATTCCCGCCTCTGCCTACGTCGCTACCTGCGTCACCTGCACCAGCGGCATCATCGGCGCCACCGCATCCAGCGGATAGCCGAGCTGTTTCCACTCGTCGTATCCGCCTCGCAAGGGTCGTACGCGATCAATCCCCAGCTTGTGCAGCGTCATCGCCGTCTTCGCCGCTGTGGCTTCGCTCGGGCACGTGCAATACAGCACAATGTCGCAATCTCGCGGAATCTCGTGGACCCGCGCCGCCAGTGCGTCCGGCGAAAAATGCACTGCACCCGGCAGGGTGAATGGATCCGTCATCAATTCCAGCGGATGCCGCAGATCGACAATATACACACGCTCGCCGGCATCTATTTGTGCCTTCAGTACGCTCGGCTCCAGGCGCGAATCCACCAGCTTGCGCATGAAATTCCGCCGCCGGATCAACCGGCTCACAAAGAATCCCACCACGCCCAGCAGCAGCAGCGCACCCGAAAACCGCCCCACCCAGTTCAGCAAGCTGGGATCGCGCTTCAGCGCATCCCCGAAAAGCCTACCTCCGGTCAGAAGCGCGCCAACCCACAGCGCCGCGCCAATGCCGTCGAAGAACAGGAACTTGCCCAGCGCCATCCCGTTTTCGCCCGCAACCGGCGGTGCCAGGGTCGCCAGGCCCGGCACAAACTTTGCAATCATCAGCGTGACTTCGCGACGTCGCCCAAACGAATCCTGCGTCTTGCGCACGCAGATCGTCGGCTCCAGCGAGAGTTTGCAGAGCAGACGCAGCACATGATGCCCGAAGCGCCGCCCTACCAGGAACCAGATCGTATCCGCCGACAACGAAGCCGCGATGCCCGCTGCCAGCGCAAAAGGAAAGCTGATCTGGTGCTCCGCTGACAGCGCCCCCGCGGCCAGCAGTACCGGCGTCGCCGGCAAAGGAATGCCCAGCTGCTCGATCAGGACCCAGACAAAGAGCAGAATGTAGCCGTACGTGAGAAGAATGTGTGTTGGCAGTGCCATAGGGAAGTTCCGCTCGAGCCGGGCTGTTTGGGTTGCAGTCTCACCGGAAAGTCCAGCTTCCCGGCACTGAATGTACCTTATACGATGTTTCTCGCCCCAATTCGTTTCAGACTATGTGCAGCCGGCTCTTCTCGCCAATAGAAAAGGCCGCCCGCAGGCGGCCCCATCTCAAATAACTTCGCTCGCGCCTACTGAACAGCCCCGGTCGTCCCGCTTGCCGGAACCATTGCCGTAGTCTGCTGTCCTTTGTCGGCAAAGTAGTTGCGGGTCCAGAGGTTTTTGTAAAACTCCCCCGTCAGTTCCGCCGCCCGCGGTCCAAAGGTTGGCCGGCCGCCCTCGAGAAAGAACACCGTCACCATATTCCCTTGCGGCGTCTCCGAGTACGAAACGAACCACCCAAACCGGGTTCCCTTGTCCGAGCACGTTCCCGTCTTGCCGAATACCGGAAGTTCCTGGAAATTGGCCCTCAGGCGCCGCGCCGTACCGTACTCCACGGCTCCGGCCATCCCATCCTGCAGATCCGGAATGTATTTTGCAATCTCCAGCGTCCGCTTCACCTTGGGCTGGAACGCCGCAATCTCTGCAGGTGTCGTCGGGTGCTGCAAATAATAGAGCGTCCCGCCATTCGCAATCGAAGCCACAAAGGCCCCCAGCTGCAGCGGCGTCATCGATACGCCCTGCCCAAAGCTGCACATGCGGCCTACGCCGCCTTCAGCCTGGGGCAACGCCTCGTCGGGATAAACACCCAGCTGCTCGCCGTCGAGGTTGTATCCAGCCAGCTCGCCCAGGCCAAACTGCGTCGCGTAGTGCCGAACCCGCTCGAACCCAAGTTCCCGGCCCAGTTCTTCAAAATAGAGGTTGTTGCTCTTGGCCAGCGCCTCCGTCATGTTCATCCTGAAGCCCGGCAGCTGCACCATCGTGTCCCGCGTGACCAGCCCTTCAGAAAGAGCCGCCAGCGCAACCGAAACCTTGATCGTCGAACAGGGCTCCGCGCCGGGTGAAAGTGCCAGCTTCTGGTTCACCATCGCCAGAATCCGCCCATTCGAGGGGTCAATCACCACCGCAGTGCCGTTCATATCGCCGAGCGCGTCAATCGCGGCCTGGCGCACAACCGGATCCTCGCCCGTCGTGATATCCCCGCCAAAAATGTCGCCCTTGGCAAACGAGCTCGCCGTGAAACGCTCGTAATAGCGGTGCCTGCGCACATGCAAAGATGTGCGGCTCAGCGTGGCCTTCGTTCCCGCTGTGGCGTGCGCCGTCGTGCGGACATGCGTAGTCGAAGTTGTCGTGGCAGTGTGAGCAGCTGTGTGATGGTGGCGCGCATGCGTTGTGCTCAGGTGCTGCGCAGGCCTTAGGTGATGCAGGGTGTGAGGAGCATCGAGCGCCAGCGCGCCCATTCCCCACGTTCCAATCCCAGCCAAGGTCAATCCAACTGCAAAACCGCAGGACAATCTCATCCAGTCAACACCCTCTCCACCTTGGAATCTTTGCCATGCGCCTGCAATCGCTTGACGCACTCCCTACAACACCGCCGCCCCGGTTCTGTCGCGTTCCAATCCGGACTCGTAAGCCTTCCAGCAAATACTGCCCTGCCGGCTCCGAAAATTACCGACGTACCCGTAAACTTCGTTGCTGCCAGATGGAGCTATTGCTTCCTTCTAAAATACCCCACCGGCCCAAATGACCCCATCCCCCGTTTGGCTCATGTAGCTTTTTACTCTGGGCTTTGGTTCACTATAGGACCGATTCTCTTTTCGGTACAGGAATTCCGCCGTGACGAAAGTCACCGGGCAGATTCCCCCCGTTTCCTGGGTCTGTCGAATGGCCGGGCAGTTCGGCTCCCGCCAACCCTCGCCCCGCCGCTCGATCCAACTTAGAACTGCGTGCGCCGCATAAACGTCGGCACATCCAGGTCGCGCTCCGGCTCTTCCGCAGGCACTGCCGCCGTTTCAGCCGCCCTCGCGCTTGCCGAAAAATCCCGCGAACCCTGCCCAAACGACGCATTCTCCGCCGAATCGGCAAACTGCGGTCCTGCCGGCGCCGCTACCAGTTCGCCCTCGTCCTCTTCTGATTCGCCCTGGTGCTTCGTCGCTGCAAAAAATGCCGGTTCATCCGATGACTCCGGCTCCTCATCCTCGCTCAGAAAGCGCGGACGCGCAGATGCCCCCGCCGCCTGGCCCGGCTCACGCATCCAGGTCTCCGAGGCCATCACCGGAACCGAGATCACCGGCGCTTCTTCCACGCTCAGCATCCGCGCGCGCCGCTCCGGCATCTGGTCGCGGAAACCTGTGGCGATCACCGTGATCTTTACCTCATCGCCCATCCGCTCGTCCTGCACCGCGCCAAAGATGATGTTCGCGTCTTCGTGCGCCGAAGTCTGGATCAGTGTCGAGGCCTGGTTCACTTCCGACAGCTTCAGCGAACTCGATCCGGTGATGTTGATCAGGATCCCGCGTGCTCCATCGATCGCCCCGGCTTCCAGCAGCGGAGAAGCCATCGCCGCCTGCGCCGCCTCGATTGCCCGATTCTCACCCGAACGCACCGCCGTGCCCATCACCGCGTGCCCCATCCCGGCCATCGTCGTCTTCACGTCGGCAAAGTCGCGGTTGATGATGCCTGGAATCGTGATGATGTCCGAAATGCCCTGTACGCCCTGCCGCAGCACATCGTCGGCAATGCGGAAACTTTCAAAGAATCCCGTGTCCTTCGCCACAGCCAGCAACTTCTCATTGGGGATCACGATCATCGTGTCCACGCTCTCGAGCAACTCCTTCAATCCGCGCTCCGCCTGCTGCAACCGGCGTTTGCCCTCAAACGCAAAAGGCCGCGTAATCACCGCAACCGTCAGAATGCCCATCTCGCTGGCCAGCGACGCAATCACCGGAGCCGCGCCCGTGCCCGTGCCGCCGCCCAATCCCGCGGTCACAAACACCATGTCCGCGCCTTCCAGCGCTTCAATAATCTTCTCCGAGTCTTCCAGCGCAGCTCTCCGCCCAATGTCGGGATTGGCGCCCGCGCCCAGCCCCGACGTCAGCCGCACGCCCAGCTGCAGCTTCACCGGCGCTTGCGACAACTTCAGCGCCTGCACGTCGGTGTTCGCCGTGATGAACTCCACGCCCTCCAGGCCGGCCTGGATCATGCGGTTCACCGCATTGCCGCCGCCGCCGCCGACGCCAATTACCTTGATGCGTGCGCCGCGCACGTTTTCGTCGTGAAATTGAATGCGCATCTCACCGGCTTCATTGTTTTGCTGAGTCATAGCGGCTGCGGCCTCCTTTTTCTTCATAGAGCTTTAGAAACTTGCGGCAAAAATCGCGCGCAGCTTTGCGCGCAGGCTGTTGTTTTCGGCGGCGCGCGTTACACGCGTCCGATGGGCATACAACACCATCCCAATCGGGGTGGCAAACGCCGGGTTCACCAATTCGCCCGGCATATTCGATAAACGTACCGGCATCCCCGTCCTCGCCGGAACACGCAATTGCGTCTCCGTTACATCCAGCATGCCCGGCAGCGATGCGCCTCCGCCGGTCAGTACGCATCCCGCGCCCAGCGCATCCAGCACCCCGCCCATACGCAGGCTCTCTTTCACAAAATGCATCAGCTCGCGCGCCCGCGGCTCCAGAATCTCCGCCACGCTTCGTAACGACAGCCGCATCGGCTGCGGATTGGCAATCTCGATCTCCGCTTCCTGCGGAACCGCCGTCACCACGCAATGCCCGAATTGCCGCTTTAAATCTTCCGCCTGCGCCGTCGGCAACTGCAGCCCTACTGCCAGATCATTGGTAAAGTGCGCTCCGCCCACCGGAACCGATCCCGTGTGCGCCACCGCGCCTTCGAAAAACACCACCAGGTCGCTTGAGTGCGCGCCAATGTCCAGCAGGCATACACCCAGCTCGCGCTCATCGGCAGACAAAGTTGCCTCGGCTGCCCCAATCGACTCCAACACCGCCTCCGTCACTTCCAGTCCCGCGCGATTCGCGCAGGTCACCGTGCTCTGCAACGCACCGCCCGAGCAGGTCGCAATGTGCAGATCCACTTCCAGCCGCGCCCCTACCATCCCTACCGGATCGAAAATCCCCGGCTGATCGTCCAGAATGAATTGCCGCGGCAGCAGGTGCAGAATCTCGCGGTCCGGCGGCCGTTCCACTGCCCGCGCGCGCTCAATCGCCGTCCGAACATCCTCGCGCGAAATCTCCCGCATGCGGTTGCCCAGGTCGAACCCGCCGTTCGTGTTCAGCCCCCGAATGTGCGGACCGCCCACCCCCACAACGCACTCATCGATATTCGCCCGCGCTACCCACTCCGCGCGCTCGTTCGCCGCTTTCACCGCTTTCGCCGCCGGACCCAGATCCGAAATCAGCCCCTTGCGCATGCCGGCTGATTCCACAATCCCATGCCCGCGATAGCGCAACGCGCCTTCATTCAGATCAGCCGCCAGCACGCGCGTAAACGCGCTGCCAATGTCGAGCACGACGATGAGATTGTCCTCGGCCTGGCTCATCCTTCTCCGTTCACTGACCCTGCCCCGCAGGCACAGATGCATGCGGCTTCGCGGCAGTCTTCGGCTTGTTCTTGCTCAAGGCGGCGCGTTGCATCTGCGCGCGCTTCTTGTCCCGCATCTTCGCAGCCAGCGCTTTCACGCGTTCTTCCTTGGCCTTCTGCGCGGCTGTCTTCGGTTCGTTCTTCGCAGTCGTGGTCGCATGCGCTTTCTGCGTCTTCGTGCTCGCGACCGTTTTTGCCTCCGGCTTGCTCGCCGGCTTCTGCACTCTCGCCTGCATTACCGGCTTGGCATCCGCTTTTTTGCTTTCCGCCAGATGCTCCTTCGCCGCTGTTTGCGTCACTGGCTTCGCAGTTTCAACCTTTGCGACCTTCACCGGCGCGGGCTTCGCATCCGGCCCCTTGGCTGCAGCAACCGGCTGCCCCGCTGACGGCTTGGCGTCTCCGCCATTCAAAGCCGCTTGCTCCGTGCCGCCGCCCTGCTGCATCTGCAACACAACCTGCTGGTCATAGCGCAGGTCCACCGCGGCCAGCTTGGGATACTGCTGACGCCACTCTTCAATGTGCGCCTTGTACCTCTGATAGCGGTCCAGGAAATGATCCTCGCCAAAGTGCGCCAGGATATCCATTCCCTGCTCCGGCATCATCACGCGCGCATCTTCAGGATCCGTCAGGTCAATCTCCGAAATCTGCTCCGACAAATGCTGCCCGCTCGCGTCCAGCTCCTCGATGAGCCGCTCATAAAGATCCATCCGCGCCTTGCGCGAGCTCAGCGGATCGCCGGCATCAATGCCCGTCAGCACCGGAAACGAATAATGATGCTGCGCCATCATGCCCGCCGGCATGCTCAACAACACACCGTTCGCATCCACCAGGCCAATCTGTTGCCCGTGCCGCACAAAGGCTACCGGCTGCCTCTCCACCACCGACACGCGAATCTGATCCGGCAGATAACGCATCACCGTGGCATGCTGCACCCACGGAATCTGCTCCAGTTCCTTCTGCCGTTGAGCCAACGGAACAAAAAAGATGTTCCGCCCAATGTCTTCGCCAAACACCGGCAGCATGTCCGCGCGGCTCACTTCCGTCAGCCCCGTCGATTGAATATTGCTGGTGCTCGAAATCCTGAAGCGCCCGTCATGCTCCAGAAAAGACTTCGTCAAATGGTAGGCGTAGGCGAACGTCGATAACACCAGCGCTGCGCCGGTCGCCAGAACAATGCGGCCCAGCTTTCCCTTCGGACGCCACCACGGCGTTTGCGGCGCATCGAATCGCGCCTTGCGCGGCCCCGCAGGTCCGCCGTCATCGTCTTCAATGTCGAGAGGTAAATTCGGTGCGCTGCGTCGGGCGCTCGGCGTAAAGGGCGTACCTGGTTGTGCGCGCCGGAAGCGAGGCTCCACGGGCGCGTCATCTTCCCATACAAAGGACCGGGATTTGTTATTGCCTTGAGTCGCCACGCCTGCGTTGGCGGAGATCTTCGCCAGACTTGACTATAGCCCGCAGTGGATGCACTTTCTGGGCCGGAAATCGAGGGGGAATCCGTTGCGTAACGGGCCTCTTCCCGCTTCGTGAATTAGCCTACCCGCATGTCGTTCTTTCGCCTGCCGCAAGCGGTGCTCGCCGTTTTTCTCTTTGCTCTGTTTCTTCCCGCCGACGCGCAACAAACGCCTTACCAATACTTCCGCCTCGGCAACCCAAATCCCGGCTCCGCAACATCTCGCCCCGGCTTTGCTCTCATGGGCGGAGGCAAGGATCTCGACGAAGCCTTTCGCTGGCTCTGCGATCGCGCGGGCGGTGGCGATCTCCTCGTCCTCCGCGCCACAGGCGACGACGATTACAACCCCTATATCCAGAAGCTCTGCCATCTCAACTCCGTTGCCACCATCGTTCTGCCCACGCGTGCAGCCGCTACCGATCCCTTCGTCGCACAGAAAATCCGCGAAGCCGGCGCCCTCTTCATCTCCGGCGGCGATCAATCCAACTACATCAACTTCTGGATGAACTCACCCGTCCAAACCGCTCTGAACGAAGCCATTCACCGCGGCGTCCCCATCGGCGGCACCAGCGCCGGCCTCGCCGTCCTCGGAGAGTTCGCCTACACCGCCCAGGGCGACAAACCCAAAGACCCAAATCTCGACGGTGCCACTGCCATGGCCGATCCCACGGGTCCGCGCATCACGCTCGTGCAGAATTTTCTCGAGATTCCGATTCTGAAAGGCGTTATCACCGACACTCACTTTGCCAAGCGCGATCGCATAGGCCGCCTGCTCGTCTTCCTCGCGCGCTTAAATGAACCCGACGGAAAGCCGGTTCCACCCACAGCCCCTCGCATCCGCGGCATCGGCGTCGACGAGCGCTCCGCCATCCTCCTCGAGCCCACCGGCGAAGCCCGCGTCATCGGTACCGGCCGCGGCGCCTGGTTCATCGACGCGACCGAAGGCCACGGCACCCTTGGCATAGAAGCACCGCTTAACTTCGGCCCGTACAACGTCCAGCACGTCGCTTCCGGCCAGTCCTTCAACCTCAAACTCTGGCAAGGCGACGGGACGTCTTATGCACTTCAGGTCGACAACGGCGTCATCCACTCCACCCAGCCAGACCACTCCGTCTACTGAAAAGAAAAGGCGCGGCATCGCTCGCCGCGCCCTCCCCGTTTTGCCGGCTTACCGCCTTCCTAGCTCCATTCCAGCGTGTGCACTGAATCCGCGGGCACATCCACTTCCAGCGCCTGGCCGTCCATTACCAACTGCACGCGCCTGTCTGTGCCGCTGTTCGCCAGCACCACCACCATCCGGCCATCCGGGTTGCGGAATCCCGCATGCGAAACCGTTCCGCCCGCGCCGTCGAATCCCCCTCCGTCCGTCGCGAACACCTTGGCGCCGCGTTGCACGTGCTTCGTGTAATGCGCAAACGCCCAGTACTGGCCGCTCTTCGTCACTTTGTGCGATCCGCTCTCCACCGTGATTACACCACCACACGAGAAAGGCCCGATATTCGGCTTGCCCTTCTCATCCAGCGCCAGGTTCCACGACGTAATCGACCGCGCCCAATTGTTCAGTACTTCATTAAACGTGCCCGCCCATTTCGTCCAGTCCGTCTGGTAGTCCGGCTGGCTGATGTCCGGGCCGCCCTCCGTCCAGTACGCGCTCTTGCGCGGAAACGCATCGTGCACCCGCGACATTGCCGATGCCTCGCCCACATAGCCGTGCCATGCGATTCCATCCACATACTCATACACAGCCGGGTCGCTCAACTCGTCAATCGCTCTGCCCCACAAACTGTAGTTGTGATCCAGCACCCAGATCTTCACCGGCGATCCCGCTTTACGCAGAGCCGGACCTAGATGCTTGCTCACAAACTCCATCTCCGCTTCCTGCGCCCACAGGCACGCCGGCATGTTCCCTTCCTGCTCGGCATCCGTCTCGTTCTGCACCGTCACCGCATCAATCGTCACGCCCTCGGCCTTGTATCCCTCGAGAAACTTCATGAAGTACCGCGCATACGGATCGAAGCTCTGCTTGCGCATCGCGCCGCCCAGCATCGAGTTGTTCGGCTTCATCCATCCCGGCGGACTCCACGGCGACGAGAACAAAAACAGCTCAGGATTGATCTTCCGTGCTTCCCGCAGAACCGGCAGAATGTACGCCTTATCATGGTCAATCGAAAACTTCTTCAGCTCCGGATCAGGCTCCGTGCTCTCGTCGAAGCTGTACACCGTGCGCGAATAATCGCTCGCCCCCATGCACGTGCGGCACATGTTCAACGCCATCTCATCCTTCGCGAAGATGTCGTGCATCACCGGTTCGCGCTCCGCAGGTGTCATCTGGCTCAACACGTAGCAGGTCGAATCCGTCATCGCCGCGCCAAAGCCCAGCACTTCCTGCTTCGTCGTCCCCGGATCCAGCACAATTGCTTCGGCAGCTGTTTGTCCCGCTGGCTTCCACGTCAGCGCTTCGCCTGCCGCGTGCCGCCGATCGCGAAACGTGCTCCACACCTTCACCGGCCCCGTCGCCGTCGCGGCTTCCGCCAAAACCGGTAACCGCGCCGCCAGCGCAGCCGCTGCCGCCGTTCCCGATGCCGCCTTCAAAAATCCCCTGCGTGATGTCTTCCCCATACACTCCCTCATTGGCAGACACTGTTCTGTCCGACGCATCATACCAGCGCGAAATGCTCAAGTAAAACGTTTGTGCAGCTGTTTTTTTGTTGGATGTTTCAGAGTTCGTTCTTTGCTTTACTCCAACGCCGCCAGGATCTGCGGACCCAGTTGGCTCACACTGCCCGCTCCCAGCGTCAGAATCAGGTCGCCCTCCTTGGCGAGCGCAACCACCGCCGTCGCCGCTGCCCCAAAGTCCGCTGCGTATTCCGCGTGCGGCCCCTTGATCTGCGCCACCAGCCGTTCCGCCGTTATGCCTTCCAGCGCTTCCTCGCTCGCCGCATAAATCGGCAGCACCGTCACGCTGTCCGCATCCGCAAACGCTCCGCCAAATTCCTCCAGCAGATCGCGCGTCCGCGTAAACCGGTGCGGCTGAAACACCACATGAATCTTTCCCGTCGTGCTCTCCCGCGCTGCAGCCAGCGTCGCGCGAATTTCCGTCGGATGATGGCCATAGTCGTCCACCACCGTCACGCCCCGCACCGTCCCTCGCTGATGGAAACGCCGGTCGACTCCACGAAAATTCTTTAGCCCCTCGGCAATTTTGTCCGCCGGCACTTCCAGTTGATGCGCAATCGCCACTGCCGCCGTCGCGTTCAACGTGTTATGCCGGCCCGGCACATGCAAGGCAAAGGGCCCCAGCGTTCCCGACGGCCCATGCACCACAAACCGGCTGTAAGTCCCTGCGGCTTTCTCCTGAAATTCGAGCCGGTAGTTGGCCTCTTCCGCCACGCCATACGTAAACACCCGCCGCCGCGCCCTCGGCAAAATCGCAGCCAGCTGCGCATTGTCGATGCACGCCGTCACCGCTCCGTAAAACGGAACTTTGTCCATGAAGGCCAGAAATGCCTGCTCCACATCGGCCATGTCCTTGTAGCAGTCCATGTGCTCGCGATCGAGATTCGTCACCACCGACAAGATCGGCGACAACTTCAAAAACGTCCGGTCGCTCTCGTCGGCTTCCGCCACCAGGTATTGCGTCGTCCCCAGCTTTGCGTTCGAACCCAGCGCATCCACGCGCCCGCCCACCACAACCGTCGGATCCAGTCCGCCCGCAGCCAGCACCGCCGCCACCATCGACGTTGTTGTCGTCTTGCCGTGCATTCCCGCAATCGCAATCCCGTACTTCAGCCGCATCAGCTCCGCCAGCATCTCTGCACGCTGAATCACAGGAATCTTTCGCGCCCGCGCTTCCACCACTTCAGGATTCGCCGCCGAGACCGCTGAGCTCGTTACCACAACCGTCGCGCCAACAACGTTCGCCCCTTCATGCCCTTCGTAAATCTTCGCGCCCAAATGCGCGAGCCTGTCCGTCACCGGCCCGCGGCGCAGATCCGATCCCGACACCTTGAAGTGCATATTGAGCAGAATCTCGGCTATGCCGCTCATGCCGATTCCGCCGATTCCGATGAAGTGCGCGTGCTGCGAAGTTGCAAACATGGGGAGTGAAATTCAACTGTAACACCCGGATTCGAACCTTAATTTCCAATGAAGCCGCAACGCGCTAAACCCTGCTCTATCCAAAAGTTGCACAACTAAATTTTCTTCCGTGACCACAACCTTCCTGCGCAACCGCTGTTCAATCGGGACATGACCGGCGCTTTCAGGCAGCAGGATTCAAGCCTGAAACCAGGCAAAGCCGGACAAGCCGATTGAGAAATCGGTCTGGGTGGGATGGAGGATTTATGTTCAGCGCAAAAGCATGGATGCTCGGTGCAGCAGTTTTGGCAGGAACCCTCGGCTTGGGTGCCGCAAAGGCCCAGGCTGCTGAAGTGGGAATTTACGTGGGTGGGCCGGTGGCCTATGTTCCGCCGTGCCCTGGACCTGGATACTTCTGGACAGCCGGCTACTATAGCGGCAGCTATTGGGTCCCCGGACGTTGGGAATTCCGTCGCGACTTTGTCCGCCCGGCTCCCATCGTGCGCTTCGATGCCCACCGCGACTTTCACCGCGGCTATGACGTGCACGTCAACCGCGGCTTCCGCAGGTAGCTCTCTGCATCTGCGTGAAGGCAAAACGGCCTCTCCTTCAGGAGGGGCCGTTCTGTTTTTCTAATCGCAATTTCCCCAAAAACAGGCCCTTTTCGCCTCCGTTTTCCTCCAATGCGCCATCCCTCCAAAGGATGCAAAATCGTGCACCCTCAAGCAGCACAAGCCCTTACGATTCTTCAAAGTCACACCGCAACTAAATTCGCGATTTGATGTTCAAATGTACAGCAGCCGGTTAGGAGCAAAGATTCCCAATCGGTTGGTGCTGAGAACCGGGATTGGCCCCGGGGTTCCAGGTCCAGGAAAAAGGACAGGACAGCACATGGAGGAATACATGAAAAGCTCTCGGCTGGTTCTGTTCGCACTGCTGCTGGCTCTCCCCTTGGTCTTCGCCTCTGCGGCAAACGCTCAGGTTGCGGTAGGTGTCGGCGTCGGTCCGGCTGTCGTGGATGCGCCTTACGCCTACGGTCCCCCGTCCTGCGAGTGGGGCTACTACTCGTATTACCCCTATGCCTGCGCGCCTTACGGCTATTACGGCCCGGCATGGTTTAACGGCGGCTTCTTCATCGGCGCCGGTCCTTGGTACCACTGGGGCTGGGGTCGCGGATTTGGCTACGGCGGCTACGGCTATCGTGGCGGCTATGGATACCGCGGCGGGTACGGCTATCGCGGCGGAGTAGCCGGCGGTTATCGCGGCGGAGTGGCCGGTGGCTATCGCGGTGGCGTCGCTGGCGGGTATCGCGGCGGAGTAGCGGGCGGCCATGTCGGCGGATACGCTGGCGGCGCACGCGGCTTTAGCGGCGGTGGCGGATTCCACGGCGGCGGTGGTGGCGGATTCCACGGCGGCGGTGGCGGCGGCTTCCACGGTGGTGGTGGCGGACACCGGTAAGTTCCAGCCACGTTGAAAGTTCAAAAGCCCGTCTGCTTCGGCAGGCGGGCTTTTCTATTTCCAGCAAACTTCTCCTGTCACCGCTTCGCCAATTCCGCTAATCGATCCGCTATCCGCGCTGCTGCTCCGGGATGCGCCTGCGTCCGGGCTGCTTCTCCCATCGCAGCGAGACGATTCACATTTCCCAATAATTCCCTCAGCGCCTGCAACAGCTTCCCTTCTGCCGCCAGGTCCCTCTCCGTCAGCAACAGCGCCGCTCCGGCTTTCACCATCTCGTCGGCATTCTTCGTTTGATGATCGTCCGCAGCCGCCGCAAACGGCACCAGCAGCGAAGCCTTGCCCGCTGCAGCCAGCTCCGCCACCGTCGATGCGCCGCTTCTGCACAACACCAGGCTCGCCTGCGCAAATCGCGCGGGCATGTCATCGAGAAACCCGCTCACTTGCCACCGCGATGCATCTGCTCCCGTCGCAGTAAACGCCGCCTGCGTCGTCTCCACATGCCGCGCACCGCATTGATGCAACACCGTCAACTCTGGAACCGCGTTCAGCAAACTTTTCAATATCGCCGGCACATGCACGTTGAAGATCCGCGCTCCCTGCGATCCACCAAATACCAGAAGCCGCGGCGGCCCAGCATACTTGGGCACCGCAAAAAATTCCGGGCGCACCGGCACGCCTGTCACTTCTGCATTGCGAAACCACTGCGCCGCTGCAGGAAAATTCACGGCCGCTCCCTGCACTCGCTTTCCTGCCAGCCGATTAGCCAGGCCGGGCATGGCATTCGGTTCAAACAGCAGCGTCGGCAAATGCATCAGCAGCGCTGCCGCAACCCCGGGTCCCGACGCGTAGCCGCCAATCCCCAGCACCACATCCGGTTTCCAGTCCTTCATCAACCTGCGGCACGCCCACACACTCGCAGGAATATCCACGAGTGTTCGCACTCGCGTCGCCAGCGACACATTGTTCAGGGGACCTACATGAATGAGATGGAGTTGAAATCCAGCGCCCGGAACCAGCCGCGTTTCAAGTCCGCGTTCCGTCCCTACAAATAGGATCTCCGCCGAATGCCGCGTCACCAGCTCACGAGCCACTGCCAGTGCAGGAATAATATGTCCGCCAGTACCGCCGCCGGCGATCAGAACGCGCAACGAAGCCAACCCAGTGCCTTTCAGGGGTCAGTGTAGCAAGGCACCGGGCCGTGCTCAGGCTCCAGTGTCCACTCCGCTCGTGATATGAACACGTCGCAAAAAATTCAGCAGCACTTGAAGGTCTGTTCCCGAGCCATGCAATCCCACATCGGAACCCTTCGGCCCGGCCAGTTTGAAAACAAATTGCAGCCCTACGCCGTCCACACCCCACCGCACAACCTTGGCCAACACCGCAATCGAATCCTCTGGGTCTCCCTGATTCTCTGAATCCAGCGACTGCGGCTGGTCTGGCTTCGTGATCTGCAGTCTCATCTGCAACACCGTATCGATCACCCAGCGCTCGTCCGTCAGCAGATAGATTCCCGTAAGACTGATGTTGCTCAGCTCAAACGACTGCGGCGCGCCGCCCGTCCAATAGAAAGCCACCAGCCCCGGAAGTGATCGCCGTTCCGCTCTCCGCTGATCCTTTTCCTGATTGAGCCATTTGCCGATTCTTCCGAACAGCGAAAGCTTTTTCTTGCCTCCCGCATCGGCACGGCCTTCCGGTCCCGACGCGCTCATATGTTCCGTCCCGCGCTTCGCCGTTCCCGCAGCCGCTCTTCCATCCGGGTTCGTCGCGTCCATTCCGCTCAAGTCCGTCGTGGCCTTCGCCGTCTGAGCCTGCATCAGCCAGCCCACCATCTCCAGGTCTTCGGCTGGTGCAATCTTTAGTCGATCGCCCGCACGCGTACCGCTCTCCCCAATCGCCCCCGGGGGCAGCACAATCGCGCTGGCAACCCGCCCGCTGAACGGCGCAAATTCGTGCACTGAAAAAAGCTCCGAACCCTTGATCACCCGATCTTGATCATCCAGATAGAGCAGATCGAAGCGCGGCAGATGGCGCGCCTCCGGAATTCCCCGAAACGGGCGCAACCAGGCTCCACTGTGCGCACCCTGCGCCAGGTCTTCAATCAGTGCCTTGAAGGGCTCCTGCGTCGTGTCGACGACAGCAACACCTCGACTCAGAAAAATTCCCTTGTTCCGGTTGTAGACGCAGCATTTGCTTGAACCCATCGATCCTCACCGCGCTATTCCTGACTCTATGTGAATTCGGCTGCACTGCGGGGAGTTGCGAAAGCCCCCGGTCCACTGCGATTTTAACCTCTTCGCATTCGGATCGCTTCAGCAAAACGGCTTGATTCACAAATGCATCGATCAGCCTCTTCACCTGTTCTCTGTTTTCAAGACTCCGCAACCCTGCTGGATCGGCCGCAGCATCCTCCCAACGGCTACAGGATATGATGCAACCGTACGTCCAACCTCATCCCACAAGAGGACTTAATTCATGACTCGCCGGATTTGCGCCTCGTCTCTCCTCGCGCTGCTTGCCGTCTTCATCGCGCCCTATCTTCGCGCGCAGGAACCCGTCTCCCTCACCGTCGACGCATCCCAGACAGCACGCAAGCTCCTGCACAGCAAGCTCGTCCTCCCCGTCAAACCCGGCCCCATGTCCCTCTACTTTCCCAAATGGATCCCCGGCGAACATGGCCCCGATGGACCCATCGCCAATCTCACCGGTCTCAAATTCGAAGCCAATGGCCAACCCATCCCATGGCAGCGCGACACGCTCGATGTCTTCAAATTTCACGTCGAAATCCCAGCAGGCGCCTCCCACCTCACCGTCACTTACGACACGATTGAGCCCGACGGCTACTCCGCCACCGACAAACTCGTTGTCCTCGAGTGGAATGAGGTGCTGCTCTATCCCTCCGGCTCCTCCGCCAGCCAGTTGACCTACGAAGCCAAACTCATTCTTCCCGATGGCTGGAAATACGGCACGTCCCTGCCCGTCGCCAACCAGTCCGGCAACACAATTTCCTTCAAACCCATCTCGCTTGAGCTTCTCGTCGACTCGCCCGTCATCGCCGGCCAATATTACCGTTCCATCGACCTCACTCCGCTCGGTGAGCCCATTCACCACGAAATCGATATGGTCAGCGACAGCGCCGCCGCCCTCGACATGAGTCCCGAAATCCAGAAAGGCATGACCAACCTCGTTGCCGAATCGGGCAAGCTCTTCGGCACGCGCCACTATCGCGACTACCACTTCCTGCTCACGCTCAGCGATCACGTCGCCCACTTCGGCCTTGAACACCACGAGTCTAACGACAGCCGTCTGCCGGAACGCGTGCTGCTCTCGCCCGATGCCGGCGTCTCCGTCGGTCTACTGCTGCCTCATGAGTTTGCCCATTCGTGGAACGGAAAATTCCGCCGCCCCGCCGATCTCGCCACCCCCGACTACGAGCAGCCCATGCAGGATGAACTGCTCTGGGGCTACGAAGGACTCACCGATTTTGCTGGACCGCTTCTCGCCGCGCGCAGCGGCCTCATCACGCCCACGCAGTATCAGGAATTCCTCGCCAACACTGCCGCAATGCTCGGTCCCGGTCGCCCCGGACGCACCTGGCGTCCACTGCTCGATACCGCCACCGCCGTGGCCGGCTTCGGATACGGCGCCCACGGATGGACCAACTGGCGTCGCTCCGTCGACTACTACGATGAAGGTGACCTCATGTGGCTCGAAGTCGCCACCATCATCCATCGCGAATCCCACGGCCGGAAATCCATCGACGACTTCTGCCATCTCTTCCACGGCGGCGCCAACAATGGTCCCGAAGTCAAGCCCTACACCTTCGAAACCCTCCTGCAAACCCTCAACCAGGTCGTGCCCTACGATTGGGCCACGTTCTTCCACCGGCACCTCGACTCCACCACACCCGACATGCCGCAGGGCGGACTCATCAACGCTGGCTGGCATGTCGATTTCTCCGATCAGCCTCTCAAGCTTCCCGGCCGCCACGGCATTACCGGCGAAGCCTACGGCATGGGGCTCCAACTCGGCGACGACGGCACCGTCAACGACTCCATCGTCGGCAGCCCCGCCTTCGAATCCGGCATCTCCTCCGGCATGAAAGTCCTCGGCGTCAACGGTCGCCTCTACACCCACGACGCGCTCGTCGACGCCATCAAGGCCGCGAAGAACAACTCCGAGCCCATCACCTTCCTGGTTGTCAGCGACGATTTCTACAAGATCTGCAGCGTCAACTATCACGCTGGCGAACGCTATCCCCATCTCATCCGCGACGAAGCCACGCCCGACTACCTCACCGAACTCGCCAAACCTCGCATGTGAAAACAGCGGCGAGCAGCGGTCTGACTTCAATCTGGCTTGACTCACCTTTGCGCGGCAGACGATTTGCCGCGCTCAGTTCTCGCAGAACGTTCCCTGGCCGCATCCCCCGCCCATTCCGCAGCAGGCACCCGCCCCGCACGACGGCATCTCCGCCTGGGTATGGCCCGTGATCGCACCCGCACCACCACTGATCAGTCGGTGCACCGGTCCTCCGCACTTGGGACACGTCTCCAGCGCGGGTTCCGACATCTTCTGCCGCCGCTCAAAACGTCTCTCACACGCATCGCATAAATAATCGTAGGCAGGCATGCCCCCATTCTAAAAGATCTGCAGCCGCTCGGCGATCCCGCCCCGCACGTTACCTGCATCCGCCCCAACCCGCTCCAATCGTTGACTTTCCTTCCCTCTTGCGGCAAGATCGCAGTGTTTCCTCGAATCCTTCATGCCTCTTTACTGCGAACGCTGTGCTCTGCATATTCCCGACGGTGTTTCTGCATGCAAAATGTGCGGCAGCACCCTGCTCGCTCCCGAGCACTTCGCCGGCACATCTGCCGACGCTATCCCCACAGGCACTCTCGAAGAAAACGAATCCACGATGCCCAAGTGGTTCATCGTCATCGCCATCAGCCTGGTGGTCACGCCCGTTCTGCGCATCTATTCCGTCTTCGCCTCGCAAGTGCCCGCGCTCTCCAACCCCGAATTCCAGCCCTATCTCGACAGCCACAATGGATTGCGCAACCTGCTCTACTTCGAAATCATCATGAACATCGGCCTGGCGATCGCCGCCCTCCTGCTGAATTACTACTTCTATACGAAGAGCCGCCGCTTTCCCCCCGTCATGATCGGCTACGCTGTCACGACCTTTCTCTACCTCGTCGCCGTCACCGGCGCAACCCGCTTGCTCTTCCCCGATGCCAACGTTTCGTCGAGCTTCATGCCGCTCGTGCGCACCCTTTTCTGGGCCGGCATCCTCATCCCCTATCTGATCCTCGAACCCGCCGTCAAACAACGATTCCAGTCCTGATCCATTCCCATCCTTCAACCTGCACTCTCGCAGCGCGCACCCCAATGCCCGCAGCCCAAAACTCTGCCTGTAGACTTTCCCTTGCGATTCGATCTGCTTGTCCTGACTTATTTTTCCGGCACCGAATACACGGCGATCTCTTCGCGATCCAGCACCGCAAGCTGCGATCCATCCGGCGCCAGCGCATAGCCATCGCGGCTCGCCGACGGATGACCGACCCGCACCCCCAGCAGCCGCCGCCCATCCACAGCCCGATACACTCGAAGCTCTTCGCCCGTAAACTCCGACGTGCTGAACGGCCCGTCCGGCGGTGTTGGCACGCTCGACTGCACCACCTTCACCACATAGGCTTCCCGGTTCGCGCTTCCCGCCGCTCCCTGTCCGCACTCATTCGGCATGGCCACACCCTTCAGTGCAAGCTTTCCGTCCGTGTGCAACACGCGAAACTCACGTCCCTCCGGCTTCCCTTCGCAGCTCACCAGAAAAAGCAGGTTGGGCGACAGGCTCGACATCTCCGGAGTACAAGTCGACGTGAACCGCGCAATCGTCCACGAGCGATCGTCCCAGGTCCGCATCAGGATGCGATAGCGCCCATGCGGTTGCGCCAGCAGTGTGGCTTGCCCTTCGTTCAGCAGCGTTGGCGCCATCAGATTCGACTGCGCAGATGACTTCGCGATCGTGTCCAGATTGCGATTCAACACAGCGATGCTCACATCTTCCGCCGGCTCCTCGTTCAAGTTCTCCTTCAGTTGCGCATGTAACTCCGGCGAATGTTTCTCGTGAATCACGCCGATGGCCAGAAAACTTCCGTCCGGCGTCACGCGCACAAACGCCAGTGGCCCATCCAGCGAAATACGGTTCTGAATCTTCAGCCCCTCGCCATAGATACGCAACTCCGAGCCCGCATGCACCAGGACTCGCCCATCCGGCAACGGCCACAGAAACTGCCCGTTGTCCGACAGGTCCCAGTCCACCGTGCGCGTCACCTGGTGCGTCGTCGTATCCATCAGGGCCGCGCGAATCACGCGTACCGTCCAGCCGGACTTGCCGAGATAATGCCGGTGCGCCAGGATGTGAGGATTGAAAGCAACCAGCAGCTCGCGCGGACCCAGGTAAGCCAGCGCTTCATCATTGTCGAAGCGTTCAATCATCTTCGGCGGACGCGGAGAAAAACCCAGCTGCCGAATCGAAATACTGGCCAGGGTGTTGCCTACATCCATTGCGTTCACCGACGGCAACGCCACGCTGCATTCCGGCGGAGCGCAAACGTCCGCATCCCCCAGTTCGGGCACGGCCGGTTGCGCCGCTTCGGCTGACGCGCCCGGAGCGCCGCCTTCCGGAGTGCCGTTGGGCAAAGGTTGCGCCGCTCCTGCACTCGAGGCCACCCGCGGAATCGTTCCCAGCGTCGGCACCAGCAAAAGCGCCGTGTGCTTATCCAGCGAGATGTCGCGATCATTCGACGTCAGCACAGAGCTGCTCTCCGCTCCCGTGCCCACATCCAGCCTCAGCCGCCGAATGCCGATCACTTCTCCCATGTGCATCGGCGCTCCGGCTGGAAACGGCGAGGTATACGTGTTCGTCGCCTCCCGCTCCCCCGTCGCGCTGAACTGCATGCTCTTCACTGCGCTAATGGCCCCTGCGCCCGAGCCAATCAAAAACGGCACCGTGTCGTTCAAGATGCCAAGATCGCTGTCCTGCGTCGGAGCCGCCATCGCCGCCAGCATCAGCTTGAACGGCACCATCTTCGCTTCGCCGCACTGCGCCTGCGTGAATGCCAGCGCAAGCTCAGAGCTTTTTGACGTCTTGGTGTGCGGGGCGACAGAAAGAACGCTCGCCTCCAGAATCGAGCCCCTCTTCAATGCGCAATCCGCGCTCTGCCAGTCGGCAGTCACGCGCGCGAAAACCGTCGACCCCACCTGGAGAAGCCGGGCATTCAGATCCGCGATCAGCTCCGCCTGCACCGGCTTCAACCCGGGCTTGGGAAGTGAATCCCCATAGGCCGCAACGACGCAGTACGCAACCACCAGCAGCAGCGCCAGACCCCGAAACTTCATGCTGTTCCTCGACGGAAACCAATTCTATAGCGAAAAACGTTTTCCGCGTCAGATCTCTCCCGCCAGGCCCCCTTGCCCACCCAACCCGAACCCGGCGCCCGCCGTCTCTCCGCACTCCGATTGTGGGAAAATCCCCCCGGTCCTTCACGTGATCGCGCCCCTGCTGCCAGGGCCGAAGGGCGAAACACTTTCGACCGTGGTCGCCATCCGAATCGACTGCTTTTCCAAACGGGCCGAGCATGATGTCGATTGACCGATTTTGGGTCCGTTGCCAGTCCGTTCACTTCCGCATTAGCGCAACACACTCTGAAGTCAGTTTCTCGATGCCAAAGGCCACAAGCCCTACCGGGTACTCGCGACCAGAAGAGACCAGACAACAGTGCAAACACAAGCAACCACCGCGAAGAAGTAGACGGGCCAGACTTGGTGATAGCCATGAGCAGCGTCATTCATCAGACAAGACAACGCAACGATAGCTGCAAGCAATGACACCGCACTGGCAACCAAAAGCGCGCGATTCGGAATCTTGCCCGTTTTGCCCGAATTGAAATCTGCTTCAACCGTGCCAAAGCCTGACCTGCCACTCGGCCAGGAGAGCCGGATAAGGTAAG
Source organism: Occallatibacter sp. (assembly GCA_035487015.1). Classification (GTDB taxonomy): domain Bacteria; phylum Acidobacteriota; class Terriglobia; order Terriglobales; family Acidobacteriaceae; genus Telmatobacter. The sequence goes on along the minus strand of DATHMP010000019.1, from coordinate 67,142 downwards.
CGCTGACTAAGCCCGCTCCGATACCGAGAGGTCTGCTAACCGGGACATGGGAACCGAGGAATAAGGCCACGCCGCTGATCATGAGCAGGACAACTGCCAGTGCAAACAGGCCATTGCGCCTCATTTGTGCTCCCAACTCTGCCGGCGTTTTTTCAACGCGTATCTTAGCAGCTCCTGATTCAGGTCGAGGATCCGTCCATCCGGAGTTTGCACGATTTTCGGTAAGTGAAGGGCTGCTCACCATCGTCGGCTCAGAACAATGCAGGCGAAGAAGCCGCCGAACATAATTGTGTATCCTGAGAGGGCAAGTACCCACATCTTCCAACGCTTAGAACTCTCAGGGTACATCTCCCTATGAAGACGGAGAACCGCGAATTCTCTGCGTCGCCATCCCCAAAAGTCGATTTGTGCATCTTTTGGGAGCCTCCGATTCACCTCGTCTCGCATCGAGTACAACAGCCCATTCGCCGCCATCAGAAACGACATTGCGACCAGGAAGCATAATACGAAAGTCCAGCCAGATGCAGAAATCTCCAGTCTTGGACGAGAATTTTCTCACGCGTTCGGATCACCGTCGGCACGCACAGAATCCTTCGATTGAGACCAGTCCGTTCCCCCACACCCCACCCCCGCCTTGATAATGACCCCGCCCGCGCAGCGTCTAATAGAACGCAGTTCCCATTCGGAGGAGGCTGTGCGTTCCGTTTCGATCCTCGCCGGCTTGTTCACACTCTGTGTCTTGCCTCCCGCCTTCGGACAGGCAGTCAGCCTCGCGCAACTCCGCGACTTCTTACGCGCCCAGCATCGATCGAAACACTCCGACACTGAAATCGCAGAGCGCCTCGGTGCAGTTACCCTCTCGCAGCGCCTCACTCAGAAGGCACTCAATAGCCTCATCGCAGAATCCGCGCCCGGGCCTGAAAGCGTTGAGCAGCTTCGCCTCCTGGCCGATGACTCCATCTTTGCTCCTCCCTCCACACGCGAGAATCCCCTTCTCCCAGCTCCGAATCCAGAAGCACAGCAGGCAATAATCACCGCGGCAGCCGGCTACGCTCAGACGGCTTTGCAACATCTTCCTGACTTCCTGGCCATCCGCTACACGCGCCGCTTCGATAACCTGCCGCTTGCTTCGCCCAACAAACACTCCCCGCCCAAAATCCACTTGCACTGGATTGGCGAGTTCCACGATCGAATCACCTATCGCAACGGAGCCGAGACCGAAGACGATGCTCGCCCTCAACCGGAATCACCGGAGACCGTGCATGCGGGCATGATTTCGATGGGGGAATTCGGCCCGGTCCTCGCCATCGTCTTTGGCGATTTTGCGCACGGCGCGGTCGCATGGGCGCGATGGGAATCCGATCCCGCCCTGGGACCGCTCGCAGTCTTCCAGTACTCCGTCCCTAAATCGGCCTCGCATTACCTCGTCGATTTTTGCTGCTACCGCAACTCCGAGACCGAATCGGAAGTCTTGTCCTTCCGCGATCATCCGGCCTACCACGGAGAAATCGCCCTGAGCCCCGGCTCCGGCGTTGTCCGTCGCATCACCATCCAGGCTGATCTGGACCCTGCAGGCCCAATGGCAGCGTCCGATCTCGCTGTCCAATATGGAGAAGTCGAAATCGGCGGCCAAACCTACATCTGCCCGGTTCGCAGCATCGCCACCACCGCGATTCACCGGCCCGCGATCAAACGCATCGACGGAATCGGGATCGAACGCCACCTGAACGAAATTCAATACACCGATTACCACAAGTTCGGCTCCACTTCCCGCATGATCACAGGCCCTTAACCAACAGCCGGCCGACGAGAATTGCCGTTCCGGCCGGATCACAGCGATCCCAAGATGACTGAAGCGATTGCAAATAGAATCATGCTGTCGTGGTCGTTTCGTGTCAGCCGGGTCGAGGAATGGCATGAGTAGACGGGAAGAATGCCGAAAAGTGCTCCAAAGAGAACTGAGTCGCTGGTCTTCCATGTCTTGCAAGGATGTCCTCGCTGAACTCCGCGCTCGGGACGTCTACGAGGTGGTTGCTGAGTCCAAGCAATACCAAGTTGAAGTCGTGCTTCTGGAAAATACTCCTGAGTATTTGCACGTGAGCATCGCAGTCGATGACGGAAGCCTGCCAGCGTCGTTCTTTCCTGAATCTGAAAGTTTGATCTGTCGAAATGCCTAAGAACTATCGCGGGTTACCTGCTTGGCTCTGGTGAAATACATGTTCCGAGAGAATCACCGGCTAGCCGGAAATAACCCCAACATTGGAATTACTTCCGGCTAGCTCACTATCCAATCCCAACCGAGAAACTATACAAGTCCCGTCGAGGAATCTCGCTGAAATCCGCGTGATACGCTGACCGCATGAATTTCAACTTTCAAGTAAGTGAGCAAGATTTTCGAGAAGCGCAGAGGGTCTACGGCAAGTACACGTTGCGGAGAGACCGCGGCAAGATCATCCTGTGGGCCGGCATACTGTTGGTCCTTCTGCTGATCTGGATATTCATGCAACAGGGGAGTGTGGATTTTGAGCCGCCTATTCGATATTTACGTGAGAACGGATGGCATTTGCTCTTGGGCCACGGCCATCTCCTTCCGTCAACGGTTGGGGTCATCGTCGGGCTGGTGTGGCTGTTCCTTGCTTCACAGCGCCAAGCGAGGAAGAATTTTTCAAAAAGCCCGACTTCGCAGGGCGAATTCGCAATTAGCCTGACGCCAGAAGACCTAACCGTATCAAATTCTGCCGGGGCGTCTTCGAAGGATTCTTGGAATCTCTTTGAGCTTTGGTTGGAAGCGAAGAATGTAATTGTCCTCGTTTCGAGGTCAGGAAATCTGTTCGTGATCAGCGTCCGCATGGCGTCTGCCGAACAGCGCAGCGAACTCTGCTCACTCCTGGCCAATGTGTTGCCGAAACGCTAAAAGGTCGATTGACCCCCATTGATTCATCGTGTTCCGGGAGTATGACCACCAACTCGGACATAACCCTGGAATTGGGATAACATCCGTATTGCCGACGACTCACCCGCAATCAATGATGTGCACGCTAAGTTTCTCTTTCCAGTGTGTGACAGCACATTTGCTAACCCACTGCACATAGAATTGGTTAGAAGATGAATCCTTGACAGACGGGCCGAAAATGATTCTTTCAATCGCGAGTATCTTCTTGTACGGAGGCGGCCCAATCACCCGCTTCAAGTTTATTTTGATCTCATCGGCCCTGGGATTAGTGATTTTTGTGGCTTTTCTTAAGGGGATTGTAGAGGACTGGATTGAACGCACCCGCGGCCGAAACTGGCCGACCGTCTCAGCAGTCGTTGACGTTGTGAGCGTCGCTTTCATCAAGGACGATATCCCGTCTCCCAACGCCGATTTGGATGACTCTTTTTACCGGGCCACACTGACCTACGTCTACCGCAATCCCGAGATGCAGATGGGCGACTACAGCCGTGACTTTGGCAGTCGGGACGATGCCAACGCCTGGGCAAATTCGTACAAAGGCGAAACCATCAAGGTCCACGTAGACCCGCGCGACTCTTCGCGTTCAGTGCTGCGAAAAGAAGACCTTTAGTTGGCCATGCCGCGACTTTTATCGCCAGCGCTGAGGCCCGCTACAATCTCCATCATGAATCCTCGCGTAATCGTAGGGATCGTCGCAGTTGTGGGGACGGCTGCTTGCGGCTCGATCGGCGCAATCGCCAACATCGAGATGGTACAAGGGGTGAATTCACGCTTGCCGAAAGATGCACAGTTCTCACAAATGGGCTGGTACCTATCAAAGACACTGCGTCTACACCGCGAGTACAAACGGCTTTTCCCGACAGGAACCCTTCTCATGAAGGCTCGGTTCGCAATCGCGGCCGCATTTGTTTGCTTGCTTGGCGATGCGTGGGCGTTGGGGTTCTTCCAATAAATAATGGTTCCTGATTGTGTTACCGCCAATCCGGAAGTTAAGCCGGTAAGGCGAAGATTGGCAAACTTCCCTTTTTGTCCACGAACCGCCCGAGGCCTCAAACCTGGTCACTCTCCGGGAACTACACGAATCGCGCCTTGCTGGTTGTCATTTTCGCGCCTGCGCCTCAGCTGGAAAATCAGCTTGACCGCAATTGGCAGGAGTAAAAACGGCAAACCCATTCCGATTGCTGGTATCCCAAGCTGATAGGAGTTGGTGCTTGCAACTGAAAAATTCTCGAGGCGCGAGTTTGGAAAAGGCTGGCTAGCGTAGTAAACAAGCACCGGACCGTTATTGAAGCATGCATCAGAGTCGAGCGGAGTCTCGCAGACATCACTGCTGTCGTCAACATTGACGCCATTGACTGAAAATTTGTATTCGAAACCTCCCTTACGAGGAACCCTGGTAATTCGGCCAACGACGGTAGTTTCACTTTCTGCTGCGACCGAATAGTTGTGGCCTTTGAGACACTCATAGGCTCCGAACGAGGTGCAGGTCATCCCCAACACCAGGCAGAACCCCAATACGCGTGTCCAGGAACCTTCCATTGAAGACCTCCGCGAAGCGCAGAACAAAAGGTGACTCGGTCAATACCTAGAGCGGAGAATAAGTTGCTCCATCTTATATCGAGGCCGCGTTGCGCCGGAATTTGGGTCTTGAGCGAATCACCGGCTACTGGGAAGCAACAAACGCATTTTGAATCGAGACGTGCCGTGCATGGGACAATTCAGACATGTTCAAGATGCCAGCAGTAGGACGGATCGTGGTGTTCCTATTCGCGGTGGGAGCGCTCAAAGCATCGGCTCAGTCCGGGTAGCATAGGAGTGACAACTTAAGCGGAAGGGTCGTCGATGCTACTGGGGTTCCGGTGAGTAGTGCTCACGTTTGGATACATGAGCAAGGCGATCGGCACTCGTTCGATGTCGCCGTTGATAAATCTGGAAAATTCTCGATTGCGCTTCCCGTCGGCGACTACTACGTGATTGCGGGATCGTCTGGATTCGCGCCATCTTGCGAGAGCATCTGGTTGAAACCAAATGGTCCGTCTGTGGCCTTGAAAATACGGCTTGGAGTGGACAGCAAGAACCTACAAGACTGATCCGCCCGTATCACCGTCTATATGGACAAGACTCCAAAATAGACACCCATGTCCGCGTTGCCCGCAATCCTCCCGCATAAGCTAAACGGTGCTCGTTCCTGGCGGCAAAAGAAGTTCTTCGCGTCGTGAAACGATCGATCAAGTTTGATGATCGAGATCGGGAGTCGTGATTTAGTGTGATTGCATGCAGATGGTTCGCCGCATCCTGACGTGGGTTTCGACACTCGTAATTTCTGGCAGTGTGTTTTCCCTGCTTCGCACCTTGGCATGGTCCAACCATCTGGACGGAGACGCCACTTTCAGTTATGAATGTTGCACGCAAGAGGCTAACGCATCATTTCATGTACATTACTGGTCAATGTTCTATCTACCTGTGAAGTTTGGTCTCATCGGATGCGCAGGACTGGCAATGTCGTTGAGAAGAAGAACCACCTGCAAGGTTGGTATATGGACCCTCAGCGTCGGTGCGGGATTGTCGATCTGCAGTCTTCCGATGATTCACGGCGGCTGGTTCGGTGCAACTGCATTTACCCTAAGCTGCGTCGTGTTCTGCGCGGGATTGGGAATCCTGGCTATGGGGAGCGTGCGCGTTGCCTGGAATAGACTCTACCGGCCAATCAATCAGCGTACGGCCTGAATCACCGGCTAGCCGGAAGTAATGCAGTTTCCGGATAATGTCCGTATAGGCCACAATTCTCCCGCGACATCTCCGTTAAATCCCCAGCCAACGCAAAAGATCCGTGCGCTTCCATCACATTCCCTCTACAATCCGTATCTGCGCATCTCGATAAAAGACAGAGGAGTCTAAGCATGGCGAAAAAGACGCTGGTGGAAAAAGCTGCCACAACCGTAGGGTACGGACTGGCAATGGCTGAAGACGTGGCTGGCAACGTCAAAACCGCAATCGAGGGCGCCGTCACCTCGGTGACCGAAGCTCTCAAAAAGCCCGCTGCGAAAAAGACCGCCAAGAAGCCAGCCAAGAAAGCCGCAGCCAAAAAGCCCGCCAAAAAGGCGCCCGCGAAAAAATCTGCAGAGAAAAACGCCGCAAAAAAGTCTCCGGCAAAAAAGACTGCAGCCAAGAAGGCCGCGAAGAAGCCGGCAAAAAAAGCCGGTCGCGCGCGTCGGTGAATGAACTAGAGTCCACGCGGACCCTCCAACTTCCAAACAACCAGGAACGTTTTCGAAGCGTACGCGGATCGCACCCCGCCCCGTCCTTCGAGCGCTCGAGCTCGTGCGCTTGCCCCCGACTTGCCGCCTCGCAAATCCTGTCAAGGGGGCCCACCCCAAAATGCCTTCCAACTCCCTCAATCCAAACGTGCGATTTTTCTGTGAACCTTGCAGTCTAATTCGCAGAAAAGTCCACAATAGAAAGTAGATTAGAAATTCCTGCGGAGCGCATTTGTCCGCACGACCAGCCGCTGCCTCCGAATTGAGCGCCGCGGCGCACAGCAGCACCACATCGAAAACATTTCACCGTCTTGGACTCTCGGTTCTCGTAGCAACCATCCTGGCCAGCCCGCGACCTCGAGAAAGGAACGCGGCGATCCCAACCCGGGGTCGCCGTTTCCTCTCGCGGCAAATCCCCGTTTGAGCCAATGCAGCAAATGTGCACATAAGTGCGGTATAGAACCGTTTTATTTCGCGCTAACGATCCTGGAATCTTTGGGATGAGGGCGAAAAGTGGTACCCCCCCCCCTCCCCCTCCCTGTGACGGACCTGCCTGTTGACCGAATCGCAATTCTGATCCACGAAAATTTCACCAGATCAACCCCTCACACAGCCTGGCAAACCCCGCCGGCCCCGCTAACCCTCTCTCTGGGCTGTGAAACTGTGAGACTGTGGACTGCTGCGCGCAGCGCGGCTGCCTGGACGGCCAGTCCCCCGTGCGGTCAGCACCGGCCGTCACCTGTGAATCTGTGAACCTGTGAAACTGTGGACAGGTCCACGTCGATGGGGTGGTTAATACAACAGAACCGCCACGCGATACGCCGTGAACTGCCCATCCACATTCTGTGCCGGACAGCTGCCCACTTCCGCCTGGTGATACTGCCCTGAGGCCAGCTTCTGCGCCAGTGCGCGTGGCAAATCGCTCAGGCTCGCGTCCTGCCATCGCATCACAAACGTCGGCTGCATCCCGCCGCGCGGAATCCCGCTGTCGGTCCCGCACGCCGCCCGCGCCTGCGCATGATCGGCCAGAACCGTAACCCCGCCTGCATGCACCAGGCCCGCGACCTTGTCTTCCACCTGCGTCGAATTCAGTGACTGTACGCCGTGCGAATAGTCCGCCACCGCGTACAACACACCGCGCGCCGCCACCACCGCAATGCCCACACGGTTCACATCGCGGCTCAACAGGTTCGCTCTGTGCCCCGGCGACTGCATCCACTCTTCGTGAATCTCTTGCGCCGAAGGCCCCACCGCCACATTTTCTTCAATCACGTCGAAGTGCGCGCCCGCATTGCCTGCGCGCGTCGACATGTCCGCCTCGCCCGCATAACGGTGTGCAATCGGACCTTCCTGCGCCATGCGCAAACAATGTTCCCGCGCCGCTGCAGCCAATTGATCGTCCCAATCCAATCGCCCCACACCGGCCTGCGCGCGTGACCTGTTTGCCAGCGCCATCAGTTGCTCGCCCGCCGATGCAACTACCGGATCGCCGCCCTGCTGCGCCCGCGCCGCTCTCTGCGTCCCGAGCATTCCCGCAATCATCGCTAAAACCAAAACCCAGTTTCGTTGTCCCATTTCCATATTTTCAATCAACACCATGCCCCCGCGCCCGTCGCGTTATTCTTTTCACTGCCCATGTCCTTTGGTACCCAAAGTTTTGCGGCCACACTTTCCCGCCTCGTTCGCCGTCAACCCCTTGCCCTCATCGGCATCGTGCTTCTCGCGCTTTTTCTCGTCGCCGGCCTCGCCGCGCCATTCCTCGCACCCTGCAACCCCTCCGCCATCGACCTCCTCCATCGCCTGCAGGGACCGTCCGCCGCGCACCTTGCCGGAACCGACGAACTCGGCCGCGATACACTGTCCCGCCTGCTCTATGGCGCGCGCCTGTCCCTCGCTGTCTCCGTCACCGTCGTCGCAGCCTCTCTCTCGCTGGGCCTCGTCATCGGCGGCATCGCCGGCTACATCGGCGGCTGGGTCGACACGGCTCTCACCACCGTCGCCATGAACACTTTCCTCGCTCTTCCCGGAATTCTGCTTGCCATCGCCTTCGCTGCATTTCTCGGTCCAGGATTTACCAACCTCGTGCTCGCGCTTGCCATCGGTGGCTGGGCGGGCTACGCGCGCCTCGTTCGCGCTCAGGTCATCTCTGTCCGCGATCGCGAATTCGTCGATGCAGCCCGCGCCCTGGGAGCCGCTCCTCTGCGCATCTTCTTCCGCCACATCCTTCCCAATATCGTTCAGCCGCTCCTCGTCCAGGCAGCCATTGGCATGGCCGGTGTCATCCTTGCTGAAGCCACTCTCTCCTTTCTCGGCCTCGGCATTCCGGCCCCCGCTCCAAGCTGGGGATCCATGCTCAATGACGCGCGTCTCCATCTCTTTGACTCGCCCCATCTTGTGCTCTTTCCCGCCGCTGCGGTTGCCGCTGCGGTGCTCGGTTTTAACTTCCTCGGCGACGCCCTCCGCGACCAACTCGACCCTCGAACCCGCCTCGAAATCGGATTATGATGAGCTCATGTTGACGTTGCAGAAGGGCGCTTGTGAACACTGCGCCCGCAACTACCACTACGCTCTTCTGAATGCCGATTTTGGCGATTTCTCTTACGCCTATTGCGACTCGTGCGGCATCCCCGCCACCATCAACCTCAACAGCAGCTTCCTCCTCACCATGCCCAGGCCCGCCGCTACCCACCAGGTCATCGACCCCGCATGGGAGCCCTTCCTGCGACCCTGCATTTGCGGCGGCCATTTCCGCAACGGTGCTGCGCCCCGCTGCCCCTCCTGCAATCAGCCGCTCTCCGCCGATTTTGCCGCCACCCACATCGAACACAACACCATCGGTGCTCCCCGTGGTTGGAAATGGCAACGCAACTGGACCGACGCCTATTGCCTCGCGATGGAGGATCCGCAAAATCCCGGCAACCTGCGCGAGATTCTCAACCCGTTCCTCAATCGCGACGAAGAAAAAACACGCAAAAGTCGCTGGTTCAACCTCTTCGGCTGATCACCATGAAGATTGGCGTCGTCAGCGATACGCACGGGCTCCTGAGGCCCGAAGTGCTGCCGGCTCTATCGGGCGTCGATCACATCCTCCATCTCGGCGATGTCGGTCAACCCTCAATCCTCAAAGAATTGGAACGCATCGCCCCACTACACGCCATTCGCGGCAACGTCGACCGCACCGGCCCGTGCAGCCGCCTGCCCGAAACCGACGTCCTGCTCTTCGAAGACCACTATCTCTACTTGCTCCATGACCTTGGCACTCTGCGCCTGAACCCCGCAGCGGCCAGGTTTTCAGTCGTCCTTTACGGCCATTCGCACAAGCCGCACACCGAGCACCGCAAAGGCGTTCTTTATTTCAATCCCGGTTCATGCGGTCCGCGGCGCTTTGAGCTTCCCATCACCATCGGGATGCTTCATCTCGAAACAGGCCGCGCTCCCACTGCCGAAATTGTTCCCCTCTCGCTCGAAAACGAAAAGTGAATTCCAGCCACAAAGAATTTGCCATTTCAAAGTGCGATGCCCGCCTCAGGCATCCATCCGCATGCGAGGATTCACCCATCGATACACGAGGTCCGTCAGCAGATTCACCAATACGTAAGTCAGTCCAATCGACAGCAGGCAGCCCTGCACCAGCGCGTAGTCGCGGTTCGAGATCGCGTCCACAACCAGCCGTCCCAATCCCGGCCAGCTGAAAATCTTCTCCGTCACAATCGCACCCGCCAGCAATGCCCCAAACTGCAGGCCGACAACCGTAATGATCGGCACCATGGCATTGGGCAGCGCGTGCCGCCACACCACCGCAGTCTCGCTCAATCCCTTCGCCCGCGCCGTGCGAATATAGTCCTGCCCCAGTTCTTCCAGCATCGCTGTGCGCACCATGCGTGTCAGTATCGCCGCCAGCGATAATCCCATCGTCACAGAAGGCAAAATCAGATACGGCCACTCAATGCCGGAGTGCCCACCACCGCCGCGCGCCCCTGACACAGGCAGCCATCCCAGAGCAATCGAAAACACCAGGATCAGCAGGGGTCCCAGGGCAATGCCGGGAACCGAAAGTCCAAACAGGCTCACCACCGACAGTGTCTGGTCCGCCCACTTCCCGCGCCTTACCGCTGCGGCAATCCCCGCCGGCAGCGCCAACAGCAACGCAATCACCAACGCCGTAACCGCCAATGCCATTGTGTAGGGGTAGCGAACCGAAATCAGGTGCCCCACGGTATCGTGAAGCCGGATAGACTCGCCCAGATCGCCGTGCAGCACTCCCGCCCAATAGTGCACATATTGCGCGCCCAGCGGCCGGTCCAGATAGTACTGATGGCGCAGCGCATCAATATCCGCAGGCGTCGCCGAGTCCCCCAGCATTTGCAAAATCGGATCGCCCGGCACCAGGTGAATTAGCAGAAACACCAGCGACACCACCAGCCACACAACCGGCACCGTCAGCATAAGCCGATTCAGGATCTGCTTCATCGCTGGTTTTCACAATACATCACGAGCTCTGAAATCCATGCCCGCTCCCGATCCCTGCACCTGCGAGTCTCCGCGCACGCCGGAAAAACAAAGGCTCAGGAAGCCGCACTGGCTGTCCCGAGCCCTTCGTTTCAGATCTTTCTTTGGTTAGCGCGAAGTGCCGGTATTGAACAGCCGGCTGTACTCCCGTACGTCCTTCGCTGCCGCACTCACTCCGATCGAACTGTCTACCCGCCGCGAAAAAGGATCGTTCGTCTCTTCAGCAACAGGCTGCACCGGATACGGCATTGGCGTCGGCACCGGCTGGCTGGCTGCCGGCGCATGCATCACCTGCTGGTCGGCGACGACGGGCTGCCGTTCGATCAGCGTTGCATTCTTTTCTGCGTTTGAAATCGGTAGATCAGACACGGAGATCAAGGGCTTGAGTGCCTCAACGACCTTTTCGATCCGGTCTTTTCTGAGGCGCAATTGTTCAAACTTAGCGAGAATTTCGCTTAATTCAGCACTCGCTTCATCGTAGGCGACGCGATACACTTCCTGTCTCATGATCGCTCCAGGCGCATCGTCTCGTTAGGATAAAAACCGGAAGCCTTCAACGCGCCCCTTGTTTTTCAGCCAGTTCCCTGACGTCACGCCAACTCCATTCTCTTCTACTGAGCGGAGCAAAACTCTCAGTAAATGGTCACATTTCCGCGTAACGTTCGTTCGCCCAGTAACCTTACTTTCCCGCCATTTGTCCCTCAGCACCGAAAACAACCGAGCCCACACAAGAGAAATCAAGGCTTCTTGGGTGGCGGCGGCGGATAGGCGCGCTCAACCGCTTCGCGCAGATGTCTCAATAAAGGCACGCCTGGAGCATCCAGTCCATCCGGCATCACCTCCTGCCAGATCTGTGCCTTCAAATGCCCGTCCGAATCGGCCATATAGACCTGCAAGGCATCCTCGTCACTCCCGACTTCCGTGCGCGCTCCCAGCGAATCGCTAGGATCGGGCTGCCTCGGATCCTGGACAGGACCTTGACCCGGCGGACCATTCTGCTGCGGACGCTGCGGTCCGATCCCGACATTCGTGCCCGCCTGCGCACCTGCCAGGCGTCCCTTGCGAATCACAAACACCAGCTCGGCTCGGTTTCTCTCCGTCGTCAGCGTGTACCGGTTCCAATCGCGGAGGCCATCTTCCACATCGGCAATCGCCTGCCGATCCTCGGGAAATAATCCGGGGCGAAACTCGCTTCCGTCCTGCGCCTGGACATATACATAGCGCGCGTTCTCAAAAACCGCGGATACCTGCGACTTTTTTGGCTTCTTTTGCGCCGGCGCACCGGCAATGGGAAGAAGTGCAAGCAGCAAAATCAGGTTGCGGAGCTTCATCGGCAGCCCTCCCGGCGCAGGGTCATGCCCTGTCCCAAATCCCGGCAATGCTCCACCATACTCTCTGCGGAAAAGAGGGCGCAATCTCATCGGAATCGCAATATGTAGGGATGTCGAAAACGGGCTGAACCCGCGACCAGGTCTTCCACGGCCGCTGGTACAAAGCGGCAGCTCTCCCAGGGCAATGACTCGCATTGCGCGAACATGGCCCGGTTCATCCTGGCTTCCAGCTTTGCCGGATCATCGGTGTGAGAGCTGAATACGCTCTCTGCCCCGACAAACCAGCAGCAGCGCCTTCTTCAGGCGCCGCGGGCGGTGGCAACTCAAACTCTAGTTAATAAGAATAGGTTGGTGCTTCTGCGCCTTTGCGCTCTTGCTGGGCGGCGGCCTGCGCGTCTGCGACGGCGAGCGGCTTCAGCGCTTCCACGACCTTCTCGATACGATCTTTACGCTGGCGAAGCTGCTCGAACTCCCCAATAATCTGGGCCAGCTCTGCATTCGCCTCATCGAAGGCAAAGCGATAAACTTCCTGTTTCATCGTTCCTCCAGGCCGGTAGTCTAGCATGATCGAATTCGCAGATTTTGCGAATCCCTCTACAACTTTCCCGCCAATCCCGCACGATCTACTGGTCTATCGTTTCTTCTATTCATTGATAAAAAATGCGGCTGACAAAGTCCCTTCGGCCCTCCGCACACGGCTAATCGTCTCCACCGGCCGGCACTGCGCCTGCTTCAACCTGACGAACCTTCGCTCGTCATCGCAATCGGCATCGCCCCACTCACTCAGAGTTCTGCCAATCGTCCTTCGGACCCGGGAGTCCTTCAGACCACTCCAATTTCCGCATCCACCATCCCGGCTAGCGGAAAAACCCTTCTATCTTGCCCAGCCTTTCGGCTTTATCGGCTCTATGCGCGCGACAGCAACCCATTCAATGCGCGGGGAAGAATTCGTGACTCTCTTGAGCTGAAACCGTGCTTCAATGCGTTGTCGATCCGACGCTGGAACGGATCCGAAGAGGCCTCACCCGCAAACGCCGGCTCTTCCTCCACCGCTTCCGGCTCCTGCATCAGGACGGGCGCCGGCTCTTCGACCACTGCCGCAGCCGCTTCCACTGCATGCGCCGAGAACGCCAGAGGCTCGATCACGGTTGCCGGCACGCGCTGCGGTGCGCTTTCGGCTAGCTCTCCAGCCATCAGGGGCCGAAGTGCCTCAATGATCTGCTCCATCTGCTCTTTGCGAACTCGCAAAAGCTCAAATCGCCCGTCAATTTCACGCAATTCGGAGCTCGCTTCTTCAAAGGCACAGCGATAGTTCTCTCTAGTCATGGTTACTCCAGGGGCGTAGACTAGCACGAAAGTTGGGGGAATCAACTTGGGAAGTAACGGAAACCAAAGTACAAAGGTAATTCGTTCAAAGGCTGGCTCAAATTCCTCTTCGGCGATCAGAAACCGCGTCTGCCGACCCGCCACGCAAGGACAGAATTCCACTCAGCCCGATTGCCCGGGTGCCGCGGTCCTTCTGAATGGATTTGCAATTTCTGCTGCCTAAATCGCCGGCTGTAACCCGTTCTCTTCCCGGCCCAGAATCCCGAATCGCAGCGCATTCCGCACCCGCCGCTTGAACGGATCCCCACCCGTTTCTTCAATATCCGGCAGGGGAACGGGAACTTCATTGAACGTGTAGTTCACGGGCTCGCGAGATGCCGCCAACTCCGCCGGTTCAGGCTCGGCGATGATCGTCTCCACCAGCTCCGGCCCCGATGGCTTCGAAGTCTTCGCCTCGTCTCCGAATAGCGGCGCCATTACTGAAATGGCCACTTCCAGCCGCTTCTTCCGCACTTTAAGTTGTTCAAATTGAACCGTGATATCGAGGAGTTCCGACTGCGCCTCTTCGTAGGCGACACGAAAAACGTCCTGTCTCATACCCTCTCCGCATTTTCCCTAGGCGCAAAGCGTAACACAATGCAATACGAGATCAATCCAAAGTAATACTGTGGATTTCTAACTTAAGTAATAGCTCCTTCCTGCCCGCTCTCTGCCTTCGAAACCTTGGCTTCCTCCGCTTCCTCGGATACCGGTTCCACACGCACTTTGCTGATCCGGCGACCTTCCATTTCCATGACGGTTAACCGGCGTTCACCATAATCGACTGACTCGCCCGCCTCAGGAAGATGACCGAGCCGCGTCAGAATGAACCCTGCCAGCGTTTCCACGCCACCTTCTCTGGGCAGACTCCACCCCATCTGAGTCTCCAGATCCCGCAGATTCGCGCTTCCATCCAAAAGCAGCGCCCCGCTCGCCGTCACCAGGGCAGTTCTTGCAGGGTCGTCAAATTCGTCCTCCAACTCGCCCGTCAGCTGCTCGATCGCATCCTCAGCCGTCACCAAGCCAACCGTTGATCCATATTCGTCCACTACGATCGCCAACTGCCTGCGCCGCTGCTGAAAGTCCCGGATCAGGTCCAGCACCGTCTTGGTTTCAGGCACCACCAGCACATCGCGCATCACCTGGTGCAGCCGCAATTCTACGAACGGTTGTCCCGGGCGCTCGACAACGCTGGGCCTCCCGGGTGCCAGCGTCCCCGCAGGCCTGAAAAACATCAGCCGCGCCAGATCCTTCGAATACACGACGCCGACAATATGCTCCTGGCCCAGGCGTTCGTCATACACCGGAACCCGCGAGTGCATGCGATCCAGCACCTTACCGCTTGCCTCTTCCACCAGCATGTCCGATGGAAGCGAGAAGATCTTCTGCCTCGGCGTCATGATCTCGCGAATTGGCACATCGTCGATCTCGAGCGCCCGATGCACAAGCGTCTCCTGAAACTTCGGGAGCACCCCGATTCGCCGTGCCGCCGTCGCAATCAACTTCAACTCCTCGGGCGAATGCACCGCCGAACGGTCCGTCATGGGCACATCAAACCCACGCAAGATCAGCGCAGCCGAATTCTTCAAGAACCGCACCGCGGGCCGTGCCATCGTCATAAAGAGCAGCATCGGGGGCGCCACGGCAACTGCCAGCGCCTCTGCCCGCCGCAATGCCAGCGACTTCGGCACCAGTTCGCCCACCAGCACCTGCAGATAAGTAATGAAGGCAAAGCTGAGTGCGATCGCAGCCAGATGCGCATAAAGCTGCGCGTAGACCGGAATTGTCGGCAGCAGCGCCATCCATCCAAGAAACATCGTCGCTGCCAGCGGCTCGCCTATCCAACCAAGAGCGAGCGAACACAAGGTCACTCCCAGCTGCACCGCCGGCAAAAAGTCTTCCAGATTTCCTTGAAGCCGCTGCACCGCGCGGGCCCCAGGAACGCCCGCGGCCAACATCTGTTCAATGCGCGTGTCGCGCACGCTCACCATCGCAAACTCGGCCGCCACAAAAAAGGCGTTCACCAGAATCAGCAGGCCTACGGCGACAAATTGCAGCAGCGGAAGTCCGTGCATCTCGCCTGTGAGGATAGCATCGCACCAGCAGCTTTCGATCCCGCTGGAACCACCCGGCTTTTCCGTGCGTATCTCCTCGCAGGGACAGCAGGGGCTCGTTTACTGCGTCCATTGGAGGGTTCCGGCTCTCCAACCCGGGAGACCTTCGTGGCAGCATTAAAGAAACGTAAAAGATTCTGGATCTGGCTCGGCGGCGCCGCGGTCCTTGTTCTCGTGGTGGTGGGCGTCATGGCCGCACGCCTCGTCAAGGGCTCCCAGATCGATCCCAATCGCATTGCAAAAGTACAGCGCGGAGACGTCGCCCGCTCCGTCGTTGCCACCGGAAAAATTCAGCCCATCACCAAGGTCGAAGTCAAATCCAAAGCCTCCGGCATCGTCGAGAAGCTCTTCGTTGACATCAACAACCGTGTCCACAAGGGCCAGCCCCTCGCAGAACTTGATCAGCAGGAGGTGCAGGCTCAGGTCGAAGCGCAACGCGCACAGCTCGTTGCGGCCGAAGCCAACGTCGGCACCTTCCAGGCCAATATCGAACAGGACAAAGTCAACGCCGCCGCTCCTGACCTGCCCATGTACAAAACCACTCTCGATCGCAATCTTGAAATGCAAAAGGAGGGCGTGATCAGCCGTCAAGCTCTAGATGACGCCAACCGCGACTACCTCGCCGCTCTCAACAAGCGCGATGGCGCCCGCGCTCAAATCGGCGTAGATATGGCAAAGCTCAAGCAGGCACGGGCCCAGGTGCTGCAAAGCCAGGCCAGCCTCAAGCAACTGGAAGAACAGCTCAGTTACACCACCATCGTTGCACCCATGGACGGCATGATTCTTTCGCGCGACGTGGAAATTGGCGATGCGGTCAGTTCCATTCTCGTCCTCGGCTCCACTGCCACTCTCGTCATGACTGAAGGCGACACCAGTCAGGTCTATGTGCAGGGTAAAGTCGACGAAGCCGACATCGCCCACGTCTACATGGCTCAGCCCGCGCGCATCAAAGTCGAAAGTTTCCGCGATCGCGTCTTCAACGGCAAAGTCACAAAGATTGCCCCCCTCGGCGTCGAAAAAGACAACGTCACCACATTTGAAGTCCGCGTCTCCATCGACAACCCAGGAGGCGAACTCAAAGCCAATATGACCGCCAACGCGGAAATTCTTCTCGATGAGCATAAGAGTGTGCTCACGGTCCCTGAAAATGCCGTCACTTACGACAATCAGAAAAACGCATTCGTCGACGTACCCGACCGCAACCAGAAAGAAGGTTTGCGCAAAGTCCCGGTCAAGGTTGGACTGTCCAATGGTTCCGTCACAGAAATTGCGGGTGGTCTCAAAGAAGGCGACCCGGTCGTTCTCCAACAGTAGCCCCCGTGTTCACGCCCGTACGCGATTGTCCGGAATTGAACACGATCTACTCTTCGCTCATTCACCGACGTGCCCCTTCACGCACATTTCATTGGGCTTATGAATTGCACCTTTGGCCCGCCGGATGCATTAACCAGTAACGCAACGGATGAAATAAGAACAGCCCCCCAACGAACTGTTCACTGCGAACGAATCGAGGAACACGATGAAAATTTTGCTTTCTGCAGTCGCTCTCCTGCTCGCTTCACTTCCCGCACTTGCCTCTGACGCTAATTTTGATCGCAACCTCGCTGTCACAGGACGCGTGGAACTCAGCGTTTCTACCGGATCGGGATTCATCCACATCACGCACGGCTCCGGCAATCAGGTCCATGTTTATGGGCATGTTCATTCCAATTGGAATAGCGACAACGAACAACGCGTAAGGGAAATCGCCGCCAACCCGCCCATCGAACAAACCGGCAACATCATCCGCATCGGCGCGCACCACGAGAACCTGCACAACATCAGCATCGATTATGAGATTCAAGCTCCAGCTGACTCATTTCTCGATGCGGGCTCGGGCTCGGGCGACATTAAGGATGACGGCGTCGGCGACAACACCAAGCTCTCCACCGGCTCGGGCTCCATCCACGCTACCGGCCTGCAGGGCGGATTCAATGTGAATACCGGCTCGGGAAACATCTACGTCGAGCAAACCGGTCAAGGCGACGTCCGCGCTCAAACCGGCTCCGGCTCCATCGAACTGAAAGGCGTTCACGGCGGATTGCGCGCCGGTACCGGCTCCGGCGAGATCAAAGTCACCGGCTCACCCACCATGGATTGGAAGCTCGAAACCGGGTCTGGCTCCGTCGAATTCTGGCCGGGCGACACGGGCTTTACCCTCGACGCCTCCACGGGCTCAGGCAGCGTTCACACCGATCAGGAAATGGCCGTCCAGGGCTCCTTCGATCGCCATCATATCGTCGGCAAAGTACATGGCGGTGGTCCAACCGTTCGCATCGAAACCGGCTCCGGCGACGTGCGCGTTCACTGATTCTCAGTAAGCGGCATTGCGCTGTCGCTCACAACGAGTTTGTTCCTCAGGCGAGGTCTTTAATTACCTGTGCGAGGGCCTCGCCTGTTTTTTTTAACTTCAAATTTCCCCCTCATAACTCCCCCATCTTTGACGCCCCACTCGCTTCGCCCTGCTTTGTGATCTCTTCCCTCACCTCTGTTTGCTTTTGTCTCCCGCGGGCACTAGAGTCTTGTGGTTGATCCATCAACCGCATCAAGCCCATCAACGTTGAGGCTGCGTGCGGATGGAGCCGCATGAACATTCGCAATCCGATCTTCTTCCTTCTAACCGCCGCCCTCCTTCGAGGAATCGCAGCCCCCGCTCAGAGCAAGCCCATCTCCGTTGCCCCTCGCAACCTGCCCGCTATTGCCACCACCGACGAGCGATACCAGTCCTACAACGTCGAAATGATCGAAATCACCGGCGGCCGCTTCTGGGCGCCCTATAAAGCGCAGACCTCTGCGCCTGCCGACACCACGCAGCCCACGCCCGGGGGCATGCCTGCGTCGCTCTATCGCTACCGAGCTCCCATCGACCTTTCCAGCCCCCGCCTGCGCAAGTTAGCAGCCGCCCTGGGTCCCGCTTACATCCGCGTCAGCGGTACTTGGGCCAACTCCACTTACTTTCTCGATTCCGACAGCCCCGCACCCAAAACTCCGCCCACCGGGTTCAATGGTGTTCTCACCCGCAGCCAATGGCGTGGTGTTCTCGACTTCGCCCACGCGGTCGATGCACAGCTCGTCACATCCTTCGCCATCAGCCCCGGAGTTCGCGACGCCAACGGCCTGTGGACACCCGTGGAAGCAGAAAAAATCCTCCGCTTCACTAAGAGTGCCGGCAGCGCCGTCGCCGCTGCTGAAATGTTCAACGAACCAACCTTCGCCGGCATGGGCGGTGCGCCCAAAGACTACG
Source organism: Occallatibacter sp. (assembly GCA_035487015.1). GTDB lineage: Bacteria > Acidobacteriota > Terriglobia > Terriglobales > Acidobacteriaceae > Telmatobacter. The sequence continues at coordinate 48,330 of DATHMP010000019.1, read as the reverse complement.
ACGCCGACGCCTACGGCCGCGACTTCCACGCCTTCCACGACTACATCAAAAAGGCCGATCCTCAGATGCAGATCCTCGGCCCGGGCTCCATCGGTGAAGCCGGTCTCGCGACTCAGATGCCCGGCCTCAAGATCCTTCACACCGAAGACATCCTCAAAGCCCAAGGTCCCGGCCTCGACGCCTTTTCCTACCACTTCTACGGCGGCGTCTCGCAGCGATGTGCGCCCCAGGGTAGACCCGGCGGCACCACGGCGGATGCCGCTCTCACGCAAGACTGGCTCTTCCGTACCGATCGCGACGAAGCCTTCTACGCTGCTCTCCGCGATCGCTTCGCGCCAGGCAAATCCATCTGGCTCACCGAAACAGGCGAAACCGCGTGTGGCGGCGATCCCTGGGCATCCGACTTCATCGACACCTTCCGCTATCTCAATCAACTTGGAACACTCGCTAAAAAAGGCGTCAAAGTTGTCATGCACAACACCCTCGACGCCAGCGATTACGCCCTCATCGACGAGTCCACTCTCACCCCGCGTCCCAACTACTGGGGGGCCGTGCTGTGGCGTCGGCTCATGGGCGCCACCGTTCTCGACGCCGGCGATGCGCACTCAACAAACGTCTACCTCTATGCTCACTGCCTTCGCGAAAAGCCTGGCGGCGTTGCACTTCTTGCCATCAACGCCGACCGCAGCAGCGCAAGTCAGCTCGACATCCCATTCGCGTCCACACGCTACGCACTCACTTCAACTGACCTCATGTCCCCCTCCGTCCAGCTCAACGGCGCCGAAATGCATCTCACCGCCGGCGGCGATCTCCCAAACCTCGATGGCACGGCGCAAGCCAAAGGCCAGGTCACGCTCGCCCCAGCAAGCATCTCCTTCTTCGCAATACCTGGTGCACACAATGCCGCTTGTCACTGAAAATCGAAATTCCAAGAACATTTTTCCCGTGTGTGGTGTCTAACCTGAGTGAGGGCTGCCCAAGATGACTGACGCCAGAATGCAAAACGGAGTGCTCACATCCGACGCGCAACTCGCCCGGCGCTTGCAACGTCTCTGGCCGCACCGCACCCACGAGTCCGGCACCATCCGGTCAGTTTTGTGCCTCCTTGGGTTCCATCATTGGCTGCAACCGAACTACAGCGCATTCGCTCCTCGACGCAATATTCGATTCTGTCACTGGTGCTCTTCGGTCGAAATCGACGGCACACTCTATTCCTGACGAGAGGCGCTTCATCTCCCTTGCTCCACCGTCCTCGGTCCCAGCTCCTTACTCCCTCAATCCCTGCTTTCTCGTTCTTTTGTCCACTTGTTGCCTCCTGCCCTGCCCTTCTGTTCCTTGCTCTTCCGTCCCCGCCTCTCTGTAAACTGTCTTCATGGTCCGCGTCTTCCGCCCCATTCCAGTCGAATCCCTCAAACTCCTCGTCTTCGACCTCGACGGCACCCTCATCGACTCCGCGCAGGACCTGTGCAACAGCGTCAATGCCACTCTCGCTCACTTCGGTCGATCTCATCTCACCGACGAAATCATCGCCGGCCATATCGGCGACGGCGCACTCATGCTCGTCCGTCGCTCCTTCACAGCCGATGACGGCGTCGCACCCGATGAAGATCTTCTCGCGCGTTCCTACGCCTTCTTTCTCGATTACTACCGCGAACACAAGCTCGATTTCACCTACGCCTACGATGGCGTTCTCGAAGCTCTCGACGCTTTGCGCAGAGTGCACGACCAGCCCGACCTTCCCCCTCGGGCCATGGCCGTCCTCACCAACAAACCTGTCCGCCCCGCGCGCGCCATCTGCGAGGCACTTGGCCTCGCGCCTTACTTCCTCAATATTTATGGCGGCAATAGCTTCTCCAGTAAGAAACCCGACCCCGAAGGACTCCTCGCCCTCATGCAGGAGGCAAATGCGCGCCCTGACCAGACCGTCATGATCGGTGACAGCCAGGTCGACGTTCAAACCGCCCGCAATGCAGGCGCCTGGTCCATCGGCTGCACCTTCGGCCTTGCTCCTGACAGCCTCGATCTTCTGCCGCCTGACGTCCTCGTTGATTCTCCTGCAGACTGGACAGCCGCTCTCCACCCTGCGAAAATTAATGCAGGGCAGTAAGGCAGCGAAGCTGTTCTTTGTACCACCGAACTCTTCGCAAGGTCGCCCAACTTCAAGTGAAATCAAACTTGAGCTTGCGTCTTCCCCATAAGCGCACTTCGCTTGGAATTCGCACACTATCCTTGCGTCCCCCTGGCCCCGGGCGCTCGTCGTACAAACAGCATTCTTTTGCCTCAGCAGCCGAACCTCAACACTGCAAGGCTCTTGCTCCTCCCATCTTGCTTTGGAGATTTCGCTTCATGCGCTCATTTGCTCTGGCCCTTCTCATTCTCGTGCCCGCCGCTTCCTTCGCCGGCACTTCCACCTCGTCTTCTTCGCCCACTCCGCCTTCTCCCACAGTCCAGGGCATCGTGGCAGATCCTTCCGGTGCCATTGTTCCCAACGCTGAGATCGATCTGGTCGACGCGTCCGGCGCCATCGCCTGCAGCGGTCACTCCGGCGGCGACGGCAGCTTCCAACTCACCGCGCCACACTCCGGCAGCTTCACGCTGGTCGTCTCCGAGCCCGGCTTTGAAACCGTGCATAATCCCGTCGTCGTTCCACCCATCGTTTCCGCCGCTGTCGGTTCCGCGGCACATGTCTTCGCCGCGCCCATCCACATCATCCTTCCCGTCGCCAGCCTCGCGACCAACGTTCACGTCAATGCGGACTCGAGCGAAGACCTCACTGCACCCGAAGACAATCACGACTCCTCCGTCATGACCTCCGACGATCTCAAGGCATTGCCCATCTTCGACAACGATTACGCCACCGCCATGTCTGCCTTTCTCGACGACAGTGCAACAGCCACCGGTGGCTCCGGTCTCATTGTCGACGGCGTTGAAGCCAATCGCTCCACCGTCTCCGCCTCCGCCGTGCAGGAAGTCCGTATCAATCAGGACCCGTACTCGGCTCAGTACTACTGGCCCGGTCGCGGACAAATGGAAATCATCAGCAAATCCGCCGCCGACAACTACCACGGCCAATTCAATTTCTACTTCCGCGACTCGGCCATGAACGCACAAAACGCGCTCGCGCCCTCCAAGCCCTTTGAACAGCGCCGCATCTATGAGGGCAGCGTCACTGGCCCCATCAAGTTCATTCCCAAAAGCAGCTTCCTCGGTTCCTTCAACCGCTCCGAAGAAGATTTGGACGCGGTTGTAAACGCTACCATTCTTCCCACCCCAACCAATCCAGCCGGACTCCTTCAGGCCAATGTGCCCGCACCCACGCGCGACACCGAATTCAGCCTTCGCGCCGCGCGCCAGTTCAGCGAAAAACACTCCGCCTACGCGCAATACAGTTATCAGGACTGGACCGGCCAGAATCAAGGCGTCGGTGGCCAAACGCTCGCTGCTGCCGGATTCAACAACGAGTACCACGAAGACGACGTCACTGTGCACGTCGACTCCGCTCTCTCCGCTGTCCTGCTCAATCAGCTTTCCCTCGTCGCCGAACACGACTTCAGTCACAACATCAACGCCGCCGAAGCTCCGCGCGTCTCCGTCACCGGTGACTTCGCCGGCGGCTCGGCACAGAACGATTCCTTCGGTACCGAATACAACTTCCGCCTCTCCGACATCGTCACCTGGACTCACGGCAAGCATCTCGTCAAAGCCGGCATCGGCATTCCCCACCTCAATCGCCGCGCCTACGACGACAACACCAACGCCCTCGGGACCTATACCTTCGGCCCCACCCTCGCTCCCGATGGCGTGACCGTTCTCACATCAGCCCTGCAGAATTACCAGGACAACCAGCCTTCCGGTTATTCCCTCAACTCCGGCGTCACTCACTTCATCTATCACCAGCAGGAAATGGGCGCCTTCATTCAGGATCAGTGGAAGCTGAATGATCGCTTCTCCATCACGCCGGGTCTTCGCTACGACTGGCAGAATTTCCTCGCCACCGATCGCCTCGCGTTCTCACCCCGCGCTTCCTTTGCCTGGGTCGTCGATCCCGACGCAAAGATGGTCCTTCGCGGTGGTGGCGGCATCTACTACGACCGCTTCGGTTCCGGCCCTCTCCTCGATCTCGCCCGCTATCAGAACGCGCGTCGCCGCGCCGTCAAGCTTTCGCTCGATCCCGCCACGCAACCCGCCACCGGCTGCGTGCCCATCGGTCAGTGCATCGACATCAGCGCTCAGCCCGTCTCGCTCGCACAACTCGAACCCGGCGCCAAACTTCCCTATCAAATCCAGTATGGCCTTTCCATGGAACGCCAGATCGGCGAGCGCGCCACTGCCGTCGTCAGCGCCTATTCGGCGCACGGCATCGACGAGTTCCGCTCCGTCGACATCAATGCCCCTACGCCTGCATCCGGTTACACCGTCCGCCCCGACACCTCCTACGGCATGATTCGCCGGATGCAGCCCGCCGGCTTCTTCGACGGCAGCGGCCTCGACGTCTCCTTCCGCGGCATGGTCAACAAATACTTCACTGGCTTCGGCCGCTATACCTGGTCGCACTACGCCTCCAACACGGGCGGCATCGGCTGGTTCCCGCAAAATCAGTACGCGCCGAACGACGAATGGGCCAGCGCAAGCTTCGATCGTCGTCAGCGCCTTGGCATGTACGCCATCTTCAATCAAAAGAGCGTTTTTAACCTCGCCACCGGCATCTTTGCCAACACCGGCCGCCCCTGGACCATCCTCACCGGCACCGACGCTTATGGCGACGACCTCTTCAACACCCGCCCGGCCGGCGTCGCCCCTTACACTGAAAACGCCCCGTCCTATGTCGACCTCGATGTCCGCTGGGGCCACGATTTCGCCTTCACTCCCGACAAGAGCGACGATGCTCCCCGCCTGGGCCTTTCCGCGGGAGCCTTCAATATCCTCAATCACGAGAACCCCAGCAGCATCGACACGGTCGACACCTCGCCCGAGTTCGGCGACGTCACCGCCGTGAATCCTCCCCGCCGCATCCAACTCGGCATGCGCTTCGAGTTCTAACCGGACTCGTTCCGCAAGATAGATTGAGACGCCCGGGGTCGGGATTAAATTCTCGGAACTTTTGGCAGCGGCCGCTCGTAGAACTCTGAGAGGGAAGCCATGAACTTGCGCCAGATCGCAGCCAGCTTACTTTTGTTTTCGGCCTTCGCTCTTGCCACCCCGGCTCGTGCCGATCGCGATGCCGTTCAGTTCGGCAGCAGCATCGTCGTTCCCCAGGGTCAGTCAGCCCACGACGCCGTCTGCTTCTTCTGCAGCGTCCGCGCCGAGGGCACCATCGATCACGACGTCGTTGTCTTCTTCGGCAATATCTACATCGCAGGCCACGCCAATCACGACGTCGTCAACTTCTTCGGAAACGTCCGGGCAGCCGACGATGCCTCCATCTCCCACGACCTCGTCAGTTTCTTCGGCGTCGTCCATCTCGGCGAAAACGTCTCCGTCGGCAACGACCTTGTCGCCATGTTCGGCGGCCTTCACACCGCGGACTCCGTCACCATCCACGGCAATCGAGTCTTTCAGCCCGGCTGGGTACTCTGGATTCCTCTCATGATCCTCGGCGGCGTCATTACCCTGATCGTCAGCTCAGTCCGCAGCTACCGGCGCCGGCAATGGTACGCAACAGGCTACCCATACCCACCGCCGATGTCGCCGCCCCAGCCCACAGCCTCCTCTGAGCCCGCTCCGCCCCAGCCCCAGCAGCAGTAAGCCCCCGCAATCGAATCACTTCCCTCCGCTGCTCTCCTTGGAAGCCTCGCGGATTTCTAGTTTTTTGAACATGTTCACTTTTCACTTGCAATCCTCCCCAGGCCCGTATTACTCTCATTCTTGAACATGTTCAAAACAACGCAGAGGAGGTCCACAATGCCGGTTGCCGTTTGCTACCTCAGCTACCTCGCCATCAGCATCACCATCACTGTTTGGGTCGCCCGCACCCTCCATCGCAGCGGTCGCATCTTCCTGCTCGATGCCTTCCACGGAAACGCCGAGCTCGCCGACTCCATTAACCAGCTCCTTGTGGTCGGCTTCTATCTCATAAATGCCGGGTACATCGCCCTGGCCCTCAAAACCACAGATCCCCTCGCCAACTTGCGCGCCATGATCGAGCTCGAAAGCGGCAAGATCGGCGTCGTCCTCCTCATCCTCGGCGCGATGCACTTCTTCAACATGCTCGTCCTCGCCCGCATGCGGCGCCGTACAACCGAAGCCAAAGCCGCCTGAGCGCCATGCCACGCAAATCTGCCAAATCCGACGCCACCCGCGCTCGTATCCTTGAAGCCGCATTGCGCGTCTTTCGCGAGCGCGGTTTCCACGACGCCACCATGCGCGAAGTCGCTTCCGCAGCCGGTGTCGCCGTTGGCGCGGCCTACTACTACTTCGATTCGAAAACCGCTCTCGTCATGGCCTTCTACGACGACTCGCAGGCGCACCTTGTCCCGGCCATTGAGGATTCCCTTGCTCAAAGCCGTACGCTCGAGCAGCGTCTCCGCGTCATCGTCACTCACAAATTCGACTACTTCGCGCCCAATCGCGCTCTCATGAGCGCGCTCTCGGCCCACATCGATCCGCGCCACCCTCTCTCGCCCTTCGGCGCAGGCACCGCCGACATCCGCAATCGCGACATCGCCTTCTTCGCCCGCGCAGTTTCAGATTCCGGCGTGCGCCTCGCTCCATCCATCGCGCCCTATCTGCCGCGCCTTCTCTGGCTCTACCAGATGGGCCTCATGCTCTACTGGGTCTACGACGACTCGCCCAGGCAGGAACGCACCCGGCAACTCTTCTTCAAATCGCTGCAGATCATTCTGTTTGCCATCAAGATCGCAGCCATTCCCGTCTTGCGCCCCATCTACCGGCCCGCCGGCGAACTTCTCCGCATGGCCTATGGCGAGGACAAACCATGAACCCCGGACGTCTTCGCATCGTCATCCCCGGCGGAAGTGGCCAGGTTGGCCGGGTGCTCGCTGCGTACTTGCAGCAGCGTGGCCACTATGTCACCGTTCTCACCCGCGGCCCCTATACCGCGCCCTGGCAAACTGTGCACTGGGACGGCGAAAACCCCGGCCCATGGACAGAGCACCTTGAAGGAGCCGATGTCTGTATCAATCTCGCAGGCCGCAGCGTCAATTGCCGCTACACTCCCGCAAACCGCGCTGCCATCTACGACTCCCGCATTCGCACCACACGTCTCCTCAATCGCGTCATGCTCACATTGGCCGTCCCGCCCCGCGTCTGGCTCAATGCCTCCACCGCCACCATCTATCGCCATGCGTTCGACCGGCCCATGGACGAAGCCACGGGTGAATTCGGGGGCGACGAGCCCGGCGCGCCCTCAGCCTGGAATTTCTCCATTCAGGTCGCACGCGATTGGGAAACTGCTTTCTTTGAATCCTCCACACCGCGTACGCGCAAGGTCGCCATGCGCTCGGCCATCACCTTGAGCCCCCAGCCCGGCAATCCCTTTGCCATCTTCTCCAACCTTGTGCGCTTCGGCGTCGGCGGCAAACTATCCAGCGGGCGTCAGTTCGTTTCCTGGATTCACGACGCCGACTTCGTCCGTGCTGTCGAGTTCCTCATCCTGCGCGACGATCTCGCCGGCCCCATCAATCTCGCTTCGCCCAACCCGATCACCAACCGCGACTTCATGGCCGATCTGCGCGATGCGTGGAACGTCCCCAACGGCGTGCCCCACTTCAAGCCCATGCTCGAAGTCGCCGCCTTCCTCTTCCGCACTGAAACCGAACTGATTCTCAAAAGCCGCCGCGTCGTTCCCAGCCGCCTCCTCGACGCCGGCTTCCAATTCGAGTTTCCCGACTGGCCCGCTGCCGCCCAGGAACTCGTCCGCCGCTACCGCGCCCGCGATTGAAAGCCCATCCCCTCGCCCTTCGTCAGATTCTCCTTCTCTGCCTTGTCCTCAAAAAGGCAAACGGCGCATTGTGCCTCCACTGGAATGTTGGTTGACATTCGCTCTGTGAAGGCACCGCGCCGTAGTTCAATGCAGGAGACACTCGATCGGTCTGCAGAAGAATCGCCATTCTCGCCGCAGAGTTAAAAGCCGTTTAACTAGAAATCTGCTTGCCCGGTCTAACAGCCTTATCCACAACAAACAGCAGGTACAGAAGAAATGAGAGTGAAAGATCCAACATGGCTCACCTCAGCACCGCGCGAAGCTGGCCAGCGCAGCTTTGCTCGGAATCATCATCATGGAACCCTGACACGCCACCAGCTTGCGATTCTTGAAAGCGGTCAGCGTCCGCGTCACCGTCTCGCGCGAAGCGCCAATAAACTCACCAATCTCTTCGTGCGTCATTGAGAAGCGAAACTTCGCTCCCGCCTCCGCAGGCTGCCCTCTCTCGCTCCAGTCCAGCAGCAACCGTGCCAGCTTCTCCGGCGCCGACGAGGCAAGCCCCACCGTGCGCAGCTGCTCACAAGCCTGCGTAAACTCACGCGTCAGCTCTTCGCTGAAGATTTGGTAGGCTTCCGGATGCCGCATCAGGAAACCCAGAAATTCACGACGTCCCACCGGCGCAATCTTCGCCGGATAGAGCGTCTCCGCCGTCACCTCGTACTTCACGCCCGACAGCGCAGACGACAATCCAAGAAACTCGCCCCTGCGGGCTATGCGCAGGCTCAGCCGCCTGCCATCGCTCGAATTGATGGAGAGTTTCACTTCTCCCTCAAGCACCACATACACACCGTGGCTCTCTTCCTTTTCTGAAAACAGAACATAGTTCGCCGGATACGAAGATGCGGTCAGCAGTTGCGACAGCTCCTTCTGTGCCGCAGGGGTGAACTTCTTGAATAGTTCACCAGGGCTTTGCACCTGGTTCACAACAACTGCTACTTCCTCACGCGTTGCTTGCATATCCAGCCTCCTTGGTCCCAATTCCTTGCGTTTTTTACTTTTTCCCAATCACTTGCCGAGCCAAATCCTGAGTCGAAAGCGTTCCGGCGATCAGTTCCGCGCCGGTCTGCGCCACAATCCGGCTGAGAACCTTCTTTCCGCTCTCATCCGCATATGTCACATCGCTCAAATCGATCGCCAGCTTTTTCCGTCCCAGACGCGACGCCGCTTCCGCACCTACACGGTCCAGCTCTTCTGCCCACGGCCCCGTAATACGGCCCTCGAGCCTGATTCGCATCGTCTCGTCCGTCTCGCTGATGTTGATTCGCAGCATGCCCCTCTAAAAGCAATGCTCGTGCCAAACGCGCGTGCACGCTGCAGGATCACCACAACTGCTTGTTTTTATTCGTTTTATAAATTTTTCTTGGGATTCGTGGTCTGGCAGTGACGAACCAAGTGACGAAGATCACACGACGAAATGTCGTCACCGAGACTGGATATAGTCACTTTTCTCAATACCGAGCTTCTTGATCTTCGAATTCAGCGTGGTGCGCTTCAACCCCAACCGGGCCGCCGCACCGTCCTCCCCGCCAATCTGCCCTTTCGCTTCGCGGAGCACCCGCACAATGTGTTCCCGCTCAGCCGCATGCAAGGTAGGGCTGTCCGCTGCCGTATCCTCTTCCTCTTCTTCCCTCTCAAGTTCGGTCAAAGGAACATACAGCTCCGGTCCACGCGTCAGAATCACCGCCCGCTCCAGCAGATTCTCCAGCTCACGGATATTCCCCGGCCAGCTCCATCGCGTCAGAGCCCGCATCGCATCCTCGGGAATCCGTTCGATCGTCTTGCCCATCCGCCGGCTATGCGTCGCGACAAAATGCCGCACCAACACCGGAATGTCGCTCACCCGATCCCTCAGCGGAGGAGCAAAAATCGGAAAGACCTTCAACCGGTAAAACAGGTCGCTCCGAAACTGCTTCTCCGTTACCATCTGTGCCAGATCGCGATTCGTCGCCGCAATCAGCCGCACGTTAACTGAGATCGGCTTGGTTCCACCCAATCTCTCGATCTCGCGCTCCTGCAACGCTCGCAACAGCTTCGGCTGCAGGTCCAGCGGCATTTCCCCAACCTCGTCCAGAAATAGCGTTCCCTCATGGGCCAGCTCCAACCGCCCCATCTTCCGCGCAATCGCTCCCGTAAACGCGCCTTTCTCATGCCCAAACAGTTCGCTTTCCAGCAGCCCCGCAGGAATCGCCGCACAATTCAATTTGATAAACGTGCGTTCCTTCCGCGGGCTCAGCCTGTGAATCGCGCGCGCCAGCAGCTCCTTCCCGGTTCCTGTCTCTCCCTGGATCAGAACCGTCGCATCCGTGGGAGCCACTGTCTCAATCTGCTTCAATACCTGTTTCAACCCGGCGCTCTCGCCCACAATATCTTCAAAACGGTTCTCGAGATTGATCTCCTCTTCGAGATACTGTTTCTCCTGCGACAACTTGTCACGCAATTCACTAATCTGCCGAAACGCCATCGCATTACTCACCGCCATGGCCACCTGTCCCGCCACTTGCTGCAGCATCTCCGCATCGTGCCGGTTGAACGCCCCTTCAACCCGGCTCGCCACCATCATGGTTCCCACTACTTCTCCGCGATGGATAAGCGGAACCCAGCAGCCCGATTGCATGCCAAGATTGGTCAAATGACGAACGGACTCAGGCGGATAATTTGCATCCTTCATGCGATCCAGCAGAACAATTTCCCTTGTCCTGAAGGCTTCGCCCGCGGGCGAGCCCACCAGCGGAAGCTGAACCTCGTCCCGCTTAGCCTTCCCTTCTTCTTCGACCAGAAACTGCACACGCAAGGACCCCGTCGGTTCGTCATAGAGCCCCAGCGTCGCAACATCGTGCGGCACCACGTCCCTTAAACTCGCAGAAATCGCCCCCAGAAGCTTCCTTACATCGACATTGGCCAGCAGCGCACCGCTCAACTGCAGCATCACGGCTTCTTCGGCACGCTTTCGATCCGTCTGGTCCCGCGTCACTTTCGCAAATCCGGTCACTTCTCCCGTTGCATCGTGAACTGCGGTGAGCACCACGTTGGCCCAGAACCGCGTTCCATCCTTGCGAACCCTCCAACCTTCCCGCTCAACGCGCCCGCGCGCCGCAGCCACTTCCAGCAACTCCGCCGGCCTTCCACGTTCCTGATCTTCCGTTGTGAAAAAGTGCGAAAAATGCCGCCCTACAATCTCATCCGCTGCGTAGCCCTTGATCCGCTCCGCTCCGGGATTCCAGGTCGCAACATGTCCGTCCCGGTCCAGCAGATAGATGGCGTAATCGGTCACGCCTTCCACAATCGACCGCAACTGCAGATCCGATTTGCGCAACGCCTCCGCTGCCAGATGCTGTTCCGTCACATCGCGCACAATGCTCAGCACCGCGGTCTCCGCCTGGTTCAGAATCGGCTTCAGCATGATGTCGACGGGGAATTCGGTCCCATCCTTGCGCAGCCCAAACAGATTCAGCGCCGCGCCCATCTGTCGCGCCCGAGGGTGTGCGTGATAGTTTTCGCGATGACTGGGATGCCCCGCGCGGAATCGCTCTGGCACAAGCAATTCGATGGGCATTTCCATCAGCTCTGCCTGCGTGTAACCAAAAAGTTCCGCCGCACGCGGGTTTGCTCGACGGATCAGCCCCTTGCCGTCCGTAACAAAAATTGCGTCCGGCGAAACCTCGAAGAGGTTTTCCAACGTCGTGTGTGCGAACTCGGCCCGGTCTTGCCCGGTACCAGCCGCAGCGTCCTGTTCCGGGGAATCAGAGGGGCGCATGTCGGGCTTGTTCCTTGCTCGAACAATAACCCTCCCACCCACTCACCTGCAAATGAAAGCCCTATTTTGCATTTCACACCCAAAGACTGTGCCACGATTCCTGCACCTTTCCCGCCCTCCATGAATCCAAAGCAGGACAGGAGAAGCATCGCAATGTCTCAAAAAATCGCTTTCATCACCGGCGGCAATCGCGGACTCGGCTTCCAGACAGCACTCGACCTCAAGGCAGCAGACGTGAAAGTTGTCATTGGCTCTCGCGATCTCGAGCAAGGCCAAAAGGCCGTCGCCAAGCTGCGTGCAGCCGGTGTTGATGCCGACGTGCTCAAGTTCGACATCACCGATCCAGCGGACTACAAGGCTGCCTATGACTACTTCGACTCGAAGTATGGCCGCCTCGACATTCTCGTCAATAACGCTGGCGTAGCTGGAGGTAAATTCCCCGGCACAGGCCCCGAACACTCCGCAGGCGATGTGCCGCTCGATGTGCTCCGCCGGGTCTTCGAAACCAACTTCTTCGCCCAGGTTGCGTTTACCAAGGCACTTCTGCCGCTCCTCAAAAAGAGTCCCGCAGGCCGCATCGTGAACCTGTCCAGCATTCTTGGCTCACTCACTTTGCACGCCGACCCGAAATCCCCCATCTACAACGCCAAATCCTTCGCCTACGACGCTTCGAAGACCGCGCTGAATGCTTACACCATCCATCTCGCTTACGAGCTGCGCAATACCAACATCAAGGTCAACTCCGCGCACCCCGGCTGGGTCAAGACCGACATGGGTGGCGATCAGGCGCCAATGGAACTGAGCGAAGGTGGCAAAACCAGCGCAGCACTCGCCACGCTTCCCGCGAACGGTCCCAGCGGAGGCTATTTCCACCAGGGCAAATCTCTCCCTTGGTAAAGCCCCCGGACTTTGTGTTCGCTTCAACGATTTCCTGACGGGGCCGCGCAGCTAGCGGCTCCGTTCCCCTTTATTCCTTCACCGTCGTTCCGTAATCCGTCCGCGGCGGGGTCGCACCACGAACCTCATCGACGAATGCCGGTACTTCCTTCTCAATCAAGTCCGCCCGTTTTAATTGAATGTAGTGCCCGCTGCCCTTCGCAATAATCCGCCTGCTCCGTGTCGAAAGCTTCTTCAAGTCTTCCTGCATCTGGTTCCACGCCTGCGCCACTGCACTCATGCGTGGCTGCGCCGCTTCAATGGCCGGATCCTGCGAAAAAATCAGTACCGGCACATTTCCGTACGGCCCCGTATGCACCGTTTCTTCGCCCGATGCGTCAATGCTGTCCATCTCCTTCGCAATCGCGTCGATATGGGTCTCGCATTGATCCTGTGCCTGCAACTCCGCCCGCGCCGCATCAAAGCCGGAAAATCCTCGCGTACACCCGCCAAAAAGCCGCGGCATTCCCACCGCCAGAGCCGCCTTCGACAGCAGCATCGCGACCGACTGCGGAGGACCCTGCCGACCCATCGCGACAAACGCCGGATTCCTTTGCTGCAGCGGTGTCGACCCATCTACAAAAATCAAACCCGCCACCTGCTCCGGGTACCGCGTCGCGTAATCGCGTAGATAGATACCCGCAATCGAGTGCCCCATGAGAATAATGGGCCCATCCACCTTCGCCGCCGCCAGCAGCCCATGCAGCTCCTCTGCAATATGATCCGCATCGCGCGGTGCGGCCAGCGTCTCACTCCAGCCAAATCCCGCGCGATCGTAAGAGCAGACTCGCGTCGCCTTCGCCAGCACCGGCTGCACTCCGCCCCAGATCAGCCCGTCGTTGCCCAGCCCTGCATCCAGCACTAAAGTCGGCTCGCCGCTCCCCATGCACTCCATCCGCATCGCGTGCCCGTTCACCGTGTACAACTGGCCAGGCATTTCATGCACCCTGAAATGATGCAGCAGAATTGCATTGATTCCGCTGCTCGCCCCCACAACAAGCGCCGCCACCACGACCACCACCAGAGCCACGCCCTCCACAACCTTGCGCAAATCCGGCAGGTCCTTCTTCCCCAAAGCACGCATCCGATGCACGGCCAGCCACGCCGCCAAAACGCAGACCAGCACAATCAGCGCCGGCACAATTTCAAATTCAAAATTCATCGTTGCTCTCGCGCTCCTCAGCCGACCATCTTACAGGCCGCCGCGCAAACCGCCAGGAACGTCATTTTCCCCATGGTTTCTTCCATGCTTCAGAAACCTGGCGGCGGACAAATCGCTTCTCGACTGCGCGTTCATGAAATTCAAATGAATGACAAAATAACCGCTTCTACAGCTTCATTCCTTCTTCGCAGACGACTAACTTGCTGGTCAATCAAAGCTTCAATGTCATAGCCTTATCGTGGAACAAAAAGCTGGAACTGCAAATGACACCCGATCTCGACGAAACCATCGCGCTCCTCACCCGCACGCCGGCCGCCCTCAATGCGCTATTGCGCGACCAACCCAACATCTTCCTCCTGCGCAACGAAGGCGGCGACACCATGTCCGCCCACGACGTCCTCGCACACCTCATCGATGCCGAACGCACAAACTGGATCCCGCGCGCCCGCATCCTTCTCGAGCACGGCGAAGCACAAGCCTTTCCATCCTTCGACCGCTTCGCTTATATCCGCGCCAGCCAGGACACGCCCACCAACCTTCTGCTCGATGAGTTCGTCGAAGCCCGAAGCCAAAGCCTCGACGCGCTACGCGCCATGATTCTTTCCCCCGGCGACCTGGCACGCCGTGGCCTCCATCCTGCCCTTGGCCCAGTAACCCTTTCTCAGTTGCTCTCGGCGTGGACTGCGCACGACCTGACCCACATCCATCAGATCTCCCGCATTCTCGCCCACCAGTATCGCGAAGCCGTCGGTCCGTTTGTTCGATTTATCGGGGTGCTGCAATGCAACGCCCATGGCGCCTAGCGCGAGACATTCATTGATTCGCGCTAAATCCCGCTTCGGTGCACCATCGGTGCCGGCACAAAATGCAGCACCAGCGACAGCGCCGCCATCACCGCAACATAGTAGAGCCAGGTGCTCCAGTCCTCGCGCTGCGGCCTGTCCTTGGTGAACAACCTGTACACCATGCCGCCGCCAATCAGGATGAACAGCGGCTCCCACGTGTAGAGCCCCAGGGCTATCGTCGCCGCCAGCAGCGCAACGCGCTCCGTCAAACCAAGCGACTGCACCGCCTTTGCTCCGTCCAGCACCCATACCGGAATCAGGTTCAGCAAATTAATGGACGCGCCCGTCCGCGCCAGTGCTGCCCATACCGGTTCATGGGTACGCGCATAGAGCAGGAAGCATATCGCTGCCGCAATCCATCCAGCCAGCGGCCCCGCCAGGCTGATCTGCGCCCGTTGCCGCAGAGTCACGCCCAGCGCGTTCCACTTCACGTAGGCGCCCAGTCCGGGCAAAAACACCGGCATCTCCGCCGGCAAACCTCTGCGCTTGATGTCGATGAAGTGGCCAAGCTCATGAATAAGGATGCTGACCGCAAACCCCACACCGAAGCGCCAACCAAACACCAGCGTATATAGCCCGATAAACGTGGCAAAGCTGAAGAGAAATTTCAGCTTGAAGAGAAACAACAACGCCGTCTTCGCCTTGGCCAGAAACAGCAGGAAAGGTGCCAGCGGTCCAAGCCGTTTTGCCCAGGGATGCTGTGGCTTCGCGGCTGTTGTCTGTGTCACAGGCGCCGCTTGTCCCGTCTCAAGCTCCTTCACGTGGTCCCGAACCCATTGCGCCTGCGTAGACGCTTGCGGCAGCAGCAACAACGCGCGATTCCACAACTCGCGCGCTTGGGCCGTGTCGCCCTTTGCTTCTTGCGATCTCGCCTGCTGCGAAAGTGTGTTCAACTCGGCTGCGTGAATCAGTGCATGACACTGCGGGCAGGCCATCGCGCCCAGCGCGATCGCTGCCCCGCAATTCGGACATTCCCTCGGAATCGTGGATGGAAAGGTCGACAAGCCGGCTCCGTGCCCCCGGGCTTAGGATACCCGTGGCACGGCAACCATGCGCTTCGCCGCCGTCATCCGGTACGCAATGCGCAGGCCAATGAACAAGATAAACAGTCCGATCAGCCCGAATCCCATGCCGCTTCCCAGTTCGAGAAATGGCGACGCAATCCCGTAGATCACCAGCCTGCCCATCATGCTGGCCCAGTCCACCGCATTGCCTTCCCGCATCGCGGCGGCAATCAGAATCGGCACCGAAGCCAGCGAAATCGCCGCGTAAGTCAGCAGGACTGCCGCAATCTGATACCGCGGTCCGCCCACGCCCTTCGACCCCATCATCATCGCCTTGCCAACCAGCCAGCCCACCAGCAGGGCGACATAGCCAAAGTAAAAATGCGTCACAATCGTAAACGTGGCGTAGATCGCCAGCCCTAGCACGGCCGCGCCAATCCCATACAGCACGCTCTGCACAAACGCCGCATGCGAGTCCGTGGACACAATCGCCCCGCCGGCCGCCGCGCATTTGGCACAGGCCAGCGTCGAATTCACAACATACGACCGGGTTTCAATCGGCCCGCCGCAGATCCCGCAGCGTTGCCCCGTCCCAAAATCAGCAGTCGAAAATTGCGGCGTCGGCGAAGACACGTGTTTACCCCCTGGAAACTACTCCCGCATAAGTCTCTTGAATCTTGTCAGGAAGGTTAGCATAACTCCGCTTCAGACTCAGGACCAATTCGCCCAAAACTTCCAGCTGGCCACTCCAGCAAATTCTCAGGACTCTCACGTCCGAGACTACCCTCCTTCGTTCGACGGACGAAAACTGCCCGCCCGCTTACGCCCAAATCCACTTAGATCACCCCGAAAAAGTCAAAACCAAACTGCGGTTCCGGGGACGGTGGCACCGGCGGCAGGTCCCAGGTCGAGATTGCACCACATCGTGGATTTTCCAGAATCGCGCTCAAACCAGTCAGAAATCCCACCGGATACGACTGCACTTGGAGGGGCCCAACCGGCTCCATCACCAGGTTGTTGTAGACACCCAGGCTGTCATCCACTTGAGGCGCCATGTACTTGGTAAAAAACGTGGCCAGAAAGTCTGACGTCAGCCTCGGCACCAGAGAGCACGGTCCGCGCCCCGGCAGCGAGCCGGGAGCGCCCGCCGGAACATAATCCAAATGCGCGGCATTGACAAAATTCAGATTGTGCTTCGGCCGCGGCAGCATATTCCAGAGTTGGTGATCGACCGCATCGTTCGAATTCAGATCGAATCCCCCGCCTATCGGATCCACCTCGGCATTGCCGCCGATGATAAACAGCTTTGGCATCGCCATCGCTGTTAGATCTACATGACCAACGTTCGTTTCCGAATCGATGAATGCCCCCGCGATCGACGCATACACCGCCTTCTTCCCCAAATCCAGCGCCAGCGCTGCAGCCACCGGCCCGCCATACGAGTGGCCGCACAATCCTGTCATCGAGAGATCAACAACGTTCCTGAACTGCGATTCCGGATTGTTGATCACCCAGTCAAACGCCCTGAGTGGGACATCGAGCACGTTCGCAGAAAGTACCGACTCCCCGTTCGTCTCCGGGATGATCACGATGTAGCCGGCGCGCGCCAGCTCAGACAATGTGAAGTCCCAGCTCAGATAGGTCGTCCCCTGCCCATGCGTAAACATCACGATCTTGTATTTGCCCAGGCCGACAAACAGTGGAGGGTTGATCGCCGGGTGCCCAGGCCTTCCCGGCGGTACAGGCAGCGCCGGGTAGAGTACCCGAAATACTCCACCCGTATTCAGAACAAAATTCTGCGCGCCATACCAAACCGGCGAGGCGATATTTGGGATGTAGTCAGCCATGTCCCACTCCTTCACCTTCGCTCATTCCTTCCGGCCTTAAATCACGCGGCGGTCGTGACGCGGATCGGCTTGGGAATTCCCGTGCCCTGCACCGGCTTCGGCAGCGCAACATGCAAAACGCTCACCTCAATCGATGCAGTCGGCGTGTTCCCGTTGGCGTCCTTCAAGTGCTGCGCATCGTCCATGCGCACTGTGATCCGCACCTTCTCCGCAGGCGTGGCCTTAAACAGCAACGTGATCGTCGCCTCCGTCGGATTTCCGATCACCACCGAAGGAATGCCCTGTCCATTCGCCCCCGTTACACTCCACTGGAAAGTCGGGCTCACAACTTCATCGTTGTGGAGCGCTGAATACTGCACTGACATCGACCCCACGGTGGTCGCTCCACGCTGCGCAGGAAGTATCGGAAGCGATACAGTGGACGGCCCGGTAATCATGACAAACGCAACCCGCCTGGCTCTCTGCGGCAAAGCACTGCCTGAAAACGTAAGCACTGCTCCCGGCATCTGCGCCACAACTTCGTCCGCAGGCACCACGCCCTTCGCAATCGTCCCCTGCGGAAACGACATCATGTTGTAGTCGAACCATAGATTGTCGGTGGTGCCAGGCAGCTGCAGCCGCTGAGGAATCGCGCTATACACGTTCTGCAGCGGCTGGAAAGGCACCACCACCGGTTGCATCTGGCTCGCGATATAAGCTTCAATCTCGCTGTCGCCCCACCCCAGCAACGGAACCACTGCGGGGCCGAAAAGAAGCGCGCCAATCGCGCCCACACCCAAAACTTCCAGCGCTGTGATCGCGCTCCGCAGCGCCCTCAGATCCATCGTGATCGACGCAGGATAAACGTTGTAGAGCAGTGTGAACGATCCCCCCACCGCATCCCCAAGAACGGTCAGCGTTTCTTCGCGCGTAATCGTAAACGGAACGTTGGGCAGTCGCGCCCCCGTGTGATAGATCCCCGTAATCACCGTCGTCCAGGTGTCCGCCGAGCTCACCAGCGTCATCCCAGTCAGTTCGCCTTGTCCCGTCGGGTCCGGATTACCATTCTGATCGATCCTCCCGTTTGCCGCCGTCGCCAGAATCCAATCGCCATTCAGCTCGGCAACCGTCTCGTCGATCGAGTATTCAAAAGCAAATGCCGCGCCCGCCGGCAGTGCCAGGTCGGCCGCAATCGCCGGCAACGTGCTTGTCGACCCGAACGTCGCGCGCAGGTGTTCGTTGCCGCCCGAGTTGCTCGCTGCCACCGTTGCATCTCCGCCAATCTGCGACTCCCATGCCGCTTCAAAAATGCCCTCGACGTTGTTTCCAAGATTGGGATCCGCCACCCCGGCGCTCACGCTGCTGAAATTGAAATTGTTGATCTGACCTGCGATTGTGCTCATCTCTTCACCTCCGCGAATTTCGTCAGTGGCGCTGCGGCGGTCTCGACTGCGGCAATCTCTCGCCGCTCCTTCGTGTGTGCCTCTGCGATGAGTGGAGTCTGCGTCACTTGCGCATCAGGTTCAATGAGCCGGAGATGAGTTGGTCATGAGTTCCAACAGTCTGCCCGCCTCATCCAGTGCGGACCGGCCAAATCGACAGAATCGACTTTCGCCTCATCTTCGCCTTTCTGCTAGAATCTCAGGATGGACTTTCAGCTGGTCACCAACTACAAGCCCCGTGGCGATCAGCCCCGCGCCATCGAAGAACTCGTCAACGGCCTCGGCGCCGGCGAGAAACACCAGGTCCTGCTCGGCGTCACCGGCTCCGGCAAAACCTTCACCATGGCCAAGGTCATCGAGCACTCCAATCGACCCGCGCTCATCCTCGCCCACAATAAGACCCTCGCTGCCCAGCTCTATCACGAGTTCAAGCAGTTCTTCCCCGGCAACGCCGTCGAGTACTTCGTCAGCTACTACGACTACTACCAACCCGAGGCCTACATCCCCGCCGGTGACCTCTACATCGAAAAGGAAGCCACCATCAACGAGGAGCTCGACAAGCTCCGCCTCTCTGCCACGCGCAGTCTCTTCGAGCGACGCGACGCCATCATCGTCAGCTCCGTCAGTTGCATCTACGGCCTCGGCTCCCCTGAGGCTTACTACGGCATGTTGCTGCTCCTCGAAAAGGGCCAGAAGATCAGCCGCAAGGACATCACCCGCCGCCTCGTCGAAATCCTCTACGAGCGCAACGACACCGACTTCCGCCGCGGCACCTTCCGCGTTCGCGGCGACGTCATCGAAGTCTTCCCCACCTACGACGAGTCCGCCTACCGCATCGAGCTCTTCGGCGACGAAATCGAGTCCCTCGCCCAGATTGATCCGCTCTTCGGCACCGTCAAGCAGAAGTACTCGCGCCTGCCCATCTATCCCAAGTCACACTACGTCGTCCAGCCCGAACGCCGCGGCGAAGCCATGGCCTCCATCCTCGCCGAACTCAACGAGTGGGTCGCCAAACTCGAGTCCGAGGGCCGCATGGTCGAAGCCCAGCGCGTCCACCAGCGCACCCGCTTCGACCTCGAGATGATCAAGTCCATGGGCTACTGCCACGGCATCGAAAATTACTCGCGCCACTTCTCCGGCCGTCTGCCCGGCGAACCGCCTCCCACCCTCCTCGATTACTTCCCGCGCGATTTCCTGCTCTTCGTCGATGAAAGTCACGCCACCATTCCCCAGGTGCACGGCATGTGGTTCGGCGATCGCAGCCGCAAACAGAATCTCGTCGAATACGGCTTCCGTCTTCCATCCGCCGTCGACAATCGTCCGCTCAAATTCGAGGAGTTCGAGAACCGCATTCACCAGACCATCTATGTCTCGGCCACGCCCGGCCCTTACGAGCTCACTCGCTCCGCCGGAGTCGTCGTCGAACAGGTCATCCGCCCCACCGGTCTAGTCGATCCCGAAGTCGAAATCCGCCCCGTCAAAGGCCAGATCGACGACCTCCTCGCCGAAATCCGCGACCGCGCCAAGCGCAACGAACGCGTCCTCGTCACCACCCTCACCAAGCGCATGGCCGAAGATCTCGCCGGCTACTACACTGAGGTTGGCGTCCGCTGCCGCTACATGCACTCTGAAATCGAGACCCTCGAGCGCGTCAAGCTTCTCGCCGGTCTGCGCAAAGGCGAGTTCGACGTCCTCATCGGCATCAACCTGCTCCGCGAAGGCCTCGACCTCCCCGAAGTCTCCCTCGTCGCCATACTCGACGCCGACAAGGAAGGCTTCCTCCGCTCCACCGGCTCGCTCATCCAGACCATGGGCCGCGCCGCGCGTCATCTCGAAGGCCGCGCCATCCTCTACGCCGACCGCATCACCGACTCCATGCGACAGGCCATGGGAGAAACCGATCGCCGCCGCGCCATCCAGCGCGCCTACAACGAAGAGCACGGCATCGTGCCCACCTCCATCATCAACACCATGGATATGGGCCTCGCCCAGATCCTTAAAGCGGAGTACGGCGAGGTCATGGAAGAAGAAGCGGTCGGTATGCCCGAGTTCACCTCGCAGGCCGACGTCGATTCCTACATCGCCAAAATCGAAACCGACATGCGCGAAGCCGCCAAAAAATTCGAATTCGAAAAAGCCGCCAAACTCCGCGACACCATTAAAGAACTCCGCGAGAAAGAATTCCTCTTCGGCTAAAACCTACTTGAAGCGTCTGGCTTTGACGGGAACTCTTCCTGCCCTCATCCCTTCCTCTGCATTCTTTGACGAAGGATATGAAACCTATCCTTGTTCCCGATCCAGAGTTCCAGGGGCCAGCTCCTCAATCCACGACGCCATCGATTGCTTCGGCTCGCCCCTCGCCGCATTCGACACGTCTTCCCACGCCTCCCACGTCTTTAGCCGTTCCGCAAAGGCGGCGCGGGCCCTGGGCAGTATCGAAGTTCCCAAGCCAAGGCGCAGCGGAGGATTCTCCGCGTCCACAAGCTTCAGCATGGCTTCTGCGGTCGCCTCCGGATCGCCGCGTTCCACGTTCGCCAATTGCTTCAGGAACTGCTTCCGAAATTCCGCGTAGGGTTGCAGCGCATCCGCGATCTGCGAGGACTTTCCAAAGTCGGTTGCGTAGGCTCCAGGTTCAACAAGTGTCACCTTCAACCCGAACGCCTTCACCTCCTGCGCAAGGGCCTCGTGGAGCGCTTCAACTGCCCATTTCGTGGCGCTGTAGAAGCCAATCATTGGCAATGCCGTGATTCCCAGTCCGCTCGACACGCCGAGAATGTGGCCGCTCCCTTGTTTCCGCAGCAAAGGCAGAGCCGCTCTGAGCACTCGGACCATCCCCAGGTAGTTCGCATCGAACAGATCGCGGATCTGCTCGTCGCTCGCTTCCTCTGTTGCCGCAAACAGGCTCGCTCCGGCGTTGTTGACCAGCACGTCCAGCCTGCCGAAATGTGCGTAGGCCTCATGAACCACCTGCTGCACCTGCGCCGAGTCAGTCACGTCAAGGGCGAGAGGCAGCACCGCGTCGCCAAAACGCTCCGCAAGATCGACGACGTCCCCCAGTTTGCGGGCAGTCGCTGTCACCCGATCCCCGCGTTGGAGAGCAGCCTCAGCCCAGATACGGCCGAAGCCACGCGAGGCTCCGGTGATGAACCATGTCTTTTGCATATTCCATTTCTCCTTGATTGTGGGGTTGCGTTCAGAAGTAGCGCATGTTCCCGAGGTCGGTCAGAAGCTTAGGGCCTGTCGGGTTCCATCCGAGCTTGGCACGGGTTTGCGCGCTGGAGGTCAGAGGGTCTCTCCCCGCGAAGAACCCAAGAAATCCGAAATGTTCCTGGGCCTGTTCCTGCGAAAGGGAAACTACGGGCACATTCAATCCGCGGCCGATCGCCGTGGCGATGTCTTTGAGCGCCACGCCCTCTTCTGCAACGGCGTGGTACCGGGCTCCCGCTGTGCCTTTCTCCAGGGCAAACAAGTAGAGGCGGGCGACATCCGTCACATGCGCCGCAGGCCAGCGGTTTTGACCCTCGCCGATGTAAGCCGAAACGCCCTTGGCGCGAGCCACCGCAATCAGCGGTGTCACCAGGCCCTGCTTTACCGTGTCGTGGACCTGCGGCAAGCGCATCACCGAGGCGTGGACTCCACGCTCGATCAGCGCGACCGCCGTCGTTTCGGAGACACGAGGAAGGGATGGGGAAGTCAGCGGTGGATCGTCCTCGGTAGCGGCGCGGCCCTGGGCTACTCCCACGCCGGAACTGACAAAGAACGGACGCCTTGAACCCTGGAGCTCGGCGCCTATCGTCTCGATGGCTCGCTTGTCCAATTCGCAACTCTCCGCAAATTTCGACCAGTCATGCCGAAAGGCAGTGTGAATCACGGCATCCGTCGCGGCTGCTCCGCTGCGCAGGCTTTCCAGGTCCTCCAGATCGCCTCGGTGCACTTGGGCGCCGGCAACTTCCAGCGACTTTGCGCCCGCATCCGACCGCGCCAGTCCAAGCACTTGGTGACCCGCGCCCACCAGTTCTTTCACCACGGCCGAACCGATGAATCCGGTAGCGCCGGTAACAAATACACGCATATGTGCCTCCTTCCTCTCATTCCCGTCAGGATTGACGAAAGACTGCCGCCAGGAATAAAACGGAATCAGCCTCCGCATAAATAGATATCCGGAGGGATCCTCCGGTTGCAGAAATTTTCAATGACGGCGAAAAATCCTCCGACGACAACCCGGAAACCGCGCACCGACGCACTGCGCAACCGCCTGCGCATCCTCGAGGTAGCCAAGGCAGCCTTTACCCGGCAAGGCGCCAATGCCAGCTTGGAGGAAATTGCCAAACAGGCGGGCGTTGGACCTGGAACCCTCTATCGCCATTTCCCCACACGCGATGCGCTCATCGAAGGTGTTTACCGGAACGAAGTGGAGAAACTCGCGGAGGCCGCGACCTACTTCGCCGAAAAAATGTCTCCAATCGATGCCCTTCGTGCTTGGATGATGCTGCTGGTCGAGTACATTGCGGCAAAGCACATCATTGCTCCCGCGCTCAATACCATCGCCGGAGGCGCGTCCAGGCTTCACGAGGGCTCACGCACCTTCATCCATGCCGCGATCGACGGTCTGGTGAAGCGGGCAAAGAAAAGTGGCGATCTGCGAAGAGACCTGCACGCAGACGACCTGCTGCGAGCGCTGATCGGCGCCTCTCATATGGGCTCCGGCGCTGACTGGCAACAAAGCGCCAGGAGACTGGTGGACATACTCATCGCAGGCTCACGCCCGCTCAAATAACTCGCATCCGCTCCAAACCATCCTTGCCCGTCGACTCCGTGCCTTCCTCCACTTCTGAAATCGCGGCTCGTTGTTTCCTTGCTGCCGCCCACTCACCGCGCCAATTCGATGCATGGCATCATGAACGCTGACGAATCACAATGGTTGGACTGCGAAGCGCATGCGTACAGCCACTCCCGGGAACGGCAGTTCGTTAACTCAAGCTGACATCAAGGTTGAATGCTTGTCTGTCCAATTCCATATTGAATTGCTGCTTTGAGTACGTCGACTTTTATATCTGTTAGTTTCTTGAATTTAATGCAATACCCCGTGACGCTTGCCTTGCCGAGTGCCTTCCCAAATTTCTGGGCGAGATACTTCTTGTCACTTAATCCCATGATGTAGACGGAAATGCCTGCTGTATTCCCACTGATTCCAATTTGATAGAACTCCCGGGTCTTCCCACCGGCATATTGCATCATTTGAGATCCATATCCAATGTTTGGATTGGAAACGATCTTTCCTTTCTCGTCTTTTCCATCCAGGAACCATAATTTACATGTTGGTATCAACGCCAAAATCATGTCATGCAGCTGTTGCATTTCGCTGCGTTTTGGCTCCGGTTGGGTGGCAATATACTCCTTGATTTGTTTCTGCACGTTCATGCAAATCTCCTAAATCTTCTTGTCCACGTGCCCCAGGTCTCGCGACGGGTTCCCCAAGAAGCTCTCTTTGCTTCTTGGGTGAATGGACAGGTCTTTGTCGATGGGCTGAGGAGACCTGGTAAATGTCGGCACTTCTGGATGCGCGGCTCTTTGTTTCGTGCTGCCGTCCTTACCGCGCCGGCGCCTCCAATACTTCCAGAAGCGTGAAGCCTTCGAACGACGGATTATCGTCGTACCGGATGCGCGCGCGAATCCGCGCATCCACCGACAACACATTCAGCGACGAAGATGGCGCGCTTCGATAGAACTCCTTGAGTCGGTCGAATCCGTGATCGTTCGTCAGCTTCCGCATCGTTACCACGATCATCCGCCGCGGCTGCATCCCTGCCGGGTAACGCGGTAAGTCCGCGCGGCGAATTCCCAGATTCCGGCATTGCGCGCTGTCGGGGTTGGTCGTCCGGATGCAGTAATCGATCCGAGCGCACTCTTTGATCGTCCTGCCCAGGCACGTATTCACCAGCGGTTCCGGCAGCCAGATCAGTTCAATGCTGTCCCCGGCATTCGCGAAATCAGGCGCCTGCACAAAAAGCGTCTGCTCCCTCTCCGATCCGCCCTGGGCTGAGACCGTCAAGCAATCGCTGCCCAGAAACCCCGCCGCGGCAACACACACCAGCGCCCTCAGAGCAATCCCGCTAAATCGCGCACAACAATCAAGTCTAAGTTTCATAGCGGTCAGGCAAATACGAACATTCTGCCACAATGCGACACTTGCAAGCGCCTCCATCTAAGGTGTGAGCCAAATCACACGCAGAACGCCTATCATCAGGGGACAATAGCCCTCGTAGCACGCCCTTCGCTGTCTGTTCCGGGTGCGAGAATACAGGTGGAGCTTTCATGGCAACCCTCGGCAGTCTTTCCCTCATAATTGCTTTAGCCCTCGCTGCTTACAATCTTCTCGCGGGCATCCTGGCGTTGCGCCTGCTTACCACCGGTCAGCCCACGGCCATCTCGCCCGAGCGCCTCGCGGACACCGCCCGTCGCGCCGGAATCGCCGGGTTTGTCGCCGTCAGCGCCGCCGTCTTTGCTCTCCTCTGGTCGGTCTTCACCAACGACTTCTCCATTACCTACATCATGGAGCACTCCAATCGCGCCCTGCCCCTTCCCTACAAGTTCGCCGCCATGTGGAGCGGCCAGGAAGGCTCGCTGCTCCTCTGGGCATGGCTCCTCGCCACCTACGGCTTCGTTCTCCGCCTCACCCATAAGACAGACGTACGCCTCTACGCCTATGCCGGCACCATCCTCGCCGGCGTGCAAACCTTCTTTCTCGCCGTCATCAACTTCGCCGCGCCCCCGTTCTCGCTCATGAAAGGCGCCATCCCCGACGACGGCAACGGCCTCAATCCCCTCCTCCAATATCCAGAGATGGTCATCCATCCGCCCATGCTTTACCTGGGCTACGTCGGATTCACCGTCCCCTTCGCTTTCGCCCTCGGCGCGCTCATCATGCGCTACCCCGGTGAAAAGTGGATCAAGATCACCCGTGTCTGGACCCTCGTCACCTGGCTCTTCCTCACCTGCGGCATCTTCCTCGGCATGCACTGGGCCTACGCGGTCCTCGGCTGGGGCGGCTACTGGGGTTGGGACCCGGTCGAAAACGCCAGCTTCATGCCCTGGCTCACCGGCACTGCCTTCCTTCACTCCGTCATGATGCAGGAGCGCAAAGGCATGATGAAGAGCTGGAACGTCTGGCTCATCTTCTCCACCTTCCTGCTCACCCTCCTCGGTACCCTGCTCACCCGCGCCGGCCTCGTCAGTTCCGTTCACGCGTTCGCCCAGTCCTCCATCGGAACCTGGTTCTACGTCTTCATGCTCATCGTGCTCGCGGTCTGCATCTTCGCCTATGTCCTGCAGCGCAGCCACCTCAAAACTGACCATCACCTCGAGTCCCTCGTCAGCCGCGAATCCAGCTTCCTCTTCAACAATCTCGTCCTGCTCACCGCCTGCTTCGTCATCCTCTGGGGCACGCTGTTCCCCATCCTTTCGGAATACGTCGTAGGCAACAAAGTCACCGTCGGCGCTCCCTGGTATAACCGCGTTGCCGTCCCCATCGGACTCTTCCTGCTCTTCCTTACCGGGGTAGGACCGCTGCTCCCCTGGCGCTCCACTTCCCTGCGCTCCATCAAGCGCAACTTCATCGTGCCCATCATCGCGCTCTGGGCCACCGTCATCGTCTGCATTGCCTTCGGCGACTCACCCTGGAAAAACGGCGCCTTCGACACCGGCAACTTCTACGCGCTTGTCGCCTTCGCCACATCCGCCGGCGTCTTCGCGGCCATCGTCTCTGAATTCCTTCGCGGCGCGGCTGTCATCTCCAGGCAGACCAGCCGCAATCTTTTCTCCGCCACGCTCCTTCTCATCCGTCGCAACACCCGTCGCTACGGCGGTTACATCGTTCACATCGGTGTCGTCATCATCGTCATCGGGCTCGCCGGAGCAGCCTTTAATCGCAGCGAAGAGCGCGAGCTCGCGCTCCACGACTCGCTCCTCATCGGCCCCTACACCCTTGTCTGCCAGGGCTTTACCCAGGATTCAAACCTCAACTACAACTCCGAGTTCGCCATCCTCGATGTCTATAAGGATGGCAAGAAACAATTCGAGATGACGCCCGAAAAGCGCGTCTATCTCGCCAGCCAGCAGCCGCAGACCATGGTCGCCATCCACTCCGTTCCGGGCTGGGATCTTTACGTGGTCTACGAAGGCTCCAACCCCGACACCGGTCAACCCATCATTAAGGCATTCCTCAATCCCCTGGTTAGCTGGATCTGGGCGGGCGTCGCCCTCATCGTCTTCGGCACGTTCATCGCGCTCGTTCCCAGCATCTCGCCCGCCACCGCCGTCCTCCGCGCCCCCGCAGTCCGCCCCGTGCCTGTCGAACCCGTCTTGAAAGGCGGCGACTGATGCGCAACCTCCGCTCGTCCCGCTGGATCAAAGCCGTTCAGGCTTTTCTTCTCGCTGTCGCCGTCTGCTTTTCCCTCGGCGCCACCGACTCCGGCTCGCGCCTGAACAACCTCAGCCATCGCACCATGTGTACCTGCGGCTGCGCAGAAATCCTCGGCGAGTGCAACCATGTCGGCTGCACTTCCTCCACTGAAGAGCTCGCCCTCGTTCGCGACGGCATCGCCGGCGGTCAGAGCGATAAACAGATCCTCGACGCCATGGTCGAAAAATACGGCGCAACCGTTCTCGCCGCGCCCACCACCAGCGGCTTCAACCTCGTCGCCTGGGTCGCGCCCTTCGCCGTCTTCGGCGCCGCACTCCTCGGCACCATCCTTCTCGTCCGCAACTGGTCCGTCAGCCGCTCGGTCGCGCCTGCAGAAGCCGCAACCACTCCGGCCATGGACGCACTACGCGAAAAAATCCGCCGCGAAACCGACTCCGGCAATGACGGAGGCAACTGACCTATGACTGAAACTGCGGGACTCTTTACCGGCATCCTGCTCGCCCTTGCTCTGCTCGTCTACACCTTCTGGCCCGAAAACGTCTTCGCCAGCCAGCGCGAAAAGACGCGCCTCGACTACCTCAACGAGCGCAAAGAGCAGCTCTACGAAAACCTCCGCGACCTCAACTTCGAATACCGCGCCGGAAAATATCCTGAAGAGGATTTCCGCACCCAACGCGAACTCCTCGAACGCGAAACCGCGGAGTTGCTCGCCGAAATCGAATTCCTTCAGCAGGCATGAATCGCAATCAACTTCGGATTAGGACGAAACACATACCATGAACGCACCACAAAAATTTCTCTTCTCCGCCGCGGCAACTCTTTTCTTCGCCGCGACCGCGCATGCCGCCTCGGTTTCCGGAACCGTCATCGACAAGACCACCGGCAAGCCCGCTTCCGGCGACTCAATCGTTCTCGTCGATGTGCAGGCAGGCATGTCCGAAGTCTCCCGTGCCACCACCAATTCCCAGGGCCATTACACCCTCAATGAGCCCGGCAGCGGACCCTACCTCATCCGCGTCACCCACCAGGGCGCAGGCTATTTCATCGCCGCTCCCCAGGGCAGCGGCCCGGGCGACATTCCCGTCTACGACGTTGCCGCCAAGGTCGAAGGCGTCTCCATCGAAGCCGATGTCTTCGAAGTCGAAACCGACAACGGCCAGCTCCGGGTCACCGAGCGCTACTTCGTTCACAACACCAGCTCCCCGCCGCGCACCGAGTGGAGCCCGCAAACATTTCTCGTCTCGCTTCCCGCCGATGCCACCGTTGCCGGCGTAGCGGCGCAGCGTCCCACCGGCCTGCCCACCAGCGTCAAACTCGATCCCGCCGGCTCCAAAGGCACCTACGCCTTCAACTTTCCCATCCAGCCCGACGAGGGCGAAAAAGACACCCTCTTCCAGGTCGAATACACCGTTCCGTACTCGGGATCGAGTTTCACTTTCCATCCATCCGTGTCGCTCCCCGCACAAAGTATCGGCGTGCTTCTTCCCAAGAGCATGACCTTCGCCGCTGGCTCCGGCTCCGCCTTCCAACCCGTGCAGCAGGACCCCGGCATCCAGACCTTCGTTGCTCGCAACGCCACTCCCGGTCATCCGCTTGAATTCACCGTCTCCGGCACCGGCTCCATGCCGCGCGAAGCCCAGGGCGGCGCCCAAGGCGGACCGGCTCAGGGCGACGCCACCGGTCAGGCCGCCAGCGGAACTCCCAACGGACCCGGCGGCGGCATCGGCGAACCCATCAACACTCCCGATCCGCTCAGCAAATACAAGTGGTGGATCCTCGGCATACTCGCTCTTCTTCTCGCCGCGGCAGCAGCCTTCATGCTGCGCAAACCAGCCACCCTCGCCGGCGCAGTCCCCGCAACGGTATCCACATCGCAGCCCTTCACTCCATCTGCGTCCACCTATGCAGCGTCTGCCTCACCCGGAGTCAAGAACGCCAATCTGCTCAACGCACTCAAGGAAGAGCTCTTCGCGCTCGAAAGCGAAAAGATTCACGGTACCATCACGCCCGCCGAGTACGCCGAGGTCAAACCCGCCCTCGAAATCGTTCTCAAGCGCGCCCTCAAACGCAATTCATGAATCCCAACACCCCAGGCCACTTCAACTCGAAGGGCCTGGGATATGTTCTTTCTCATGATCTTGCCTTTGAACAACTCTCTCCCTAATTGCCTTCCTATGCGGGCTTTACGCAGTTTCTCCGACGCGCTTCTACCCAAATTGTGAAGCCCGCCGCCGCCCCGAAAATCCGGGTCCAAATCGTTTCGCCCCGTGTGTTTCAAATCATCAGGCTCGCATCTCTCGTCTTCTCTTTCCTGCGTCCCCGCCGCCCAAACCTTACTCTATTAAGCAGCAGCTTCAGAGGACCGCCATGAACGCCCTTAAGACCACGTTCCTTCTCACCGCTCTCACGTTGCTTCTCGTTCTCGCCGGTGAATACCTTGGCGGAACCAATGGCGCCATCATCGCTTTCGTCATCGCCGCGGCCACCAACTTCTTCAGCTATTTCTACTCCGACAAGATCGCGCTCTCCATGTATGGCGCGCAGCCCGTCACCCGCGAGCAGCTTCCCCGCGCCTACGAAGTCGTTGAGCGCCTCACCGGACGCTGCGGCATTCCCATGCCGAAGATCTACGTCATCCCCACTGACTCACCCAACGCCTTCGCCACAGGGCGCAATCCGCAACACGCCTCCGTCGCCGTCACCCACGGCATTCTCAACCTCCTCACCGATGAAGAACTCGAAGGCGTTCTCGCTCACGAGCTCGGCCACGTCCGCAATCGCGACATCCTCACCAGTTCCATTGCCGCCACGCTTGCCGGCGCCATCACCATCCTCGCCAAGCTCGCCTATTTCTCCGCGCTCTTCGGCGGATATGGCGGTGGTGGTCGCCGCGATCGCGAAGGCGGTGGCCTCGGCTCCATCGTCATGTTCCTTCTCGCGCCCTTCGCCGCCATGCTCATTCAGCTCTGGGTCTCGCGCACCCGCGAATACGAAGCCGACGCCACCGGCGCACAGCTCACCGGCAATCCTTACGCGCTGGCCAGTGCGCTTGAGAAAATCTCTAACGTCAGCCGCCGCGTGCCGCTTGTCGCCTCACCCACTTCGGCCCACCTGTTCATCGTGGCGCCCCTGCTCTCGGGAGATACATTCGCCAGTCTCTTTTCCACGCACCCGCCTATTCAAAAGCGCATCGAACGCCTCATCGGCCGCCAATCCGTCAACGGCATCATCCAATAGCCGGCGCGCATCGCCGAAAGCACAGCTCTCAGTGCGGCACTCACTTCTTCTGGTGCGCCTCCACCAGAGGAAGCGTCGAAGTCAAATACTTCCCTTCGTCGCTATCCAGCGGAACGAGACTCACATCGGTCGCACTCGACTCGCGCGAGGCTGGCAGCGTATTCCGCACTTCGAAGTAGTACACGCCGCCCGGCTCGGCACTGAAGTGCGCCACGGCCGTGCCGTAATCTCCACCGAATACTCCGAAATAAGTGCTCGCGCACAAGTGATGAATCCCGGGCTCTACAACAAATGAGAAATACGACGCACCGTGCGTCGCTCCCACCCATCTGCCGTCCAGGCCTGCTCTGCTCAGCGGCGTTGAGACCACTCCCAGATTGATGTCCTTCTCCACAAAGAAGACCAGCGCCTTCCCCGCCTGCGCCCGCGCCTGGCTGCCCACGTTCGTCTCCTTCACCTCGAACTTTGAACCCGAATCGCCGCATGCACCCAGTCCGATCGATGCCATCGACGCACCATCGGACTGCGCCTGGCAACGCAGCGTACCCAAGGCAACCATGAGAATCAACGCCTGCAAAACTTCAGCATTCTTTCCAAACATTGCGAATCTCCTACTGGTTAAACGACCCCACAAGAGCATAAGTTGCCGCCAAAAACATCGCCTCCAACTTTCGGTCGTCGGATCCCGCTGGCTGATATCCTTTTCTCCAATGAAGACCCTGCTACGCTCACTGCTTTATCTCGCGCTCGTCGTCTGGCTCGGCGCCGAGATTTTTTTCCCGATCGTTGCCGCTGTCACCTTCGGTACCCTGCCGGGTGATACCCACACCGCTGGAACCATCGTCGGCCAGTTGCTCCGCATCCTTCATAACATCGGCCTCGTCTCTGGCCTCGTCGCTCTTGCCTTGCTCGCCCTCGCTCCGGCCTGGGGCATCTACAAATCGCGCGCCGTGCTCGCCCCCATGATCCTCCTCGTTCTCATGCTTGCCTGCACCGTCGGCTCGCAATACGTCATCATCCCTGCCATGGAGCGCGATCGCATCGCTGCCGGCGGAGCCATCGACGTGCAGGATCGAACCAACCCTGTCGTTGCCGATTTCAATCGCCTCCACAACCGCAGCGAGAATGTCGAGCTCGCCATCCTCCTCATGGGCATCGCCACCGTCGTCCTTCTCGCCCGCGCCGAAAGCACGCGCGTCTGACCCCTTCCTGATCGCCCAAATGCAGAATCCTTGGGCCGTCTGTCTTGTATCATCGAAGAGGTCCAACCTCACTTTTCATCCTGTACGGACCCCATTGGAAGAATCATGAAAACCGGCATCATTGGCCTGCCTCAGGTAGGCAAAACATCCTTGTTCAAAATCCTCACCAAGGCCAAATTGGAAGATCGCGGCTACTCCAATCCCCGTGAGGCACACATCGGCGTCGCCCGTGTGCCCGACGAACGCCTCGACAAGCTTTCCGCGCTCTATTCCCCCAAGAAAACCACCTACGCCTCCGTCGAATACGTCGACGTCGCTGCCATCGGCCAGGAAGCCCTTAAGGAAACTGCCTTCCTCACCAGCCTCCGCAACGTCGATGCCCTCATTCATGTCCTGCGCGCCTTCGAGGATGATTCCATTCCTCACGTCGGCCCCATCGATCCGCTCCGCGATATCAAAAACGTCGAATTCGACCTCATGATCAGCGATCTCACCCAGGTCGAAAAACGCCTCGAGCGCGTCGAAAAAGACCTCAAGAAGGGCCGCACCGGCGATCTCGAACGCGAACAGGCCCTCCTCCTCCGCTCCAAAGACGCCCTCGAAAAAGAGCAGCCACTCCGCGAACTTGAAATGACCGCCGAAGAAAAGAAGCTGATCAAGGGCTTCATGTTCCTCTCCCAAAAGCCTGTCTTGTATGCGGTCAATATTGGCGAGAGCTCCTCGCTCGGCGCTGATCTCGATTCCGCCGTTTCCCGTTTCAAACTCGACGAAGTTGCACAACGCCCCAACGCCGGAGCCACCGCCATTTGCGGAAAAGTCGAAGCCGAACTGGCCGATATGGACGAAGCCGAAGCAGCCGAATTCCTCTCCAGCTACGGCCTGCACGAAAGCGGACTCGTTCGCCTCATTCGCAAGAGCTACGAACTCCTTGGCCTCATCAGCTTCTTCACCGCCGGCGAAGACGAGTGCCGCGCCTGGACCATTCCCGCCGGCTCAAAAGCTCCGCAAGGCGCAGGAGCAATCCACTCCGACCTCGAGCACCATTTCATCCGCGCTGAAACCATTCGCTGGGATGCCCTGCTCTCCGCCGGCAGTGAGGCTGCTGCCCGCTCCCAGGGAACGCTCCGCCTTGAAGGCAAGGAGTACATCGTCCAGGATGGCGATGTAATGCACATCCGTCACAGCGGTTAGACCAACATGATCAAGCTCTCGATCCTTCTCGGGCTGCTGGCCGCGCTTGCCGACGTGGCGGGCGGCCTGGTGCTTGTCCGTGCCCGGGGAGTCGAGCGCTTCCTGCGCTACTTTGTCGCTCTCGGCGCAGGCTTCCTCATGGCCGTCGCGCTGCTCGAAATGACCCCGGAGAGTCTGCGCCTCAGTCCAGTTCTCGGGCCCATTCTCATCATGGGCGGCTACTGCGTAGTCCATCTGCTCGAGCACACCATCAACGCCCACTTCCACTACGGCGAAGAAACACACCACCACGAATTCGTTTCGCAGCGCACCGGCTACGCAGTCCTCAGTGGCCTCAGTGTGCATGCCCTTTTTGATGGAGTCGCCATCGGCTCCGGCTTCGTCGTCAACAGCGCCCTCGGCTGGCTCATCTTTCTCGCCATCTTCCTTCACAAGGCTCCTGAGGGATTCACCATGGCCTCCGTCATGCTCGCCAGCGGACGCAGTCGCACCGTCGCTTTCTACTCCGCAGTCGCTCTTGCCGTCGCCACGCTCGCGGGTGTTCTCGTCATCGAACTCGCGCCGCACTGGATGCCCTACGGCCTGCCCATCTCTGCCGGCGTCGCTCTCTACGTAGGCGCAAGTGATCTCGTCCCCGAGGTCAATCGAGAACCAGGTATTCGCATGGCTCTGGTGTTCTTTCTCGGAGTCGCCGCGTTCCTGGCGCTCCGCATGATGCTGCCCGCGCTCTAGTCCTGCGTCTTCCTAAACTCCGGTGATCTGCAGAACGTTCGATCTTGGAGTTGTCCGATTCAACACGCCCCGGATCGACTCCAGCACGCGCTCCGGCGTAATCATTCGCATACACACTGGATCGTTGCAGGCCGAGTTCTTCTGGTTCGCCGCCGTCACGCACGGAGAGCACGACAACCCCGCCCAGATCGCCTCGGAGTTTCCCAGGCTCCCATAAAGTCGCGGCGTCTCCGGCCCAAACAGCACAATCGATCGAATCGGCGCAATCGCCGAAAAATGGCCCGGCCCGCTATCGTTCGTCACCAGCACTTCCGCCACGTTATACAGCGCCGTGATCGCCTTCAATTTGTGCATCCCTGCAAAGCTGCGGAAGCGCGGATGACCAACCGCGTCCTGCATCTTCAGCGCTTCTTCTCGCTCCGACTTCGAGCCCGTGATCAGCACCAGCGCGTTATCCCATTCCTTCACCACCAGCTCTGCCACCTTGATGAAGTTCTCGCGCTCCCAGCGCCGCTGCGGCAGCAGTTCCGAGCTGTTCGGATTGATCAACACAATGCGATGCACATCCGGGTTGTACTGCGCATACACCTCGCGCACCAGAGCGTGAATCGATCCCTTTTCCTCCGTCGTCACCGGCTCAATCGGTACCCGAATCTCTTCATCCGACACAAAGGTCTTCGAATAAGGCACCTCGGGCGCCGGTGCCAGCAGCGCATTCACCATGCAGATAAAGTTCTTTGCCATGTGGATGTGGCCGTTGTAGTTCACCCGGTGCGTCAACATCTCGCCGCGATACAGTCCCTCGGCATGAAACTTGTGGAAGCCCACGCGTCGCTTGGCCCCCGACAGTCCCGTCAACAATCCCGAGTACCGCGAAAACAACTCCATGTCCACGACCGTGTCGATCTGCGCTTTCCGCATCCATCGCAATATGCGCAGCGTGCCCATCGCCAGTTCCCACAGGCCGTCCTCGCGGATCGTCACGATATTCTGCTCCGGCACTGTCGGCAGAAGCCTCAGGCTGTCGGCATTTCGCTCGAAGATCAGAAAGAAAATCTCCGCCCCCAGCGCATTCTTGGCTTTTTCCAGAGCCGGATTCGCGATCACCGTGCTTCCCATCTCTGAAAGCTCAATAAACAGCACCCGGCGCGGCTTGTCCGGTCCCTTCGGCGTCCCCATCAGCCGAACCCAGAATGTGCACAGAAAGCAAAGCGGTATGCCGATCC
This sequence comes from Occallatibacter sp., assembly GCA_035487015.1. Taxonomy (GTDB): domain Bacteria; phylum Acidobacteriota; class Terriglobia; order Terriglobales; family Acidobacteriaceae; genus Telmatobacter. The sequence continues at coordinate 13,409 of DATHMP010000019.1, read as the reverse complement.
AGTAGTCGACCGCCCGCATCGTGGCAAGCTTCATATTCTTCGTCCTTCGCTGCTCGTTCGCTCCCCCATACGTCTAAATAATCAGGGCTTTAACCGGGAGCAACCTTGCAGCCAATGTCTATCACCGCGCGATATTTAGTGCAGACACGGCATAACTTTATCCAATACAATCTGGATTATAGTTCGCAGATTGCCGCCCCAACCTGCCACAAAGCGGTCAACGTGCTTACTTCGGTACGCCTGCCGGACGTCGGCAAGCGCCTGTTGGGTAAGCAAAAGCCCGCTGTGATCGCGATACGCTCTTTTTGCGCGTTCTTTACACTCCTTCGAACTTTGCGCGCGGCGCATGCAGGTTTCGGACTCAGGATTTGAACACAGTGGAAATAATCCGCAAACGCACCATCGCATCCCTGTTCGCGTTTTCCGTCCTCGCTTTCGCCGTAATGGGCTACCACCCCGGCGCCGAAGACGACAATTTCTACCTCCCCGCCATCAAGGCACGCCTCAATCCCTCCCTCCTGCAGCACGGCTCGCAGTTCTTCACCCTCCAGTTGCGCACCAGCAAGTTCGACAACTGGATGGCAGCCTTCGTCCAAACCACCCACATCCCTCTCGATTGGTCCGAACTCCTCTGGCAATTTCTCTCCACCTTCTTCATCCTCTTTGCCTGCTTCGCCATCCTTTCTCAGCTCTTCAAAGAAACCGCGGCACGTTGGGCCGGCATCGCGCTCGTCGCCGCCATGTTCACTTTGCCCGTCTCCGGCACCGCCCTCTACCTGGTCGATCAATACCTGCACCCGCGCAATCCCGCCACCGCACTCATCCTCGGCGCCATCGCACTCATCCTCGCCGGCAGGCGATTGCTCTCCGTGCCCCTGTTGCTCATCGCCTTCGTGCTCCACCCGCTCATGGCCGCCTTCGGCATTTCCTTCTGTTGCGTGCTCACCGTGTGCATGCTGGCGCCCGTCCAGGTCCGCCTGTTCGAACCCCGCAAGCGCCTTGTGCCCCAAACAGCCACGCCTGTCGCCGCCCTTGTTCCCTTCGGTTGGATCCTGAGCCAGCCATCGCCGATTTGGCTGCAGGCTCTCCACACGCGCAGTTGCTTCTTTCTTTACCAATGGGAGTGGTACGAGTGGCTCGGCGCTATCGCGCCCCTCATCATTTTCTGGGTTGGCGCTCGTTTCGCGCGCAAACAAGGCAATTCCAAACTCTCCACTTTTCTCATGGCCCTCGCAGCCTACGGCTTCTTCCAGCAGATCCTCGCCATGGCCTTGCTCAGCCCCATCGCTCCAGCCAGCTTTGCCACCCTCGAGCCCATGCGCTACCTGCACCTGATCTACGTCTTCCTCTGCCTCATCGGCGGCGCTTACCTCGGCAAATACCTGCTCAAAACCAGCGTCTGGCGTTGGGCCGTCTTTCTCGTCATCGCCAACGGCAGCATGTTCTTTGTGCAGCGCCAACTCTTCGCCGCAACTCCCCACATTGAACTCCCCGGCATCGCCCCCGCAAATCCTTGGCTCCAGTCCTTCGCGTGGATCCGTGCCAATACGCCGGTCGATGCCTACTTCGCCCTCGATCCCAAATACATGGCTGCTCCCGGCGAGGACTATCACAGCTTCCGCGCACTCGCTGAACGCAGCGTCCTGGCAGACGCTTACAAAGACACCGCCACGGTCACCAAGCAACCCGAGTTAGCTCAGGATTGGAAAACCCAAGTCGATGCACAGGCAAATTGGCCTCGCTTTCAATTTCAGGACTTCGATCGCCTCAAATCTCAGTTCGGTGTCACCTGGGTTCTCGTCTCCTATCCCGCTCCCGCCGGCCTCGATTGCCGCTGGCACAACGCCACACTGGCGGTTTGCCGGATCCCCTGAGCGCGCCTTGCGGATCCACCCCCGCAGCTCCCGGCGCCTCACTCCATGCCAAAGAGGCACTCGCTGCAGCGCTCCTCTCCAGTAACCCCGCAATTCGTCTTTCCATATTCCCACCCACCGAACGGGCGTCTACCATCGAATTGGGCGTTTTCTCCGTACCGGCCCCATCAAGGCTTCGAGCATGTCGAGTAATCCCGCAGACACGATCCACGAATCCGTCATCGCCGATCGTCCCACCGTTTCCTTGGGCCAGCGCCTCGTTGCGCATCTGCGCATAACGCGCCTCGATCACAGCATCAAGCAGGCCTTCATCTTGCCTGGCATCCTCCTCGCCATGGCGCTCAGCGGACGTTCCCTCAGCTCCCAGCTTGCCATCAATATCGTCGTAGGCATGATCGCCGCTACCCTCATCTCCAGCAGCAACTACGTCCTCAATGAAATGCTCGACGCACCGTTCGACCGGCTCCATCCCACAAAAAAGAACCGTCCCGCTGCGCTCGGTCTCGTCCACTTCGGCTGGGGCTACGTGCAATGGATCGCCATGATGCTCGCCGGCCTTGCTCTTGCCCGCACCATCACTCTCGGATTCACGGTCAGCGCGCTCGCTCTCTGGATCATGGGCTGCATCTACAACATCTCGCCCGTTCGCAGCAAAGACCTTCCCTACGTCGACGTCCTTAGCGAATCCGTCAACAATCCCCTCCGCTTCAGCCTCGGCTGGTACATGGTCACCGCCGCCATGCTGCCGCCCGTCTCACTGCTTCTCTCCTACTGGATGCTCGGCGCTTACTTCATGGCCCTCAAGCGCTTCAGCGAATACCGCCAGATCGCCGACCACGCCGTCGCCGCCAGCTATCGCAAATCGTTCCATTACTACTCGCAGGAATCCCTCCTCAATTCCGTCGTTTTTTACGCCGCTACCTCCATGCTCTTCTTCGGCGCCTTCATCATGCGCTACCGCATCGAACTCATCCTCGCCTTCCCTTTTGTGGCCCTCCTCATGGCCATCTATTTTGGCCTCGCTTTCCATCACGAAAGCGCCGTCCAGAACCCCGAAAAGCTTTACCGCGAGCCCAGCCTGATGGCCGCGCTCGTTCTCTGCATCCTCGTGTTTACCGTGCTCCTCTTTGTGAACCTTCCCTGGCTCGCCCCGCTCTTTCCGCAGTCGCACCCCTGATTTCCATTCCCTGCTTCAACTTGAACCAAGTCCGCGCCTGCCCACTTTGCGACTGGCACCCCTCTCCGCCACAATAGGAAGAACGATTGCAAACTTTACCTGCACGGAATCCGGCTCATGATCAACCTTACCCAGCGCGTCATTCTCGGATGTGTCCTTCTCGCCGCACTCACGGTGGGACTGGTTTTCGCCACCCGTCATGCGCTCATCGCCGCCGGAATCTGGCCGCTTGCCTTGGCCTTTGCAGTTTCCGCCATCCTCCTTTCCATCGCCACCATCGTCCTCGTTCTGCAACCCATCCGCATGCTGGCACGCGACACCAGGAAAATCGCCGAAGGCAACATGGAGCATCGCGTCGAATGGAACAGCCGCGATGACTTCGGCATCATCGTCAGCGAGCTCAATCGCATCGCCGTCCGCCTGCGCGACTTTCGCGACACAGAAGCCGGCCGCAAACAGATGGAGTTCCAGCTCTCCGACGCCGTCCTCCAATCCATCTTCGAACCCGTCATCGTCACCGATGGCAAAGGGCACATCCTCAAGGTCAATCAGGCCGCGGCCGAAGTCCTCGGCGATGCCGCAGGCGACCGCATGGCCCTTACCACCACCCCGGGCGGCGACAAGATCCTCAGCGCCATTCGCGACGCGCTCTCCATGCAGAAACCCGTTGCCACCGAGGGCGATGCCTCCATGCTTCCCATGCGCATCGGCAAACAGGAGCGCAGCTACCGCCTCCGCACCACCCCCATGCGCGACTCCGAAGGCCGCCTCCTCGGCACCGTCACCACTCTCGAAGACGTCACCAGCCTGCAGGACACCGATCGCTTCAAGACCCAGTTCATCGCCGTCGCCAGCCGCAAACTTCGCGATCCTTTGCTCCAATTGCGCCGCGGCCTCTACGCACTCGCCCAGGGCTTCGGCGGCCCGCTCGAGCCACTCCAATCCGAATTGGTCGCCGCCGCCAGCAGCGATTCTGAAAAACTCAACGACCTCATGTCCGATCTCATCGACGTGGCAGAACTCGACACAGGCAAACGCGAGCTCCATCCCGACCGCATCCGTCCGTTTCCGCTTCTCAATGAAATCCGCGATCGCTATTGCGAAACCGCCGCCGAAAAACACATTCGCATCGAGGTCAAAGCCTTCGCCGATCTCTCCTACGTCCAGGCAGACCGCCGCGCCGTGCGCTCCATCTTCGACAACCTCATCTCCAATGCGCTCCGCTACACGCCCCCGGATGGCGAAATCCTCCTTGCAGCAGAAGAAATCAAGGACTTCGTCCAGTTCACAGTGCGCGATTCAGGACGTGGAATTGAGGCCGATCGCCTCACCCACCTCTTCGACCGCTTCACCAGCACCTCCGATTCCGGAACCGGCCTGGGTCTTGCCCTCGTGCGCCGCTTTATCGAGTCCCAGGGTGGCCAGATCGCCGTCGAAAGCCGCCTCGGCAACGGCACAACCTTCCGCTTCACCCTCCCCGTGGCCGTTCTCGACACGGTCCATCATCCCGTCGAGGTCGGCTGATCCATGCCCGAGATTGAATTAGAGCGCCAGCAGGAACCCGCCAAGCTACGCATCTATCTGGGAGCGGCGCCGGGCGTCGGCAAAACCTATCACATGCTCAACGACGCCCTGCTCAAACGCCAGCAGGGTACAGATATCGTCATCGGCGTCGTCGAAACCCATGGCCGCAAAGAAACCGCCGATCAGATTCGCGACCTCGAACTCATTCCTCCCCGCATCATCCCCTACCGCGGCGTCGACTTGAAAGAGATGGACATCGACTCCATCCTCGCCCGTCATCCCGATACCGTGATCGTCGACGAACTCGCGCACAGCAACGTGCCCGGCAGCCGCAACCGCAAACGCTATGAAGATGTGCTCGATCTGCTCGACGCCGGCATCAACGTAATGACCGCTGTCAATATTCAGCATCTCGAAACCCTGAACGACGCCGTCAATCGTTCCGCGAATGTCGTCGTCCGCGAAACCGTGCCCGACAATTTCTTCAAGCGCGCCGACGAAGTGGTCAACGTCGACATCACCATCGAGGAGTTGCGCTCACGTCTGCGCCAGGGCAAAATCTACGCCCCCGAAAAGATCGAGCAATCCCTTGCCAACTTCTTCCGCAAGGGCAATCTCAACCTGCTCCGCGAACTCTCTCTGCGCACCACAGCCGAGCAGGTCAGCCATCGCGCTGCCGACTATCGTCGCACCCAGGGCCTCGAGCAGGCTCCGATTCCCGACAAGGTCATGGTCTGTCTCAGCACCCGGCCCGGCACCGAGCGCCTCATTCGCGTCGGTGCCCGCGTCGCCGGACGCCTCGCCACCAACTGGTACGCCGTCTACGTCGCTCGCCCCGAAGAAGACAAGGGGCATGGCGACCCTGAGGCCTTCCATCGCCTCGAAGAGTATCAACGCATGGCACGCGATCTCGGCGCCCAGGTCGTCACCCTCACCGACAAAAGCGTCTCAGATGCGCTCATCCGCTTTGCCCAGCAGGAATCCATCTCGCACGTGATCTTCGGGCAGCCCGTCCGCTCACGCTTCGACATTCTGCTGCGCGGATCGGTCCTCAACAAATTTCTGTCCCAGATCCGCGACGTCACCGTGCAGGTCGTCCCCATGCACAAGCCGCTGCGCAAGGCCTGACGCCGCAACAACCACGCTGAGGGCCGAAAGCTGTCTTTCTTACACGCCCAGCTTCGCCGCCGCCATCGCCGTGCCTTCCACTCGCGCCTTGATCTTCGAAAAAGCCACGTCGCGTGCCGTCGATTCATCATCGGCAAAGGGCGAAAAACCACAATCATCCGTCGTGCCCAGCCGGTCGAGCGGAAGAATCTCCGCCGCCTCCAGCACCCTGTCCCGAACTTCTTCCGCGCTCTCCACACGCGGCGAAATCGGATCGATCACACCGACAAACACTCTCTGCCCGCCGCCGAGAACCTTCGCCACCAGTTGCAGCACCCGCGGCCGGTCCGCCTCGCTCGCCATCTGCAGATAGAACCGCCCCGCATTCGTAGCAAACAATGTGGGAAGCAAACCCGCGTAATCCACGTCCGCTGAATGCGTCGAATCGTGATCGCCGCCCGGGCATACGTGCACTCCGATCCGTGCCCGTTCCGCGGCTGAGAATCGCTCCAGCACCTTGTTATTCAACTCCACAAAGCTCTTCAGCAGGCCGCCGCTCGGATCGAGCTTCAACGAGAGCCTACCCTCGGTAAAGTCGATCTGCACGCTGTCGGCTCCCGCATCGAAAGCCGAGCGTATATCCGCCACAGCTTCGTTGATCAGGTCTCCGATAAATTCCTCCCGCGAATACCCCGCAATCCCATCCAAGGGATACAACAGGCTCAAAGCCGAAGCCGCGATCACCGCCTGCTTCAACGGCCGATGCGCATGAGACTTCGCCAACCGCACATACTCGCCCGCATGCTTGGCATAGCGAAACGGCCCGCGCGTCAGCCGCGGCAGTTGCCGGGTATGCCCATCCTTGAAAGGAATCACCACGCCATCCGCCGCCAGGTCTGCCATACCCTCCAGCGGATACGTGGCAAAACTCGACTTCCTCTGCTCTCCATCGCTGATCACCGGAGAGCCCGTCGCCTCAAAGCGCTGCAGCGTATCGGCCACTGCGTCCGCATAAGCTTTTTCCAGTTCCTCCGCGGAGACACGGCCCGCCGCGTGTCCCGTCATCGCTTGCAGCAAAGATGCAGGCCGGGGAATACTGCCAATTGGTTCAGTCGGAATCGTCATGGCGGGGAGTCTAGCCTGTCCTACACCCGCCCTACCTCCACCAAACGATGGAGACACCGCACAGTGCCCCCGCTCCCCCGCTTTCGGCGACCAGGGGATGGATGCACCCCGCTCACTTCGTCATCGTGATCTCGAAACCCATCCCGTCGTTTGCGATCTCAACCTTGCCGAATTGCGTTTGCGCCAGCATCTGCTCAAACTCCGCCCTTGTATAAGCGCTCCGGATCAGCATCGTCTTGAAAACCACTTTGGTCAAAAGCCGGTTCACCGTCGAAAGCCCCATCTTGTCGATCTCCCGGCTCACCGCATCCGGCTGCGCGTCCCTGCTCAGATCAATCAACATTCCCCGCCCTCCCGGCTTCAGCACGCGGCACATCTCCTGCAATGCGCCCACCGGATCCGCAAAATTCTTGAACGCCGCCCGGCACAACAGAAAATCGAATGTCTCTTTCGGGAACGGCATATTCGAAGCCGAGCCCTGCACAAACTCCGCCTTCACCCCCGCCTCCGCAGCCTTCTCCGCCGCCATCTTCACAAACGAGTGGCTCAGGTCCATTCCGGTAATCGTGTACCGCCCGCGCTTGGCCAGCTCAATGCAGAAATAGCCCGGCCCTGGCGCCACCTCGAGCACACAGCTCCCTGCAGGCAACTGCCCTGCTACCTTCTTCGCGAGATCCACATACTGCTGCATCATCTCGCCCGTGTTCGCTGCATACCACTTCGCCATCATGCCTTCAATCGGCCTGTCTGCATGCGGCTTCCTCATCGTCAACGTCGTCATCGCACTCCTCCTGTTTTGGGCACACTCGCCCTGTGTGCGCAGCCAGGCTGCACACGGTTCAACGTTCCCTTGTCGTTGTTGTCTTCCCGCACTCCCCAGAACTGAAGAGTGCTCTCTAGCCCCGGGTCCCTCGTTCCCTGTCTTTTAGTCCCCTCGTTCTGTGCGTTTCCTCACTCGCAGAACACCTTCACCTTCACCTGCTTTCCATCGTTGCCGTCAACATCCACCGTCAGGTCTTCCAGGTGGTCAATCAGTTCTTCCAGGTTCTCCGGCTTGATCTGCGAAAGCGTCAGCGGCACGCCATGACGATTCAACGCATCGTCCAGCTGGTCATGCGCCTGCTTCGGAATCAAACTGGCCAGCCGCACTCCCGCGCGCAACAACTGCATCGGCACACGCACATTCACCGTCGTCATTCCTTTATTGCCCGTCATCGACTCATCCGCCTCTACCAGCACGCGCAGATACTTCGCCCGTACCCCCGCTGGCTTCACTTCGCCGCTACCCGCCCCGCCAAACTCGCGCGCCGAAGAAAGAGTCACCGGTTCAAGCGCCGCAATCAGCCGCTCGGCCTCGTCCGCCGTGATCTTGCCCGCAGCCAGCATCTCCAGAATCTGTTTCCTGTTCTCATTCATCGCACACCCCTCCACCACGCATTCAATCCATCCGCAACCAGGTGCGCCGCGCTCGCCATCCTTGGCGCAACCATCCCCACCGCATGAGTCATGCTCACAACCAACTCATGCACATGCGGCACCACCATCCAAATCACGGCCAGCAGCACTGCCAGCCTCAGTGCCAGGTCGTCTTCATCGCTCGTCAACGCCAGCAACCGCTCGGCATCCCGCGGCGAAATCCGGCCCGTCGCCACCAAATTCCAGATAAACCCTCGATCCTGATTCATCGCATCCTCTACAAAATCCGAACCGTCACGCGGTTCCCGTCTGCACAAACCCGCACATCCGTTCCCGTCAATCCGCATAACACGCCCCAGAGCGTGCCCACCGACCCCCAGAAACTCACCTCGGTCACCACACACCACACCAGCAAAACCACCAGCGCCAGGGGCGCCAGCAATAGCGCGGGAATCCACAACAGAAACAGCGGCACGGGAACAAAAATCCTCGGACCATGCGCCGGATCCACGCGAACCATGGCAAAGTTCGGAGTCATTGCAGCGCCTCCAGTTCCTTGATCGCTTCCGCCGCCGTAATCTCCCCGCTCTTCAACCGCTCCAGCACCTCGGCCCGCGTCGGCGACGGATTCGTGTCCACAAACTGCAGCTGCCCCGCTATCCGGTTCAACCGCGCCTTGATCGTCGGGTAGCTCACCCCAAACACCTGCTCCATCTCCTTGATCGACCCGTGCGACCGCAGAAACGCCGTCACAAAAACCTGGTCCTCCAGGGTTAACCGCGCCAGCTCCGGCAGCGTGAACGCGCCCTCAACCGCAATCCCTTTCTCAGGAATCCGTACCCGCTCCACAACCAGCTCGGCGCCCTGCGCAATCCGCAGCAACTCCTGCCAATCGGTCCCCGTCTTGTTCTCGTCCGCCATCGTTTCGATCCCCGTTCATCAATCGACAAAGACACAATAATCAATTTTTGTAAGTATTGCAACACTAAAAATTGATTTTCTTAATTAGTCGCCGAGAATCGAAGAACCGGCGAAAGGACTGTCCGGTTTCTCCTGCTCAACCCCGAGCGCACGCCCACTGAAGGCTCCTGACACGGTGCTCCCCACCCCGCCGTCCGCGAAAAATCCACTTTGTTTTGTGTTAGTTTGGAAAGAGTAGATCGATTCGAGAGCTCGTAGCTCAGTTGGTAGAGCAACGCCCTTTTAAGGCGTGGGTCCTGGGTTCAAGTCCCAGCGAGCTCACCACTCTCGCCCGCCAAAACCACCCGCACAACCCCAAAAGCTCTTCCCCGTACCGAATCTTCCCGCTGCCGCCCCTACCGTCGTATCGGGAAAACCGCCCACAACCGGCACTCCCGCAAATACACTCCAGCCCACACCACGACCCCTAAAATCACCGGAAACACCGTCTCAAACGTCGAACTTCCCGCGCGCACATGAATCGCAACCGCGCCACCCAGGTAGCCCGTCAGCAAGATCGCGCCCAGCACCGCCGTCTTCGGGATCGCGTACAGCAGCGTGCTTACCCCCAGCAGAATCGCCAGCGTCATTCCCAGGTTCGTCGGGAAACCCAACCGCACGCACGCATCCACCACTGGCTTTGGCATCGCCACTTTTCCCGCCGCGTCCACCAGCAAAAACAACACCGCCAGAGTGGTCACCACTCGTCCGGACCACAACCACCCCTTCGGCGGACCTACCGGGCCCCCACCGCAATCCCCATCTTGTTTCGCCGCCATCTCGTCTGCCCTCCACCCTCCCCGCATGCGGAGTTCCCTACCGCGCCCTTCCGTCCAACCCGCTCCGGCCGCAACTCCCTCTCACGCCGTCGGAATCAGAATCTCCGTGATGAGCTGGTCTTCCGGCGTCACGCGCGGATCATTCACGTAATTCTCAATCGCAAAATCATCCCGCAGCGCGATACCCTTTTCTTCCACCGTCTTCCAAACTTTCCCTGAGGCTTCTCCAAGCTGTGTGTAGGAACCCGTCAAAACAAACCGGCTGTATTTTCCGCCGGCGAACTTCTCATACCGCAACCCCTCCGGTAGATTCACCGGTGGCCCCGCCAGCGTAAACCCCGCGCGATAAATCTTCGGACCCGTCTTATAAAGGCTCGTGTACCCCACAATCTTGTTCTGCTGCGCCAGGGCCGGCACCAACTTGTGCGCCTCTTGCCACGCTGCCTGCGCGGTTTGTTGAAACGGCCCAATCTTCTCCACGAAGACATACTGCGTCACCGGCCACACCGTCGTTTCTGGAACGGAGGTCAAATTCATGGTCTTGTCCTTCTCCTGCGCTTTTGAGCGCCATCCCTGCTTCGATGCTGCGCCTCTGTAGCGCGCCCTACGCCGTCGGCTTTGCCGGCGCCGGCATACTGGCCAGGAACCGCTCCGCGAACGCCGCGCCGTACTCCTCAAGCAATGCCTTCACGCGCGCCGCATCGTGCGACTTCACAATCAGCCCTGCATGATGATGCTTCTTCATGCGCACCACAATCTCCGGCGCATCGAACCCTGACGTATCCGGCTCCGCCGTCTTCGCCAGGCACAACACACTGCCCGCATAGTCCGTTCGCGCTTGCGGAACCACGTACCGCTCGCCGCGCAAATCCGCTGCTTCCAGCTTTGCCCATTCGCGCCAAAGGTTCACGCCGGTTGCCTGTTCCACCAGATCCGCAATAAACGCTCCGCCCACGCGCGCCGCTATTTCCAGAAAGTAGAATCGTCCGTCCGCTTGCGCCTTGATGTACTCCGCGTGCGTCACCCCGTGCACCAGCCCCAGCCCCGGCGCAAGATCCGCATTGAATTGGATCAACTCGGCCGAGTCCTTGCTCCCGCGATCAACTGTCCGCGTCGTGAACACTCCCCCGTCGTGCATCACCTGCATGGGCGGCCGCCCATACTGGTGCGCCGCGGCAAACACCACCTTGCCTTCACTCACAACCGAGTCCACATGGAAGATAGCGCCGGGCACAAACCGTTCCAGCAAAAACCGGCTCTGCTCATCGCCAAGCTCATCCAGCCGCCGCCACAATTGTTCCGGCTCCTCAATCTTGCGTATCCCCAGCGCCGATGCCTCCGCCCGCGGCTTCAACAGCCATGGTGCCGGCACGCTCGCCATATAGGCCCGCAGATCGTCGTAGTTGAATACGCCGCAGAACTCCGGTACCAGAAATCCCTTCTGCCGCGCCGCCGTCCGCATCGCCAACTTGTCGCGATAGCAATTCGCCGTGCTGATATTCATCCCCGGCAGCCGCATGTGCTCGCGCACCAGCGCCGCTGTCTCTTGGTCAAACTCATCCAGTGCCGCGACGCGCGCAAACTTTCTTCCCCGCGCCATCCACGAAACGGTGTTCAGAATCTGCTGCGGGGTCAAGCCTTCCGGCATCGTCGCCAGTTCTTCCAGCGCCTCTCGCGGCCAATCCGCATCGCGCAGCGACTCCACCGTCAGCAGTGTCGGCTTCACACCCAGCTCGGCACACTGCCGCAGAAAGTCCTGGCCCTTTTCATAACTCGAAATGCAAAGAATTCGCTGCGTCTCGTCCGCCATGACCTCTCCCTGCACGTTTGTTCAGAACCCCACCGCACGCATCTCAAAATCCTACAAGTCTCTGGGCGCCGCAAGGCGCGTCTGCCAGACCGCACGCATCTCAAAATCCTACAGGTCTCTGGGCGCCGCAAGGCGCGTCTGCCACACCGCACGCATCTCAAAATCCTACAGGTCTCGGGGCGCCGCAAGGCGCGTCTGCCACACCGCAGGTGTCGCGTCTGCCGCACCGCGCGCATCTCAGAATCCTACAGGTCTCTGGGCGCCGCAAGGCGCGTCTGCCGCACCGCAGGTGCCGGAGGTGCCCGAGGGTGAGATAGTTCTACCATAGGCAATGGGCCAGGAAACCCCTGCGCCTTCAAGGACCTCACTCGATGCTCTCCGCCCAGGCCATCGTCGCACTCCACGATCTACTCACGCGCGACGGTCATGTCACACCCACCCCGTTTGGCACCATTCCCTCCGAGCTTACGGACTGGATGTCGCATGTCGCTCGCCAGCATCGGGCCAACTTCGATCTCTGGCACATTGAAGATGAAGCCCGGGTTCCCCGTGCCTCTGCCGCTCAGCTCGCCGACGTCAAACGCCGCGTCGACAGCACCAATCAACTCCGCAACGACCTCGCCGAAACCCTCGACCGCGCGCTCCTCGAATGGCTCGCTCCGCAGTCGCTGCCTCAACCTTCCGCTCCGCTCCATTCCGAATCGCCCGGTCTCATGATCGACCGGCTCTCCATCCTTGCGCTCAAAATCTTCCATACCCGCGAGGAGTCGGAACGCGGCGACGCTCCCGCCGGCCACGCAGAACGCAACCAGCAGCGCCTTGCTATCCTTGAGGAGCAGCGCGCTGATCTCGCTGCCTGTCTCGACGTTCTCTGGCAGGAAACTCTCGCCGGCACACGCCGATTCAAGCTCTACCGCCAGCTCAAGATGTACAACGATCCGTCCCTCAACCCGGCGATCTACCGCAATCCCCAGCCTGACAACGCCTGCTGAACCCTTCACGCAGTCTGCACCCATTTGACGTCTTGGGGCGTTCTCGATATAAAAGGTGCTCAAGCAGAGCAGGACACAGAAACGCGGCTGATTTGTCCAACGTCTCAACCGTTTCTTCTGAAAAGACAGATTGATGGCACACTCATGACGCAAGAGGCTCGATCCACGGCTGCAAGCCGCAAAAAATCCCCCACTCTGGCTGCAAAGCCCGGCAATCACTCCTCGACCGCATCCGCACAGGTCGTCCAGCAGTACCAGTCAGCCGTTCAGCTGGTGCAGCAAGGCAAATACGAGAAGGCCATCGCTGCGTTTGAAAAGATGATGCCCGGCGCTCCCCCTGAAATTGTCGAGCGCTGCCGCATGTACGTGCAAACCAGCCGCCGTCAGCTCGAAAAGCAGGGGCTCGCCTTCCAGACACCCGAAGAACGCTACGACTACGCCGTCTCTCAGCTCAACGGCGGCTACTTCGAAGAAGCCACCGACCAACTGCGCGGCATCATCTCCGACTTCCCCTCCGCCGACTACGCTTTCTACGGTCTGGCGCTCATTGACTCCATCACCGGCCGCGTCCAGGGATGCCTCGATAACCTTTCCAAGGCCATCGAGCTGAATCCAAAAAACCGACTACAGGCCCGCGCAGACAAC
>DATHMP010000018.1:0-8270 GCA_035487015.1 Occallatibacter sp. | reverse complement strand
TGGCATCCGTCCGAATCGCGTGCCGGGTCAAGCCGTGCGCCGCCAGGGCCCATTCAACCCCTTGTTGTTCAGCAACACCGGCACTACCGGATATGACCCGACTTCGGGTGCGTGCACTACGGGCTACTGGAACTGCGGCTTTGTCACCGATCCTAATCCCAGTCCGGGGGTTGACGTTCCTTATGTATTCGGCAACATGCCGCGCAACTCTGCGGACATCCGTTCTTTCCCCTTCTACGACGAGGACTTTAGCATTGCCAAAACCTTCGCGATCACGGAGCGAGTGAAGGCGGAGTTCCGCGGAGAGTTGTTCAACGCATTCAACCGACACGTGTTCAACAAACCCGACTCCGGCGTTCAGGACACCAACTTCGGCCAGGTTGGCAGTACGCTCCTTGGGCCAAGAAATGGGCAGTTTGTACTTCGAGTCAGCTTCTAAGTGGAGAGAGAGTATTCGCCCAGACGACCGAACCTGGCCGGCTGGGCGATCATTGCTAGCCGCATGTCGCGGCGTCTGCTCTTGCTTTGCCGTGGGATATGCTAGTAGCCGTGTTGCGTACTCTTTCACGCCTTCTGACGATCACGCTCATGCTGGTGTGCTGCCAGCTTGCGCTCGCGCAAGATGAAGCCAGCGATGCGACTGTCCTCTTCGAAAAGGGAAACAGGGCGATGCGAAGCGGCGATGCGGCCACAGCCGCGGACGACTTTCGCCAGTTTCTCCGTCTGCACCCTGGCTCGGCAGAAGGGTATTTCAATCTGGGTCTCGCCCTGCAATCCGCTGGTGAACTGAGTCCTGCGCTCACTGCACTGCACAAAGCCGCATCGCTGCAACCCGGAATGCGCGGCGTTAGGCTCTTCACCGGGATCGTTGAGTACAAGTTGAATCGTCTCGGCGAAGCCCATACTGAGTTGGACCATGCGACACGGCTGGAGCCGAAAAACTCCGCTGCCTGGATGTGGCTTGGGATCGTGGAACTCGCCCAGAACCAGGCGGAGTCTGCTGCCACAGCGTTGGACAAGGCTGCTACGCTTGACCCAAAGAACCTCGACATTTTGTACCATCGGGGCCGGGCTCACCTGCTCGTTTCCAAGCAGAGTTACGCGGCGATGTTCAAGCTTAGTCCTGACTCCTGGCGGGTTCATGAAGTGCTAGGACAGGCCGATGCTGAGGCGTTTCGCGCAGATGACGCAATTGCGGAATTTGGTCTGGCCATTCGTGCCGCACCGCGTGAGCCGGGGTTGAGTGAAGAGCTGGGAGACGCCTGCTGGACGGCCGGAAAGTTGCCCGAAGCCGACGAAGCTTATGCTCAGGAAATCAAGAACGACCCCTCCAATGCTGTAGCGCACTACAAACTGGGTAGCTTGCGTGTAACCCGCGACGATGCCGCGGGTGGAGTTCCTCTGCTCGAGCGAGCCCTGACCTTAGACCCAAGCATCGTGGATGCGCATTATTATCTGGGGAAAGGATATGCGGGGCTCGGCAAAGAAGATCTGGCCATCCAGCATTTTCGGGAGGCAACCAACCCACAGGGCAGCGAAGAGCTTCGGATTATGTCGTGGTATCAGCTGGCAATTATCTGTCGCAATCTTCATCGCAGTCAGGAAGCGACCGAGGCGCTCGCAGCCTTTCGGAAGATGAAGACCGAGCGGGATCAGCGCCAGGCCAGTAAGTTTGAAGAGCAGGGCCGGCGGCGCGATCAATTGCCGAAGCAAGAAAACATCCCGGCTGCGGGCGACCTTCCTTAGGGTTAAGTTGAGCTCTTGCGGTATCTATGTTTGGCAGAGCGATGATTCGACGAGTGAGAATCCTGAGAAACATTCTGATAAGCGCTGCTGCCTTGCTCATCAGCGTTTCGAGGGGAAGCGTCCTGTCGGCCCAGATGGCGCAGCAGCAATCCCAACAAGGTGGAATGGCTGCCGGTCCTCCGCAAAAGGCAGAGCTAGACGCCGAGCATCGGCCGATCACGGCGGGAGGCTTCGTAAAAAGCGGTCCCGTGATCTTTCTCGACGGCGCGAAGGATGCTGGCCTCACCGCGTGGCACCACACCGCCGGGACGCCGAGCAAGCGTTTCATTCTGGAGGCGAAAGGCGCGGGCGTGGCGCTGCTCGATTACGACAACGATGGCTGGCTCGACATCTATCTGGTCAACGGATCGACGTATGATGCGGTGAGCGGCAAGACCACTGCTCCTCACGCGGCGCTGTTCCACAATAATCACGATGGAACTTTTACTGACGTTGCCGCGCAAGCCGGAGTTACCAATGACCGCTGGGGTTTCGGCGTGGCGGTTGGAGACTATGACAATGATGGCTGGCCCGATCTCTACGTCACCAACTATGGGAAGAACCGTCTCTACCATAACAATCACGATGGCACGTTCACCGATGTCGCTGAGAAGGCCGGTGTGGCGCTGGGCACGTGGTCGACCGGCGTGACGTTTGGCGATTACGATGGCGACGGGCGCCTGGACCTCTTCGTTTCCGGCTATGTTCACTATGACATTAATGATCCTCCTATCGGAGGATCCAAGAGCGTGAGTTATGCGTCCTGCCAATTCCGCGGTGTCCCGGTAATGTGTGGTCCGCATGGACTTCAGGGCGAGTTGCATCATTTGCTCCACAACAATGGCGATGGCACCTTTACTGACCTCAGCGAAAAACTGGGTGTAGGCAATTCTGAACGCTACTACGGTCTCGGAGCGCTTTTTGTAGATGTGAATAACGATGGCAAGCTCGATCTTGCTGTCGCCAATGACTCAAGCCCGAACTACCTCTACATTAATAAAGGGGACGGCACATTCCAGAATCAGAGCTACGCCAGCGGGTACGCGTTCAACGGGGATGGTCGAGAAGTGGCGAACATGGGTATCGCCGCCGGCGATTACGAAAACAATGGACACATTGCCCTGGTAAACACGACGTTCTCGGACGATTATGACGTCGTGTTTCAGAATGATGGGACTGGAAGTTTCACCGATGTCAGCTTCAAAATCGGGGTGGGTACTCCTACTCTTCCGTTCGTTGGATTTGGCGACGGTTTCCTCGATTACGACAACGACGGGTGGAAAGATTTACTGATTGTGAATGGCCACGTCTATCCGGAAGTCGACGGTAAGGGTTGGGGGACGTCCTACGCGCAACGCCCGCTGCTTTTCCATAATCTGAAAACTGGGAAGTTTGAATTGATGCCTGCCGTCGAAGGAACCGGACTGGCGGTGGTGACCACGGCCCGCGGCGCCGCTTTTGGGGACCTGTTCAACAATGGCAAGATCGATGTCGTCGTCAACGCGGTCGATTCCGTTCCGGTGCTGTTGCGCAACGTGAATCCGGATCATCATCACTGGGTGGAACTGAAACTCGTCGGAGGCGCAAAGAGCCCGCGTGATGCCGTCGGCGCCACTGTATACCTGACGAGCGGAGGCACGCGCCAACGTGGCGACGTCCTGAGCGGCGGCAGTTATCTCTCTTCCAACGACTTCCGCGTTCACTTCGGGCTGGGCGACGCGGTTACGGTCGATCATGTCGAGATCCATTGGCCGAGTGGAAGGGTGGAGCAGGTCAAGCTCTCAGCGGTGGACCGTATTCTGACGGTGGAAGAAGGCAAGGGAGTGACCGCAGATCTCATCAGCGACCGCAGTGCACCATAGGTCTCGACCGTCGACTGTTAACTCTAAACTTTTCTCACGAACCCGTCTTCGCTCCACTCCTCCGAGCCCACGCCGTTGTGCACAAAAAATAATCCTGTCGGATCGTATTTCTTTTTCACCGACGCGAGGCGTGCGTAATTGCTTCCCCAGTACGCTTGCTGCCAGTGCTCCTGAAAAAAATTGCTCTCCGAAACGTACGCTCCGTCGTCCGGGGCGATCGCGCGCAATTCGTTTACGCACTTGTGGATCTCTTGCCGAGCTTTTCGTCCGGCCTCAACATCGGGCTCATGGCCGCGGACGCCGGGATATCCGCCGCCCGCGTCGCCGACGATGGCCAGTGCAAACGCATTCAGGACTGCGGGGTTCGTCGCCGTATCACGCGTCGCTTCGATTGCTTCTTGCGGCCCTCCCGCCAGGCCCTTGTTGAAATGCAACTCGATCACTTTGTGGCGCGAACCGGCAAACAGCGCCTGCGCGAGCCGCTCCCGCGAATCATCTTCGAGCAGGGACGCCGGCATCCACAACGATTCGTATCCGTAGAGGAACCACGCGACTTGGCCCCCGTCTCCGGTCCACCACGCATTGTTGGAGCCCGCTCCGGGGCGCTGGTCCAAATTGAAAGCGCCATCATGGTTCTGTTTTCTCCACTCGACGTCCCACCAATGCCGAGCCGGCATACTGTCCAGAATCGGTTGCCGCTCGATTGTGTAAGAGGCCGGCGAGCGCGCCACCCAATCCAGAAACGGTTGCCATATCTTTCTTACTTCTTCCGTGCTTAGGTCGTGGCACACCATCAGCAAGTCGAGCACATTGTCGCTCGTAATGCGCGCGTGCTCGCCCCAGTGATCGTTGAAAAGATGCTCTCGATAGAAGTCGATGAAGTAACGCAGCAGACGCCGGAACGCGTCATCCGATGCAGCTTTTACCTTAAGAATCGCGGCACCCCAAAATTCCGGCAGTTCCCGTACGCGCAGCGTGACTTTGCTCACTGCGCCGAATGTTCCTCCTCCTCCGCCCTTCAGCGCCCAAAATAAATCGGGGTTCGTGCATGCGTTGGCGATGCGTACTTTTCCGTCTGCGGTGACGACTTCCGCCTCTAACAATCCGGCTGCCGCGGTTCCGTAATGTTTTGAGAAGCTACCGAAGCCTCCGCTCTGAACCAGGCCGGCCACGCCGACTGTGGTACAGCCGCCGCCCTGCACATACGCGCCGCCTTTGGTAGTCACTGCGTCGTACGCCTGCATCCAAATCGCGCCGGAACCGAGCGTCACCGCGCGCTGCGGGGCATGTTTGGCGTCGCATCCCTGGGGAACAAAGTTTTGATGCATGGCGATGTCGTGCATGTGGCGTGTCCATACCAGCAGCGAATCCGCCGCGTTCGACGTTCCCTGATAACTGTGTCCGCCGCCCTTCACCACCAGCCGCAATTCATTTTCCCGCGCGAAGTTTACCGCCGCCGCAATGTGATTTGCATTGTTCGCCGCCACGACATAAACGCTGGGTTTGCTCACCCACGCGTCCACCCAACCTAACGTTTGGGTCAGGCCAGGCTGGTCTCCGATGTAATAAGGATTGTGAATACTGTTGAAGAGATCGTGGCAGGCTGCGCTTCCCGTGTCTTTGACGCAGGCTTCGATCGGAAATTCCACTGGAATCAAATTTCCGTCGACTTCATCATTCAGCCGTTTCCACGCGGCGGGCGAAGGCCAATTCGCATCCGACGGCCGCCGGCGGCGAATTCCAGCGGCAACACGCGCTGCATTCTGTCGGTCCGCAGTTCCCGCAACGCGCGCAGGAGTTTTCTCAGCTCGCCAGAGCTCGCGCGCCCACAGCGGACCCAGGGCGGCCGTTCCTGATCGTTTTAAGAATGTTCTTCTGTCCATTGAACTCGATGGATGTTCATTTTCGACGTCCGCTCATGCGGTCGGGTGCTTCAGGACCTCGGCCAGGGCGCGCAGACGCGTGGAGTCAGCCGGCGTCTTCGCAGTGGCTGAGCTCTCTGCCACCGAGGGCGCCATCGCTTGCAATTTCGCCACGTTCTTGTTGCTCATGTGCGATTTCTCCGCGCTTTTGATCGCCTTCTCCAGCTGTTTGATTTGGTCGGCGGGCAGCGCTTGTGACCTTGCCAGCTGATCGAGATAGGCTTTGGCCACGATCAACTTTGCCGGCCACTCTAGCTTTTGCTGGTTCTGCACATTCAGCTCGGCTACCTGAACAGTCTTGGCCGCGTCGATTTCATTCTGCGTGAGGAACTTGGTGGGTGTGAGTTGGAAAACGTCCAGGCCGCGAGCAATCTCCGAACCGTATATGTAGCCGTTGTACCAGTAGGCGGACCAGTCGCCGCCGAGCACTAGCATTTTCGGATCGATAGGGCCGCGATCGAAGTAGGCAATCTCGAAAGGTTTCGCGGGATCGGTGAAGTCCATGACCGAGATGCCGCCCTGATACCAGGCCTGCACTTCAATATCACGGCCGGGAACAGGAACGAGAGAACCGTTGTGAGCGACGCAGTTCTCGGTGTCACTCTGCGCAGCGGGGAGTTTGTAGTAGTTGGCGAAGGTGAGCTTGTCATCGCTGAGGCGGAAGATGGCGTCGGCGCCCCACTTGTTGGGATCGTTGGCCCGGCAACGTGCGCCGAGGCCTCCGCCCCACTCGTCGGTGAAGACGACCTTGCTGCCGTCGTTGGAGAAAGAAGCGGAATGCCAGTAGGAGTAATTGGGGTCGTTGACGGCATCGACACGCTTGGGATGGACCGGGTCTTTGATGTCTAGCAGGATTCCGTTGCCGGAGCACGCGCCGGCGGCCAAGCCAATGACTGAGTAGACGGTGATGTCGTGGCACTGGTCGGTGTCGGCGGGCTTCTCCGAGCCTGCCTTGCCGTGGGTACCGCCGTTATTCAGGCCGTTGAGGGCGCCGGTGCGGGGATCCATAAATACGCGCGGGCTGGAAACGATCTTCGCATCTTGCGGCGCTGCCACGGGCACTTTGATGACATCGATGCGGAACAGAGCGGTGTTGGGATCCTTGTCCGGTTTTTCACCGGAACATCCTTCGAGTTCTTCGGATTGACGAACGAACGATGTGCCCGACACGTAGATGTAGACATTGTCTTTGTCGTTCGGATCGGTGACCAGGGTATGGGTGTGGGATCCACGGCAGGTCTGTATGGCAGCGACCTGCTTGGGATTCTGGATGTTGGAGATGTCGAAGATGCGCACGCCGCGGAAACGGTCTTTTTGGGCGGCGGGAAGTGGACGGCGTCTTAGTTGCGGCTTTTCCTTGTCCTTGTCTTTATCTTTGTCTGCGTCTGCAGCTTTGGCTTGATCGGAATCTTTGTCTTTGTCAGTGTCCGGTTTCTTTTCAGCGTTATCTTTTTGCTCCTCGGCCGATGGTGGTGGCTCAGGCGGAAATCCCTGAGTGCCGCAATCGAGACGACCGTTGGGCATTTCTACGGACATGAAGAGCAGATTCTTATAAACCGAGACGTCGCCCTGTCCGCCGGGGCAGACCATGGATGTGAGCAGGGACGCCTTCGCGGGATTGGAGATGTCGAAGATATTGATGCCGTAAAAATTT
The DNA here is from genome assembly GCA_035487015.1 of Occallatibacter sp. Taxonomy (GTDB): domain Bacteria; phylum Acidobacteriota; class Terriglobia; order Terriglobales; family Acidobacteriaceae; genus Telmatobacter. The sequence continues at coordinate 1,047 of DATHMP010000018.1, read as the reverse complement.
CCCTGGAAGAGGTGGTTGCCCTGGAATGCGAGGTCGGAGTTGGCGAAGGCCAGCTGCGCAATGACCAGCTGGAACGGCTTAGGCATTTTGGACATCATGGCTTCGGGCACGCCCATTTGCCCGAGTGCCGTCTTTACCTTGGGAGTGTCCGCGTCCGAGGAACCGAGATCGAACGCGTCGGGCTTTTTGAGGAGCAGGAGGTGCTGGATGCCCACGGCGGCTTCGCCGGCGTCGTAGAGTCCGGGTGTGAGCTTGGCGCGCGGATCATTTGCATCCGACCCGGTCATGCCGGGTGGAAGCGGCGGAGCCGGCTCGGGAGCGAAGGGATTTCTTGGTCCCTCGGCGTCTTTCTTCGGGGCGTCCTGCTTCGTGGCTTCATTGCCGGAGGGTGACGTCGCGGGCTTCTGGGCCTGATCCTGCTGGGGAGCGGCGGGCGGAGTTGCTGGCTGCGCCTCCTGTGCCAGCGTTCGGTTCATTCCGAAACCAAAAAAAAGCACGGCACCCATAACCCACAGGATAAATCTGGACACTCGATTCATCGTTTCTCCTTAGTGTTTCCTACCAAATGTTTCTTTTGCTTAATGTTTCTTAGCCAACATGGCCTGCATGATCTTGATCTCGGCGCGTTGAGTGTTGTCGGCGTCGGTGGCGAAGTTGAAAATCTCGGCGTCTTGTCCGGCGCCGGCGGTGTCGAACAGATCTTTCACCATGGTCAGGGCGCCGTTGTGATGTTGAATCATCCCGACAAGAAATAAGTGGTCGAAGTCGGCGCCCTTGGCCTTGCGGAGCGCTTCCATTTGCGCGGGCGTTAGCATGCCGGGCATCAAAGGCATCGTCGGCCCCATCTGCATACCGGGCATGTCATTGTCTCGCCTATCGGGCATCGGGTTGGGGACGGATTCGCCGCGGGCAGCGAGCCAGCGCTTCATGAACTTGATTTCGTCGGACTGTGAGCTGCTGATGCGCGCGCCAAGGGTGCGCAGATCTTTATTCTGCGTGTGTGAGGGGATCATCGCGGTCATCTCGACCGCCTGTTCATGATGCATG
>DATHMP010000017.1:0-30044 GCA_035487015.1 Occallatibacter sp. | reverse complement strand
CTGGACGGCCAGTCCCCCGTGCGGCCAGCACCTGTGAATCTGTGAAACTGTGATCGGCGCGAAGCGCTCCGCCTGGACGGCCAGTCCCGGCTAGCACCTACCAGGCAATCTTCTCCGGCAAAAACTCCGCGAACAGCTCGTCATAATACGGTTTCAATGCCTTCGCGTCCGGCTTCGTATGACCCTTGGAATAGAGATCGTACTGGTTGAACTTCAGCACCCATTCCTTCATCGCCCGATCCTGCGCATTCGCCAAATGCTCATAGGCGCCATGGCGGTGCCATGGGTAGAACGAGTGAAAGCGCAACATGTAGAGCGACTCAATCGGCAGATAAGGTTTCATCACTTCGGCAATGTAGCCATCGTGTCCGAAGGAGATATGCAACTTTTCAAGTCCGCAGTTCGGTTCGTAAATTCCATACATCGTCTGGTACTCCGGCACATTCCGATCCGGATTCTTTGCAAAGTATTCGGGAAACACAATCGATTCCGACCATGCGCATCCCACCGGAAACGTATCGCCCACCACCGCCCATTGCGGTTCGCCGTAGAGACACAGGCACTTTCCCAGATCGTGCAAGAATCCCGTCAACACCATCCATCGCGGGTGCCCATCGCGGCGAATCGCCTCCGACGTCTGCAGCAGGTGTTCAATTTGCGTTAAATCTGTATCCGGGTCGCTGTCATCCACCAGCGTGTTCAAAAACTCCGCCGCCTCCCAGATCGTTTTCATTCCTTTGTTCAGGCTGAAGTATTCTTTCTCCTTACCCAGAACAAATTCCACGGTCTGCCCTTCGTGGTTCTGCCGGTAAAATTCCGCTACTCCCGGCGTAGCAGCTGCATCGTAAACCCGAAACTCTTCCTGCGATTTGCCCTCGCGATAGCGGCCTTCGACAAAGTCATCCCACTGATCCAACGTTTCCAGTGGCTGGGAAGAATGAAGTACGCTGCTCATAGGAACCTCCGGGATGTCACCGTGTGACAATCCTGCATGCGCCACTTGTATCAATCCCGGGCGCAGGATGCAAGTCTTGCCACGCGCCCCAGCACGACCGTCGTAACCCCAACCGCCTTATAAGGACAGCTCAATCTATGCAGGCATCCGGCCATTTTCATGTAAAAACACTTCCCCTCGCCTCCGACGAATCGATTTCCGGAACACCGATCGGCCGTTTCGCGCTCGACAAGCAATTCCACGGCGACCTGGAAGGAACGAGCAAAGGCCTCATGCTCGGCGCAGGCGATCCAGCCAAAGGCCAGGCCGGCTACGTAGCCATCGAGCACTTCACTGGAACTCTCCACGGACGCAGCGGTTCCTTCGCGCTGCAGCATAGCGGCATCATGGATCGTAATGGCTTTCAACTCACCGTCACCGTGGTTCCCGGCTCGGCGACAGGGGAACTAGCGGGCATTGCAGGGGCAATGGAGATCAAGAACGACGCAGGCCAGCACACCTACACTCTGGAATACACATTGCCGGACGCAGGCTGACAAGCCTCAACCTTCAAAACAGAAAATCCTCCAATTCCGTAGCATTTCGTGCGGAACTGGAGGATCGAGATGAATCGATTGCCGCGTTAACGAGCTTGGAAGCTCACCAGCAGGTTCACGTCCATCGGAACTGCCTCATCATCCAATGTGGCAGGAGCAAAACGATACTGGCGAACTGCTTCCAGCACCTTGCCGTCGACCGACTGGTTCACAGATTTCAAAAGGTGCACATTCAACGGCGTGCCCTTCTCATCCACACGGAAGCTCACAACCACGTGCTGCGTCGAGAGATCTTCGGTCGGAAAATCTGTGGTCGCAACCTTGACGACTGAACCCGAAATCAGCTTCGGCGCAGTCACGCCTGTACTGATGCGGCGCGGATGCGTTGCGGTTGGAACGTCCGTCGCCTCGGACGCATTGGTGGCTTCGCTGCGGGCAACCAGCGTGGCACTCTGCGCCTTGGCGGCCGATTGGGCACCGAGGAGCGCGGAGGAGAGGAGGAAGCTAGCTACAAGAATTCTGCGCATAATAAGTCTCCAAATGGTCAGAAGTGACCATCACCACTATAAGCTGCACTTAACATGACTGTCAAACGAATATTTTCTGCGCAATAGTTTCAATATCTTCGAGCGCGCTCAAGCAGCTACTTGTCAGAGCCCTCCGAAATCTCGCAGGCGGTATCCAAGTTCCATTTCCGGTCCTTTACCGGACTTTTCACAGTTCTTCCCCGCTCTCGGTTCGTTACCATGAAACCAATGCCTCTAGTCCCCCAAGGCCAAACCCTGCTCATCGATGCCGACGATACACTCTGGGAAAATAACGTCTACTTCGAGCGGGCCATCGCGACGTTTATCGGATATCTGAATCATCACGAATACTCACCCGCAGAAGTGCGCAGCACGCTCAATGCCGTCGAACGCGAGACGATTCTCGCCCACGGCTACGGACTCACAAGCTTTACGCGTTCGCTTGTGACCTGTTTTGAAAAGTTGAGCAACGAACCGGTCACGGATCAAAAGCGCCAGCGCGTCGAAAGTTTCGCGCAGACAATTGCCGATCAGGAAATCGAGTTGCTCGCCGGTGTCGAGACAACCCTCGCCGATCTCCAAACCCGCCACAACCTTATCCTCATGACAAAAGGCAATCACGCAGAGCAGGCTGACAAGCTCGCCCGCTCCGGGCTAAAGGATTTCTTTTCCGCGGTCGAAATTGTCGCTGAAAAAAATCCCGCTTCATATCGCGCGGTCATCGAGCGTCGCGAACTCACGCCTCGTTCCAGCTGGATGATTGGAAATAGCCCCAAGAGCGACATCAACCCTGCGCTCGCCGCTGGCCTGCATGCAGTCTTCCTTTTTCATAAGGACACGTGGATACTTGAGCACGCGGAAATCAATCCAGCCCCAGCGGGCCAACAGCTCCTTGAGCTCGATTCCTTCTCAAAACTCTGTGATATCTTTTAGCCCAGTGGAATCGCGAGGAGCTTGTCTATGAATCCATCTCCGATCCCGCCTACTCCCCAATTCAAATCAAATTTTCCCGCGCCCCCACGCCTCAATTGGCTCATCCTGCTCCTTGCAACTGCCGCGGCCGAACTCTTGGTCATCTGGCTGGTTCCTCCGCCCCTTCGTGAATTCCTGATTAACGTCGTCATTGCAGCTTGGCCCATCTATCTCTGCTTCTGGATCCGAAAAATTGAACCGGGTTCCCTCTCGATCTACTGGGCGCTGGCATCTTTTGCCACAGGCTTCCTCTTCTCCTGGCTCCTCTGGATCGTCGTAATCTTCGAGGTCCGCGAAGAGCTGCTCGATCACTACAACCGGCGCGAACCGATCGGCCTGCGACTCAATCTTTTGCTCACGCTGTTCTTCTCGTTCGTCTATTTCCAATACCACCTCACGCGCATCGCTCGAGAAAAGTCCCTCTACGAACTTGAGTCGGTTGTGTTCACTCAAAAGTCTTCCGCAGGCTAACTCCGTAATACGTTTTTCAAGACGATTTCCATTCCTTTCCAACCTCCCGTAACCGGAAGAACGATTACCTCTGCGACCGATTGCGGGGAGTTACCCGCGAAGTCAACGAAATACCGCAGTTGAAGGTGCCTTTCCAACAACTTGCATCTTGACGGTCCCCACCCCGCAGTGCAGAATTAGCACCACTGGGTGTGCGCAATCGAAGTGCTTCCTTCTCACGCGAATCGGCTCTTTTCTCCCGGAAAACGACGTGGGAAATGGACTTGATTTGCGAAAATTCGGCGGCGGATATTGTCGAAATGAATGTCCTGTTCGAATTCGTTTTCTGTAGAAGAGAGTCTGCTCCCAGATGAGGGCGAATGGATAGCAAGCGGTTCAGCGTTTTCAACAAGACCCGGCAGACTTATCTCGGCGATGAGATTCGCATCGTCGACGCGGTCCTGGAACCGCTCAAGGTCCTCAAGGTCCTGATTGAAGGATTGGAACCGGAAGTTGCAGAGGGCCTTTGGCTCACGCATTTCAAGGGTGTTCCTGTCGCAAGAACCTTGTCGCCATTCGACCTCATCTATCTCGATAAGGACTACCGCGTCGTTCACTCCGCCGAGTTATCCACTGAAAGCGACTTCGCTCCATTCAAAGGCACGCCGGAAAGCGCTCTGGTCTTCCCGCCGCAAACCATTTCGTCCTCCGGAACTCGAAATGGCGATCAACTGGTCCTTCGCATCGCCGAACAAATTGGCATTGAGCCCGCTCGTCCAGCCGCGCCGGCAATGTCCGCGCCAGTGGTCACGGGCGCAAGGTCCCTGCGTGATCTTTCACCGGGCTCGCGTTTTTCCAATATCTCGTTCCCGGCGCCTGCCGCACAGCCCCTCAGCGCACCCATCGACAACTTCCTCACTGCGCGCCAGTCGGCATCCACTCAACCCAGGATCGCTGACGTTCCGCAAGAGGCACGCCCGGCTGAGCCGCAACGCAACATCCTTACCCCGATCCGTACCAGTCCAGTCCCTGCCGCGCAACCAATGCCGCCTCGGCCCTTGAACCAGCGTTCCCCGGTTCAACCTGTTCCACCGGCACCGCGCCCCCCGCAATCGCGCGTCGTGAAGCCGGCCAAGCGTAAAGCGCCCATCCCGATTCATCCGGTTCCCGAAAGAGCTCCTGCGCCTGCAACGACTCCGCCCCCGGCTCAAGAATTCTCGCCGCCCCCTTCTATTGTTTCCGCTTCACATGCGACTTCAGCGCCGTCGCAAATCGTGGCTCGGTCCGCTCCGCCAATTCTGACGGCACCAGCCGCTCGGCCCAACACTCCAACCCCGGCCATAAAGCCCGATCCAACCTTTTTTCCTCCAGAGCGGCGCACCCCGCGCGGAACCCCCGCTCCGTTCTCGGACTACAAAGACCATGTACTGCCGCCTCCGGTGAATGAGCAGCAGCCTTCCCGGACAATCCGTTTTCTCCGCTGGCTCTTTCCCGATCTCAACATTGATCGACCAAAAGAGAATCCCGATCGCCGCCGTGCCATGCGTCTTCCCACTCCCGATCTGGTTGCCTACTTCTTCACCGGTGGCGCTCCCGTCGCTCACTCGCTCCACGACATCAGCGTCACTGGTTTCTACATGCAGACCGATGAACGTTGGATCCCCGGAACAATTATTCGCATGACACTTCAGAGACCCAGCGCGCGCGGCGTCGAACCCGGCGATGCGCTCACGGTCCACTCCCGTGTCGTGCGTTGGGGCCAGGATGGCGGTGGCTTTGAATTCGTCCTGTCGGGATTCCTCGAATAGCAATTCAATTCGAGACGGTCTCAATGCTCCGAATCGCGGTCAGCTTGACTCCACCCTTTCTCCTCTGCTGTACTTCGAATAAGGTTATGCATTCCTGTTGCGATTCTTCGATTCCGTGCTCCGCGGCGCATCACCCCATTGCGCATACGCCAGCGATGCGAATTCTTTGGTTCAAGTCGCTCGCGGGAAGCAGAGCCTGATCGACACAGAGCAATCAGTCGAAAATCATCAGGCCACCTCCCGCAATCGCGGCAGGTGGTTTTCGCGTTTTTAGAGGCCGTCCCAGGAGTTTTCATTGGAATCTGTCACTCTATCGACCATCCAAGTCGCACGGGCACGTATCGGCGAAGCCATCCACATGTCGCCTTGTCATCTCTCGCACCATCTCTCCGAGCTCGTCGGGCTCCCCTTGCACCTCAAGCTCGAAAATCTGCAGCGCACCGGTTCGTTCAAAGAACGAGGGGCGCTCAACAAGCTACTCACGCTCTCAGAGTCCGAGCGGAAGCGTGGCGTCATCGCTGCCAGTGCAGGAAACCATGCCCAAGGCGTTGCGTTCCATGCAGCCGCGCGCGGAATCCGTGCACAAATCGTCATGCCGCTCGCAACTCCGCTCGTCAAGGTGGCCGCAACCCGCAGTTACGGCGCTGAAGTCGTCCTGCACGGTGCGAGCTATGACGAAGCCTGTGACGAGGCCATGCGCCGAAAGCTCGAGCAGGGATGCACCTTCATTCACCCCTTCGACGACCCCGAGGTCATCTCCGGTCAGGGCACCATCGCCCTTGAGCTCCTCGAACAAGTCCCCGACATTGAAGCCGTCGTGGTCCCCATCGGCGGCGGAGGGCTCATTAGCGGCATCGCCTGCGCCCTCAAAGAAACCAACCCGAAGATCCGCGTCATTGGCGTCGAGCCGGAAAAACTTCCCTCCATGTTGCGCGCCCGCGAAGTCGGTAAGCCCGTCACCATCGCGCCTGAGGCCACCATCGCCGACGGTATCGCGGTTCGCCGCGCAGGCGACATTACACTGCCCCTGGTCACGCGCTACGTCGACGAAATCGTCACCGTCGACGACGAAGAAATTGCCAGCGCCATTCTCATGCTGCTCGAGCAGGAGAAAACCCTCGCCGAAGGTGCCGGCGCCGCTGCGCTCGCTGCCGTCGTCCAGGCAAAAACCAACCTCCGACATCGCCGCACGGTCGTCCTGGTCTGCGGTGGCAATATCGACGTCACTCTTCTGGCCAAGATCATCGAGCGCGGCCTGGTAAAAGACGGCCGCCTTCTCCGCGTCCGCGTCTACTTGCAGGATCGCCCCGGCGCCCTGTTGCACCTCACCGAGATCCTCGCGCGCGAACGTGCCAACATTGTCGAGACCGTCCACAATCGCGCCTACTACGGCGTCAGCCTCGGCGAAACTGTCATCGACGTAACACTCGAAACGCGCGGTGCTACGCACATCACCGCCATCAGCCACGCATTGCGCGAATCCGCTTTTCGCTTCGAACGCATTCAATAGGCCTGAGAATGTACACGCCAAAATTCAATCAGCTCACGGATCGCACCACGCTTCTTTCAGCAATGCGCGAAAACTCCTTCGCCATCCTCTTTGGTCCCATCGACGCATCCGACCCCGCCATATCACCCTCCGCAACCCACTTGCCCCTCGTGATCAAAGACGAAGGCGAACACGGAATCATCGAAGGCCATTTTGCGAAAGCCAATCCGCATTGGCGCGCGCTCGCGGGCCGCGAAACACTCGTCGTTTTTTCCGGTCCGCACAGCTACGTCTCGCCCACCCTCTACGCCGAGGAGCTTTCCGTTCCCACCTGGAATTACATCGCCATCCATGCCAAAGGTCCCTTGTCGCTCCTCGAAGGAGACGAGGATAAAGATGCGCTGCTCAAAGACCTCATCGCGCAACACGAGCCTCCCTACGCCGATCAATGGCGCTCTCTGCCCGAAGGATTCCGTCGCACCATGCTCGCCGGCATTGTCGGCTTCCGCATCCCCATCACCCACATCGAAGGCAAGTTCAAAATCAGCCAGAACCGGCCGGAAATCGATCGCCGGCACGTCCGCGCCGCGCACGCTGTCGGCACTCCCGACCAGCAATCCCTTGCCGCGTGGATGGCACGTCTCGGAATCTGAATTCGCCTTCCACGCCGCTCTCCGCATCGCACCCGATTTCCCTTCGCGCGACGCTTGCAGGTCCTTCCCTTTCAGCATCATGCGCTCAAGCCTTTGGTTTGCTATACTTAATGGGTTCACCTCGGGCGGAGGTGGCGAAATTGGCAGACGCACTAGCTTGAGGTGCTAGCGCCGCAAGGCATAGGGGTTCAAGTCCCCTCCTCCGCACCAAAAATCTTCAGTCCAGCCTCCAGGCAAGGATCGAAAGCAGCTTTCGCAATGCAGATTCTCTTCTACTTCGTCGTCACGATCCACGTCATCGTGTGTCTCTTTCTCATCGGAGTTGTCCTGCTCCAGCAGGGCCGTTCGGCCGATCTCGCCGGCGCATTCGGCGGTCAGGGCTCGCAAACCGCCTTTGGCCCTCGCGCTGCTGCCAACGTGCTCACGCGCCTCACCACGTGGTCTGCAATCCTATTCATGTGCACTTCCTTTGCATTGACGATTCTCTACGTCCGCGACAGCAACAGCAGCCACTCAGTGCTCGAAGGCACGACGCCCGTATCGGCTCCGGCCAAGTCCGGCAAATAAATACCAGGTTGCGGTCGTTGTCTTTCGGATCGCGAACCACTCTCGTTCACGGTCCCTTGAGCGTGTCGAGCACGCAACGAAGAGATTCTTCCAGCGAACCGAGTGGATTCCGGCAATCTTCTGCGCGTCTGCTATCGGGTTCCTCATCGATTGCACGCACCCGGCACCGCAACCAACCCCTAATTGCCGCCGGCAACTAGAATGTTCCCATGATTCTCGAGACCTTTCCCGTAGGCCCATTGCAATGCAACTGCACCATGCTCGGCGATGAAGCCACACGGGAAGCCATCGTCATCGATCCAGGCGAAGAAATCAGCCGCATCCACAAACGCCTCACCTCCCTTGGCCTCAAACTCAAGCAAATCCTCATCACCCACGCCCACATCGATCATGTTGGCGGCGCCCTCCTGCTGAAGCGGCTTACGGGCGCACCCATATTTCTCAATGAGAATGATCTGTCACTGCTCCAGATGATGGACGAACAAGCCGCCTGGCTCGGCGTCGATCCCCCCGAGACCGCACCCCCCGACCAGTCCCTCATCGATGGGCAACTGGTTGGCCTGGAAAGCTACCCGGCCAGGGTGATCCATACACCCGGCCACACCCAGGGATCCGTGTGCATCCATTTTGTTCCGCTCAAAATGGTCCTCGCCGGCGACACTCTTTTTGCTGGAAGTATCGGCCGTACTGACCTGCCCGGAGGCGATTCCGATCAGATTCTCGACTCCATTCGCACCCGCTTGTTCACATTGCCCGACGACACACGCGTTGTGCCCGGACACGGACCCGCAACAACCATCAGTAACGAACGGCGTACCAATCCGTTCCTTCGGTCGTAACGAACTCTGATTTATACAAACCTAAGCGCTTTTTTATCAATATTTATTCCGTTTTCTTAATTCAATACATCATGTGCAAATCAGAATTTGTTACCACCTTGATGCGTTCCCAAAAAATCAACAAGCCTGGTTACTCCAGTGGCAAATTCATCTCCCTGCGTCAGCAGACTTATGACTAACCATCCTGACTCTTCCATTCCAAAGAAGTACCCCGGGTGCACCCAGACCCCTCGTTCCAGTAACTCCAGGACCGTCATTTCATCCGCCTGCAGTGCTGGAATTCGCAGTACCGCGTACCACCCGCCCTCCGCCTCCAGACGCTTCACGGCGCCTAGACCTTCAAGCTGTCGATCCAGCTCCGCCAAGTTCCCCTTCACCCGCTCGGCTATCTGAGATTGGATCCCGGATCGTCCACCGAGCCACTGCCCCAGGGCCCACTGCACAGGCGCATTCATCGAGAGAAAAGTATCGGCGATTACCTCCAGCCGTTCCAGCGCCTCAGTGCTTTCCGGTCCGGTCGCCACTATCCATGCAGCCTTCATCTGCGGCAGTCCAGCGATCTTGCTTAACCCGCTCACCACGAAAACCGGCACGTCTTCAAACCCCGCAGCAAAGGTCTGCTGCGCCTCCTTGCCGAATCCATAATCGAGAAACACCTCATCCACAATCAGCGAAAGATCGAATTCTCGGCAGATTTTTGCCAACTCCTCAGCTTCCCACTGCTTGGTGAAATGCCCCGTCGGGTTGTTCGGATGGACCAGGACAATCGCTCGCGTTGCCTGCGAAATTGCCCTCCGAAATCCCTCCGGATCGATTTGCCAACCGTAGTCGTAAACAAGCGGCACCGGTTTCAATCGCACATCATCCAGCCTGGCCAGATAGTCAAACAGCGGATAGCCCGGCTGCGGCACCAAAATCTCGTTTCCCAAATTGCAGAGCAGGCGGAAGAGAAAGCTGTAGGCCTCGCTCGTGCTCGTTGTCAGCACAACCTGGTCGGGCTCAATCCTGACGCCGTGGTCTGCGTAATACGCGCAAACCGCCTCCCGCGCAGCCGGCAATCCGCGCGGGTGCGGGTCATAATCGAGTGCCCGCGGATCGCGAAGCGCATCCAGCACAGCCTCGCCAAAATCAAATCCACAACGCGTCGGATTCGAAGCAGTCAAATCTGCCACCGATAAACCAGCCGCCAACCGCAGTCTGTGTGCTCGCGCGAGACCGCTTTCTTCTGTGTTCCATTCTGTGCGCTTCGAAATTCTCATCCCTACGTGTCTCACCTGTTCCCTGATGTCTGCTCTCTGTTCTCTACAATAGAGAAAGGCGCCCCCTTCACCAAGCATGGGCATCCCGTTGGAGGAAATTTGTCGCTGCGCGCGGTCGTTTTCGATTTTGGAATGGTTCTCACTGGTCAGCCCGATACGCAGGCACACGATGACATGGTTCGAATGACGGGTCTGTCCGCCGAGGACTTCGAAAAGCATTACTGGACCGACCGGCATGCCTACGATGAAGGCAAACTCACTGGCATCGCTTTTTGGCAAAAGCTCCTCAGCGACGCCAAGCTCGAACTCGGTCCCCATGCCGTCGAAGAGTTGAACCGCAGTGACGCGCGCATGTGGACGACCCAGAATCCGGTTATGGTGGCTTGGCAGGCGGCTCTCGTCGAACACGGTATCAAAACCGCTATCCTGTCCAACATGGGCGACTCAGTCCTTGAGAGTATCTCGCGCGAGTTCGCGTGGCTCGGGCGTTTTGACGTCCTCATCTGGAGCTACCAGCACCTCATGGCCAAGCCGGATCCGGCCATTTATCGGCTGACATTGCAGCGCCTTGGCACGCGCCCCGAGGAAACACTCTTTCTCGACGACAAGCGCGAAAACATCGATGCCGCCCTCGCCCTCGGCTTCAGAGCCCTCCAATTCACCACGGTCGATCAACTGCGCAAAGACCTCGTCGCCGCCGGTTACGACCGGGAACTGCCCATGCCCGCTTGAAGCGGACAATCAAAACCTGGCCCCTCCCGGACAGCCCTTCACTCCGCACAGCACGACACGCCCCCGATGCAGTACACTTGCTTGCCGTTGGGTAAGGAGCCTTGAGCTCAAACGTTTGCGCGCTCGAGGAGACCTGCGAAAGCAGCGCGACATCGTACCTCGCAGATCTCTATTTGCTCCGCGTTCTGGCTAAGGGGGCCATCGTGAATTTAGCAATTCTGAAGCACAAGCCAGCGTCACTTCTGCGCTCAATCCGCGTCATCGCTGTTGCAGCATCCACACTTGCCATCGGCCTCACCTGCGCATCTGCCCAGTCTGTGCCGCTGGTTACCGGCGATGTCCGAGTCGATAAGCTTCTCAGCCAGATGACGCTTGAAGAAAAACTCACACTCATCCATGGCACAAAGGAAGACCCGGCTGTCTATCAGGGCCAGGCCGGCTTCCTTGCTGGGGTTCCGCGCCTCGGCATCCCCGGTCTTCGCTTCGCTGACGGACCTCCCGGTGTGCTCACTCGTCACCCTTCCCAGGGTGAAACCGCGACCATGGGCGTCGCTGCAACTTTCAGCGTCAAAGACGCGGAAGATAACGGCCTCGTCATCGGACGTGAAGATCGTGCTCTCGGCATCGATGTCTCTCTCCAACCGTTCGTCAATATTGATCGCGATCTCGAATTCGGTCGCGGCTACAACACCTTCGGCGAAGATCCCTTCCTTACCGGCCAGATGGGCGCTGCAGAAATTCGCGGCATCCAGTCCCAGCACGTCATGGCGCAGGTCAAACACTTCGTTGGTTACGACTCGAACGGCAGCAGCACGTTTATCGACGATCAAACGCTGCACGAAATCTACGTCGCGCCTTTCGATGAAGCCGTAAAGGCAGACGTCTCCTCCGTTATGTGTTCGTATAACCGCCTGAACGGCACGTTTGCCTGCGGCAATGAGTCTACCCTGACAAAGATCCTCCGCGATCAGATCGGCTTCAAGGGCTTCGTCACTTCCGATTGGGGCGCTGTCCACGCTGTCAACTTCATCAATGCAGGCCTCGATATGGAAATGCCCGGCGGTCAACCCGGCCCGATGGGCTCCTTCATCCCCTCTTTCTTTGATTCCCTGCCTCCTCCGCCCCCGTTGAAGATCGATCCTAAACAGGCTGAGGAGATGAATGCGGCCATGTTCGGCGGCCACATCCCCGAAGAACCAGCGTCCGCTCGCGAAGGCGGCGGAGACTTCGGCGTCAAGCTCAATCCCGAAAAAATGCCGGACGCCCTCAAAGACGGTACCGTCAACGAAGCCGCCGTTACGCGCGCTGCCGGACGTGTCCTCTACGAGATCATCCACTTCGGCTACATGGACGGCATGCAAAAGCACGAAGTCACCAAGCAGGACATCGACGCCAACGCCAAAATCATCGAAAAAACTGGCGAAGATGCTGCGGTGCTCCTCAAAAACGCCGACCACGTCCTTCCGCTGAAATCTTCCGAGCTGGCTTCCGTCGTCCTCATTGGCCCAACCGCCGGACAGGTCGATGCTATCGGCATCAATGGCGAGCGTTCTGTTGGCTTGCCTTGGCGTCAAATCGGCCCCCTCGCCGCGATGAAGAAGATCTCCGGCGCTTCCAATATTGGCTTCGCCGTCGACGACGACATGACCGGCTCGCCCATTCCGGCCAGCGCGCTCAGCCACGATGGAAAGCCGGGGCTCGAGCGCACAGGCGCGGGTGCCTCGCAAGTCGATCCCGAATTAAACTTCACCATCAAAGGCGGCAATGCTCTGCCGCCCAATTCCGTCGTCACGTGGAAGGGAGCGCTTACCGCTCCGCATGAAGGCAGTTACTGGCTCTACCTACAGGCGCTTGGAACCAACGCAGTCATCAAGCTCGACGGCAAGCGCCTCGCCGGAACGGGAGCCTTCCAGGGCGGCGTTCACGGCGACATCCTTCAAGCCAATCAGGACAATGCCATACCCACCACCGATGGCCTCGACAATGTTCGCCGCGCGGTTGAATTGACCGCCGGGCCCCACGACATTGAGATCAGCACTTCGTCCGATACTTCCAGCTCTCCTGTCCAGGTGCGTCTCAACTGGTATACCCCCGAGCAGCGCAAAGCAGACCACGAAGCGGCGATCTCGGCTGCAAAGAATGCCAAGGTCGCGGTTGTCTTTCTTTGGACGCGTCTCAACCCGGTCTTTGGTCTGCCCGGCGAGCAAAACAAGCTGGTGGAAGATATTGCCGCCGTAAATCCCAACACCGTCGTCGTACTCAACACCAGCCAGCCTGTTGCCCTGCCCTGGGTCGACAAAGTCAAAGCCGTCCTCGAAATGTGGTGGCCCGGCGATGAAGGCGGATGGTCCGCGGCCAACCTCTTACTCGGCAAGACCAGCCCCGCGGGTCGTCTTCCCGTCACCTGGGGTAAGAGCCTCGCAGACTACGCAGCCACTGACCCCACTCACCCGGAACGCTCCCACAAGGGTGTAGACGGCAAAACCACCTATAGCGAGGGCGTGAACGTTGGTTATCGCTGGTTCGACAAGCAAAACATCGCACCGCTCTTCGCCTTCGGCCACGGCCTCAGCTACACGACCTTCGACTACTCAGACCTCAAGGTCGCAAAGGCCTCCGACGGTGGCCTCGATGTACAAGTAACGATCCACAACTCGGGAACTGTAGATTCCGATGAAGTCCCACAGGTCTACCTCGGAGCTCCCAGCCAAATCCCCGACGGCGTCCAGTTCCCTGTACGAGCACTGGTCGCCTTCGACCGCGTCAATATCCCGGCCGGAGCATCGAGGTCCATTCCACTCCACGTCCAGCCCCGCCAGCTGCAATACTGGTCCACCAAAGACAGCAAGTGGCAGACTGCAAATGGGGAACGGACAATCAGTGTAGGCGCCTCCTCGCGTGATCTGCGTCTCCACCAAACCATCGACTAATGTCCATTTCAACGTCACGGCCGGGGTTTTGCCCGGCCGCGCACGTCTCCGCAAAAAACAGATCGCCCTCCATCCCGTCTTTGTGCAACACTGACCAACGGGTCCGAATCAGAATCGATTCCGCCCTCGCGCTGCAGGCACTCCTCTCACGCGAAAGCCATCTATGAAAGGAACATCCCCTCCATGAAATCCATGTACTCCCTCGCACTCTGCTTTGTTCTGGGCGCGAATCTCGCCGTCGCGCAGACGACGCCCGCAACTTCATCCTCTTCTTCATCCACGAGCACCACAAAGTCCAAGAAAAGCGCCAAGGCAGCAAAAAGCGCCTCCTCGACCACTGCATCCAAACCCGCCTCTGGCACAGCGATGACAGCCAAACCGGCAGCGACCTCGACCCCGGCTAAGCCCGCGTCCAACACTGCCATGACTGCCAAGCCGGCGGCAACCGCAACTCCTGCGCCTGCTGCAAAGTCCGCAGCCACTCCTGCACCGGCCGCAAATACGGCGATGACGGCAAAGTCCGCACCTGCGAAAACACCTGCGGCCAAGACACCCGCCGCTCCTCCACCGAATGCAGGGGACATCGCCGCTGCCAAGTCCAGCGGCAAGGTCTGGCTCAACATGAATACGAAGGTCTACCACAAGTCGAGCGACAAGGAATACGGAACCACCAAGAATGGAAAGTTTGTCACCGAAGCCGAAGCACAGGCTGCCGGCGCCAAGCTCGCCAAGAACTAGCCCCCGGTCCCGAATCAATATCCAAAAGCAAAGCGGCGACTCCCGAAGCATGGAATCGCCGCTCTCTCATTTCTTGGATCACAACGTCAGAAACGCAGTTCAGGAGGCCATCCCAAGGCCTACCAGGTTTGCGGCCGCAATGATCACTGCAATACCTGCCCATAAAAGGCGCACCAGCCTGCCCTCCACATTCGACCATTCGCCCAGCGCCAGCCCCACCACGCCTCCGCACAGTACGTAGATGCTCATGTGCAGCATCCAGTTCACATACGACATCGACGCTGGAATATTCGCTGCACCCCACGCGTAGAAGAAGAATTGCAAGTACCACATAATGCCGCCCATCGATGCCAGCGCGGTATTTCTTGCCAGTGTCGGTGGATCTTGCGACAGATCAGCTCGCAGCGAAAGCCGCTTCAGCGCCGCCAGCCGTATAAAGCAGTAGCTCAAGTTCACCACCGCGCCGCCGCCCATGATAATCACGTAGCTCGGCAGTGCTGCGTAGAGCGGATTCACTCCCAATTGCAGAGCAGCCGCCTTCATCGGTTCCGCAGCGTCAATCGCAAACGACATCCCCGAAGAAAAGATGCCGCACAGGATCGCGAGCATCAGGCCCAGCCCGACATTGAATTCCTGTAGATGTCCTTTCAGCGCCACTTCTTTCTGATGCCCTGCCCACGACACCACAGCCACGCCGATGAGCGCCACCAGAATGCCCGCCATCGTCAGCAATCCGCCGCGCGTCGTGAAGAGCATTGCAGCTTGCCCGTGAATCAGCGGCGGCACCAGCGTGCCCACGATCAGCGTCACGCCGATCGCCACGCCAATTCCCAGTGACATGCCGAGATGCCGCATCGTAAGCCCATAGCTCACATTGCCCACACCCCACATTGCGCCAAACAGCGCCACTTTCAGGAGAAGATGGATCCCCATGGATCCATAGAATCCTCGAAAGTCGGGCAGCAGCAGCAAACTCACGCCGATCGGCAGCAGAATCCAGGAAAACAAGCCCGCAATGGCCCATGTGGTTTCCCATGACCACTTCTTCACCTTCTCAATCGGCGCATAGAACGACGCGGCCATGCTCGCACCCAGCACATGCCAACCAATTCCCGCAAGGACTGACGTCATGACCTCTCCCTCTGCCCGATCATTGCAGCGCAACCGTAAACGAATAGCTCCCGGACTCGAGTTCGTACTTGCCATCCACAGCATGTGCCAGCGGGCTCTTGCCTAGTTCCGCGCCTTCGAGCGTGTAGCGCACAGCATCTTCGCCCGTCACGTCCAGGCGGCCTGTGGTGTTCGCCGGGATCGTCACCTGCCACTGCGCAGTCGAACCCTGCACAGTCCAGCTCGAGCGGATTACTCCGTAACTCGAGGGATAGCTGAAATCCACACTGCCCAGGCGCCCGTCGAATACAGGGTGCAGCACAACCGTGTGAAAGCCCGCGTCGAGCGGTGTCGTATCCACACCTGCCGCGTAGCGGTAGATCCAGTCCGCTACCGCACCGTAAGCGTAGTGATTGTAGGAGTTCATGCTCGGATCATCCTTCATCTGGTCGCCATTCCAACGCTCCCACGTCGTCGTCGCTCCATGGTCAATCAGGTAGCCCCACGACGGATACTGCGTGTTCAGCAGCAGATGGTAAGCAACATCCGCGTGGCCCGTCTTCGTCAACTCTTCCAACAGATACGGCGTGCCCAAAAAACCAGTCGCGAGCAGACCATGATTGGCCTCTATCTTGTCGACGAGCTTTTGCGCGGCCTTCGCGCGAAGCGCATCAGGCAGCAAATTCATGTGCAGCGCCAGCACATACCCGGTCTGCGTATCGCCCCCCTTGCTCTTCGCGTTAGGGTTGTTGATATCTCCAAATGGCGATGGTGAATTATCTCCGCCCTTCACAAATCCATCGTCGCGTACATACTCCTTTTCGAACGCAGCGCGAACTCTTTCAAAGAGGGCTGAATACTTCTGCTCTTCCACCAGGCGTCCGGTAGCGTGCGCCATCTGGCGCATCAGCGTCAGGTCGTAGGCCCACTCTGCGGTCGCAACCAGCCCGTAGTCCGTTGGTCCCTCCGGCGACAGCCAGTCCCCAAAGGGCGTGCCTGCCTGGTTCTTCCACAGTCCGTCGGGGTTTGCCACACGAATGGCTTCGAGATATCTCTCCATTGCCACCCAATTCTGGCTGATGACGCTTGTATCTCCCGTTTGAATCCAGCTCGTCCAGGGGATGATCACACCCGCGTCGCTCCAGCCCGCGCCCGTGCCCATGTTCGGCCGCGCCGTGCCAGGAGCATAGATCCCAAACATTGCTGTACCCACCTGCGTTCCGCGCATATCTCCGGCAAACTTGCGAGTAAACGCTGCCAGGTCCATGTTGTAGGTTGCGGTCCGCCAGAAAACCTGCGCATCCGCCATCCAGCCCAAACGCTCATCGCGCTGCGGGCAGTCCGTCGGCAGACCCACAAAGTTCGACCTCTGTCCCCACTCAATGTTGCTCCACAGCTGGTTGATCATCGGACTTCCCGTCTTCAGCTCAGCCGCAAACGGAGCCGCAGTATGCAAAACCAGCACCCGCATCGATTCCAGACTGGGCTTGCCGGGTAGCCCCGTCACTTCCGCATAGCGAAATCCATGGAACGTAAATTGCGGAATGAAGTCGCTCGTGCCCTTCCCGTTCAAAATCACATGATCCGTCGCCTTTGCCGTGCGCAGATTGTCGATATAGATTGTCCCGTCGTCATTCAGAATCTCGGCGAAGCGCAGCCGCACATCCGTTCCTGCCGGCCCTTCTACCTTCAATTCCTCCACACCAGACATGTTTTGCCCAAAGTCGAAGACATACACGCCTGGCTTTGGCTCAGTCACTGCCTTTGCCGGAATCGACTTCTCCACGCGAATCGGCTCAAAATCCTGCGCCATCATCGCCATCGGCTGCGGATCGATCGTCAAAGTCGGCTTCCAACCACTTCCTTCATATTTGGCGGTGTCCCAACCCGCTTCAATGAGCCGCAAATCCTGGGCCTCGCCGTCGTAGAGCTCTGAATGCAGAATGTAAGACGGTTTCGCTGTCCAAGCAGCGCTCGTATTCACCCACTCCACGCTGCCGTCCGCGTGTTCAATGCGCAATTGTGCCCGTAACGCCGGCGGCGTGACGCCGTAATCATTCGGCATTTGAAACCATTCGAGTGGCGTCTCATACCACCCCGGCGCCAGCAACACTCCAATCGCATTCTTGCCTTGCGTCACCAGTTTCGTTACGTCATAGGTCTGGTACATCACGCGTTCGCGATAATCCGTCCAACCGGGCGCCATCACGGGCGGCCCGGTCGATGTGTCACCGTCTTTCGATGGAATAAAGTCCTGGCCCACCCGCTTTCCGTTCAGAAACATCTCGTAGGTTCCCAAGGCCGTCGCGTAAAGCCTCGCACTCTTCACCGGAGAAGCCACATCAAACGTGTGCCGCAATTCCTTCACGCTATCGGGAATCCAGGGATGCCCCAACGGCTCGCTGTTTGGTGTCGCGCGCCAAATCACCGCATTCTTCCACTGAGCGTCGTTAAATCCTTTCTGCTCCCAACCGCTCGCGGCATGCGTCGCCGTCTTCCACGATCCGCCGCTCACAAACGTCGCAGTCGTCCCATCTACAAACTCGACAAAGAGCGATGCCATCATGGGTGGCGGATCTTCTGTCGCCATTCCGTTGGGGTTCACCACGTAATGCACATCCTCAATCGCCAGGGAATTCGCACCGCGCCCCAATTGTTTCGTCACATCCGCTTTCACAAACTTCTTCCACGGCATCTGCTTGTAGGGAGGGAGCGGATCGGCAGTTAAGACCTGCGTTCCATTTACCCATGCCGCCACCGTGTCCTGCGCGGTGGCATACAGCGTGGCGTGCTTCGCAGGCTTTTCCAGCAGCACTTTCGTGCGATAAGCAAAATCCTGTTCTGTCCCCTTTTCTTCGTTCAGCGCTTTTGCGTCTGGATTTGTGATCCAAACCGACGGCGCATGCCGTACTTCCGATTCCTCCACCGTTTCGTACCCAATCCAATTGGCGCGCCACACAGCAGGACTCATCAGTCCGGTCTCCCAGCAACTCACTTCGCTGGCCGGATACGCCTCGCCTCTCGCTCCCCAAATCTTTACCCGCCAGAAGTAGCGTTTGCTCGATTCCGGTAGCTTTCCTCCATAGCGCACATTCAGGCTCTTGCCGCCTTCCACGCGCTTGCTGTCCCACACATCCGGCTTGTCCTCGGCCAGCAACTCCGCGCTGGTAGCCACTTGCACTTCATAAGCCGTCTGCTTGGCGCCACGCGTCAGATCGTCCAGCTGCCATGAGAAGTTTGGCGCTGCGTCGTCAATTCCGAGCGGAGTGGTCAGATTATCCACCTGCAGCCTGACAGGGCCCGCAGCTACGCACACCAGCGCAGCCGACATCCCCATTGTCGAGACACACACCAACCGCGCGAAATTGAGCATGATTCCCTTACCCATTCCTTTTAAGCCCCTTTTTGGAAAATCAACTTATTGTGCCGTCTGCCACCGGGCTGCTGCCAAGCTGAATCCCCATCGGTGTGCCGTCGCAATCAATCCTGCTTTGGAGTTTGCCGAATGCTCCAAACACTCCGCTGCATGCTCAAGGAGAAGGCAATTTTTCTCAAATGAAACAATTTCTCGTAGGAACCTTATGCAACCGCAAGCACCCTTGTCAAAGGCTTTCGCAGGAAGGACGCCGTCCCTCGCCGTTCCCCATCGATACCTTTTCCACCCTGCTCCGCGAGCCAGCCGAACCATGCATGCACTCCCTTTACACTCACTGCATGGCTTTCCGCCTCTTCGTCGCGTCTACCAATCCGGGCAAGCTTCGCGACTTCCGCGCTGCCTCTGCCGCTCACGCCCTTCAAATCGATCCTCTCCCTAATCTTGAGAACATCACCGCTCCCGACGAAACGGGAGCGACTTTCGAAGCCAACGCCACCCTCAAGGCTGCGTACTACTCCCACTTCGCACCTGGCGAACTGGTCCTGGCCGATGACTCTGGGCTCGAAGTTGACGCGCTTCAGGGCGCGCCCGGAGTCCGCTCCGCTCGCTTTGCGGCCGACGCCGGGCTCACCGACTCACCCGACGCCAACGACAACACCGATGTCTGGAACAATATGGTCCTTCTCCAGCGCCTCGAAGGCATTCCTCCCATCGAGCGCAGCGCCCGCTACCGCTGCGTCCTTGTTGCTGCTCGCGACGGCCAGCCGGTCTCCGCAGCCGACGGCTACGTAGAGGGATTTATCCTCGAAGCGCCTCGCGGCACGGGAGGCTTCGGCTACGACCCCCTCTTTTACCTGCCCGAACGCCGCCAGACCATGGCAGAAATCGACCTCGAAACCAAGCACACCTTCAGCCATCGTGGCCGCGCCTTTGCCGCTCTGCTCGATAGACTTAAGCTTTAGCTCACCCCGCCGGACCTTCAGAAATTCACCCCGTCGCAAATAGCGGACCGCGCGCCTTGACGGTACTCACTACGGAATCGAATAATGCGGTAAAGAACTGTCTTACCTGTCTTGGACTCACAAGACACCGAGCTTCGACCACCAGCCCCCTAGGAGCCGCGATTCGCATGGCAACTGCCCAACATCCTTCCACGCCCAAGCTCCGGCCGGGCGTCGAGCCGTTACGCGCCGGCCAGGGCTATACCTTTCTCCTGCGCAAGCTCCATTCCTTGCTTGGCATCATCCCCATCGGCGCCTTCCTTCTCGAGCACCTGCTCTCCAACTTCGAGGCCCTCAAAGGGCCAGCCGCGTACGCCGCCCAGGTCAAATTCCTCAATAGCCTGCCCCTGGTCCGTGTCCTTGAGTGGGTCTTTATCTTCCTGCCCATCCTCTATCACGGTCTCTATGGCGTGTACATCTGGCTGCGCGGCAAATCCAACATCGTCTACTACCCGTGGTCCGGCAATTGGATGTATCTCGCCCAGCGCTATACCGGACTGATCGCGCTCCTTTACATCGGCTATCACGTCACCACGCAGCGCTTCCTTGGCGTTAGTCTTCCGGAGAATCCAGGCGCATCCTTCCACAAGGTCCAGGCTGAACTCGCCAATCCCCTCATCCTCGCCGTCTACATCATCGCCATGATCGCCATCTGCTGGCACTTCGCCTATGGCATCTGGCTTTTTGCGGCCAAGTGGGGCATCACTTCCGGCGAAGTCGCCCGCAAGCGCTTCGGTTACGCGTGTGCCGCTTTCGGTGTCGTGATCGCCGTCATGGGCCTCTGGAGCATCTGGGCCTTCGTCGGCCCGAAATACGCCAATGCCCCTGACATCGTCCCGCCTGCCATCGTTCAGTTGCACCTCGATGTGCCTGCCTCGCCCCAAATCCTGCTCTAAGCAGAAAGGACCGCCATGCCCGTTTCTGAAGCCACAACTGCACGGATCGACTGGAAAGAGTTCCAGGAAGCCGCCCCTGAATTCGCTACCGCGATGGCGGCCATTACCCATGCGCTCAAGAAATCTTCCATTGAACCCGAACTACGCGAACTCATCAAGATTCGCGCTTCTCAACTCAATGGCTGCGCGTTCTGCATTCAGTACCACCTGAACGACGCCCGCAAGCTCAAGATCCCTGCCCCGAAACTCGACCTCCTTGCTGCATGGCGCGAAGCCGGCCTCTTCTCTCCTCGCGAATGCGCAGCACTCGATTGGACTGAGTGCGTGACTCTCCTTGCTCAACATCCCATCCATGACGACGCCTTCGATTCGCTGAAAGAACACTTCAACCCGCAGGAAATTGCCCTGCTCACCGTGGCGATCAGCCAGATCAACGCATGGAACAGAATCGCGGCGCCGTTTCGCTTTACGCCGCCAATCCCACAAGTCTCTTAGTTTGTTTTTGTTTTTTGTTTCTAGCTAACAGCTAAAAGCTAGGAGCTGGAAGCTTTTTCGAAAGGAATCTCAAGAATGGCGGCACCCAGAATCATCGTGGTTGGCGGAGGCCTCGCCGGACTCGCGGCAGTCATCAAGATTGCGGAGGCAGGCGGCGCCGTCGACCTGTTCTCCATCGTCCCGGTCAAGCGCTCTCACTCCGTCTGCGCCCAGGGCGGCATCAATGCCGCCAAAAATCTCAAGGGCGAAGGCGACACCACCGACAAGCATTTCGACGACACCATTTATGGCGGCGACTTTCTCGCCAATCAGACTCCCGTCAAGGCCATGTGCGAAGCCGCTCCCGGCATCATCGACCTTCTTGACCGCATGGGTGTCCCTTTCAATCGAACTCCCGAAGGCCTTCTGGACTTCCGCCGCTTCGGCGGCACTCTCTACCACCGCACGGCATTCGCCGGGGCCACCACCGGCCAGCAACTCCTCTACGCGCTCGACGAGCAGGTCCGTCGCCACGAGTCCACCGGTCACGTGCAAAAATTTGAAGGCTGGGAGTTTCTCTCCGCCATCCTCGACTCCAAGGGTGCCTGCCGCGGCATCACAGCGCTCAACCTGCGCACCATGGAACTTCGCGCCTTCCCTGCCGACGCCATCATCCTCGCAACCGGCGGCATCGGCGCCATCTTTGGCAAAAGCACCAACTCCGTCGTCTGCACCGGATCCGCCCAAGCCGCGATCTACCAGCAGGGCGCCTATTACGCCAACGGCGAATTTATCCAGGTTCACCCTACCGCCATCCCCGGTGAAGATAAGCTCCGCCTCATGTCCGAGTCGGCTCGCGGCGAAGGCGGTCGTGTCTGGGTCCCGCGCACTGTCGGCGACAAGCGGCCTATCAAGCAGATCCCCGAGTCCGATCGCTTCTACTTCCTCGAAGAGTGGTATCCGAAATACGGCAACCTCGTCCCCCGCGACATCGCCACACGCGCCATTCACAAGGTGGTCTATCAGGAGAACCTCGGCATCGATGGCCAGCCGATGGTCTACCTCGACCTCACCCACATCGACCGCGAAACTCTCAATCGCAAGCTCGAAGGCATTCTCGAAATCTACGAGAAGTTTGTGGGCGACGATCCACGCGAAGTTCCTATGAAGATCTTCCCCGGCATGCACTACACCATGGGCGGGCTCTGGGTTGACTTCAATCAGATGACCAACATCCCCGGCATCTTTGCCGCAGGCGAGTGCGAATACCAATACCACGGCGCAAATCGCCTGGGCGCCAACTCGCTCGTCAGTTGCATCTTCGGCGGCTTCCGCAGCGGTCCCAACGCCATCGCCTACGCCAAGAGCCTGCCTGCCGCAGAAGGCGATGGAGGCCACGCTGCCGAGCTTGCCCGCCAGGCAGAAATCAACAAAGGCATCATGTTCAACGACGGCACTGAGAATCCCTTCAAGCTCTGGCGAGAATTGGGCGACACGATGTCCAAGCACGCCACGGTCGTTCGCTACAACAAGGGCCTTCAGCAAGCCGACGAGAAAATTGTCGAACTGATGGATCGTTTCAATAAGATCAATCTCAGCGACCGCAGCGAGTGGGCCAACACCAGCTTTGCGTTCACACGCCAGTTGAAGAATATGCTCGAACTATCCCGCGTCGTGGTAGGCGGCGCAATCCTCCGCGACGAATCGCGCGGCGCGCACTACAAGCCCGACTTCCCCGACCGGAACGATGAGCAGTTCCTCAAGACAACAAAGGCCAGCTTCACAGGCGACGGCTCGACTCCGAAATTTGAATTCGAAGAGGTTGACATTCAGTACATCAAGCCGCGTCCACGCCGTTACGACGCAACTAAATAGCTCGTCAAGTCGGACACGAATTTCCGGCAAGTTGGAGCACCATAGATTGGGGAATCAGCCCCAGAGGGATACATGGCAGACCGTACCGTAATACTCGAGATCAAGCGCCAGGCCAGCCCCGACGCACCTGCAGTCTGGGAAAAGTTCGAACTTCCTTGGCGCTCTGGAATGAATGTCATTTCCGCCATGATGGAGATTGCCGCCAACCCGGTCACCGCGGAGGGCAAACAGACCACGCCCATCACCTACGACTCCAATTGCCTCGAGGAAATCTGCGGATCCTGCGCCATGCGCATCAACGGCAAAGCCCGCATGGCGTGCTCTGCGCTCGTCGAAAACCTCGAACAACCCATCCGCATCGAGCCCCTCTCCAAGTTTCCGCTCGTGCGCGACCTCCAGGTCGACCGCTCCGTCCTCTTCCAGAACCTCATGCGCGTCAAAGCCTGGGTTCCCGTCGATGGCACCTACGACCTTGGCCCCGGTCCTCGTGTCTTTCCGCAGCAGCAGGAGGTCAATTACCCGCTGTCGAACTGCATCTCCTGCACCTGCTGCATGGAAGTATGTCCCCAGTTCAACGAAGACACAGGCTTTGTGGGAGCAGCAACCATCGCCCAGGTCAAGCTCTTCAACAATCACCCCACAGGCAAAGTTTTCAAAGAAGATCGCCTGCGTGCGCTCGCCGGTGACGGTGGAATACAGGAGTGCGGCTTCGCGCAGAACTGTGTCGAAGTCTGCCCCAAGCAGATCCCGCTCACCAATGCCATCTCCGACATCAGCCGCGACGTCACTATCCAAAAAATGAAGGACTTCCTCCGCGGCTAACGCATTCAACCCAGCACCAACAGGGGTGCCCACTCATCACGCGGTAGATGACGTCCCTCCCCCAAGATGGACAGGTCTTCGTCGACGGCGCGTCTGAGAGTGATGAGTGGAAAATAACGATTGCTCGCGCTGTGAAGGGGTCAGCCACACCGATCCGAGCCAACCGGTCTACGGGTTCCGGCAGCATGCGCAGGTGCCCGAACCGTTGCAGCACGAGTACCACCCAGATTGGCATGACACACTGCACCCCCCGGCACTGCAACCAGTCGAACCTGACCCTCCAGCGGCGCAATTTGTACAAAAATTGCCACCAGTCCCGAGTGGTACCGCCTTGAGCGGCACAGTGCCGAGAGGTTCAGCCAACTCGCCAGAATTGCTATTTTCGGATTGTTTTGCTACAGGAGAACTGCAGCCTCTTCCTGTTAGGACAAGCGCAGAGATTTGCTCATCTTTCAGCGGCGTAGTTTCTCCGTATCGAGCAATACCTACCGTTTCAAAAAGTTGAAAACCACTGCTGGCGAGTGATTTAGGTATTTCTCTGTCTCGAAACATGAAAAGAAATCTTGCATTCGAGGAGCTGTCGTTAGGAATGATACCGAGGAAACCGTCTCCAACCATTACCCTCGCCTCACCAGACCAGGCAGGCGGGAGGCTGGTCCCATCAACCTGCAGCACGAAGACTATTTGGCTCGAGGTTGTACTAACTGGAGAGTTAGAGGAAAATACGACGACCGTATGTGTCCCTGCCGGACTGGGAATGACATTCACCGTCCCAGCCATTCCCAATACCTCATTGCTGCGCGGAGTGTTTTGTGCGTTCGCCGGGTAGACGAAAGTCACAGATAGAAGAATTAGAAGCGAAAGACTCTTCATCATGCATGATCTCCCCACACCGTATTTCTGCCGTCAAGCATAAACTTGATCTGGCGCATTGATCACACTTATTTTGATTGTTGAACTTACGGTCATTGATCAGCGACTGATAATTCGTGATATGGAAGTTGACCGCAGATTCTTCATAGCAATGGAGCTAATAAGACATGCCCAGTAAGTCAGAGAATCAGGAACATTACTGATTCTGAAGATGTTGGAGGTCACGGACGGGTGGTTCACATCTCGGCGTCTCCAGATCAATCTCTAACTTTGCTGCCCCATCCTTGCGAAGCACGGGTGAGAAAGCACAACCCTCGACCAGTCTCTGTCATCCTGAGCGCAGCGAGTCGAAGGACCTGCATTTGTCTTTCGGACTTGAGCCTTCATCACTGTCAACCCCCATCCCGCGCAAAGCCCCGCCAACTCCCTGATTCCAGAAGCAAAAAATCCATCACAAATTTTGCGTATTATTTCCCGATAAAGCGCAAACTGGAAAGACAAAAGGCAGAGAACGGGCTCGCGACTCCCGCTTCTCTGCCCAACGATCCGGAGGAGACGGGTATACCCCCTCCCCCCCCTCTAAAACGCCTTTTCTTCGCCTCTGTCACACGCGGGGAGAGCTACATCCCCGCGTAGAAGCTCTGCATCCAGCCCTGCAGCAGTGCGGGGAAGCAGCCCAGTGCCACCACGCCGGCAGCAATCAGCACGAGCACCATCAAGGTAACGGGATTCGCCTTCAATGCAGTCGTATCCACCGCCGGCATCACGTACGCCCGCTTCAGCACTTGCAAGTAGTAGTAGAGGCTCACCGCGCTCATCGCCAGCGCCAGGATTACCAGACCCAGCCCAAATCCTGCCGGATACACCGCCAGCACTGCGGCAAAGAGATTGAACTTGGCCCAGAATCCCACCAGAGGCGGAATCCCCGCCAACGACAGAAACAGCACCAGCAGCACAGCGGCCAACAGCGGATTGCGTCTCGACAATCCGAGAAACGCATCCATATCTGCATTGCCGCTTGCCCGTTCCACCACTGCCACGGCGCCGAACGCACCGATCGTCGTCAGACCGTAGGTCAGCACGTAGTACAAAATTGCCTGCCCGCTGCGCGGTCCATACGAGAAGAATGCCAGTCCCAGCAGAATGTATCCCGCATGCGCGATCGCTGAGTAGGCCAATAACCGCCGCACATTGGTCTGCGCCAAGGCCGCCAGATTCCCGACCACCATCGAAACCAGCGCCATCACCATGAGCAATTCGCCCCACGCCGACCGGAATCCCAAATACACCGGCCCCGACTGCGCATGGAATTCGGCAGAAATTGTCACCCGTCCTTGCATTCCGTCGAAAACATGCCAGGCCGCCGTCCCGATCGAGATCAGCAATGCAAAACTTGCGACTTTCGACACGGACGCAATGAACGCGGCGCCCGGTGCTGGTGCGCCTTCATACGCATCCGGAGCCCACAAGTGGAATGGAACTGCAGCCACCTTGAACCCCAGGCCCGCGGCAATCATCACCAGCGCAAGGTATTCCAGGGGAGCCGCCTGCGCTGCATTAGCCGAATAAAGCCCAAGCATCACCCGGTGTAGGTTGGTCGATCCAGTGATCCCGTAGAGATAGCTGAACCCGAAGAGCAAAAACGCAGCCGACATGCCGCCGAAAAGGTAATACTTCATCGCTCCTTCGGCACTCTTGCCCGACTGCTTCGCGAATGCCGTCAGAATGTAGAGCCCCAGGCTCAGCAGCTCGAGACCAACGAAGATCACCAGCAAATCCTGGGCCGATGCAATCAACATTCCGCCGGCTGCCGCCATCAGCGTGACTGCGACAAACTCACCCACGTGCCGCGTAAACGTGGAATCAATCAGCAGGAACAAGCTCAGCACCGTCAGAACCAGCAGCCCTGTCTGTGCCACCGCCGCCGAGCCTCCCGCTGCCAGAACGACATCCCTGCTTCCGGGATAAGTCAATCCGCCCTGCGCCTGGAACTGTAGTGTCAGTAACGCTACGCCACAACCGACCTCTCCCAGCAAAACGGCAACTGCTGCACGCGTTTTCAGCGCAGCCTTACGCAGCAATCCCAGGTCAATCACGAGCACCAACAGCGCAGCAATCTCCAGCACCGTCTCCGGCAGCGTAACGCGAAAGAGGTCGCCGTAATTCATCGCACCCCTCCCGCCAACAATGTCCTCACCGCCGGCTCAATCACATTGAGCAAAATCCGCGGATACAGCCCGACAAACAGACTGGCCGCCAGCAGCATCCCCACGCCCGTCGCCTCGGGCCATGTAATCGCATCGAATTTCGGCCAACCAGTCTTCGGATGCTCATCCGGCCTCGGCAACCGATCACTGAAGAACGCTTTCTGCAGCGCGCGCCAGGTATAAGCAACTCCCACTACGATTCCTACACCGGTCGCAGCGGTCCACCATGGTTTCGCGTACCACGAACCCACCAGGACCTGCAGTTCGGCCACAAATCCTGAGAAGCCCGGCAGGCCCATCGAAGCAACTCCCGCGATCACGAAGGCCCATGCGGCAAATGGCATGCGCTTGCCCAGGTACATCCCTTCCAACTCCGTCAGATCGCGGGTATGCGTGCGTTCATACACAATCCGTCCCACAATCGCGAAGAGCAACCCGGCAATCACGCCGTGCGAGAACATCTGCAACACTGCCCCCGTCACGCCGATCTGGTTCAACGTCATCAGCCCCAGGAGCACAAATCCCATGTGACTTACGCTCGAGTAGCCGATGACGAACTTGAAATCGCTCTGCACCAGCGCTACCAGCGCGCCATAGACGATCCCGATAACGGCCAGCACCGCGAACACGTCACGCCATGAGCCGATTCCAATGAACGAAAATCCCCACGGGTCCATGCCGCGCGGAAACAATCCCATTGCCACCCGCAGGCACCCATATGCGCCCAGCTTCATCACTACGCCGGCCAGCAACATCGACGCAGCCGTCGGCGCTGCCACGTGACCTGTTGGCGCCCAGGTATGGAACGGCCACATGCCGGCAAGAATCCCAAATCCGACAAACACCAGCGGAAACGCCCACATCTGGAAGTGCACGGGAAGATTGGCCTGACCAAGGTCCACTAATCCCGTCGAGTGACCCCCTGAAAGGGCATACGAGCCGAGCAGCCCGATGAGCACCATCGCCGATCCCACAAACGAATAAAGCGCCAGCTTCATCGCGCCATACTCGCGCCGCGTCGATCCCCAGATAGCAATCAGGAAATACTTCGGTACGATGGCAATTTCATAAAAGACGAAAAGTAAAAACAGATCGTAGCTGAGAAACACGCCGTACACGCCACCGATCAGCGCAAGATAAAATGCAAAAAACTCGTTCGTCCGCAGATCGATATTCCAGCTGAAAAGCACACCGGCCACGGCTGCAAGCCCCGTCAAGAGCACCAATACGATGCTGATACCATCCGCGGCCAGTGTGTAGCGAATCCCCATCCATGGAACCCACGGCACATCGGTCAGCACCACGCGTGTCTGCCAGGTATTTGCCGCGAAGCATGCCACCGCGAGAAGCAGCCCGGCCAACGCAACCGCAAGTGCAACACCTCGCGCCAGCGCAGGCTTGCTCTTCGGCAAGATCGCCTCAAGCAGCGCACCGGCAAACGAGAGATAAATCGTCCAGGCCAACATTGTTTAGAAAAATCTCCAGTTCGCCAGCAGGTTCATTACAGTCGGGTTCACCGTGTCCACCACCAACTGCGGCAGGATTCCCAACAGCAACATCAATCCGATCACCGGCACCATCGCCAGGCGCTCGCCCCCGTGTAAATCCGGAAAGGCAGCCCACTTCTCCGGAACCGGGCCTGTAAATACTTTCTGAATCACCGTCAGGATCACTGCCGCTGTCACCAGCAGCCCAAGTACGCTGATCGATGCGCTCACCCAGGACAGAGCGAAAACTCCGCGAAAGATTAGAAACTCGCCAACAAAACCGTTCAGCCCCGGCAGCCCCAGAGACGAGAACAGCACAATCCCCATCAACCCCGCCATCACCGGCGCCGGTTTGCGCAATCCACCAAAGTGGTCGATCTCCCGTTCGCCCCCGCTGCGCTCCTGCAGCATCGCGATAAACCAGAACAACGCTGCCGCGGTAATCCCATGGTTGAACATCTGCAGGATCACGCCATTCAACGCCGCAGCCTGGCTGGTCTGCAACGCCTGGCTCGTCCCGGGAACTGCCAGCGCAAAGATTCCCAGCAGGCAATACCCAAGATGATTCACCGACGAGTACGCAAAAACGCGCTTCAGATCCTTCTGCGCCGCAGCCGCCCACGCCCCCATCACCACCGTAATCACTGCCAGTACCAGCAGAGGCGTTCTTATTTGCGCAATCTGCGGCCCAAAGATTGGCACCGCAATGCGCAGGAATCCGTAGACCCCCATCTTCGACATCGCGCCGGTCAACAACATCGTCACCGGCGAAGGCGCTTCACTGTACGCAGCCGGCAGCCAGGTGTGGAACGGCGCCAGCGGCACCTTTACGGCGAATCCCGCCAACACTCCTATCGCCAGCCACAACATCACCGGTCCCAGGTGGGCCTTCACGGCGGGTTCCAAAAACCCCAGCCGAGCCATACCCGTCAGCTGAATGAAATCCATCGTGCCCGTCGACAAGTACACGGCCAGGAACGAAAGCAGCAAAGCCACGCTCCCCGCCATCGTGTAGACAAAAAACTGCGTTGCGGCAGGACCCCTTTTCGGCCCACCCCACAGCTTGATCAGGAAGAATGCCGGAATCAGACTCAACTCCCAGAACAAGAACCAGTGGAAGAAGTTCAGCGCCGTAAACGACCCGAACAGTCCTGCCTCAAGCATCAGGACCAGCGCGAAGTACAGATTGGGCTGGTGATGTGCGCGATGCGCCGCATCCACGCTCATCAGCGTCACCACCGCGGAGAGCACCAGCATCAGGGCGCCCAATGCATCTATGCCCAGGTGGTATTCAATCCCTAGCGAAGGAACCCACGCCGCTCGCTCCGCAAGGCCAATCGATCCGTCCGGCGGGAGATTTGTCCAAACCACCAAGGAGACGGCCAGCGCTGCGATCGTCGTCACCAGCGCTACCGCACGCGCATGTTTTCCCGCGAACAGCGAAATCGCAGCACCCACCAGAGGCAGC
>DATHMP010000016.1:0-54439 GCA_035487015.1 Occallatibacter sp. | reverse complement strand
ACCTGCTCCTGCTGCGTCTCGAAGGAGTTAACCTGTTGAGGATTGGCAGTGGCGGGTCTGGCAGTCAACTGGGTCTTGAGCGGAGCCGCCTTCTTGCTGGCCGTCACGACGCTTGAGATCACGAAGACCAACAGGATGATGAAGAGCAGGATGACAAGCGGTTGCCGTTTGTTGATTGGCGCGGCCGCTTGCGGTTGTTCGGGGACGGTTGCAGGGGGATTCTGATTCGGTTCAGACATGGCTAGTTCCTTTCTCCGGTCCGATGGAACTCAACCTTCTGCTTGCCGATGGCGAGATAGCCGCTCTCTAACTCCTTCGGAACTGTGTACAGTCCGTTGTTGTAGTCAAAGTTGATGAGCGAGGGCTTCTTGTCCTTCACCTCATACAGAGCCGGGGTCTCCTGAAACTGCCCACGCAGGTAGGTGAACTTGTCATCGCTCCATATCTGCTGAAGTCCAAGCGTCTTGCCCTTACTCTGGTCCCAGGTGTAATCAAAGTGCAGCGTCGCCGGGTAGCTTGCTTTGAAAGTCTCGGCGGCGGTGGCGACCGCCTTATGGTCTGCCTCCGCCGCCTTCCTCGCGTCGTCGGCGTCCTTCTTAAGCTGCGCTTCCTTCGCATCTGCCTCCGCTGCTGGAACAAACAGCGGGGCCTTTGCGATGTTGTCGGCGGCTTTCGCATCACTCGAAGAGATATTGATCTTCGAGTCGAAATGCGAATCGTTCCTGTCGCTTGAAATCTCTCGCAGTTCGACGGTGTACTCGTTGCCGTGATCGGAGACGATGTGAACGTCGGTTGTCTCATCCGCTATCTTCGGCTTGATGGACACGTACCGGGAGGCCACATGGCCTGCGTCAAATATCCAACTGTTCGTGTCGCCGCCGAATACGGTTACGACCTTCTCCCCTGTGGGCAGCTCAAACAGCGTCGATTGGAGCAGGCCGACGCGGACCACAGGGGGAGGTGCGGCGTCGGTGATGACGAGAGTGCGAGGGGCACTGGGTTGCAGATGGGGAGTCTGAGCGAAACCCGCCGTGCTGATGACTGCGGCGGTTATGAGCAGGAACGGGCGTGGCGTCATGATTGATCCTCTTTCGGGTTTTGAGAATGGGTTGGTGCTATGCCGTCTCGCCCTGGGCGAAACGTTCGATGCCTTCATGGAGTCCGTACATCTCGATCAGCTTGGAACGTCGAACCTTGTCCTTTGGCCTGGTCGAAAACTTCGCATAGCTGCGGGAGTCGAGATTCAAAGTGATGACCTTCGTGATCCCGTCGCGGCGCACATACAGACCCTCACGCGGACGCAGACTCTCGAAGAGGTCTAGTTGCTCTTGGCTCAACTTGAACAACTCACCGTAGAACTTGCGATTGAACGTCGCATCGGGAAGAAAGAGAAACGACGTGCAGGAGTTCACAATCGAGTCCGCGTTTTCGCCGAGGTCATTCGCGGACTGGCCGATCATTGTCACGCCGCCGAGATTCTTCCGCACCGTCTTAATCGAAGCCAGGGCACCTTCGAGGAGCTGTTTGTTCTTCATGTTCGAGAAGATTTCTTCGATCAATACATGCTTGGGAACGCCAAGGTTCTTCGGGTCGTACACGATCTCGTCGATACGGCGCAGAATCCAGACCATCAACGGTTCGATCAGGTCGGCGTACTGCTTGTTGTTGACTCCCTGGAAGTCGAAGCATTGGAGCCGCGACAGACGCAGGCCGTCCTCGGCGTTGTCGAAGATGGCGTGATAGACGCCGTGATCCTTCCACTTCGCCATATAGCGGTCGAGATGCTTCGGAAGCGTGAGGTTCCCAAGGCGTCGCATCGCTTGGGGCAGGTTGTAGATGCCCTTTACGGACTTGAATACATCGTCGTCATCCTCGGGGCCGATCGTCGCGCCGGAGTTCGTAAGCAATAACTTGACGAACGAATGAAGGAAAGCGATGTTGGTCTCGGTCGGCTCAAGGGCGAACGGGTTGATGCGCGGCCCATCTTTGCCTACCCGGTCGATCCGGCCTCCATAGAGTTCGACAACGCTCTCGTAGCTGCCACCGATGTCAAAGATGAAGGTGAATCCACCGTACTTCTGCTCAAGGCTCAACATCTGGTTGGCGTGTACGCTCTTGCCGGTCCCGGTTGGGCCGATGATGAGCTGTACCCGCACACCGTTGACATAGGCATCCTGAAAATATGGGGTTCGTGTGCGGGTCTCGAAGATGTTCAGATACTCGGAGTCGAGGTCATCGGAATGAGGGTGGCCGAGATGTGGAGCGAAGATGCTGGAGAGACGAGCATGGTGGTCTTCGCGCAGCCACAGCGGATAGACATTGAACTGCCGGTTGCCCGGAAACATCGCGTAGAACGCCGAGAGATTGCCGTAGGTCTCCTCGATGATCGGGGCGCGTGCGTCCACAAACAGACGGTGGACGGCGGGCGTCGCGGCGCGTAGCTCTGCTGCGGTGTTGGCGGCGAGCAGCAGCCGCAAGGCATAGTCGCCCTGGCTCAACTTATCGAGGGAAGAAACGACCTCTGAGAGATTGTCCACGTTGCCGGCGACGGCTTTCGCCGTGGCCGTAGCTTCAAGCGGTGCGGTGTTCCTGCCGCTCATCAAGCGTTGGAACGGAGACAGCTTAAAGAACTCAAGAAACTTCTCTTGATTCGTCACCTCTTTACGGGTGGCGCTGTCGGGCCGGGGTCGCCATACCGAGCACAGAACGCTGTCGCAATCGAGATCCATCAAGTTCGTGAACAGACACGGCCGCGAAATCTCCGGCGTATTGATGAGGGGAAACATCTGGACATAGCGGCGTCCGATGCGGAGGTGATCGCTGTGCCACTCAACCGGAACGTGGACGATCTGGCGGTCCACGCCGTCGTCCGAGCGGAGACGGACATCGGAAGCCCACTCCTCAAGATTGAAGAGATAGCTGAAGAACTGAAACGCCTGGTCTTTGCCGAGCAGCTTGAGACCAATCGAATCGCTCATGTGCGATTCGAGGATCGTTGCGGCCTTCTCAAGGTCGAATAGCTGCTGGTCCGTCGCAATCCTCTGTTCCTTCGGCTTGCGGCCCAGCGGATTCCCGGTATCCGGTTCAATCGTCAGGCACCAGTGGAGGTTGATTCGCCGGAAGCGGGCAGTCTGATCAAGAAACTTGACTCGGTCACTGGCAAAGGACTCCGTGACTGAGCTTGGGTACTTCTCCTGCCGGGGGAGATCGAAGCCAGAGATGACACGGGCGTATTGGTAGAGGCAGGCGCCTTGCGGGAGTCCGCGCAAGGCGCCTTCGACGCCGCGTACTCGAACGTCCAAATCCTCGTCGGTGCGGCTCTCGTGGTCGATGCCTTCCAGAGAGAAGAGGCACCCGTATCCACCGCCCTTGAGGGCGAAGATACTGCCTCCGACGAAGTGAGAGAGAGGCACAATACTTGTGGCTGCACCAGCCTTGGTAAACCAGGGAGCATTATTTTCGCGGGTCATAGTAGCTTCTCTGCTTCAGGCTCAAGGCCCAGAGTTGGAACATCTTGGGGTGCTTGCGAACCACCAGCCATGCGCCTATCACCAGACATGGGAAGCTGAAGATGGCAAGCCATTTGAAACCGGCGAGGAAAACCGTCACCGTGACGAAAACAATGGACATCCACGCTGACAGTTCGAGACCTAATTTGGTCCTGGGTCGATTCAGTGCGCCATTGATTGGCAACGGTTCTCCCCGCTTCGTCGTGTGCATGGCTACCTCACATTGATTGGCCGGTTAGTGAGCCAATCCAGCCAGCACCCCATCCGAGTACGCCTGCACCGAACAGCGCACCGAACAAGCCCGGAATTGCGTCTTGGAAACGGCCGCTCATCATCCGAATCCCGGCGAAGATCAGACCGCCGAAGCAGATGACTGCGCCCGCATATACGGCGAAGGTTTTGAATGTGCCCATAAGAGTTTGAGCGCCAGAAAAGTCCATAGTTCCCTGCGCATGGGCGACGTTCGCTAATGAGAGAGCTATGAGCGTTGGAGCCATCATGCGAATGAGGTGGCTGAGCGCTCGGCCGAGTTTGCGTGCTCGAAGATATTGACGAAGTTTCATAGGCATTCTCCTGATGGCGCGTAGCCGTCGCCATGAAGGAAAACCTAAAGCCGGTTGAGCGCCTAGTCCAACAGTTCCTATCGATTTCGCCACACATTTTCTCTATGGCGATAGATAGGCTCACGCGAGCAGTTCCAATTGTTCCGGGTTTCGCGACTTCAACGGAGTCCTTCTTCTTCGCGTGTCTGTCCAGGCCTCTCGAAGGAAGCGTTCTATGAATGGAAGCGCGACATGGTCTGCATGGCTCAGGTAGACAAATGCCGTATCAGCAGTCCAATCGACACCCGAAATCGGTCGGGTGATGAGGCCAGGATCAAGAGGCGAGAGTTGATCGATGAGCGCGAGTCCAAAGCGCTCTTTGACTATCCATTGAATTTCGGCCGGCGTTCGGGCAGAGCAGGTCAGATGCATTGAAATGCCCGCCTCACCAAACATCTCTCTGAGACGCGAGTGCGCGGAGGGATGAAGGTCAGGATCACGGTATATGGTGATACGTTGAGCTACTTCATGGAGATCAAGTTGCGCGTGGTC
Source organism: Occallatibacter sp. (assembly GCA_035487015.1). GTDB lineage: Bacteria > Acidobacteriota > Terriglobia > Terriglobales > Acidobacteriaceae > Telmatobacter. Next base: position 49,836 of record DATHMP010000016.1, on the reverse strand, counting down.
GGCAAGGACATCGTCAGAGCGCATACAAATCACCAATGGGGACTGCGTGATCTGCTGGACAAAGTAAGTGTCTGAGTCAATAGGCAACGGGAGGATCGCACAGTCAAGTGTCCGAGCGTCTAGTCGCTGCAAACAAAGGAGAGGGTCTCCGCTCATCAGTTGGATGGCGCAACCGGAGAACATCCTCTCGTATCCTTCTCGGAATTTCTCCAATAGTTTGGCGTTGATAAAGGACGAGAATCCTAGTCGGAGAGGCGGAACCTCGTTGCGTTGCACGGCCCGCGCCATCACCAATATCTGGTCCCACTCTCGCAGAGTGTTTTCTGCATAAGCAGCGACGATCCGTCCCGCTGGAGTAAGCTTCAAACCGTTTTGCAAACGATCGAAGATGGTGACGTCGATATTGTCTTCGAGCTTTCCGATCTGATGGCTGAGCGAAGACTGTGCAACAAAGACCTGCTCCGCCGCACGAGTGAAGTTCAAGGTCTCAGCGGATGCTTTGACGTAGCGAAGAAGACGAAATGTAATGGAATCGGACAATGGCCTTGCTACTCCGCTTGGCTTTCGTCGATCCCACAGGCCCGATAGACAATTGGCTGTGGAAAACCCGTACCCATTTCTATGGTTCCGTAGGGAATCAAGACTGTCAATTAGGCTCCTTGAGGTTGCCGGACGCCTTGAGGAAACCGTCATCTTCTCTCTTGGAATGAGTGAGGTATAGATAAAAACTGGGGCGAAATCGATAAGAAGTGTTGGACTGAGATTGATGGAGACTTCACGCTGAAATCTGATCGATAGCGCGAGGTGCATATGGAAACTACATCCGAAGTCGTCCATTCCTTCGATAGAGCCGAACAGCTTGCAACCCCAGCATCAAGCGAAGGCCAACAGTCGCTACAGCATCTTCGGAAACCGCCTAGACGCATTGCTGACGTTGAACCCCTTCTGACTGCTGAAGATGTCGCTAAACGTCTCAACGTCAGCACTGATTGGGTTTGGGACCATTCTTCAAGGAAGAAGCCTCTACTGCCTGTCATTCGAATGGGCGATGGTGCGCTTCGTTATCGTGCGAGCGGGATCGAAGCTTTCATTGATGAGCGGGAGCGGATGAGCGCCATGCGCCGGCGGGCAAGTTGACGCGGGGCGCCACTCCACGAGATTGGTCTCGGTGGCCTACGGAGCCAATCGCAAGCGTTGGCAAGTGTCGTGCATTTGCGCGGCCTCTCTCTTTTTTCCTGCAGAAATCGTCGGTAAAATTGAGATAGGCCCTATCCTTTCCCGCCACAGATCTGAGGAAACGAATGGGTACAACTTACCAACGAGGATACGTAACGCCTCGCGGGAAGCAGTGGTACGGGTATTACCGCAAAACAGTGAATGACCCGGCTACGAACGAAGCGAAGTCCGTTCGCGTACCAGTGAATCTCGGGCCGAAATCGAAGATGACGAAGACGGAAGCCCGTCAAGCACTCGAACGTGAGATCACAAAACAACTGGGCCAGCCTGGTTCTCCGACGCGGATCATCAATGATGGTTCCGTCACCCTGGGATGGTTCGTCAACAACCGGTTCATTCCTCTCAAAGAAGCCGTTTGGAAGGAAGAGACCGCCAAAACGAAGAAGATCCTTATCCAACTGGACATCGTCGAACCACTCGGCGAAATCCCGTTGGTCAACTTCGACAAGTTCAGTTTGCAGCTACACCTCAACAAGCTGGCTATAACCGGGTCAAAGGACCGTGTCTTGCAGATGCGCGCATACATCCGGGACATCTTCGCCGAAGCAGTCGATCAGGATTTCCTCGTCAAAGACCCCGCACGCAAACTCAAGGTTCCTGCCCAGCTACGGGCCACGGACACCACGACGCTGACTTGGGATCAACTCAGGCTGGCTCTCTCGAAGCTGAATCTTCGGGATCGCATCCTGCTTGAACTGGATATGACGAACGCTTTGCGTCCGAGCGAGCTCTTCGCTTTCAGATGGAAGCGATTCGACTACCGGGCATCGACGCTCACGGTCGCGGAGACTGTCTATAAGGGCAAGATCCGAGACTGGGGAAAAACGAAGAAGAGCCTCACCGTGATTCACATTCCGCGACAGCTCGCAGATGACCTGCAGGCATGGCGTCTGGAGTGTGAAGAAAAGGCCAGGGAGGCATTCTCCAAGGGCAAGAGAAAGTCCGCTTCGTTGTCGCCGGAGGTTTTCATCTTCGAGAACGAAGATGGAGGCTTCCTCGACACAGACAACTTTCGCAAGCGCGTCCTTCACAAGATCGCTCGTGAACTCCACTTCCCCAAGCTGACCTTCCAGGTGATCCGCAGAACGATCGCAACCCTCGCACAAAAGAAGGGCACGATTAAGGACGTTCAAGGTGTCATGCGGCACTCACGTACCGCTACCACGACGGATGTCTATATGCAGGAGATCCCCGCGAGTGTCCAATCGACCATCAACTCCATCAATTCGGAGCTGAGAAAATCAGACACGCAGAGCCGGAAAAAGTCGAAAGAGTCGGCTGCAGCCGGAACAGTTGTCAGCAGTCGGCGAAAGCCTTCCGCGCGCGTGACACAAAATGACACAAAGTCATGGAAGGGAGGGAGTGCTCCGCTTCCGGCATATGCTTGATTCTGAAGGGGTTGATTGGTGGACCTGATCGGGATCGAACCGATGACCTCTTCCATGCCATGGAAGCGCGCTCCCAAACTGCGCCACAGGCCCACTGGTTGCGGGGATGCAACTCTTCTATTTTCGCTGCTTAAGCGGGATTCGTCAAACCGCGTCGTCTGTCTTGAAGCTGCGCGCTCATTCCGGTAATGATCAGCGCAAGTCCCTCGATGAAGCGGGCTTCGTGCTTCGCGAACAGCTCTGCGCCTGCGGCCCAAGCCAATGGATAAAGATCCTTGTCGACGCGCTTCTCGCGTTCGGCCAGGTCGTATTGGGGGTTTGCTTCTCCCGGCGCAAATTGCGTCGCTTGCTCCTCGATCACGAACCCGATTGTGTAGCTGTAGAGAGCACCCGTTCCCACAACCGCTTCACGCAATGAAAAGCCCACACTGGCCAGGCGGCGGAGACTTACCTCCATCGGCGCGAAAAGGTCAGTGTCCGTGAGATATGTTCCGCTGAACATCTTGGCGCCATCCCGATACTGGAGAAGAGTCTTGCGCAGGCCTTGGTAATAGGCGGTCGCCCACACCCGCCAATCGCGCTCGGCTTCGAGGTGTGCGTTTTTCCGGATCGCACGGCGCATGACCTCCGTTGCCATCTCGTCCAGCAACGCTTGCTTGTTCCTAAAATGCCAATAGAGCGCCGGGGCCTGCACGTTGAGATGTGTGGCGAGGCGGCGCAGTGTCAGACCCTCGAGCCCCGCCCCGTTGAGCACTTCAAAGGCATGAGAAACAATGAGTTGTTGGTCGAGGGCCATTGGGAGAAATTATAACATTGACAACTTAACGGCGTTAAGTTAATTTAACGATGTTAAGGAGAACCAACGATGAAAGCTGCTGTTATTCAATCTCTTGGTCAGCCCCCGCAATATCAGGAATTCTCCGACCCATCACCCATCGAAGGAGAAGTTCTTATTCAGGTGAAAGCGGCAGGCCTGCATCCGATTGTCCGGGCGCTTGCCAGCGGATCGCACTATTCCTCCGAGGCTCAAGTTCCCATGGTCGCGGGAATCGACGGCGTGGGCCTGCGTCCGGATGGCACGCGTGTCTATTTTGGGGGAGCCCGCAAGCCATGGGGAACAATGGCTGATCGCTGTGCGGTGCCTGCCGCAATGTCGATTCCACTGCCCGACAGCATTGAAGATACTGTAGCTGCGGCAATTGCCAATCCCGGCATGTCTGCGTGGCTTTCGCTAAAAGAACGTGGCCAATTGCAGGCGGGACAGACCGTCCTGATCATGGGTGCTACGGGTGTGGCTGGGCATCTCGCGATTCAGGCGGCGCGTCTGCTCGGTGCAAAACGCATCGTTGCTGCCGGGCGCAATGTGGACTCGCTGGCCGGCGAGGATGTGGATGCCGTCATTGCGCTTGGCGAGCCCGAGGATGCCATCCTCTCCGCTCTGGAGGCCGAGGCTGCCAAAGGAATCGACGTGATCATTGACTACCTTTGGGGTCGCCCGACCGAGCTGCTCCTCGATGTCCTGTCGAAAAGCTTCAATCCGAGCTCCACGCGTGCCATGCGTCTCGTGGAGGTCGGCGAAAGCGCAGGCAAAACGATCTCGCTCCCGGGCGCCGCTCTGCGTAGCATCAATCTGCAAATCCTTGGCAGCGGTTTTGGCTCGGTGCCGCTGCAAAGCATCTTTACGGCGATTCCGCAGCTATTCGCTATGGCTGCTTCGGGCAGGCTTCGTGTCGATGTAGAGGCTGTCCCGCTTGCCAATGTGGAGTCAGCATGGATCCGCGCCGAAAAGGCTCGCCGGATCGTGTTCGTGCCCTAAATTGAGCGGGATAGGGCTTGCGTTCCATAATCAGTCTCCAGGTTTGGAACCGTGACTGGGAACACTTTGACCGGGTCCCGGTGTCTAAGACAATTAGGCACGCGGGATATCCGGCTGGTTGAAATTTCTGTTCCGTCTCCTGCGCATCGTCTGCGGTTCACAGTCCCCGAGGCTGCTCAACCGCAAAACGGCTTCGAAATGACGGAGCCCTGACAACGCGGCGCAAACCTCCGGGTGACCGGAATGCGTCCGGTGCGGTAATGTGGGAGGCAACTGAATTGCAGGTGGACCTCACCATGGGCAATCTTGCCAGCGCGCTGACACTTCAAACCGAAGAGGCTGCTCTCCTCGCCGAATTGAGAGCAGGTTCTGAGGAAGCGTTTGCGTGGCTGATCGCGCGGTATCACAAGCCGATCTATTCGTTGCTTGCCCGTACGGTCTACGATCGCGCGGATGCTGCCGATCTTACGCAGGAAGTTTTTGTCAAAGTGTTTCGCGGAGTAGGCAGCTTCCATGGCGAATCTTCGCTGCGAACTTGGATTTACAGAATCGCGTTGCGCGAGGCCTCGAATCAGCGCCGCTGGTGGATGCGCCACAAGCAGCAGGAAGTCCCCATGGAATTGGAGGTTTCTGATTGCGATAGCGGTGCGCCGATTCGTCTGAAAGATACTCTCGTGGATGCAGCCGAATCGCCCTTTGAAATGGCAGTCCATGCCGAAAACAAGACAAGGGTCGAGGCAGCCCTCAGTCAGGTCCCCGAACCGTTCAGGACAACTCTGATCCTGCGCGACATTGAAGGATTCGTTTACGAAGAAGTGGCCGAAATACAAGGCGTGAATTTGGGGACTGTGAAGTCGCGGTTGGTTCGCGGCCGCGCTTATTTGAAAGCGCAGCTTTGCGCTTCACAGAAGCAGGTCAACGCCCCAGCGCACGAGGGAATCGACTTTCCCTTGGGAGAGGAGGCGCCATGAGCGGCTGCAGATCGATGCTGTCAAAACTCACCGAGTATCTTGATGGAAGAATGACTGGACGCGAAATGCAGCGCGTTGCAGCCCACCTCGAACGTTGCCCGGCCTGCGCACAAGAGTTCGTTGAGCTTCGCCAAAATCTCGCATCACTGACCTCTCTTGGTTCCGTGAAGGAACCGGATGACCTTATGCTCCGGATCCGCGTTGCCGTGAGCCGCGAGCGTGCTCGGAGCCGTAAAGGCGCTTTTGAAGGCTGGGGACTCGCGTGGAAGAACACAGTGGGCCCATTTCTGCTGCAGGCCGCCGCGGGTTTTGCCAGCGCAGTGCTTCTGCTAGGGAGCGTCACGGTCCTGGTCGGCATGTTTACACGGCCCGAAGTGGCCCAGGCAAAGGGCGATGAGCCTCTGGGCAATGCCACCGCGCCCAAGCTGATGTATCTCTCGAGTGGCTCCGGAAGCAGCGATGAGATTGGGAGTTTCAGCGGTCCTGTCGTTGTAGAGGCCTACATCAACGGCCAGGGCGAGGTCTACGATTACCGGATCGTGTCTGGACCGACGGATGCCACGACCAGGGCTCAGGTGGAGAATCTCCTCGTTCTAAGCCGATTTGAGCCTGCACGGTTCTTTGGGCAGCCCGTGCGCGGACTTGCAGTTCTGTCGTTCTCGGGAGTGTCGGTTCGGGGCTGATTGTCCGCGCTGAACCCCTTCACGCGGTCGCCGCTTGCACCCAGTTTGCTTCTCAAGAATATTTTGAACAGAAAAGAAGCCGGACGCAGCGATCGCTGCGTCCGGGCCTTCGGTTTCTGCAGGTACGGCCTGCAGATCCATGGGGCATAGATTGAAACCGGCCATTCCTCCCCAGGAGGCCGATTCCCGTTGCTTAATTTGAAAGCAGTCAATGTCTTTGCGCGGGACAACGGAGTTTTCTGGATCAGGCTTTCGAAGGGGCAGGGCGACACGCGACTTCCGTACCGGTTACCACTTTGGGGTCTTTTGCGGTTATTTATCATGATTCGCGGGAAAATTGGCCCTTGGACGCGGGCCATCGTGCAACGAAACTTCCTGAGGGTGGATCGCTCCCATCGCCGTGACTGCATGTGGTTGCGCTCACCGAGACTTGCCTTGTGTGTCCCATCTAAAGAGCGCCTTCCACGCGAGTTAAACGTCTAAATATTAGTTCTTCGGATGGATGCAGTGGGCAAGCGCTGTGCAAATACGTTCAGTTTCAATAGACTTATTGACAAGGTCTTTTTCATGCAGTTTCCTTCGTTTCGTTCGGTATCGTGGATCGGCCGAGCCGTCCTCAGCGTGCTCGTTGCTTTTGCTCCGGTTGTTGCTTTTGCTCAGGCTCAGGGCGGAAGTTCGTCCAGCCGCCAAAGCTCTTCTTCCTCGTCCTCGCCGATCAACAGCCCTCAAGAAAAGGCACCCTCCCTGGTTGACCCGGCGGGCCCAACAATCTCCCTTGTGCCATCGGAGCAGGTTTTCGTCATGTCCGCTGCGCTCAATGTCTGTGGATATGATGAGGGACTCGCTGACAGTGCTCCAATCCGGCAACATGTTCGCGATGAACTGAACCAGGCGCTCGCGAAGAGCGAGGATGCGCGGGCCAAGCGTGACAAGGTTTGCCTCTTTATTGCGCAACACAGGATGACGGGATCAGAGAGGGATATCTCGCAATACATTTCGCTGGCGCTCTATCTGAGTCCGCCGCCGGAACTTGAGACCACCGTCGATCTGCCCGAAATGCCTCCCGACTCCACCCAGGTAGCCGAGATCGTGCCGCTTCTGCGCGACTTTGCCATCGCGGTGGATCTGCACGGGATCTGGCTCACGACGCACCATCTTTACGACGAAGAAGTGGACCGGCTTCACGATCCTCTTTCGAAAATGATCGTGGGCACCAATCTCTACCTCAAGATGCCGGCCTCGACGTATGACGGACGCAGGTTCATCGTTGTGATTGAACCGCAGCTTGCGCCCAGCCTTGTAAATGCCCGCATTTACGGCACCGACTACATTGTTGTCGTGTCTCCCGTGAACGGCGCGATTCCCATGAACGCGGTACGGCACACCTACCTGCATTACGTAATCGAGCCACTGCTCTACACGCGGGCCAATGCAATTGACCGGACCCAGCCAGTCCTGAAAGAAGTGCGCGACGCCCCCCTCGAGTTCCGTTACCGGTCCGACACAGTTGCCCTCACTGTGGAATGCCTCATTAAGGCCATCGAAGCACGGACGATGGACACAGGCGTGCCGGAATACAAGGTCCCTGCCGGCGTCGATCGTTCGGAATTGCCTCGCTATGAGCATGAGCGGCAAGTCTACCTCGAAAAAGTGGAAGCGGCTCGGGTAGCCACCGTGCATCACGACATGACACAGGGCTATGTGCTCACCCAGTATTTTTTCGAACAGTTAATTCAGTTCGAAAAGGACCCCGCCAGTCTGCGGGACACGATCGGTGAAATGGTCTATAGCATGGATGTTGACCAGCAGGTGCATCGCGCCCGCCAAACCACGTTCGATGCTCAGGCTGACGACGATGTCCTGCAGCGCAGCAAACCGCGCCACCTGGCCGGCCTTGACCTGGCGGAGTCGCGTTTGCAGGCCGGCGATCTTGCGACTGCAAGCGCCCTGGCCCGCCAGTCCCTCACGATTCATTCCGACACGTTGGATGCAGTTGCCGACAGTTCCCGCGCCAACTTCATTCTTGCCCGCACAGCCATCATGACCGGTCATCCGGACGAAGCTGTTGATCGCTTCCAAAAGACGATTGCCACGAGCAAGGATCCGCGCGAACTCGCCTGGTCGCACATTTATCTCGGGCGGATCCTTGACCTTTCCTGCAAACGCGACGAAGCGCTTTCGGAGTACAAGGAAGCGCTGGCCAACCGCGATGGCGCCCAGGACACTCGGCTGGCTGCGGAGCGCGGAGTGAAAGCGGCCTACGCCGTGAACGGGCACAGCTGCGACGAGGCCGATGATGACGGATCAGCGGACCCTCCAGCCAAAACTGCCCCAGCCGGGAGTAGCCAACAGGGGACACCAAGCCCACAAGAATGACGGCAAGAGAGCCGCTGATGGCTCCCGATAGCGTCTAATAAATGCATTACGACTGGCGCCTGACGAGCAGGGCTTCTGGTTTGGTCGTCGTCAGAATAGACGGTCGTCATCACCGGCAAGAGGAGCCCGTGGATTCAGCGCTGACAGATCTGGAATTGGCGCTCGGACATCGCTTCGCGCGACAGGAACTTTTGGTGCGTGCGCTTACCCACCGCTCCCTGGCCAACCAGCGAGCCATGGAAAACGCGCCAGGTGATGCTGAACCGAGCGGGGACAACGAGCGGCTCGAGTTTCTCGGCGACGCTGTTCTTGGTCTGGTGGTCGGAGAATCCCTTTTCAAGTCGCATCCGGAATGGTCCGAAGGTGAGCTCACCCGCGTCCGCGCCCAACTGGTAAGCCGACAGCACATGGCAGAAGTCGCGGCGCTTGTCCATCTGGGCGACCACCTTCGGCTCAGTCGCGGCGAAGACCGCAGCGGTCTGCGCCTCAAAAGCACAGTGCTCTCGAATACCATGGAAGCGGTGATTGGCGCGCTTTTCCTGGACGGCGGACTGGAGCCTACGCGGGCCTTCGCGCAACGATATGTCATGGGCGAGGCGGTCGAACACCTGGCCGATGAACTGCGCTCCGGTGCGGCATTGGGCAATTACAAATCAGCTCTCCAGGAGCACATGCAGGCGCTCCGGGAGGGCACACCGGTGTATCGAGTGAAAAGCGAAAGCGGACCTGATCATCGCAAGCGCTTCCTGGTCGAAGTGCGCTTGAAAGCAAGTTCCGGCGAGCCGGGCAAGGCGCTTGCGCGGGGAACCGGGAGTACCAAGAAACACGCGGAACAGGACGCAGCACGACGGGCACTATCAAGGATGCTTGCAGCCGAAGCCCGGACAGCGGGATCCATTTCGGATTCAACAGAGGAACAGGCGAATTTTTGAGCACTCCGGCACAGGTCGCGCAAATCCAGCCGGCGCGCCGCACGCGGCGCTGGCCCCATCTGCCCACAGTGCCGGAAGCCTTTGCCTCATTGCTTCAGACCATCGTAGTCGCGCTGTTCGTGCTGACATTCGTGCTGCAGCCGTTTCTCATCCCGTCGGAGAGCATGGAGCATACTTTGCTCGTCGGTGATTTTTTGCTCGTCAACAAGCAGATTTTTGCTCCGACCGGCTCTCAAACGGGCCTCACTCACTGGTTCATGCCATATCGCAACGTCGAGCGCGGCGACATCGTCGTGTTTCATCATCCAGACCCTCCTTATCTTGTGAAGCGCGTAGTCGGCGTTCCCGGCGATCGCATTCGGATTGATGGAGGGCGCGTGTCGGTCAATGACGTACCTCTCGACGAGCCTTATGTGGTTTTTGAGCCGACAACACCCAGCTCGTTTCGCGACAATTTTCCGGCACACATGTATACCGATCCGAGCGTCGATCCAGCCTGGTGGCGCGAGCTCCAGAACCTTACCCAGAACGGCGAACTCGTGGTGCCGGCTGAGGAGTACTTCATGCTCGGCGACAACCGGAACCACAGCCTGGATTCGCGCTTCTGGGGGCTGGTCCCGCGGCAAGCAATTGTGGCCCGGCCTCTGGTCATCTACTTTTCTCTGCGTAGGCCTTCCACCACCGATGTGGAACAGGCTGAAGATGATAGACTCGGACACGATAGGGAACTCGCGGCGCGCCTCGCGGGTTTCGCCCGCTGGAAGCGCATCTTCCGCGTGGTGCATTAGGTCAGGACGAAGCGAGCGGGATGGCTAAACTTATCGTCCAGACAAAGAGCGAGAGGATGACAAAGAAAAACACGCCGCCAGCCAAGACGTCCTCCGAAGTTGAAACTTCTTCTGTTCCGGCCAAAGTGGAGGAAACGCCCTTTGAGGCGGTTGCCAGCATCTGCTCGGTACTGGTGGTTGGCCTGTTTATCCTCACGTTTCTTGCTCAGAACTTTGTCATCCCGTCCGGCTCCATGGAAAAGACACTGCTCGTGGGAGATCACCTTGTGGTCGACCGCATCACGCTCGCATCTGCTGCAAAGTGGATGCCCCTGGTGCACTACCGCGAGCCGAAACGAGGGGATGTTATCGTCTTTCTCAAGCCGGTGCCCGACGACGTGAATGGCCGCCCCGAGTACCAATTCCTGGTGAAGCGATTGGTCGGGATTCCCGGCGATCATCTCCACCTGCGAAATGGAATTGTGATCATCGACAGTGTGGCCCAGGACCAGCCACATGCGGTACCCACCACACCTGAGAACTACCGCGATTACCTCGACGACTTTCCCGCCGTTCCCATGACGCCGGAACTTGGTGCGACAGAGTCCTGGTCGGTTGAATTGCCGACGCATCTTCAAGATGGTGATCTGGTTGTTCCGCCAGGAATGTACTTCATGATGGGCGACAACCGCCATGACTCGCTTGACTCGCGCTACTGGGGATTTGTGCCGCGAGAGAACATTGTGGGCCGGCCGCTCTTCAACTACTGGTCCTTTGAAACGCCGGAACACCAATACGAAGAGACGGGCGTGAGCAACAACGTTGCGTGGCTCACCCATGTGGCCTTGCATTTCTTCACTGAGACACGCTGGAGCCGCACACTGCACGTCATTCGCTAGGTCCACTACACTGAAACAGTCTCACTTGCACACACCATGACGGAAGAGGCAGAGCGCCGCGGGCTTAGAAAAATCAGGCTCTGGCTGGCCGTGGCTGCACTCGCATTTTTGCTCGCAGTTGTCTTTGTTCCGTCCATGATTTCGATTGGGCGTTACAAGAGCCGGATCACCGAGCTTGTCTCGTCTTCTTTGGGCCGTCCAGTCCATCTCTCCTCGGCTGAGCTGCGACTGCTTCCGCGCCCTGAGTTCGTCCTCACTGATCTCACGGTCGATGAAGACCCCGCCTATGGTCCAGAGCCGGTGCTGCATGCAAACACTGTGACAGCCGCGATCCGGATTTGGTCCCTTCTGTCCGGGCACCTTGCCATCAGCAGCATCAGCGTGGACGAGGCAAGCCTCAATCTTGTTCGAGACAACGATGGCCGCTGGAACCTCGATCCGCTTTTCAGGACTGCAGCGGCTCGCACGGCAAACCCTGCCCGCGGCCGCACGCTGCCACTCCCGTACCTTGAAGCGACGAACTCGCGCGTCAACATCAAGCAGGGCCTTGAGAAGCTCCCCTTTTCGCTGGTGAACGCAGATCTTTCTTTCTGGGAGGAAAACCCGGGAGACTGGCGCCTCCGGCTGCGTGGCCAGCCAGCACGCACCGATGTCAATCTCGACCTGGCCGACACGGGTGTTGTACGGCTCGAGGCGAGTTTACGGCGCGCGCCCGAACTGCGGCAAATGCCGCTCCATGTCGAACTGGAATGGCGAGAAGCGCAGCTCGGGCAGCTCAGCCGACTGATCCTTGGATCGGATCCCGGATGGCGCGGCGATTTGACCGGCCAAATGCAGTTGGATGGCACCGCGGAATCTGCACAGGTCAAGACACGCCTGAGCGCAACGGGCGTACATCGCGCCGAGTTTGAGCCGGTGGATGCCCTCGACTTTGACGCAAACTGCAATTTCGTTTACCACTACTCCGGCCGGTCGATCGAGCACCTGTCTTGCGATTCACCACTGGGCGATGGGCACGTCAAACTCACCGGGGAGCTTCCCTCAAATGCTCCCATGAGGCTTGCTGTTGAAGTGCAACGGATTCCCATCAGCGCAGGCTTGGGCGCATTACGCACGATACGCAGTGGGATCGCGGATGACCTGGAAGCAAGGGGAACGATCAGCGGGAAACTCACTTACGATGCGACAGCCTCGGTGGCATCGGCCCCGCCCCTGCCGGCTCGACGCGTCATTCCTCGCAAGCTTCCAACGAAGAACACCGCACCTGGAGTCGGGCCTCTGCAGGGAAGCTTGGTATTCGACAGCTTCAGCCTGACTTCGCCTGCCTTAAAGAAACCGCTTCAGTTTGCCAAAATTTCTTTCGATCCGACATCGCCGACTGTGGGAACAGCGCAGAAGCTTTCCGCCCAGATTGCTCTACCCGCGGATGGTCCTTCACCCGTTCAACTTACAGTCGAAATTGGCCTGAATGGATATAGGGCTACTGCGCACGGGCCGGCTGAATTGCCGCGGCTGCGTGAGTTCGCACACATCGCCGGAATTGAAAACATGTCTGCCCTCGAAGGCATTGCCGGGGAGCCGGCGGAACTCGATCTCGCGGCACAGGGCCCATGGCTGCAATCCCAGCAGGCTCCGGTCGAGAGCACCCAACACGTGATTTTCGCTACAAATGCAGTCCCAGAAACCACCGGCGGAGATTCCCTGGAAGGCACCATTGCTCTCCATAATGCAAATTGGAAATCGAATGCGCTGGCAAACGCCTTGGTGATTTCCAGCGCGACCTTGCATGTCAACGCTCAGGGCATGCTCTGGAATCCTGTTGAATTTGCTTATGGGCCGGTGAAGGGAACCGCAGTTCTGGAGTTTCCGCTCGAATGTTCTGCTGGAGAAGATTGCCCTCCTCAGCTGGATCTTCATTTCGATTCTCTGGATGTCGCAGCGCTGCAAGCGGCGTTGTTGGGTGCCCATCAGCCCGGGACAGTCCTTTCTACCCTGATTGCTCGCTTCACTCCACCTGCCGCGCCCGCATGGCCACGCCTGAAGGGCATCGTGAAGGCTGACACGCTGATTCTCGATCCGCTGGTGCTCCAGAGCGTCGTAACTGAATTCAACATCCTGCCTTCGAGCGCCGAGTTTACAAGTTTCGAAGCAAGCGGATTGGGCGGCCAGTTTCACGTCACCGGAACGCTGACAAGTGGAGAAAAACCTTCTTATGCATTCCAGGGAACTTTTGAGAAGTTGAACGGCCAGGGACTTTGCGATCTTCTCAAGATCCGTTGCATTGGAGGCCCGATCGACGGCGGCGGAAAAGTGTCCCTCTCCGGATTTACAGACAGGGAATTGGCCAATTCGGCAACCGGCACTTTGCACTTCAACTGGCGGCGCGGAGCGTTCGAGGAGGAGACAGCGGAGTTCCCCAAAGCTCTTGCTCGCTTTGATCGGTGGAGTGCGGAAGCGACCATCGGAAAAAATGCCATCACTCTCGGGCAAAACGAGCTGCAATCGGGAGGTCACAAATCTACCGTGGATGCGGTTGTTAACTTTGATACGCCGCCTCGCATTGTGTTTTCAGTGGCCGGGCCCCCGGTGCCCGCAAGGCGGTAAGGCGTTCTCGAATCCTCGATACAATGAGGCATGTCTTTTTCGATAGCCTCATTCCCTATACAAATTCATTGCAAAGGCATTCTCTTCGACATGGACGGCATCCTGATTTCGTCCATCGGCTCGGTGGAGCGGAGCTGGACGAAGTGGGCAACAATGCGTGGCATCGACCCGGAGCGCGCATTGCGTCTCGCGCATGGACGCCGCAGCGTGGAGACCATTGCGGAGTTGCGGCCTGATCTTGACGTCGCGAAAGAAAACCTAATTATCGAAGGAATTGAGATGGAGGACACCGAAGGTGTTACGGCACTCCCCGGTGTGCTCGAGTTTCTTTCCACGCTGCCGCAGGATCGTTGGACCGTTGTGACCAGCGCCACCGAGCCACTTGCGCGTGTGAGATTGGCTGCGGGAAACATTCCAGTGCCAGAGCGCATTGTGACGGCAGACGACGTCAGCGAAGGCAAGCCGCACCCTGCTCCCTATCTTGCCGGCGCTGCTTTACTGGGATTCGCGCCTGAGGAATGCACGGTGTTTGAAGATGCGGCAGCCGGAGCCACCGCGGGTCGTGCCGCCGGCTGCACCGTAATTGCGACTACGTTTTCGCATTCGATTGAATCGCTTCGCGACGCGCACTTTCTCATCCCAGACATTACCGCAGTTGCAGCGCAGACGCTCACCAACGGCGACGGTCTCGTACTGAAATTCACTCCATTGTCGATAGAGCGCTGATTACTCGTTGGCTTCGATCCTCCGCCCGTGCGCATCCTGCAATGGTCGGGAATTGATAGGAAACAGCGCAGCAATCGCACGCAATTGCGACAAGCTCATGCTGAGAGTGTCTTCATACACATACCACCGCACGCCTTCCGTGCAGGGCGGCGCTGTCAAAGAGCCGATGTAGGTCCAGTAACCACGATCCGCTGGGAGAAAGGCGGCAGGATCGATCATTTCCTCCATTTTGACCGTATCCCCAGCTTTCTTGGGTAAATGAGGCCACAGCGCGGCCAGTACGGCATCGGGTTCACCGCGGTCCATCGCAAAGCGGATTGCGATCACAGCAATTTTTCCGTCGTCGCTCTTGTGGACCAGATGCACGTCCATGTCCGTCAAACGTCCTTTGACGGCCTCTTCTCCGGGATGATGAAAGTGAAATTGCTGCAAATCATAACGCACACCGTCAGCGACGATGTAGCTGCCCGGCCGCACGTGCGCGATGATCGTTCGCCCCGTATTTTCGAGTGTCACCGAGCCGGCAATGTAGTGAAACTCGACTGGCGGGAGCGCTTTGTTCAGATGAGCCCCGCGGATATCGATCGGCGACTGTTCATGACCGCTTCCGCAAGCCTTATAGGCGGGGTCGAGTTTCCCCCAGTTCAGTGGGCCGTTCTTGCCTTGATAGTCCCAGTTCGGAGTTGCCTGTGCGGCAGCTCCGACAACACTCACAACAATTCCGCAAACAAGTGCAAAAACACGAAAAAGACGCATCGTTCTCCCCTCGGTTCTCAGAGCTCAGTCCCGATGAATTTTAAAGCACGGAGGTTAGACGGGGCGTCGGGGCCAACGCATTTCAAGGTCGTCATGGTTTGAAATTTTCTGCGGCAAAATGCAAAGGACCTTCCGCCGGAAGGCCCTTTTGCTGGTTGGAATTTCTATGTTCTCTATTTTGCCGCCGCAATCACACCGGCCTGTTCGGCAAGGTTCGAGGCCTTGTTGGTAGCTTCCCAGGTGAATTCCGGTTCCGTGCGTCCAAAGTGCCCGTAGGCCGCGGTCTGCTTGTAAATTGGACGGCGGAGGTTGAGGCTTTCAATAATGCCCTTGGGCGTAAGTGAGAAGTTCTTCCGCACCAGTTCGGTCAGCTTTGCTTCGCTGATCTTGCCGGTACCGAACGTCTCCACGAGCACGCTTACCGGCTCGGCTACGCCGATGGCATAGGCCAACTGGACTTCAGCCTTGTCGGCCAGGCCCGCAGCAACAATATTCTTTGCAATGTAGCGCGCAACATAGGCTGCCGAGCGATCCACCTTTGTCGGATCCTTGCCGCTGAATGCGCCACCGCCATGCCGTCCCGCTCCGCCGTAGGTATCAACGATGATCTTGCGGCCTGTCAGACCGGTATCACCCATTGGACCACCAACCACGAAACGTCCCGTCGGATTGATGTGGTATTTGGTGTGCTCATCGAGCAACTTCGCAGGAAGTACAGCCTGAATTACATGCTTGAGCACATCCGCGTGCAGATCTTCGTTGCTCACCGTCTCTGCATGCTGGCTTGAGATCACAACCGCGTCAATGCGCGCCGGCTTGCCCTTTTCATCATACTCAATCGTGACCTGGCTCTTGCCGTCCGGCCGCAGGTAGGGCAGTTTTCCGTTCTTGCGGACGGCGCTCAGCTGCCGTGTGAGCTTGTGCGCCAGTGAAATGGCTGCAGGCATCAGCTCCGGTGTTTCGTTCGTCGCATAGCCGAACATCATGCCCTGGTCGCCCGCGCCGCCAGTGTCAACGCCTTGCGCGATATCGCCGGACTGCTTGTTGATGGTGGAGATCACGGCGCAGGTGTTCGAGTCGAACCCGTACAAGGCGTTGTCGTAGCCAATGGATGCAACGACGCCGCGCACAAGGCTCTGGAAGTCGACATATGCCTTGGTTGTGATCTCTCCGGCGATGACGACAAGGCCGGTGGCCGTGAGCGTCTCTGCCGCAACACGGCTGTAGGGATCCTGCTCGAGGCAGGCATCCAGAATGGCATCTGAGACCTGGTCGGCAATCTTGTCCGGATGACCTTCAGTCACGGACTCGGAAGTAAACAAAAAACGGTCGCTCAACTTCGCATTCCTCCCCATCAGGGATTTCAGTGATTGGCTCGGCTCGTCTCCGGCATTGCTAAAAAGCAGCGACAAGCTAAATCAAGCCCAGACTGCCTCTCCTCGTTTGGGGAGACAAGCTCGTACACCGGGATTCTGTTCTAGATGTACCCTTCTATGGTAATTGCGCGGACGGTTTGGGGGCAAAGCCAGTCAGCGAATGGCGTTCAATTGAGGCTCAAATGCGGCATACGCTCATCGAAGCGCATACCCAAAAGGGGTTTGGGTCCGGTTCAATGTGCGAGGGCAGGGAATAAGGCTTACTTCCGGATCCAGTCCAATGTGTTGACGACCATGGCGTGCGTCTTGGCTGAGACGGTGTGCAGGGGCATGAGGCTATCCCACCAGCCCGCACGCAAACCAAAGTAGCGCACAGTGAGAAACGCCGCGACCGTTGCGGCGACCATCAAAACCACAGCTCCCGCCCAGCGCATGCGCATAGCAGATGCTTCGCGTTGTTCAATTCGAATCCGACCTACATTCGAGGCAAACTCGGTCCAGCCTTCGTCGTTGTCGAGGGCCGCACCGGATGCGGCAGAGGCTTGCAAAAAGCGATCTGTCCAGTCGCGCGTATCCAAGCCAACTGCGCCAACATAGCCACGCACAATGCCTTTGCTCAGAATGCCGCCGGGAAGCAAGCGGAATCGATCCTGTTCCAAAGCAACCAGGTGCCGCTGGCTGATCTTGGTAATCTCGGTAATGTCTTCCAGCGCGATGCCCCGGGATACCCGTTCAGCGCGCAGGTCCTCGCCAAAACTGCCCATCGGTAACCAATTCGTGGGATATTTCCCGTCGGATTTCCACAATCACAATAAACCCGCTATTTGGCCAAGTCAAAAGTATTTCTCAAGTAGCCTTTTGTTTTCACTGACCTGAGGTAACGTATCGCTCCGCCACCCTATTGCCAAACTATACACGTTCGGTCTGGCCCATTGAAGTGACTGCGGGCACTCAATTTTTCCACTCAGCAACACTGCATGTCCTTCGCCATCTGCCATAAGGAGTGATCGTCACTCCCGACTGGTACCCTAGAAATCGATGGCGCGGCCTATCCGAAGTGCGCCAGGGGAGTCGCGCTTCGCAATGAACAAGATGGTCTTCGCCAACCTCCTTCACCGCCCGATGCGCTCGATGATCAGCATTCTTGCCGTGGCCATCGAAGTCGTCATGATCCTGTCGATCGTCGCCATTTTCATGGGAATGCTTGACGATCAAAAGAATCGCACCAACGGTATTGGCGCCGATCTTGTTGTCGCTCCATCGAACGCGAGCTTCATGGGCGGGGTCAGCGGTTCGGTCATTCCGCTTCAACTCGGTCCTTACCTTGCGAAACTGCCGCACATCGCTGTTGCTGCACCGGTGATATCAAATTTTTCAATGTCAGGATCTGTCGAGATCCTTTACGGCATCGATTATTCGACTTATAACGCTCTCAAGCCGTTCGTATTCCTTACCGGAGGTCCGTTCACTGGACCTTACGACGTAATCGTGGATGACGTTTTCGCGCGTGCAGCACCAGGCCGGCATGTTGGCGATTCCATCAGTATCTACAACCGTTCTTTTCGCATTTGCGGCATTGTTGAAAGCGGAAAAGGAGGTCGCAAGCTAGTTCCCATTGAGACTCTCGGTACACTCACTGGCGCAGAAGGTAAATCTTCGGTGATTTATCTCAAGGCAGACGATCCCGCCAACGATCAGGCAATCATCAACGAAATTCACGCAACAAAAGGCCTTGAAAATTACAAGGTTCAGACCATGTCTGACCTGATTTCTCTCTACACGCCGTCGCGCTTCCCGGGCTTCGACCTGGCCCTCAATGTGGTCATTTCGATCGCCGTCATTGTTGGATTCCTGGTGATCTTCCAGTCCATGTACACGGCGGTGCTTGAGCGTACGCGTGAGATCGGCATCCTCAAGTCTCTCGGCTCTTCCAAAATGACTATCGTGAGCGTTGTATTGCGCGAAACCGGTGTCCTGGCAATCGCGGGCGTATTCCTCGGCATTCTCGGAACCTACGGTGTTCGCGCTCTTCTGGGCGTTAAGTATCCGACCTTCAGCTTTGAGATGACCGCTGCGTGGATTGGATGGGGCGCGCTGATCGCTTTTGCCGGCTCGCTTCTCGGTGCGCTTTATCCCGCATGGTTGGCAGCGCGCAAAGATCCCATTGATGCCCTGGCTTACGAGTAGAAGCTCACAGTCGTCCTTCTGGAACTCGATAGAAAAAGAGCCCAGACGCGGGCTCAGCGCCTGGGCTCCCAGGGTGCGGCGAATTCCCAGCGGTTCACCCCTCGCAACCTTGCGAGCGCCGGAGCATCCTCCCCAGGTGCCCCGAATCTCGTTGCTGTAGAGAACGTAAGCCTGATCGATGCAACCGCCAATACAACTGTCGGCCTCTCGGAGTGCACCTAAAGTGGACTCAAGTTGCGGTTCTTATTCGCTTTGGCGCGCCGTGCATTCAAAAGAAACGCACTCAGCGAAGCACCTTCTCCCGGATGATGCGTGCCAGCGCCACGCTGTCTGCCACTACGGATGCCACACGCGGCGATGGACGACCCACTTGTGCTTCTCGCGCCAACCGCACTGCTGCGATGATGACGGCAGCAATTGTGACGGTCGACGCAAAGCGTTGATTGTTGGATCGTGTCTGAGCTTCCAATGCCGTCCGCTCCTCTTCTTCGCGTGAGATGGCTCTTCGCATCAGTCCCATCCGCGCACCATGGGCCGAAGCATTTGAGGAGTCAGCTTGCTCGACAAGCGCCCCCGGAAAATCTCGTTGGGCAGGTAGCGGCGTCTTCCTGCGCAAAGAGGACATATGGCCAGAATCCATGAGTCTGGCAGTGTTTGTACCGGCGCCGGAACGTTCTCGCCGCAGTCTTTGCAGCGCAGCGTGTAATCGCATTGGCGGCCGGCAGGCAGCAGAAACACAATTGCGAGTATAGGAGAATAAAAGGCGAAAATAATCCACATTTTCCTGTGTGCTTGTAGATTCCTCCTGTACCCGCCGGCTGGAAACGGCGTGATTGTGGACGACTTCCTCCAAACGCAGGAAAATCAAAGAATTGGGAACGACCGGCCCGAAAAAGCGAACGGTATACTTGCAGCAAGACCTCCTTCCCCTTCGGTTCGCCCACTTCACTCGGCAGGAGACTTCGCAGTTGACGCTCGTGATCAAGCGCTGGGGACTTCTGGCCTGGGTTGTTGTGCTCTGTGGCTTTGCAGCCGCTCATGCGATCCATCTGACGGCCGACTTCCCAAACCACTCGCCCTGGTCGACCGACTGGGCCAAGTACACCGATGAAGGCTGGTACGGCAATGCAGCCGTCCGCGCTCGTCTCTTCGGCAACTGGTATCTTCCGGGAGATTTCAATCCTGCAGTAGCTTTGCCCGTCTGGCCGGCCCTGGAATGGGTCGTTTTCGGGTTGGTGGGAGTGAGCCTGCAGGCGGCCCGGGGACTGGTGATTACATTCTTCTTTGCCAATCTTCTGCTCACCTATTTTCTGCTGCGTTCGAGAGGTCCGCGCTGGAGCGGTTTGCTGGCATTGACGCTCATGGTCACGAGTCCGTTCCTCTACTGTTTCAGCCGGCTGGCCATTCTGGAACCACTTCTGACGACCCTGACATTGGCAGCCCTGAATCTGGCCATTCGCCTTCCGGAGCGTCGGCGCGCAGCCGGACCTGCAGTGGCGATCGGCCTGCTCTTCACGTTAATGATGTTGACCAAGTCGACGGCCGTCTTCCTGCTTCCTGCAATCGGGTGGGCGATGCTGCTGCCTCTTTGGAAAACGCGCCGGAAATTTCTGCAGTGCGCCTGCATCGCAGGGCTTACGAGCGCAGCGACTTACTGTCTTTGGATGGCAATCGTGTTCCACGCAGGGTTGATGCCCGATTTCCGGTACCTCTTTTACATCAACACCTATCCGAAGCCGTCCAATCTCTTCTGGCCCGCACAGAGCCTCTGGTGGTCCTTTCATGGCGGGCTGTGGGTCGATCACATCCTGATTCCGCTCGCCGGTCTCATCGTTCTTGGCGCGATCGTTTTCCTGCGAACGCCATGGGCGCGCGCTCTCCGCCTGGATCCCGTGAGCGGGGCATCTGTGCTCGCTGTGGCCGGCTATGTTTTCTTTATGACCATGCAAGACCACCCGCAGCCGCGTTACTTCGCCGTGATTGCGGTGTTCTGCTTCATCCTGATTGCCCGCGGTGCAGCAACCCTGCAGTCCGCGAAGGGCCGGGCGCGGCACTTTGCATGGGGCCTCATCGCGGTGGCCGCAGTCGCTGCGCTATGGAACGGAACGAAGACAGCCGGATACACCGCTCGGCCGGAGTACACCTTCATTCAGGCGGCGAACGCGCTCACGGCGTATGTCGACGAACACCCCAACGGCAATCGCCGGTTGATTTCAGTCAGTGGCGACGAGATTACTCTCGCGACACATCTGCCGTCTCTCTGCGACGACTTCGGTATGCTGTCGCTTCACGACAAGCTTGCGGCCTACGACCCGGGCTGGTTTGCCACATGGAATGATTTGGACCCAGGCACATTAGCCGACTTGCATACCCATTACTCGCTGGAACAGGTTGCCAGCTTTCCCGCTTTCGACGACCCGGACCGCAACGTTCTGGTCTTGTTCAAGCTGCATCCGTTGCCTAACGGAAAAGTGCGCGATCAGCACGACGAGAATCTCGAGATTCAGCTACCCGACGATCAATTTGATATCGACATCGAGTGATCAAAAACTGAAACGGCCACCGATTGTCGGAGCAAAATTGCTTTTGTGGAGATAGGGAACGCCGGGGCCGTGCGGGATTGCAATGGCCAGACCGCCTGTGACAAACGAATACGCAAGTCCAGTGAATCCGTCGAAGCGCTTGGTGAAATGATGATTCCCATAGAACGAAGCCTCGTTGAGCGTGCCCGCGCAAGAACTCCGGAAACCTGCGGAGGCCGAGCAGGTTGACGGAATTCGAAAGTCGTTCTGCACCTGCTCATAGAACGAAAGTGTGAAGTCGGTCTTCTTTTCGTATGTGTATTTCGCGCCCGTCCACCAGATTTGGACCATTTTGGTGGAATCGAGATTATTGTCTTCGACCCCGCTCATGAGATAACCGCCCTGATCGGTGGCGCCGACGCCCAATGGATGGTCGGGGTTATTCTGCCGGATGAATTCATAACCAACAAAGTACTTGAAACGTTCGGTCGAATACTTGGCAGCGCCCATGATGGCTCGGTTGTCGGTCACGATGCCATAGACGGTGTTGGTTGTTGCGATCAGGTTGGTCCCGGTGATGGGGTTGGTGTTGATGCTGTCTGTTGTCGACTGATATTGCCCTGCGGAACTCAGGCTTTGCGGGCCGAGCAACGGGTTCAATACGCTGATGGCCTGATTGTAGTGCTGGAAAACGATATCGCCGGAAAGCTTATGGTAGCCTGCACCGATGTTGAATCCATAGGCAGTGTTATGCGCTTTCTCCGGCGTGCAGGTACCGGCGCTCCAGGTTGCGGAGGCCGAGTAGCAGCCGCCCGTGCCATCGGCGAATTTTCCCATCGCGCCGAAATGGACTGGACCGTGGGTTAGGCGATACTTCACAGCATCGTCCCAGCGGCTGTTTTCAGTGTCACCGCCGCCGGCCATCGTGCCGTTGTAGCCAATGTAGGAGAAGGCATAACTGCCGCCTGCCGGATCGTATTGCAGCATGGCATCGGTGCCCAGCGCGCGCTGGCGGCCGAAGGTCATCGTTCCAAAGACCTCGGACGAGATTCCGCCATAGATTTCGTCATTGAAGGGCTGACCCGCACGTGCACCGTCAATGGCTTCCGAATACTGGCTCCGCGGCAGGCCGTTGTTTTCGATGTCGGTAGCCGAGGCGTTGGCAAGCTGACCCGACTGGGGATTGATGCCGGTTGATGCGTTGAAGACTACGGACCAGCCGTGACCGATCTCTTCTTTGCCCCGGATGCCGAGGCCGGTCTGCGAAAGGTTATTCGGTTCAACGAGAAATCGAGAACTGTTTCCGTTTCGGTTCACCAACGACGAGCCTTCATAGTTGTAGGCGTTTTGGGGCAAGCCGTGGCTCACCCAGCCGGCGCCGACGTCGAATGAGCCGTAGAACGTGATGCCGCGCCATGTCAGGGAGGCCGATGGAGCCTCTGCAGCAGGCTCGCGCGCCTGAACCTCGTTGAGACCCACCGTCTCCGTTGCGTTGACAGCGACGGAAGCGACTTCAACAGTCTTGTAGCCGATCGCACTGAATTTCAAGCGATACTCGCCGGGAGGAAGCGGCGACAAGGCGTAAGCCCCGTCCGTGCCCGTTTTTTCCTGGTTGACCTGGCTTGTGTCCTTATTTGTTGCCGTAACCAGAACGTTGGCGACGGCGCTGCCCGACGGATCGGTTACGCTGCCGGTAATCGCGCCGGTACCCGCATTCTTTGCCAAAGTCGCCTGCGGGCGCAGGAACTGAAGAGCGAAAATCGCAAATAGAAAAGTCGCGAAGACCCGTCGCGCGCGCCGGGATTGCGCATTCCCGTTAGCCGGCGTAGACCGGTCCGAAAAGCGTCCAGGCTCTCCGGATGTCGTCGAATTTGGGGTTTGGGAACAAGGCAGGGAAAGGGAAGTTTGCGGGACGCGCAAGGGAGCTCCTTAAATCGATACGACTTAAGGCAAATTATAAGAGAGCATTCGCGGTCGTTTGACTAAAATGCCGCGAATGCCGTCTCCGACTCGGCGATCGCGACGTTGACTGCAGGAAAGCACTTCACGGTTTGGCGATCATGACCTCCGTCGCTTTGATCAGCGCGAATGCCGAGTCGCCGACCTTGACATCGAGGTCGTGTGCGGCATCGGAAGTGACGATGGCGGTGATGCGCTGGCCTCCGACACTCAGAACGACTTTAGCTAGGAGACCTTCAATCACGACTTCTGTGACGGTCCCCAGCAGTTGGTTGCGTCCCGAGATGCGGGGCGAGGCAGATTTGAGGGCGCCGGAAGGCATGAACTCCTCCAGCGCGTCGATGGGAATGCGGTGGTGTCCACCTGGCGTTTTAACCGTACGGATACGGCCAGCCAAAATCCAGTGTTTGACGGCTGGATAACTGATGCCAAGTTTCTCCGCAGCTTGCCGCGGAGTGAGCAAGGTAGGCGAAGTCATTTTCCTGGGGAGTCTCCTGGCAAATACTGTAAATGGAACCCGTTCATTCTGAACCTAAAAGTTGAAGAATGTGTAGTTATTGGCACGGGGAGCCCCTGTGACTGCAATCACTCGACAGTCCTAAACCCGGATGATAGGCTTCCCGTGACTTTTGAAGGGGTTCCCCGGGGTCGCGCTTTTCCGCATTTTTTGAATTATGGCTTCAAACCATTCACGTTGGGAGGACTTGTGACTGTCGCACAGTACTGGGTGTTCTTCTTTCTGGGCATGGGCGTGCTTTTGCCCATTGCGGCCCACTTCAATGCACGCCAGGTGATCGGCCTTGGTGCCGGAACACTGGACTCGGAAAAGATCGTAGAGGCGATCAAGCGGAGCGCGGGATTCCTGGTCAAGCGCCAGTACAGGACCATGGCCGCGCTTCTGGGCCTGTTTCTCCCCACATTCGCCTATGCACAGCCGGAACACTCAGGCGGCGAAGCGAATCTGGTGCTTCCTGACCTGACGACAGTGAGCTTTTTCGGCATGAACGGACATGCCCTGCTCATGATCGGTTTGCTCTTCTGCGTGGGCGGACTGTTGTTCGGCTTGGCGATCTATGTCCAGTTGAAGAACCTTCCGGTCCATCGGACCATGCTCGAGATCTCTGAACTGATTTATGAGACCTGCAAGACCTATCTCGTGACGCAGGGCAAGTTCATTCTTCTGCTCTGGGCTTTCATCGCCGTCATTATCTCGCTGTATTTCGGATACCTGGCTCCGGTGCCCGGAAAATCGATCGCGGTTACGCTGCCCATCATTTTGTTGTTCAGCCTGGTTGGCATTGCCGGCAGTTACGGTGTGGCATGGTTCGGCATTCGCGTAAATACTTTCGCGAACTCCCGCACGGCGTTTGCTGGACTGCGCGGCAAACCCTATCCCTGCTACGCGATTCCGCTGAAAGCCGGCATGAGCATCGGCATGTTGCTGATTTCGGTCGAACTGCTCATCATGCTTTTCATCCTGTTGTTCATCCCGCGTGATTATGCGGGCCCATGCTTCATTGGCTTTGCCATTGGCGAAAGCCTGGGCGCGGCAGCACTTCGAATCGCTGGAGGCATTTTCACAAAGATCGCCGACATTGGCGCCGACCTGATGAAGATCGTCTTCAAAATCAAGGAAGATGATGCGCGCAATCCAGGCGTGATCGCGGACTGCACCGGCGACAACGCTGGCGATTCGGTTGGACCCAGCGCGGACGGTTTCGAGACCTATGGCGTGACTGGCGTAGCTTTGATCACCTTCATCTTGCTTGCGGTGAGAACTCCTGACACACAGGCACAATTGCTGGTGTGGATCTTTGTGATGCGCGTGGCCATGCTGCTCTCCAGCGCCGGCGCGTACTTCCTGAATGGCGCGATTGCCCATGCAAGATACGCGAACGCGGACGATATGGACTACGAGTCTCCTCTGACCTCGCTTGTCTGGATCACGTCCATCACATCCATCATTCTGACCTTCATCGTCTCGCGCCTGATGATCCCCACGCTGGGTGATGGAACACTGTGGTGGAAGCTCGCCTCGATCATTTCGTGCGGAACCCTGGCCGGCGCGATCATTCCTGAACTGGTGAAGGTGTTCACCTCGGTCAAATCGGCGCATGTGAAAGAAGTCGTCAAATCCGCACAGGAAGGCGGAGCTTCGCTGGGGATTCTGTCGGGACTCGTCGCCGGCAATTTCTCGGCCTACTGGCTGGGCCTGAGCATGGTCGGCCTGATGGGTCTGGGCTACTACTTCAGCCTGGGCACGTCAATGGCAGACCAGATGCTCGCGCCCGCTGTGTTCGCCTTCGGACTCGTCGCATTCGGATTTCTTGGCATGGGCCCCGTGACGATCGCAGTCGATTCCTATGGGCCGGTCACCGACAATGCTCAATCTGTCTATGAGCTGTCGTTGATCGAAAACGTTCCTGGCATCGAAGCTGAGTTGAAAAGGGACTTCGGGATCGATGCAAAGTTCGAACGCGCCAAGCACCTTCTTGAAGCCAACGACGGAGCCGGCAATACCTTCAAAGCCACCGCGAAGCCAGTGCTGATCGGTACAGCCGTCGTCGGCGCCACAACCATGACGTTTTCCATCATTATGGCCCTTACCGGCGGATTGACCCACGACGTGCAGAATCTCTCGCTGTTGCATGCGCCCTTCATGCTCGGCTTGATTTGCGGCGGCGCGGTCATCTTCTGGTTTGCCGGCGCTTCCACGCAGGCCGTCACCACGGGCGCTTATCGCGCAGTCGAGTTCATCAAAGCGAATATCAGACTCGAAGGCGTAGAGAAGGCATCGGTCGCAGACAGCAAGAAAGTCGTGGAGATCTGCACGAAGTATGCGCAAAAGGGAATGTTCAACATTTTCTTGGCGGTATTCTTCGCAACGCTGGCCTTCGCGTTTATGGAGCCGTTCTTGTTTGTCGGCTACCTGTTCTCGCTTGCGATCTTTGGCTTGTATGAGGCAATCTTCATGGCCAACGCAGGCGGCGCATGGGATAACGCCAAAAAGATCGTGGAGGTCGACCTGAAACAGAAAGGGACACCTCTGCACGATGCAACCGTCGTCGGCGACACCGTGGGCGATCCATTCAAGGACACGTCTTCGGTGGCAATGAACCCGATTATCAAGTTTGCAACGCTGTTCGGCTTGTTGGCTGTCGAACTCGCGGTGACGCTCAATGCGGGGAATCCGATGCTTGCGCACCTCCTCGCCGTAGCGTTCTTCCTCGTTTCGGTTTTCTTCGTCCACAAGTCTTTCTATGGAATGAGGATTGAATCGAAGTCAGGCAACTGATTGCGGAGCGGATCGAATGGACGGTCTTTGTTCAAACTGACGTCGTACCATCCGATCCATTCGTCGTATCCGCCTGAACTTGCGAACGGCCCTGTAGAGCATTCTGCGGGGCCGTTTTTCTGCGCCTGCACGAACCGATGCCTCGATGAACGCAACAGCCTCTCCACACTCCCCTGGCGCGAGACGAGGCGATCCTGAGTCCTCTGGGAGGGTTTTATCCGCCCCCTTTAAGGTGCGGCCCTATTTCTCCACAATTCACACAGGCTCAGCGGCGGTTTGCACTGATTCTGCGCCTTGTCGGCGCACTTCAAGGGGCATAGGCTTGGAAAGTTGAAGGAGACCCGCGGCAAACGCCGCATCTGCACTGGATTTGGGGCATTTCCAATCTCCAAAGGCCGCTTCCAGCAAGGCAATTTCCGCTTTCCACAGGGTGTTTGGCTGTGTTTAGCAGGCTGGTGCTGGAAATGTGACGAAAATACTAGATATTGTGGTTTGCAGTTGACTTGCCCAATAGACAGCGGTATTTTTTCATCTGCGGCTGTAAACGGACTGTAAAGAAAACCCGGCAGAGAGGACTCCCAGTCCAATCTGTTGAGGGCCGGGACGCACCGGCAAAGATCTCTCAAGCCCCGTTTTCCCGTGCGTTGCAAGCAAAGCTACCGTCAAGGCTCCGGCACTGGCGCAGGCAGGTTTTTATTCCAATTGCCGATTGAGAGGAACAATCCATGAACGAGGCTCATCTCCAAACTTCCGCCACCCCTCAGACTGAACAGAGCCAGTCCGCCAACCAGGGTGGAATGCGTGTTGTCCGCCGTTTTTCGCGCGAAGGCGTTTCGCCCTATGACGAAGTGCAGTGGGAAAAACGTACCGCGCTCATTACTGACAGCAAGGGCAACACCATCTTTGAACAGAAAGATGTGGAAGTGCCAATCGACTGGTCGATGACGGCGACCAATATCGTGGCCTCGAAATATCTGCATGGGCAAATCGGCACGCCCGAGCGCGAGACAGGTGTGCGCCAGCTGGTGGGCCGCGTCGCCTCGACCATTCGCGACTGGGGTCTGGCTGGCGGCTACTTTGGCGGCGCCGAAGACGCCGCAATTTTTCACGACGAGCTTGCCGTGATGCTGCTGACGCAGCGTGTGGCATTCAACTCGCCGGTTTGGTTCAATGTGGGCTGCGACAAACTCGAGCCCAACTCCGACGGACAGAGTTGGCATTGGGTTCCTGCCGCCGGAACGGTCAAGTTTGAGGCAACGGGCTACAAGAATCCGCAGTGCTCGGCTTGCTTCATCAATGCCGTGGACGATTCTCTCGATTCGATCCTGACCCTTGCCAAGACGGAGGGCATGCTCTTCAAGTGGGGCTCGGGCACGGGCACCAATCTCTCCTCAATACGCGGATCCATGGAGCACCTGAGCGGTGGTGGGCAGGCTTCCGGTCCGCTGAGCTTCATGCGCGGATTCGACGCGTTTGCAGGCGTCATCAAATCGGGCGGCAAGACGCGCCGTGCCGCCAAGATGGTCATCCTGAATGTGGAGCATCCAGATATCGTCGAATTCATCGAGTGCAAAGCCAAGGAAGAAGCGAAAGCTTTCACGCTCATCAAGGCGGGCTACGACGGATCGGGTCCCGACTCCGAGGCCTATTCGTCGATCTTCTTCCAGAATGCCAACAACTCGGTCCGCGTAAGCGATGAGTTTATGCGCTCCTACGAGAGCGACGGCGAGTTCTGGACCTCGACGGTGAAGGACAAGAAGCCTGTCAAGCAATTCAAGGCGCGCGACATCATGCACAAGATTGCCGAGTCCACATGGCTATGCGGCGATCCAGGCATGCAGTTCGACACCACCATCAACAAGTGGCACACCAGCAAGAACACGGCCCGCATCAATGCGTCGAACCCCTGCTCGGAATATATGTTCCTTGACAACTCGGCGTGCAACCTGGCCAGCTTCAACCTGCTTAAGTACATCACGCCCGCGGGAACGTTCGACATCGCAGATTATCGTCATTCCATTTCGATCGTCATCTCCGCAATGGAGATCCTGGTCGACAACTCGGGATATCCGACGGAGTCGATCGCGAAGAACTCGCATGACTACCGGCCGCTCGGACTCGGCTACGCCAATCTCGGTGCGTTGCTGATGGCCTTTGGCCTGCCCTATGACTCGACCGCCGGCCGCGACCTTGCCGCTGCACTCACCGCGATTATGTGCGGACAGGCCTATCTCCAATCTGCCATGATTGCCGCGCAATGCCCGCCGCTGGCCTCCGCTACGCCGCTCACAGCACGCGTCGAGCGCAGCGGTGGCGCCTGCCCCGGCTTCTACGTCAATCGCGAGCCTTTCCTCGACGTCATTCGCATGCACCGCGCCGAAGTCAACAACATCGGAAAGTCGCGCACCAGCACCGAGCCCTTCATTGTGCCGCAGCTTGACGCATTGATCGAAGCCAGCCGCGAGTGCTGGGATATGGCTCTCATTTTTGGCGAACGGTACGGATATCGCAACTCGCAAACCACCGTGCTGGCGCCCACAGGCACCATTGGCTTCATGATGGATTGCGACACCACCGGCATCGAGCCCGATCTCGCCCTTGTGAAATACAAGAAACTCGTCGGCGGCGGCATGATCAAGATCGTGAACAACACCGTGCCTGCGGCGCTCTTCAAGCTGGGATACGACAACGACGAGGTCAATGCCATCGTCAGCTACATCGACGCCACCGGAACCATCGAAGGGGCTCCAGGCATCAAGCCAGAACATCTTGCGGTCTTTGACTGCAGCTTCAGGCCGGCCAAGGGCACGCGTTCCATCCATTACATGGGCCACATCAAGATGATGGCAGCCACGCAACCGTTCCTTTCTGGCGCCATCTCGAAGACCGTGAACCTGCCGCACGAAGCCAGCGTAGAAGATGTCGCGGAGGCCTACGCCGAGAGCTGGCGTCGGGGCATCAAGGCCGTCGCCATTTATCGCGATGGCTCCAAGGGCACGCAGCCGCTGAACACCAGCCTGGATGCCAAGCGTGAACCTTCGGCCATCGATGCCGCTGGAAGCCGCATCCTTTCGCAGATGGCTGCCGGGCAACCTGTTGCAGACGCTGACATGAAGACATTGGAAGCCAAGATCAGCGAAAAGCTCGAAATCTCTGCCAAGCAGGTTGTCGCGGCGGGGATGGCGTTCCAGAGAGCAATGGAAGAAATTGCGCGCACCACGAGCGCATCACTGTTCGGCGCGGAAATCCAGGGCATCGCCCAGGTGCCCTTGCAGGATCTCAATGCACCTCCACGCGCCATCCGGCACCGTCTGCCCTCAGAGCGCGCTTCAGTCACACACAAGTTCTCCATCGCTGGCCATGAGGGTTACATCACTGTGGGTCTCTATCCAACCGGACAGCCGGGCGAGATCTTCATTCGCATGGCCAAGGAAGGCTCTACAGTCTCCGGCCTTATGGACGCCTTCGCCACTTCGATCTCTCTGGCTTTGCAGCATGGCGTTCCGCTGCGCGTTCTGTGCGAGAAGTTTGCGCACACCCGCTTCGAACCCTCCGGCTGGACGGGCAACGAGCAGATCGGTTACGCGAAGAGCCTGATGGACTACATCTTCCGGTGGCTCAATCTACGTTTCCTCTCTGGCGAGCAGCTCACGCTGTTTGCAGGGCTGGCTCCGCAGGCTGCGCCCCTTCCGGAGTCGCCGACGATTCTTCCGGAGCCGGAAGCAGAAGGCGGAATGCCGCAGGAACAACTGTCACGTCTGGCCGAAGAAGTTGCGCGCAAGCTCAATCAGGCCGGCGCGCAATCGGGAATGGGAACGACTTCCGCACCAGGCGGCGGCATCGCCCCGGAGATTCGCGCATCGGGCACGCCCGCGTTGAATTCCGGAAACGGACCTGCCATGCAGGATCGCGGCATTTACCACGCGTCCGATGCCATGCGCGACATGTACGAAATGGGAGATGCGCCGAGCTGCTCCACGTGCGGCGCCATCATGGTCCGCAACGGCAGTTGCTACCGCTGCATGAGCTGCGGTTCAACCAGCGGATGCAGCTAGAGCGCTCGGCTTGACGACCGATTCGATCAATTCCATTCATGGCGGCGATTCTCATTGAGGGTTGCCGCCATGGTTTTTGCTGGATTGAGTGTCAGCAGACGGATCCGCAGCCCGATCGATCCCGCTGGCTATGTCCGGCGATCCGAAGGCTCCGCAATAAACTGCGCATACTGAATCACTTGCCGCACGCCGGCCGGCGTTTTACATCGCAAGCGCTTGAACGCTAGACACCTGCATGGCATCCAATTAGCCCTGAGGTGCCAGAATGTCTCTTCCTCGATCCGCTGCTCCCGCCGCTCTCGCCTGGTCTTTAACGATCGCAGTTCTACTTTCCATTGCGGGTTGCAAAAACAACAGCGCGCCCGCGACTCCGACTACTCAGGACCAGCAGAGCCAGACACCCGCTCAGACCACGGCGGAGGACACCGCTGATCCGGCCAATGTAAACGTCGCGCCCATCTCGAATGCGACACAGTCGACCTCGGCACCCGCCTCCACTTCTGCCGCCGGTTCTGGAGGCTCCTATGCTCCTCCATCCCAGCAACGCAGCGGCGACAACGATCAATACGCCGCCAATCCCCAATACAACCAGCAGTACTATGACGCCAACGATTACAGCGATCCGAACTACTACAACAACTACGACAACTACGATCAGCCCGTCGACTATGCAAGCCAGCCGCCGCCGCCGCTGCCGCAATACGACCAGCCTCCGTGTCCGGGCGACGGCTACCTCTGGACACCTGGCTATTGGAACTACGCCTCGGCCGGCTATTACTGGGTTCCCGGCGCATGGGTTTCTGCGCCTTATGTTGGCGCGCTTTGGACGCCCGGATTTTGGAGTTTCAGCTCAGGGCGCTACGGCTGGCATCGCGGCTACTGGGGAAGGCATGTAGGGTATTACGGCGGCATCAATTACGGCCAGGGCTACACCGGTTATGGCTACCAGGGCGGCTATTGGAATGGACGCAGCTTTTCCTACAACCGAACAGCCAATAACGTGAACACCACCGTAGTCCGCAATGTCTACAACTACACCTACATCAACAAAACCACGATTGTGAATCGCGTGAGCTACAACGGACCTGGTGGAGTGCAAGTGAGACCGAGACCTGCCGAACTTGCTGCGACTCTCCATGAGCAGCACACGCCGCCGATGACAGCGCAGGTGAGACAGGTGCAGATGGCACAGCAGAATCGTGCCAACTTTGCCGCCGAGAATCATGGGCGCCCGCAACAGCTCGTGGTGCAACAGCCGCTCGCGGCAGATCGCAACGTAAAGCCGCCTGCGCCAGTCCCGATGTGGCGTCCCGGTCAGCCCATCAGCAGGGCAGAAAACACACGTCCGACGGAGCAGCCGGAACACGCGCCCCCTGCGCAGCCCGCCGCGCGACCCAACGAACCAGCGCCAGGAAGACCCATGCAAACAATGCCGGCTTCCCCGCAAGGTCGGCCGAATGAGCACACGCAGCCGGAACGCACAATCCCACAGGAACACCCTGGACAGCCCAATCGTCCCGAGTCGATTCATCCCACAACTTCGCAGCCTTCGGCGCGGCCGCAAAAGCCTTCAGCGAATCCGCCGCCGTCGCGTCCATCTGTCCGTCCGGAGCAGCCTGCACAGCATCAAGCTCCAGCGCATCCGGCACCCACGCCGCGCACTCAGCCCGCACCTGCGCCGAAACCTTCCGCGGCTCATCAGCCGCCGGCGCGCGAGCAGCCACAACATGCTCAGCCTGAGTCGCGTCCTGCACCAGAGAAACATGTACCCGCGGAGCAACATGAAAAGCCGTCTGCGCAGCAACCTCATGCGCAGCCAAAAGAGCGCCCGCATCACGACGAGAAACCGCAGTCTCGTTAAAGAGGGTCTGCGTATATGAATCGGGAACAGCGAAATCGACGGACAGGTTAGAAAATCCAGTCGACCGAAAATAGAAAGGCCTCCAGCGCGCTGGAGGCCTTTTCTTCAGGCCAATGTTTCCTGCCCGTCTTTGATTTTCAGAAAGGAATATCGTCGTCGGTAATTTCGGCTTGCTGCGAAAAGTCGTCCTGCTGACCACCAGAGGGTCGCTGGTCGAATCCTGCCGAAGATCCAGAAGAAGCATTCGATCGGCTATATCCGCCCGACCCCCCCTCGTCGCGTCCCGAGAGCAACGAAATGTCGTTCACAATGATCTCCGTGCGATAGCGCTTCGCGCCCGACTCCTTATCGTCCCAGCTCCGGGTTTGAATCTTGCCTTCGACGTAGAGCTTTGAGCCCTTTTTAACGTAGTCGCGAACGATCTCGGCAAGCCTCGTGAAAGCGACCAGATTGTGCCACTCTGTGCGATCCTGCCAGTTGCCTTGCGAGTCTTTTTGCCGATCGCTGGTTGCCAGCGTAAAGTTCGCAACCAGGGTCCCACCCCCGGTCGAACGCATCTCAGGATCCTTTCCAACATTGCCCAAAAGAATCACTTTATTGACTGATTTCGCCATTTTCCTGCTCTCCCGGTAAGGAAAAAGAATAGCAGAACCATCCTGCTCATGCCCGTGCTTGCGCGCTCACTCACGCCTGTGCATTCAGGATGAATTTCTGCGAAACTTAAAGCCGCGAATGTTCGGTGGGCAGCTTCAGCCGGCGCGTGCGAAGCCACTTTGCAATGCCCAGCGCAAGCAACAGGCCTCCGAATGGAAGGCACATCAACGCCACGATCAACGCGAACCAGCCAGTATTCGTATGCGCACCCGTGCGGGTGAAGCCGCCAAGCGCGACCTCAAGCAACAAGGCTGCCAACACGCCGGCTCCTACCATCGTGCCGCCCCACTGCAACAGTTCGCGCGTTCCATCCCCAGTTGTTCTCGGCCGCCGGGAGCGAACCTTGGGTCTGGCGTCGTGCTCCGTCACGTCTCTCACGACCCTTGCGCTACGCGAAGCATTACGTAGGTGATCACGCCGGTCACCGATACATAGAGCCAAAGTGGGAAGGTCCAGCGGGCAATTTTGCGGTGTTGGGGAATACGGCCGGAGAGAGAAAAGAAAAATGTGGTCAGCACCATGGGCAAGGCAATCACCGCAAGGAGGATGTGGCTAGCCAGCAGGCACAGATAAAAGGTGCGGTGGTCGGCCTGCGCTGGATACTTTACATCGCCATGCAGCGCGTGGTGAAGGATGTAGCTCACCAGAAATAGCGAGGAAAACACGAACGCTGTCATCATCGATGCGCGATGCGCCGCAATCCGCCTTGCACGAATGAAGGTGAATCCGATCAGCAGGGCAATGGCCGATAGCCCATTGAAGACGGCATTCAGTGCCGGCAAGAAAGCATATTCGGTGCTCGCCGCTGCCGCTGGGTGAATGTAAATCAGCCAGAGCAGGAAGAGCGATGCCGCTGCGCTGATGCCGAGAATCGCTGCAATGGCTCCGCGCGTGGCGGAGGGCGAAGCACTCGACGGTGCAAGGTTTGTCATTGGAATCTAGCTTTTCGCGATCGCACAGAGCATCAGGGTTGTGAGCAACAGCGGAAGGTATATCACGCTCACCTTGAGCAGATCGCGGGCAAGCATGCGGCTTTCAGTCTCGCTTGTGGACCGTAATATGCCGCTGAAGCGGATGGTGTAGGCGAGGTAAAACAATCCGAGTAGCACCGCGAGCACGGCATAAACCGAACCAGCGAGTCCCAGCCACCAGGGCAGAAGGCTTACCGGGATCATCACCACAGCGTAAAACAGCGCTTCCACCACGGTGGACCAGCCATCCGGCTGCGCAACGGGAAGCATGCGAATTCCCGCGCGCGCGTAGTCATCGCGATAGAGCCACGCAATTGCCATGAAGTGAGGAAACTGCCAGACGAAAAGAATGGCAAAAAGCGCAACAGCAGGCCACTCCATCCGTCCGCGCGCCGCTGTCCAGCCGAGCAGAGGACCCATCGCCCCGGGAAACGCCCCGATGAACGTGGCCATCGTGGTCACGCGCTTCAACGGCGTGTAAATAGCCACATAAGTAAAGGCGGTCAGCAACGCCAGCGATACGGTCAGCAAGTTGGTGTGCAACAGCAGCCACCAGGCTCCCAGCGCCAGCGCGCCAATCCCTGCGATGATTCCTTGCGCCAGCGAGATCCGTCCCGAGGGGAGCGGCCGATCGGCGGTGCGTGGCATCAGTGCATCAGTCGAGCGCTCCAGCGCCTGGTTCAGTGCGCCCGCGCCTGCAGAGACCAGGCCGATGCCGACCAGTGTGTCCAACAATCCACGCTGCAGAGTGGAAATTCCCGACTGCATCGAGCCAAGGTAAAACCCGGCCCAGCCCGTGACCAGGACCATTCCCGTCACTCGAACCTTGAAGAGTTCGCGGAAGTCGTGGATCAGCGTTGCCGTCACGCCCGGTGTCGGCGCATGGAGAGCCGAGTGTTCGTGGCCCAGTGGATGCAGGCTTGAATCGGCAGGTGCCGCAAGTTCTGCGGGATGGGCGGTCTGGGAAGCAGGGTTCATCGGAAGGCCGGGAAGGCTGCACTGCAGTTCGAAGCGTCTTGTCCCATGATACCAAGTGGGACGTCGTTCCCGATTTACGTGATTCCCGCCGCCGCAAGCACCGCGTTTGCAACCCCATCGGGCATCAAATCGTCCACCGGAATTGATACGTGCGCGGTGCGGTACAGCGGCAGCCGCCGTTCGTATCTCCGTGCAAGATTCGCATGGTCCGCCAGCACCGGCCGCGTGTGCTCCGTGCCCCGGCACCGGTGCAACGTCGTTGCCAGCATCACTTCAAGATGAACAACAAGAGTTCCCGGCGAACCAATCAACAGTTCGCGCGTTTCCGCGCGTTCGATTGCGCCTCCACCCAGCGCCAGAACCAGATCTTCAGCTCCTGCCAGGCGCGCAATTGTCGCGTGTTCCCGATCGCGAAACGAGCTCTCGCCCTCTTGCGCAAAAATCTCCGCAATTGTGCGACCTGCCTCAGCTTCAATCACATTGTCTGCATCCAGAAACTTCCAACCCAGCCTTTGCGCGAGCAGCGGTCCCACTGTGCTCTTGCCCGAACCCATAAATCCGGTCAGCACAATGCGGCGATAGTTTGCGGGAGGGCGATATTGGTGTTTGATTGCGTTGGTCACGTGGCGGTCAATGCGCTTCTTGCTCTGTTCAGTATAGGGAAGGGAAGCGGCGGCCACGCCATTTCACCCGAGCACCATCACCATTGCACCTGCGGTAATTAGAAAGCCGCCAACGATCGCCGCGGGATTCAGCTTCTCACCGAGCAGCAACCAGGCAAAGACCATCACAAGGGGAACACTCAGTTTGTCCAGCGGAGCCACACGCGAAGCCGGACCCGTCTGCAATGCTCGGAAGTAACACAACCACGACAACCCCGTTGCCAGACCCGACAATACGAGAAACAGCAACGTGCGGCGGTCGAGGTTGCGAATCTCTCCGTGTTTGCCCAAAGCCAATGCGAGACCCCACGCAAACAACAACACCACGCTGGTGCGAATCGCAGTCGCGAGATTCGAATCCACGTGAGCCACACCCACCTTGGCCAGCAAGGCGGTGGCGGCGGCAAACACAGCGGAAAGCAGCGCCCATCCAATCCAGGTCATGAGGTTATCGTACGCGGCTGTAAAACCCGGGCCACCGGCTAAACTCAAAAGAATGGAGCATGGGCGCGCCAGCAGAACCGCACTTCGCGTAGCAATTCGCCGTGTCGCGCACCAACTCATGGACCAGCCCAGCGTCCTCGACGATCCCATCGCGCTGCCGCTCCTGGGCCCGGGATTTGAGCGAGATCTGGAGCGCGCCTCTCACTCGGTTGCACGAGATTTTCGGGCCTTCATGGCCGTGCGCAGCCGGTACGCTGAAGATCGATTGGCCGAGGCTGTCGCCGCGGGAGTCGAGCAGTATGTAGTCCTCGGTGCGGGACTCGATACCTTCGCCTATCGCAATCCTCTCGCGCATCTGCGTATTTTTGAAGTGGACTTTCCTGCCACCCAGGAGTGGAAACGCGCAAAGCTTGCCGAAGCCCGGATCGACCTCCCCGCGGATCTCACCTTCGTTCCTTTGGACTTTGAACATCACACGCTGGCAGCAGGCCTGGCCGAAGCCGGCTTCAATGTGGACCGTGCGGCATTCTTTGGCTGGCTGGGGGTCGTACCGTATTTAACGCTTCCTGCATTTCGAGCGAGTGTCGAGACCATCGGGCGACTTCCCGCGGGATCAGGCGTATGCTTCGACTACGCGCTCTCACCCGACACCCTGACTCCCGAGCGCAGAGCCGTCTTTGACGCATTGGCGGAGCGCGTGGCACGAGCAGGTGAGCCATTCCGCACCTTCTTCTCGACGCAGGGGCTTGAAGCCGAACTCCGCCAAGCCGGGTTCCACCGCGTCGAACAGGTAGACACGGATCAGTTGAATCACCTCTATTTTCGCGATCGCGCAGACGGCCTCAAGCTGTCCACTGAAAGCCTCGGCATGATTGCGACGGCCTGGGTCTAGCTCGCCCCAGTGCCGCTCAACTGCTCTAAGATGAAGGCATGCGCGCACTGGCCATTATCCTTCTCTCCGCCGCTCTGCCGTTCCTTGGTGGATGCGGATATCACACCCTGGGCGCCGCAACGCATCTTCCTCCCGATGCTCATACGCTCGCTGTGCCGGTCTTTGCCACGCGGACCAATACGTACCACACGGAAATCGTGATGACAGAGGCCGTGATCCGTGAGTTCGCCGCGCGTTCCCGCTTACGCATTACGCCCAATGCCGATAGCGACCCCGATGTCGTGCTGCATGGAACCATCCTGCAGGAAGCCGTTGCGCCGCTGACTTACAACTCCACGACGCAGCAGTCATCGAGCTTCCTGGTGACGGTGGTTGCGTCCGTTCAGCTCACAGGACGCAGTGGAAATGTCCTCTACGAAAACAAGAACTACGTCTTCCGCCAGCAGTATCAGTCCACGACGGACCTGCCCGTGTATTTCGACGAAAGCCCCGCGGCCATCCAGCGCCTGTCCCGCGACTTCGCCCGCGCCCTCGTAGCCGACGTGCTTGAAGGGCTCTAGCCTGAAGCACGCGTCCTGGCTTGCGAGTCCGGCTCTCGCCTGCACGAAAATCCAGCGAAACCAATAGTTTATGAGCTTGATCCTCAAGTTATCTGCGCGTTTTACACATCTGGCAGACAAGCACGCGGCACGATATCCTGAAGCCGCATGGCACTCGCGCCCAAGTCGAGCGGCAGCATCCATCAGGTTGTGCTCCGTTGAGCGGTGCGCGTTGGGGAGCAGGTTTCAGCGCCGCCGGTCGCTTCGTCAGCGAAGTTGAAGCCGCTGCCGCTCACAATACCTCGCTGCGCCCCGGCTATGTGCTCGCAGGCGACGAGATCTTTCTCTACGACCGTTGCCGCGCAGCGATTCTTAAGGCCTTTGTCCCGTCCGATCTGAGGGATTTCTGCCTCTCCGACCTCGATCTCTCGACCACTCCCATTTTTGAGGTGCTTGATCGCGCGCAGACGCCGTCACTCATGGCCCCGTTCCAGGTCATCTTCGTCCGAGGTGTCCGCACTCTCTACACCAGGGGCGCCAAGAAAGAAGAGTTTGCCGCCATCGATCGCTACTTCCGCTCGCCGAACCCGCAGGCGTTGCTGATTTTCGTCGCCGACTTTCTGCGCATCCCTACCGATGCGCGGCGCATGGAAATGGATGACAAGAATCGCTACGAGCGCCTCAGCGAAACTCTCGGCGAGCATTGTGGCATGGTCGAGCTGGCTCGCGTTGGCGAAGAAGACGCAATGCGCTGGGCTGTTGCTACCGCGCAAGATGGCGGCGCGCGCCTCGAGCCCGACGCCGCTCGGGAATTGGTCGATGCCCTCGGGGCCGACATGATGCTTGTCGCCTCGGAACTCGAAAAGCTGTTGCTCTACGCCACAGGCCGGGCCCGCATTACGCTGGGCGACGTCGAAACCATGGTCCTCGCTGCAAAACAGCGCTCCCTCTATGAATTGACAGACGCCATCAGCTCCCGCAACCGCGCCCGCGCCTTAGCGTTGCTCCATGGGCTGCTCAACAGTTCCGACGCCGGCGAAGATGCAGCCATTGGTCATCTCTACATGCTCGCGCGTACCTTCCGACAGATGCTTGTCATCCTTGAGAAAAACGTGCGCGATACGCGCGCCATTTGGCAGGCGCTCTGGCAGGGCTTTCGCATGCCGCCCTTTGCTGCAGAAGACCTGATTCGCCAGGCTCGCCGTTATAAAAGCCGCCGCGAGCTTACCCGCGCCCTGCGGCTCATTGCACGCGCCGACCTTGAACTCCGTTCCTCGCCGCCCGACAAGCGCCTCGTCCTGGAGCGCCTCGTCTACGACCTCTGTTCCGAGCCCAAGCCCACACCCCTCTTCGCGTCCGCGCAGCTCTCGTTCGAGGTCTGAACCGTTTCACTGTATGCCATGGGCGGCAACCCAGGAGCCATACGCTTTGTCCTCGCGCTGAATGTGATTCGTTAACCAGTCCCGAAGAAAGTTCAACAGGTGCAGGTTCAGCGTGATTTCGCCGTGGCTGTACCGCGCCACATAGCCTTCAACCTTGCGCGTCAACTCGCGATGCATCTGTTCGTGCAATGCGAGACCCGGATACGCTGTTTTCGCCAGCATGGCTTCCTCGGTGGAAAAGTGTTCGCGGGTGTAGGTGAGGAGATTCTCGAGGAGTTTCCCCGTCACATTCCCTGCTTGACCGCTCATCATGGCAGTGTGCAATTCGTTCAGCGTGGATACCAGCACGCCATGCTGCTTATCGATCGACTGCACCCCAACGGAAAGGTTGTCGTTCCAGGTAATCAGAGACATCGCGACGACTCCGCGCCGGAAATGCCGGCTACGGATATATCGGCAGAACTGAAGAATGGTTGAGAAGAGGTTGTCGAAGCTTGCGGAAACTGAACGGCCCCTGGAACGCTGTCGGCAGCTCAGTAAATGCCCTGCGCGTTCAGCCATCCGCCATAGCGCGTGTCTAGACCCTCCACGTGCTCGGCAAAGTTGCAGCGCAGCAGGTTTAATACGTTGTTCAGATCGCACGCTTCTCCATGCGCCGACCGATCCACCAATTCTCGAATCGCGTGCAGCATCCGGCGATGCTCCTCGCGATGGACGTCGATATCCGGAAAGCCGTGCCGTTCCAGCAGGCGTTCTTCGCACTCGAAGTGCAATCCAGTGAATTCCACTAGCAACTCGAGCTGACGGTTGACCTTGTCGCGGCTGCTCCCGCGCGCCAACTGCACGCGCAGCTCGTT
This sequence comes from Occallatibacter sp., assembly GCA_035487015.1. Classification (GTDB taxonomy): domain Bacteria; phylum Acidobacteriota; class Terriglobia; order Terriglobales; family Acidobacteriaceae; genus Telmatobacter. The sequence goes on along the minus strand of DATHMP010000016.1, from coordinate 10,048 downwards.
CAGGCTGTCCATCAGGATTCCATGCTGGTCATCCATCGCCTGGACACCAACAACACTGGCGTGACTCCACGCTAGACCGCTCACTTGCTCCTCCGGTACACAACCATTCTTCGTCGGAACAAGGATAGGAACAATACTGCTTCGGTCCAAAGCGCGTGCGACCTTTGGTTGATCACTTGAGATTCACTCAAGGATTACTTCGGGTTGGCTTTCCTGTCCGCGGGTGGTCAACACGATCGCCGCGCCCAGAATCAGTGCGCCGCCGATCCACGCATACGGGCCCAGGTGCTCTCCCAGCAGCTTCACCCCTAGAGCCGAGCCCAGTGCCGGCTCAATGTTCAAAAATACGCCGGCACGCGACGCGGGCACATGATGAATGCCCCAATTCCACAGCAGCGTGGTGGTGGCCGTGCATGCCAGTCCGCCAATCACAAGGGCAGTCCAGGCGGTTGGGCTCACATGCGCGAAAGGCGGCGGGGGATTCTTGTATCCCAGAAAAGGATTGGCCATCCATGGTCCAAGCACCCAGATCACCAGCATTCCTGTACCGGAAAGAATCGTATACGCAGTTACTACCCGGGGACTGTGCGTCTGCATCAGTTTCTTGCTCAGCAAAATCCAGGCCAGGGCCGTGCAAAGGGAAAGCACCACCAGCAAGTCGCCCTCGAGCGACGGGCCACCCTGCGCTGCGGCGGCGTGCTTGCCGCCCAGTACGATCAGTGCCGCCCCCACCGTCGAAGCTCCCAGCGCAATCCAGCCTGCCCAATCCAGTCGCTCGCCCGCAAAAATCGCCGCGGCCACCCCCAGCAGCACCGGCATCGACCCCACCATCAGCGATGCGTGACTGACCGTAGTCAGCGCCAACCCGTGAAACTGGATGAGAAACTGCACCGGAATTCCAAAAAAAGCCGAAATCAGGAGCAGCCGGACTTCGTATCCCGTCAGCCGCACTCGATTCAGAAAAATCACCGGCAGCATGCCCACGCAGGCAAACAGGAAGCGGTACAACACCATGTACTCCACGCTCATCTCATTCAGCGCGAGGCGGCCCCAATAGAATCCGGTTCCCCACAGGCAACCGGCCACTGCGCACGCTCCATAGCCCAGAAAGGCAATACGCCGGCTTGTCGAGGTTGAAGTGGGCATCTCTTTTTCTACTCTCGCATACGGCTCTGCGCCCCGTTTCGCTGCACGAACCCACTCCCATCGGCGAAAATACCAAAGGATGAATTTGCGGTTGGCGATGGCTCGATTCGGTAGATGCGCAGGCCTCGGGCTGGCGATGGTGTGGGTTACATGCGCGCCGCAAACCCAAGCTTTTGCTTTCTCCTTCAAGAAGCACAAGCCCTCGCCGGATGCAACGCATCAAAAGCCGGCCGAAATCGCTTCTCAGCCTCCGGCCTTTTCCATCCCGGTTGAACCCCTCGGCTTCTTTGCTCCCGGGCAGTTTTATCTCGGACAGCGTGAAGCGCTGGTTTCGCTCGACTTTCTCGATGAAAACCGGCTCCTCTTCACATTTCGTGCCCCTGGCCTGCTGCATCGCACGGGACCCAGTGGCGAAGATGAGCGCCAGGTCAGGGCCGTGGTTCTAACCTTGCCCAACGGCGCCACGGAGGCCGAGTCTCTGTGGACCCTGCACGGTGTCGATCGCTATCTCTGGGCCCTCCGCAATGGACACTTCCTTCTCCGCGACGGCGACACGCTCAAGGAAGGCTCCGCATCGCTCGAACTCAAGCCGCTTCTTCAGTTCCCGGGCCCCTTGCTCTGGCTTCAGATGGATCCGGCGCAACAGTATCTCGTTACAGACTCGCGTGAACCCCAGGCGCCTAAGCCGGATCCCAATAAAGTAGGCAGCCCCTCCACCGCCGAAGCCGGCATGACTTCCGATGGCGAGGACAACCGCGCCCGGCCCGACATCGTGGTGCGCATCCTCCGGCGCTCCTCCGGCGAAGTCATGCTGGTGAGCCACGTCCGCACGACGGTCCGCTTGCCCATTAATTCAGACGGCTATGTCGAAGCCCTGCGCGGAAATGGCAGAAATTGGATTCTAAACATGAATCTCTTTACCGGTGGCACCCGCGTGCTCGGCCGGGTCGATTCTGCCTGCGAGCCTCCGATCGATTTTCTGTCTGGAAAGACGGCCCTGGTCAATGCCTGCCTTCCGCAGACAGGGCGTAACCTGGTCGCTGTTTCAACGGAGGGCTTGCACCTCTGGAGCGCTCCATCGCAAGGCAGCCAGATTTGGCCGCTGCTCATTCCTGCTCCCGATGGATCGCTGGTCGCCCGCGAAACCATTTCCCTTGACCATTCCGTCGACGCCTTCACCACGCTTATTGATGCCGCCAGCATGAAGGGGCAGCTCGTCGAAGTCTTTGATTCTAAGAATGGTAAGCGGGTGCTTAAAGCTCCTGCCGACCCCATTCTCGACGCGGGCGGCAACGTCGCCATCTCGCCGTCCGGCAAGCTCATTGCTGTCCTCAATGCCGGGGCTATTCAGATCTACGACCTTTCAGTTCCTCCGCCCGCTTCGGGAACGACCCCACACTAACGTGCGTGCGGCCTTGTTTGCGGGCCATACGCCCCCGTGTAAACTGGGCAGCGGGAGAATTCTTGCTTGGCCACAGCAGTCCTCCATTACCTTGCAGCAGCGCTCACTGATCGTGGCCGCAAGCGCCCATCGAACGAGGACGCATTCGGCTTTTCCGTTGAGGATGGATTCTATGTCGTCTGTGACGGAATGGGCGGCGCGGCTGCCGGAGAAATCGCAAGCTCTGTTGCTGTGGATGAAGTGCTCCACTTGCTGGCCGGCCATCAAAAAAACGGCCAATCCATGCTCCCGGCTCTTGTTGAAGAAGCCATCGTTGCCGCAAACAACGCCATCTTTACCCGCGCCCAGCGCAATCAGCACCTAAGCGGAATGGGTACGACCATGGTGGCACTCGCGGTCGAGGATTCCCGCGCCTGGGTCCTGAATATCGGCGACAGTCGTTGCTACCGTTTGCGCATGGGCCGCCTTGAGCAGCTTACGCTCGACCACAGCTTGGTCGAAGAGCAGGTTCGCATGGGTCGTATGACACGTACGGAGGCGCATCGCTCTCCGCTGAAAAACGTCATTACCCGCGCCCTCGGCACCCAGTCCCGTGTCACGCCCGACGTCTTTGGCCTGGAAGCCGAACCCGGCGACCTTTTCCTGCTTTGCACAGATGGCCTGACCCGCGAGCTCTCCGATCAGACAATCCATTCGCTGCTTTCCGCCGCTCGTCCGCTCGAAGAGCAGTGCGCCTGCCTTGTCGAAGCCGCGAAAAAGGCCGGCGGACACGACAACATCACGTGCCTGCTGGTCCGCGCCGAAGCGTGACCTTCATTTAATTTCTTGTCGATGAAAATTGGAAGGGAATGGTCGGGGCGGAGGGATTCGAACCCCCGACCCTCTGCTCCCAAAGCAGATGCGCTACCAGACTGCGCTACGCCCCGACAACTTCTTTTGATTGTATCGCGAATCGACCGTCGTTTCTGCCCGCCTCAGTGCTGCAGAATCCACGCCAGCAGCCACACCACCAGCGCCAGAGGAATGGCAAAGACCGCTGCCATCCCCAGCCCCAGCATCAGCAGGAATACCCAGTCGCGCCAGGTATGACGGCGCGGCTCGCCGAGGTGTCGTGTCAAAAGCTGATAGTTCCTGCGGTTCGGCTTCCACGCAATGTCGAAGATGTCGCCGAACAGAGGAACGCTTCCAATCAGCACGCCGATCCCCAGGTTCACCATCATCCGCAACAACGTCACGTAAGGCACGCCGCGAATCCACGCCGCCAGGGGGATCACAAGCGACAACAGCCCCGCCAGCACATCGCCGAGTCCAGGCACCAGTCCAATAATTCCATCGATGCCGAAGCGAATGTCTGTGCCGGGAATGCGAAATGCCTCGTCCAGCAGCACTTCAAGCTTGCGCAGCGTCTCATCCCGAAACAGCCACGCTCCCGTGGTCCAACGGCCCTGCGCAACAATTTCGCCGTCTCGTCGTGGCGGAAGAACTTGCGGCGAATTGGCAGGAAACTGTGCCATCGGCGGTTGGCGGCGCTCTCCAGCGCTTAATCTCTTCGATGCTACAATCAGTAGGGTACATGGCGGCTATAGTTCAGCGGCAGAACGCCTGACTGTGGCTCAGGATGTCGTGGGTTCGATCCCCACTAGCCGCCCCAAAACAGCCCGCAATTCCCGGGCGCGCTCCCCACAAAGATACCCGCGCGACTGCAAGGTTCAGGTGATCCAGGCAGGCACTCCAACCCAGAAGATCCAGGCCCCCGCCGGGCTGCCCTTTGACGGTTTCGTGCCCTTTGAGCCCCGCCGCGGCCTGCGCAACGGACATCTGCAAACAATCGTTGGCAACTTCAAGCCCAGGCCGACTTTTCTGCTTGCCTCGCAACCTGAAACAGTTCTCGTTGACCCCGTCGACAACAGCCGCGTTCTTTGCTTCTGCGACTGGCAGCCCGGACCTGTCCGCTCCAGCCGCCTGACCCTCGTCCTGGTTCATGGACTCGAAGGTTCTTCGGAATCCCGCTACATGCGCGGTCTTGCCACGCGCGCTTGGGCTGCCGGCTGCAACGTTGTCCGCATGAATATGCGAAACTGCGGCGGCACCGAGCAGCTCACGCCCACCCTGTACCAATCGGCGCTCTCCGGCGACGTTGGCGCGGTGGTGCGCCACTTCACAACTGTTCACGATCTCGAAAGCGTCGCGCTCGTTGGTTATTCCATGGGTGGCAATCTCGTGCTCAAACTCGCCGGCGAGTGGGGCATTCATCCACCGCTCTGCGCCGTGGCCACGGTCTGCCCCGCGATTGATCTCGCTGCCGGCTCCGATGCTTTGCACGAACCGGCAAATCGCGGCTATGAGTGGCACTTCCTGCGTCGGCTCATGGCGCGCTTCCGCCGCAAAGCCGCGATCTATCCAGACATCTTTCATCCCAAGGACATTGGCCCCGTCCGTTCGCTTCGTGACTTCGACGACAAAATCGTCGCTCGCTACTGTGGCTTTCGCGATGCCGATGACTACTATTACCGCGCCGCCAGCGCGCGTGTTGTCGACCGCATCGCAGTTCCCACGCTGGTACTTCGCGCGCTCGATGATCCCTTCATTCGCGTGACTCCCGAAACTCATGCCGCTCTCACGGCGAACCCTCGCATCACCTTAGTCGAGACTGCTCATGGCGGGCACTGCGCATATCTCTCGCGCGACGCCGGCGATGAGATGCATTGGGCCGAGGCGACCGTCCTGCGCTACCTGCTGCACGTCACGCGAAGCAGCCATGGAAGCTGATTGGGAAGTTGAGCTCGGCGGCGAAGCTCCGGTCATCTACGCATTTTGGCCCGGTTTCATCGATTTGCAGCGCTTCCCGGAACGCGTGGCCGAGATCGCAGAGATGCGTCAACTCCCAACCCTTGGCGAGATTCTTGTTCGCCTCAACCATCCGCGCAGTTCCCCGGTGTGGACCGCCAAATGCGATGTCTGGACTGTCGATGCGTTCGATCCCGATGAACTCGATGCGCCGCCGGAATCCGCTCAACACGCTCTTGCCTGCTACATTGACCTGCTGCCGCGAAGCGATCAGCAGTGGAGCTTTCCTGCCAAGGCTGTCGCCGACTGCAAGGCTCTCTGCGCACATCTGCGCTCAGTCGCTCTCCGCTGTTGTCGCGCGGATTTCATTGTGCGCGGTGCCTTTCTTACACCCGGCACGAGCGATCTCGGCATCACCGCCTACCTCACCGCCTGCGGCGCCGCGCCCAACTTGGCCGCATCGGCACTTTCCGCCGCGGCGCATGCTCTGGCGGATGCTCTTGCTCCCATCTCGGGGATCGAAAAACAGAATTCCTAGTTACAATAAGAACAAGCGGGCGAGTAGCTCAATCGGATAGAGCACCGGCCTTCTAAGCCGGGGGTTGTGGGTTCGATTCCCGCCTCGCCCACCACCCGCCCTCCTGGTCCCGCCAATTTCCCACGCGTGCCGCAAAGAAAAAAGCCGGGAAGCATTGCTCCCCGGCTCTGATCACAACTTGGCTCGTCTACGTTGTGCCCCACGGAACCAGCCGGGCTTCCGATAGATTCGAGGCGATGAACGAGAAAATGTCATTGATGCTCGTATCGGTCTGGGACGCGCCAGTGCAGTTGGGATCATTGCTGCCGCCATTGCCGCCGGCTACGTAGTCGGAGTAGAACGTCGAAGAATTCGAGGCCATGTCTTGCATCGCCGTACACGGTCCTAGTCCCGACGGGCTTGGATTGGTATATTTCTTGCCGCTCACGGTTACCGAGTATCCGCTCTGGTCTGTGTTGCATCCCGACGATTGAGTGCCGTAGGCGATCGTATACACCGTCGTGCCCGCGGCAGTGGCAGCCTGGGCAGCCGTGACGGCCTGCTGGCATTCGTTAAAGTAGGACGGGTACGTGGTGCTCGCGGTATTAATTGTCGATGTGCCAAAGTCACCGCTGCCTGCCTCGGCGTCTCCGTCGCTGATCACGATCATCACGTTCTGCGTCTGCTGTCCTGCCGCCAGCCTCGTGTTGTACTGAGACACCAGATCCGCCTGGGCCTGGTAGATAACTCCGGCATAGTAGGTTGAGGCGCCGCCGACTGCCTGGATGCCGGCACACCCGCTCTGGCCGCCCACCGCATCCACGGTGGTGGATTTACTTGGTTGCAGGTTCGAGTTTGTTGCGCCACTGTTCGACGAAGAAGGATCTTGCGATGCGTAGTTGCTCGAGAAGCCAACCACCTGGTAGACCGGGAGCGTCGGATAAGTGTAATAGGAGATGGTTGCACCGCTCCCGCCGGGCGACTTCATTGTCGCGCTGCAGGTTGAGTCGTTGCTTGCGGCGGTTGTGCTCACCAGCCCTGGAAATGTGTAGATTGCAACCTCGTCGATGGGATTTTTCACGTTCAGCGTGCCGCTTACCACCGAACCGCAGGTTCCGCCAGAAGCGCACGGCGACAGATCGCCCAGCAAGGTCAGCGCGCCTTCCAATGCACAGGACACGCGGGTTCCGCTGCAATTCGAAGTCTTGCCGTCCGTCGAATTCATCGACGCCGTTGTGTCAATGACGATTGCCACGTTATAGGGATTCCGCGGCGATCCGCGCATTGCGGCCATCGCGGCGGCTGTCAGGTTCAGCTTTGGAATTCCAATCATCGCGCCGAACCACGTCGGCAACGCTTCAGTCTCCACGACCTTCACGGTGTTTCCGGTAACAGCGGCGCCGCTGGTGGTGATTGTGCTGCAAAGAAGTCCTGCCGAGGCCAGCGTCGAAGAGCAATACACCGACGGATAGCCGCTTGCCATGACTGCACTGGGCATCAGGCTGGTGTTGGCATTGTTTCCTACGACCGTGCAGTTTCCGCTGCTCGCGCTTTGCCCGCCAAATTTGCAAGCCTGCGACTGAATCGTAGCCTGCGAAGGGCTGATTGTCGCTCCCATCGATTGCGCTCCGGCCATTGCCGCAGCGTCCGCCGAAGCTTGCAGGAGACGCTGCGCTACCACTCCGCGCCCCACATCCACCACGAGGGCACCGAGTCCGCCCAAAAGAAATGCGAAGAGAAAAATTGCCCAGGGAAGAATCTGCCCGCTCTCTTCCCAAATCAGGCGGCGCATCTTTGATCCAAGATTCAGTTTCATGAAGACCCTCCACAACTCTTCATTTGCCGGCCTTTGCTCAACCCTACTGAACAATTTCCGAGGTTTGTGACTGCATCGTCAGGGTGCTTGGCTTCCAGCCAAAGATGAAGAGGGAATAGTTGTACTTGATGTTGACTGTTGCCGTGGCGCCCGCAGACATATATGCCAAATCGGCCGTCGTGTTGCACGTTGATCCAAATGCGGCGCTCCCGCCGATGTAGAACGTGAACGTGAGATTGGCCGCCGTGAGTCCCGGCGCTGCCTGCTCAATCACTGTTACCGTCTGAGCACATGGGTCCGTAAGCTGTCCCCGGCCCACCGCCAGGTACCGCGCGCCCACGTCCGTCGCGTGCGCCAGAACCAGATAGTTGTCGACTGCAATTCCCATAAAGCAGAGTCCCGTGATGATCGTCATCATCAACGGCAGGGCGACCGCCATTTCCACCAGTGCGCTGCCTTCAGTTCTCGATTTAAGGAAACGTAGAAGCCGGGCAAGCCTGCGCGCGCGCTGGGCTGTCGATCCGCTTACCGTGTCAATAGCACTCATTCTGCCCAAACCTCCGCGGCATTCAACATGCCGCTCAAATCGTTTGACCTAAAGGACCTGTTGCACCCGACTTGGCTTCGCATTTGGTAAAGCCTCTGGGCAAGGCCCTCGCTCGTTCAGGACGCACTTCCAGATCTGGAGGGACTAGTCGATACCACCCACTCTAATACGGAACATCCCGCTTCTGATCACACAAAAGTGGTAAGTCTCGCGCCTGTACAACCTAAGGTAACTTAAATCATTCTGCCACGTAACTTTCTGCCTCCGCTTCAGTTACCCAATCACAGGGCCAAATCCGCTTCACGGGAACCTGTTCCGCACGAATTGCATGCCCAGTTTCCACCGGTACCCGCAAACCCAAGATTTCATTCATATCGAACGTACTTGCGGATCAACCTGCGCAGACTTTATGAATGAGATAGACCTTGCAGTATGCTGAAAGCCGTGAGCACAGCGGCACCCGAGCCCGACGAACTGCTTTTGTCGGAGAAGCTTGAGACGCAGTCCGCAACCTCCCCGCTTTCTTCTCTCTCGACCGATCAACTCCCCGGCTCCCTCCAAAATGACCTTTACCAACGGGCTGATGCCGGAACCTGCGGCCTCACGACCGACGAGTTTGCCCGGGCCCTGTCGTTCGTCGGACTCAAACACAACTTCGGGCTTCCTGCCGGTCTTACCGCGTCTCCCCATCAAATTGAAGCCTTCTTCACCGGTTTGCATCTGCCGGAACTCGCTCTTGCCCAGGCGTGTGCGCTCGGTTGCGAGGCCGCTTGGGAGATCTTCCTGCGCAAATATCGTGGTTTCCTCACGCAGACAGCCATCGCCATCACAGGATCGTCCGGCCTCGGCCAGGAGCTCGCCGATTCCCTCTACGCCGAGCTTTACGGTCTTCGTGCGCGCGAAGGCGAGCGCCGTTCCCCGTTCGCCTCCTACTCTGGACGCGGCTCGCTCCAGGGTTGGCTTCGCACCACATTAGTGCAGCGCTTCCACGACCACCATCGGCGCACCCATCGGGAATCGCGGCTCGACGAACTCGAGTTTCCCGCGCCGGAATCGGTTCAGCCGGCTGCAGCGCCAGACAACAGCCTTCTGGCCCTGGCCGTGTCGGATACGCTGCGCGCGCTTCCAGCCGAGAGCCGGTTTCTGCTGGCGGCCTATTTTCTCGACCAACAAACGCTGCTTCAAATCGCACGCGCGCTTCAGGTGCACGAAGCCACCGTAAGTCGACGACTCACCCGGCTCGTTGCCGATGTACGCAAACATCTTCTTGCCGATCTCCACCACCGAGGGCTCAGCAAGCGCTCGGCGCAGGAGGCCCTTGGCACCGACCCGCGCGATGTCGAAATAAATCTACGAGCCTCGTTGCAAGCCACCCAGGTTCAACCGTTCTCTGAACAAGAGGCCTCAACCAAGGCATCGAAATCCTTATGACCGACGCGATACATCCCGAGCTTCATCCAGACGCGGACCAGATCAGCGCGTTTGTTGAGCATGCGCTGCCGGCCCACGAACAGCAGCAGATGCTTGGGCATCTCGCCGTCTGCCCGCAGTGCCGCGCCATTGTTGCGCTGTCGCTGCCGCCGGAGCCCGAAACTCCCGCGCCTGCCAAAAACTGGTTCGGCTCGACCTGGCTTTCTGGCTGGTGGCTGGCTGTTCCTGCGGGAGTCGCAGTTGCCGCCGTTCTGGCAATCACCATCCATCTGCGCAATGCATCACAGATTCAACACGGCAACGATTCCTCGCAGCAGGTTGCGGTTTCGCATCCGCCGACTCCCCCCGTTTCTGAGGATTCCCTCGCGGAAACCTCGAAGCCTTCATCGGTCCCACAACGGC